>CAWHNR010000006.1:0-40890 GCA_963830575.1 uncultured Actinomycetota bacterium
ATGTCGATCCCCTCCGGGCTCGGCCAGGGGGACCCGACGGTGGACGGGGTCTCGAGGCCCCTCGCTCGGACCTCGCCCGTCGCACCTCGACCACCGTGGAGGGGCAGGCCGCTGAAGCTCTTCGGAACGCTCATGCCAGCGCCTCTCTCGTGCGGCCGAGGAACGCGAGGGCATCGACACCCGTCGAGCACGCGTCGTCGGAGTAGTCGGTGGCCTTGCCGGCGATCACCACGCGGGTCGCGCCGGCCTCGCGCAGGGCGGCGGCGGCGGCCTCGCCCCACTCGGTGTAGGTGGGGTCGGAGCCGGCCAGGCACACGACGGGCTGGCCGTCGTAGGCCGCCAGCAGGGAGTCGACGCCGTCGGTGGGGCCGGCCACGTCGACCGCCACCCCGCCCGCCGCGAACAGGTTGGTGGCGAAGGTCGCGCGCGCCGTGTGGGAGGCGACACTGCCGAGCGTCGCGAGGAACACGTGGGACGTCGACGGGTCGTCACGCAGCGCCTCGTAGCTGGCGGCGTAGGCGCGGACGCCGAGCGGCTCCCCCGACCTCTCCGGCAGCGACTCGGCCAGGTTCGGGAACTCGCTGACGCCCGTCAGGGGCCGCTTGCGGGTGGCGACCTGCTGCTCCCGGGCCGCGACGACGTCGTCGATCGCGGCGTCCCAGCGCTCGCCGCGCCGGCGTCCTCGAGCTCGCCGAGCACCGCCCAGGCGGCGGCCGCGAGGTCGTCGGTGAGCTTCTCGACGGCGTAGGAGCCCCCGGCCGGGTCGGCGACCTTCGCGACGTGCGACTCGCTGATGAGCAGGTGCGAGGTGTTGCGGGCGATCCGGCGACCGAACGCGTCGGGCCGGCCCAGCGCGCTGTCGAACGGCAGCACCGTGACGGAGTCGGCGCCGCCCGCGCCGGCGGCGAACGCGGCGACGGTGGTGCGGAGCATGTTCACCCACGGGTCGTAGCGCGTCATCATCGGCCGGCTGGTGACCGCGTGCAGCCTCATCGCCACGGGCTCGGACTCCGAGAGCTCCTGCACCCGGGCCCACAGGCGCCTCGCCGCGCGCAGCTTCGCGATGCTCGCGAACTGCTCGTCGGTGACGGCGTAGCGGAACTCGACCAGTGCGGCGGCGTCGGCGACCGAGAGGCCCGCCTCGGTCGCGGCGCGCAGGTAGGCCGCCGCCGCGGCCATCGACCAGCCGAGCTCCTGGGCGTCGGAGGCGCCGCGGTCGTGGACCGCCGTCGCGTCGACCACGAACGCCAGCACCGCCCGGCCGGGAAGGGTGTCGAGACCTCCGACGGGTCCGTCGAGGCCGACCGGGACGCCCAGGTTCGTCCCGGCGTGCAGCTCGCGGTCGCCGGCCCAGTCGAGGAACGCCCGAGCGGTGGCGACGGGGTCGGCGGTCGCGTCGAGGACCACCGGCGCCAGGTCGAGCAGGACCCCCGCGAGCGCCACGTCGAAGTCCGTGGCGGGCGAGGCCTGCAGCCACAGCGACGACACGCCGCCCTCGAGGTCGCCGAGCGCCTCCTCGTTGACGGCCTTGGCGTCGCCGTCCGCGACGTGCGCCCGGATGTCCCAGTCGCCCGCGCGGGTCGGCCGACCGGACGTCTGCAGGCCCTCGAGCAGGTCGGGGGTACCGAGCGGCGGCAGCGCGATGCCGTCGAGCGTGGTGAGCGTCAGCTTCTCCCAGACCAGGCTGTCCGGGTCGTCGTCCGTGAGGCGCCTCGCCTTGCGGAGCACCGCGGCGGTCTCGCGCTCCCAGTCCTCCCGGGTGTGCCTGTCCTCCGGCTGCGCCAGCTCGAGCGAGCCCTGCTCGGGCTCGAGCTCGGTCGGCTCGTCCAGACCGCCTTCGACAGCGGTCCCGTCAGTCGTCATGGTGCGAACCCTAGGAGGCGGTCGTCACAGCAGCCACCGAGTGTGATCTTTTTGGTACGGCGGGATGGCGACGGCCCCGCGGGAGCGTCTCGAAACCTGGTGAGGACGGTGGTTGAGGAGCTCCCGCTAGGGAGCGTCTCGAAACCTGGTGAGGACGGTGGTTGAGGAGCTCCCGCTAGGGAGCGTCTCGAAACCTGGTGAGGACGGTGGTTGAGGAGCTCCCGCTAGGGAGCGTCTCGAAACCTGGTGAGGACGGTGGTTGAGGAGCTCCCGCTAGGGAGCGTCTCGAAACCCACCAAACGGTGGTTGAGGAGCTCCCGCTGGGGAGCGTCTCGAAACCTGGTGAGGACGGTGGTTGAGGAGCTCCCGCTAGGGAGCGTCTCGAAACCGGTCAGAACGGTGGTTGAGGAGCTCCCGCTAGGGAGCGTCTCGAAACCTGGTGAGCTCGATGGCTTCGCGAGGGACGCATTTCCGGCTCAGAGGTTTCGAGACGGTCGCTAGCGCGACCTCCTCAACCACCGTGTGGGCGGACCTCCTCGACCACCGTGTGGGCGGACCGCCTCGACCACCGTGCGGGCGGCCTCCTCGACCACCGTGTGGGCGGACCTCCTCAGCCGCGCGCCGTCCGCAGGTCGACCCGGGTCTCCCACGGCCCGAGCTCGACCCGCTCACCGTCGAGCTCGGCCACGGCGCCGGACGACGACAGGTTGGCCGCCACGAGCAGCTCGACGTCGTCGAGGCGGCGCACGAAGGCGTACACCTGCTCGTGCTCGGGCAGCAGCATGGTGAAGTCCCCGTGCACGACCACCGGCTGGTCGTGCCGGAGCGCGATGAGCGACCGGTAGTGGTGCAGCACCGAGTCGGGGTCCTCCCACTGCGCCTCGGCCTCCGGCCACGGCACCGGCGTCCGGGCGTGGTCGCGGCTCTTGGCGCGGATCGCCGCCATCGCGTCGCCCGGCGCCAGGCCGCGCTCGAGCATCTCGCGGTAGGCGTTGACCGACTCGATGTCGCGCAGGTCCTCGGGCCCCTCCAGCGCCGCGTTCGTCATGCCGAGCTCGTCGCCCTGGTAGACGAACGGCGTCCCGCGGTGCAGGTGCAGGACGGTGGCGAGGGCCTTCGCCGAGGCGACCCGGTGCTCGGGCGAGTCGTCGCCGAAGCGGCTCACGCAGCGCGGCTGGTCGTGGTTGCCGAGGTACAGGCTGTTCCAGCCGACGTCGGCCAACCCGGTCTGCCAGCGGCCGAGCGACTCCTTGAGCGCGCGCACCGTCAGCGGGACGACGTCCCACTTGCCGCCGGGACCCGAGTCGAGGTCGACGTGCTCGAACTGGAAGACCATGTCGACCTCGCCGCGCGCCGGGTCGGTGAAGAGCCGGGCGTGCTCGAGGGTGCAGCCCGGCGTCTCGCCGATCGTCAGCAGGCCCGGCGGGCGCCCGGCGAACACCTCGCGGTGCATCTCCTGCAGGTACTCGTGGACCCGCGGGCCGTTGAAGACCTCGGCCTGGGGCGCCTCGAGCGGTGGCTTGGAGACCAGGTTGATCACGTCCATGCGGAAGCCGTCGACCCCGCGGTCGAGCCACCACCGCATCATCGCGTAGACCGCCTGGCGCACCTCCGGGTTCTCCCAGTTGAGGTCGGGCTGGCTCTCGGCGAAGAGGTGGAGGTAGGACTCCCCCGTCGCGTCGTCGCGGGTCCACGCGGGGCCGGAGAAGAAGGACTGCCAGTCGTTGGGCACCGAGGGCCGCCACCAGTACCAGTCGCGCCTCGGGGCGTCGGTGCTGCGGCGGGACTCCTGGAACCAGGCGTGGGCGCTGCTGGTGTGGTTGACCACGAGGTCCATGACGAGCTTCATCCCGCGTCGGTGCAGGTCGTCGAGCAGCGCGTCGAGGTCGGCCAGCGTGCCGAAGACCGGGTCGACGTCGTGGTAGTCGCTGATGTCGTAGCCGTTGTCGTCCATCGGCGAGCGGTAGACGGGGCTCAACCAGACGACGTCCACGCCGAGCCGGGCGAGGTGGTCGACCCTGCCGCGGATGCCGGCAAGGTCGCCCACGCCGTCCCCGTCGGCGTCGGCGAAGGTGCGCGGGTAGACCTGGTAGACCACGGCAGACTTCCACCAGTCGCGCGGCTCCTCCGGCTCGTTCGTCACGCTCCTCACCGTACGACCGGACCGTGAGGTCCCGGGCTCGTGGCCTACGGGACGACCAGCGGCAGGGTGAGGGTGAAGGTCGTCCCCACGCCGACCTCGCTGCTGACCGCGAGCCGCCCGCCGTGGGCGACGACGATCGCCTCGGCGATGCCGAGGCCGAGACCGACTCCGGGGGTCAGTCGCTCGCGGGCCTGTCGCGCCCGGAAGAACGGCGTGAAGAGCCGGCCGAGGTCGCCGGGCTCGATGCCGATCCCGGTGTCGGCCACCCGGAGCACGATCTGGTCGTCGTCGACGTCGAGGCACAGGTCGACGCGACCGCCGCGGTCGGTGTACTTGACCGCGTTGGAGACCAGGTTGTCGACGACCTGGCGCAGCCGCTGGTGGTCGACGACCGTGACGACCCGGTCGGGCAGGGTGGCGGCGACCTCGATGCCCGCGGCCCGGGCGGCCGGGAGACCCGACTCGACCGCCTCCGCCACGAGCTCGGCCACGTCGACCGGCGTCCGGGAGAGGACCACGGTCCCGCCGCGGTGCTGGGCCGACTCGAGCAGGTCGGAGACGAGGTGGCGCAGCAGGCCGGCGTTGCGGTGCGCGACCCGGACCTGGCGCGCGACCTCCGCGCTCAGCTCCTCGTGCTCGAGCAGCACCTCGAGGTGGCCGACCACCGAGGTGAGCGGCGTCCGGAGCTCGTGCGAGACGTCGGCGAGGAACTGCTCACGGGCGTGCAGGGCGCGCATCAGGTCGGTGATGTCGCTGTAGGCCAGGGCGGCACCGGCGAACGCGCCGTCCTCGTCGCGCACCGACCTCGCCGAGACCGCGAGGGCGCGTCGGGTCAGCGGGTCGGCACCCACCCACATCCGGAAGTCGTCGTACTCCTCGCCCTGGGCCGCGCGGTAGGACGGCATCTCCTCCTTCGAGATCAGCGTCTTGCCGTCGGCCGCGTACACCTCGCCCAGCTGGCCCGACTGGCCCAGGTGGCCGTCGGGGAAGGCGAGGTTGAGGAAGTCGAGGTGGCGCCGGTTGTAGCCCTCGTACTTCCCGTCGCGGTCGATGAGCAGCAGCCCCACGTCGACGGTGTCGAAGATGGCGTCGGAGATGATCCGCTGCCGCTTGATCACCTCGAGGGCCTCGGCGAGCTGCTCCTCGCGCTCGCGCTGCGGCGTGACGTCGTGGAGCTGCCCGATCACGTAGAGCGGCTCGTCGTCGTCGGAGCGCAGCAGCGCGGTGGACAGCTCGCCCCACAGCGTCGTCCCGTCGGCGCGCTGGCACCGCTTGGTGATCTGGTAGTCGGAGCGCGCCCCCGCGATCATCTCGTCGAACAGCGCGGTGTGCCGTTCGACGTCGTCGGGGTGCGTGAGCAGCTCGTAGCGCCGGCCCCGCAGGTCGTCCTCGGTGCAGCGCAGCATCGAGCACAGCGCGCGGTTGGCGGTGAGCACGACGCCCTCGGGACTGACGAGCGTCATCCCGACAGGGCGAGTGCTCGGCCGTGAGCTGCCACAGGCGCTCGACGTCCAGGGTCTCGATCACGCACTCCCCCCATGGCTCCCGAGGTGGACCACCAGTGTCGCGCTCCGAGCGGCGCTCCGGAAGGCGTTTCTCCGGAAGTCTGGACCGGTCATCGGGTGGCGGCGCGGCGTCCCTGTCGGTACCCCACGGCCGCCGCGAGGACCACGAGCCCGAGCGCCGCGACGGCGAGCCCGGCCACGCGCGCGTAGGACCAGACGACCACGTTCCCCGACAGCGAGAAGCCGGTGACGCCGCCGTCCTCGAGCGGGGTGTAGGCGAACCAACCGAAGTCGGTGCCGCCGGAGGCCGCGAAGGTCGCGACCCCTCCGACGACCAGGGCAAGGGCGACCAGCCACACCGCGTAGCGCATGACTCGACCCTACGACCGTGCCTCCGCGCCGTGGCACGGGTCAGGTCAGGGAGGCCAGCTTGGCGGCGAGCACCGTCCGCTCCTGCTCGTTGCCGCACCGCTCGAGGGCGAGGAGCAGCGCGGCGCGGGCCTCGTCGTGGCGGCCGAGCCTGAGCAGCAGCTCGCCGCGCACACTCGGCAACAGGTGCGAGGTCGCGAGGCGCGGGTCCGCCACCAGCCCGTCGACGGCGGCGAGACCCGCAGCCGGGCCGTGGGCCATCGACACGGCCACGGCCCGGTTGAGCGAGACCACGGCGGAGGGAGCCAGACCGTTCAGCGCGTCGTACAGCAGGACCACGCGCTCCCAGTCGGTCTCCTCGACCGACGCGGCCACCGCGTGGCACTCCGCGACCGAGGCCTGCAGCCCGTAGGCACCCAGCCCGCGGCCGAGACGGGTCGCGCCGGCGAGAGCCGCTCGTCCGCGACGGACGGCCGACACGGTCCCACCGGCTGCGGTCCTGGTGCTCGAGCAGCACCGGACGTCCGTCGGGTCCCGTGCGCGCCGGGAACCGGGCGGCGGTGAGCTCGAGCAGCGCCAGCAGCCCCAGCACCTCGTTGTCGTCCGGGACGAGCCGGGCGAGCAGCCGGGCCAGCCGCAGCGCCTCCTGCGCGAGGTCGGTGCGCAGGAGCGAGTCGCCCGACGACGCCGAGGAGCCCTCGGTGAAGACGAGGTAGACGACGCTCAGCACCGACGCCAGCCGCTCGCCGCGCTCGGAGGCCGGCGGCACCTCGAACGGCACCCCGGACGCCGTCAGCGTCTTCTTCGCCCGCGTGATGCGCGCCTGGACCGTCGCGGTGGGCACGAGGAAGGCGCGGGCGATCTCGTCGCTCGACAGCCCGGCGACCACGCGCAGCGTCAGGGCGATCCGCGCCTCCTGGCCGAGCACCGGGTGGCACGCGGTGAACATCAGGGCGAGGACGTCGTCGTCGATCGCGTCGGGGTCCCGGACCACGTCCTCCACCTCCTGCCCCTTCGACTGCTCGAGGTCGCGCGCCAGCACCGTGTACCGCTCCTCCAGCGCGGACCGGCGCCGGAACGCATCGATCGCCCGCCGGCGTCCGACGGCGAGCAACCAGGCCGCGGGGTCGGCGGGCACGCCCTCGCGCGGCCAGGTGACCAGGGCCGACGCGAGTGCCTCCTGGGCGACGTCCTCGGCGAGGGCGAAGTCGCCCGTGTAGCGCGTGAGGGCCCCGACGATCCGGGCCGACTCGATGCGCCAGACGGCCTCGACCGCCCGGCGTCCGGCGCGGCCCCCGTGGTGTGCGCCGGTCACAGGTTGCCCGTGGACTCCCGCCAGGCGCGCTCGCGCTGGATCCACTCGTTGTCCTGGGGGAACTCCTCGATCGAGGGCACCCGACGGATCTCGGCCTTCATGCCGGGCCCGGCGAGCGGCGCCCGCTTGGCCCACTCCACGGCCTCCTCCTGCGAGGAGACGTCGATCATCCAGAACCCGCCGAACAGCTCCTTGGTCTCGCCGTAGGGACCGTCGGTCACGACGGGCGGCGTCGAGGAGTAGTCGACGACCACCCCGGTGGCGGCGTCGTCGAGACCCTCCATCGCCAGCAGGACGCCGGCCTCGATCATCTCCTCGTTGAACCGGCTCATCGACTCGATGACGTCGTCGAACGAGAGCCCGGAGTCCTCGAAGGCCGCGGTGGCCGCGTCGCTGGACCGCATGATCAGCATGTACTTCATGGTGTGCTCCTCAGGTCGACGAGGCCCGTGCGGCCTCGTTCTCCCCCAGGTCGAACGGCGCGAGCGTGGATCGACACCGGTCGTGAGAAATCTTGCTCAGAGCTCCTCGCGACCGTCGTTGTCCTTGGTGCGGATGCCGATCTTGCTGCCGAGCCACACGAGCGGGTCGAACTTGCGGTCGACCACGCGCTCCTTCATGGGGATGATCGCGTTGTCGGTGATCTTGATGCCCTCGGGGCAGACCTCGGTGCAGCACTTGGTGATGTTGCACATGCCCAGGCCGGCCGCACCCTGGGCCAGCTCGCGCCGGTCGTGGGTGTCGAGGGGGTGCATGTCGAGCTCGGCGTACCGCAGGAAGAACCGCGGCCCGGCGAACGCGGGCTTGTTCTCCTCGTGGTCGCGCACCACGTGGCAGACGTTCTGGCACAGGAAGCACTCGATGCACTTGCGGAACTCCTGGCCGCGCTCGACGTCGACCTGCGCCATGCGGCGCTTGCCGTCCGCGTCGCGCGGGGGCGGGGAGAACGACGGCAGCTCGCGCGCCTTCTCGTAGTTGAACGAGACGTCGGTGACGAGGTCCTTGATCACGGGGAAGGTCCGCATCGGCGTGACCGTGATGGTCTCCGACGGGTCGTAGTCGGAGAGCCGGCACATGCACATGAGCCGCGGCTTGCCGTTGACCTCGGCGCTGCACGACCCGCACTTGCCGGCCTTGCAGTTCCAGCGGACGGCGAGGTCGCCGGCCTGGGTGCCCTGCACCCGGTGGATCGCGTCGAGCACGACCTCGCCCTCGGAGACCTCGACCTCGTAGTCCTTGACCTCGCCGCCGCTCCTGTCGCCGCGCCAGATCTTCATCTTCAGCCTGTAGGCCATCTCACTTGCTCCCTTCGTCGCCGGCCGGCGCCGCGGGTGCGGCCTCGAAGTACTTCGTGAGCTCCTCGGGCATCACCGGCAACGGCTTCTCGGCCAGCTCGACGCCGGTCCCGTCGCCGTTGAGGGTGACCACGAGGTTCTTGGTGCCCCACTCGGCGTCGGTCGCCGGGAAGTCGTTGCGGGTGTGGCCGCCGCGCGACTCCTCACGGGCGAGGGCCGCCTTGGCGATCGACTCGCTCACGACCAGCATGTTGCGCAGGTCGAGGGCCAGGTGCCAGCCCGGGTTGTACTGCCGGTGACCCTCGACCTTCATCGACGCGGCGCGCACCTTGAACGCCTCGATCTCGTCGAGCGACTGCTGCAGCTCGGCGCCCTCGCGGATGATGCCGACCAGGTCGTTCATCGACTGCTGCAGGTCGCCCTGGATGGTGTACGGGTTCTCGCCGCCCTCGACCTCGAAGGGAGCGAGCGCGCTCTGCTCGGCGGCCTTCACGTGGGCCTCGTCGATCGTGGGCCGGTCGGCCCCGAGCGAGCTCGCGTACCCGCTCGCCGCCTCGCCCGCCCGCTTGCCGAAGACCAGCAGGTCGCCGAGCGAGTTGCCGCCGAGCCGGTTCGAGCCGTGCATGCCGCCCGAGCACTCACCCACGGCGTACAGCCCGGTCACCGAGCTCTCCTGGGTGTCGGCGTCGACCTCGACGCCGCCCATCACGTAGTGGCAGGTCGGGCCGATCTCCATCGGCTCGCTGGTGATGTCGACGTCCGCCAGCTCCTTGAACTGGTGGTACATCGACGGCAGCCGCTTCTTGATGAACTCGGGCGAGCGTCGCGAGGCGATGTCGAGGTAGATGCCGCCGTGGGGCGTGCCGCGACCGGCCTTGATCTCGGAGTTGATGGCCCGGGCCACCTCGTCGCGGGGCAGCAGCTCGGGGGGACGGCGGTTGTTCTTCTTGTCCTCGTACCAGGCGTCGGCCTCCTCGACCGTGTCCGCCGTCTCCGCCTTGAAGAACTCGGGGATGTAGTCGAACATGAACCGCTTGCCCTCGGAGTTCTTGAGGATCCCGCCGTCACCGCGCACCGACTCGGTGACCAGCAGCCCCTTCACCGACGGCGGCCACACCATGCCGGTCGGGTGGAACTGCACGAACTCCATGTTGATCAGGCTGGCGCCGGCGCGCATGGCGAGCGCGTGGCCGTCGCCGGTGTACTCCCACGAGTTCGAGGTGACCTTGAACGACTTGCCGATGCCGCCGGTCGCGAGGATCACGGTCGGCGCGTCGAACACGACGAACCGGCCGCTCTCGCGCCAGTAGCCGAAGGCGCCGGCGATCTTGGCCTTGCCGTCGCTGGAGTCCTGGAACAGGTCGGTGACGGTGAGCTCCATGAAGACGTCGATGCCGAGCTGGACGGCGCGCTGCTGCAGCGTCCGGATCATCTCGAGGCCGGTGCGGTCACCCACGTGCGCCAGCCGGGCGTACTTGTGCCCCCCGAAGTCGCGCTGGGAGATGAGGCCGTCGTCGGTGCGGTCGAAGAGGGCGCCCCAGTCCTCGAGCTCCATGACCCGCTCGGGGGCCTCCTGGGCGTGGAGCTGGGCCATCCGCCAGTTGTTGAGCATCTTCCCGCCACGCATGGTGTCGCGGAAGTGCACCTCCCAGTTGTCCTCCGGCCACCGGTTGCCCATGGCCGCGGCGATCCCGCCCTCGGCCATCACCGTGTGCGCCTTGCCCAGCAGCGACTTGCACACGATGGCGGTGCGGGCACCGGCGTCGTGCGCCGCGATCGCGGCGCGCAGCCCGGCACCGCCTGCCCCCACCACGACGACGTCGTACTGGTGGCGCTCCATGCCCCCGGCCGACTCGCCGGACATCTCGTTCCCCGTCATGGGGTGGCGAGTCGGGCATCTAAAAGAACCTCGGATCCTGGATGGTGCCGTTGGCGAGCAGGAAGACGTAGAGGTCGACCAGGGCCACGGAGAAGAGCGAGTACCACGCGTAGCGCCCGTGGTTGACGTTGAGCCTCGACACCCAGGTCCACAGCTTGTAGCGCACGGGGTGCTTGGAGAAGTGCCGCAGCCGGCCGCCGACGGTGTGGCGGCACGAGTGGCACGAGAGCGTGTACAGCCAGATGAACACGATGTTGACGATCATCAGCAGGGTGCCGAGACCCATGTGGATGCCGCCGGGGTCGTCGCCGTCGCCGATCGCGTACTCGCCCGGCATCGAGTGGAACGCCAGGAAGACGTCGTAGGTGAGGATCAGGCCGACGAGCACCGCGGCGTACCAGAAGTAGCGGTGCGCGTTCTGGAGGATCAGCGGGAACCGCGTCTCGCCCGTGTACTTCGTGTGCGGCTCGGCCACGCCGCAGGCCGGCGGGGACAGCCAGAACGCCCGGTAGTAGGACTTGCGGTAGTAGTAGCAGGTCATCCGGAAGCCGAGCGGGAAGATGAGGATGATCAGCGCCGCCGACAGCGGGAACCCGCCGAACGGCGTCCCGAAGTCGTCCGCGCCGACCTTCGCGCAGTCGTCGGTGAGGCACGGGGAGTAGAAGGGCGACAGGTACGGCTCGGCGTAGAACTTGCTGCCCATGAACGCGCGGATCGTCGCGTACACGACGAACGACGAGAACACGACGAAGGTGGTCAGCGGCGCGATCCACCACCGGTCCTCACGCAGCGTCCTGGCCTCGATCCCTGCCCTGGTCGGGCCGTGCACGCCTGTGCTCATCCGCATCCCTTGCTCGCGCCACGATGGTCTGTCGGTGGTCGGGGGTGAGTCTGCACAGTTCGGGGGCCGATGTGAAGCAAGCCACACCTAATCCGCCCGCCTGCCGGGGCCGCGACTACTGTTCACGCCGCGTCCACGCGGTGATCGGCGGGTGATCGGGCGCCGGTCGCCGCGGCCCGGGAGCCTCGCGCCATGAGGATCGCGCTCGTCACCGAGACCTTCTACCCGGCCGTCGACGGGACGACCACCACGCTCAAGGCGGTCGCCGACCGACTCGTCGACCTCGGCCACACGGTGCGGATCATCACCCCCGGACCCGGCCTGACCACGTACCGCACGTCGCAGGTCGTGCGCATCCGCCCGCTCGAGGCCGTCGGCCCGCAGGTGCGCGCGGCGATCGACGGGTTCGCGCCGGACCTCGTGCACGTCACCTCCCCCGGCACGCTCGGTCGCAAGGCGCTCAAGCACGCCCGGCGGGCCGGCCTCCGGTCGGTCGTCGTCGAGCAGTCCGCCGTGCTCGACCAGAGCGCCGACTACTGGCGCTCGCGGGTGGCCGACCGCACCGACCACGTCGTCGTGACGTCGGCGTGGATGGTCGGCCGGCTCGCCGAGTTCGGGGTGGACGCCGACCTGTGGCGTCCCGGTGTCGACGCGGCGGCGTTCACGCCGGCCCTGCGCGACCACTGGCTGCACGAGTCGTGGTCGCGCGCCCGCTCCCCGGAGGGGCCGCAGGTCGTGGTCGGCTACGTCGGCGGCCTGCGCAAGACCCACGGCGTCCGTCGCCTCGCCGAGCTGGCGCAGGTGCCCGGCATCCGGCTGGTCGTCGTCGGAGAAGGCCCGCAGCGGGGCTGGCTCGAGTCACGGCTCCCCGCCGCCAAGTTCACCGGCACGCTCGGCCCCGGCGACCTCGCCGTCGCGATGCCGAGCCTCGACCTGCTCGTGCACCCCGGCGACCACGAGACCTGCGCCCACGCGCTGCGCGAGGCCGCGGCAGCCGGGGTGCCGGTGGTGGCCCCGCGGTCCGGAGGCGCGCTCGACGTGGTCCGCCACCTCGAGACCGGGCTGCTGTACGACCCCTCCGACCCGCGGGCGTTCGCCCGCGCCGTCGACGCGGTCGCGGCCGACGGGCACCGCAGCCTCCTGGGCGCCCAGGGCCGCGACGTCGTGCGCGGTCGCACCTGGACCGCGGCCGTCGACGAGCTCGCCACGCTGCTCGAACTCGACCCGGTGAGGCCCCGCGCGACCCTATGATCCTCGGGTGAACACCCCGGGGCGTTCCTCCCCTCCCCCGCTGCGGCCCTCAGGGCGACGACGTCCCGGGAGCCCCTGCAGATGAGCTCGGCGTCGCAGATCCTCGAGCGCGACGGCGAGCTGGCCCGCATCGCCGACGCCCTCGACAGCGCGGTGGCGGGCAACGGGCGGGTGATCGTGATCGAGGGCCTCGCCGGCATCGGCAAGACCCGCCTGGTCCGGGAGGCCCGCGAGCTCGCCCGCCAGCGCGGGTTCGGCAGGCTGCAGGCCACCGGCGACGAGACCGAGACCTCGATGTCGTGGGGCGTCGTCCGGCAGATGGTCGAGCGGTCCGTCTCTCGCTACAGCGGCGAGGTCCGGCAGGCCATCCTCGACGGCCCGGCGGGCCGGGCGCTCCAGGTGCTCGACGCCGCGACCGAGCGTGCCGACCACGGTGCGGGCGACGGTGCCGGCGACGCCGACATCGCCCGCACGCTGCACGCCCTGTGGTGGGTCGCGATCGACCTGTCGGCGACCCGGCCGCTGCTGATCACCGTCGACGACGCCCAGTGGGCCGACCAGCCCTCGCTCCGCTACCTCGGCTACCTCGCCCGCCGGGTGGCCGACCTGCCCATCGCGCTCGTGGTGAGCACGCGGCCGCCGACGGGTGGCACCGGGCCGCTCACCGAGCTCACCGTCTCGCCGTACGTCGAGCGGCTGCTGCCCGAGGCGCTCTCCCCCTCCGCGGTCGCCGCGTTCCACACGCCCGGCGGTTCGCTGCCGTGCGCCGAGGTGGTCGCGGCGATGCACGCCGCCTGCGGCGGCAACCCGTTCCTGACCGGCGCGCTCCTCGACGAGCTGGTCAGTGCCGGGCACGACGTCGCCAAGCCGGTGACGGCCCACGCCATCAGCGGCCTCGGGCCGGCGACCATCTCGCGAGCGATGCTGAGCAGGCTCTCGCCCGACGCCCTCGCCCTCGCCGGGGCGGCCGCCGTGCTCGGGCTCGAGGCGAGCCCCTACCTGGCGCGCCAGGTGGCGCAGCTCGACGACGCGGCGCTCGAGGCGGGCGTCGCCGACCTGGTCCGCGCCAACGTGCTCGTCGGCGGGGCCGACGGCCTCACCTTCGTGCACCCCGTGATCCGCGAGGCCACCATCGCGGCGCTCGGCTCGCTGACGGTCGCCGGGATGCACGCCCGGGCGGCTCTCGAGCTCCAGGCCCGGCACGCCGCCCCCGCACAGCTGGCCGTGCACCTGCTCCACGCGCCGGTCGGCACCCTGCCCGACGCCGCCGACGTCCTCGACCAGGCCTCGGCGAGCGCGCTCGCGGCGGGCGACCGCCTGGTCGCGACGGCGTGCCTCGAGCGCGCCCTGCTCGAGCGGCCCGGCGACCTCGTCCTCCGCGAGCGCCTCGGGGCCACGCTGCTGCGCGCCGACCGCGCCGAGGAGGCCCACGACCTGCTCGCGGAGGCCGCCCGGGCCACGACGGACGTCCGCCGGC
This sequence comes from uncultured Actinomycetota bacterium, assembly GCA_963830575.1. Taxonomy (GTDB): domain Bacteria; phylum Actinomycetota; class Actinomycetes; order Propionibacteriales; family Nocardioidaceae; genus Nocardioides. The sequence continues at coordinate 13,939 of CAWHNR010000006.1, forward strand.
GCGCCGAGCTCCAGGCCGCCACCTGCCAGTCCACGCTCGTGGCTCACGGGGCCGAGGCCGCGGTCGAGGAGCTCGAGGCCGTCCTGGCGGGCTGGCCGCCCCTCGACGACGAGCCGCACCGCCTCGTGCTCGAGGCGGCCCTCGGCGTGACCCGCCAGTTCGTGCCGTCGCAGCGCCGTCAGGCCTTCGCGCACCTGGCCCGGTTCGAGGACCTGGCCGGCGACACCCCCGAGGAGCGCACCCTCCTCGCCCTCAACGCCCAGCGCGGGCGCCACCAGACCCTGCACCACGAGCGGGTGGCCGACTTCGCGCGGCGGGCCCTCGGCACCGGCGCCCTGTTCGACGACGCGGCCCGCAGCAGCGAGGGGCTCGTCAGCTGGACGCTCGCGATGATGGCGCTGCTGTCGGCCGACGGGATCGCCGAGGGACGGGTCGAGATCGAGCGCGGACGCCAGCGCGTGCTGCGAGCCGGCTCGCCCGTCGACTTCGCCATGCTCGCCAACGCGGCCAGCCTCGTCGCCTGGCGCACCGGCGACGTCCCCGCGACCGAGTCCGAGGCCGAGGCCGTCCTCGCCGCCATCGAGCACGAGCCGCTGCGTCCCGAGGTCGTCGCGCTGCGTGCCACGGCCGCCCAGTTCCGCTGCTACGTCGCCCTCGAGCGTCGCGACCTCGCGTCGTGCACGGCGACGCTCGCCGAGTTCGACGGCACCTCGGGCGGCGTCCGCGTGATCCCCACGATGTGGCTCCTGGAGGTGCGGGCCCGCGCCAAGCTCGCCGGCGGCGACCCGCACGGCGCCCTCGTGCACGTCGAGGAGCTCCGGACCATGCTGCACGACGCGGACGTCGACCCGGCCGGCCTGGCCTGGCGGCTGCCGGCGGCCATCGCGCACTCCCGGCTCGGGCACGAGGAGCAGGCGAGCACGCTCCTGGCCGAGCAGGTCGCCCTCGCCACGGCGTGGGGCTGCCCGACCGAGCTCGGCTCCGCACTCCGGGTGGCGGCGCGGTTCGAGAGCGACCCGGAGGTGCGCACGTCCCAGCTCGGCGAGGCGGTCGCCGTCCTCGAGCAGGCGCACGACCGGCTCGAGCGGGCCAAGGCCCTGGTCGACCTGTCGGAGGCCTGGCGCACGCAGGGGCGGCGCACCGAGGCCCGCGAGCTGCTCGACCGGGCCACCGACCTCGCGATCGCCTGCGGCGGGACCGCCCTGCAGACCCGCATCTCCGAGGCGCTGCAGGCCCTGGGCGACCGGCCCCGCCGGGTGGTCGCTCCCGGCCCGGACTCCCTCACCGCCAGCGAGCGCCGCGTCGCGACCCTCGCGGTGATCGGGCGCAGCAACCGCGACATCGCCCAGGAGCTCTTCGTCTCCCCCAAGACCGTCGAGAACCACCTCGGCCGGGTCTACACCAAGCTCGGCATCGCGAGCCGCCGCGAGCTCGCCAGCGCCCTGGGCTGACCCGGCCACCCCACCGGACAGGATTTAGATCACACCCGACGGGTGAACGTGAGGTGTCCGGCGCGCCGTAGAGTCACGTGTCGTGGTGATGACGACCCGACCAGCCCTGGTGAAGGGCTCTCGAGCGGCCCGCTCGACGATCGCGCTGAAGATGCTGATGGCCGTCAGCGGCCTCCTCTTCATCGCCTTCGTCCTCGGGCACATGTACGGCAACCTCAAGGCCTTCCAGGGTCAGGAGGCGTTCAACGGCTACGCGGAGCACCTGCGCGAGCTCGGTGAGCCGCTGCTCCCGCACGAGGGCTTCCTGTGGATCTTCCGTGCGGCGCTGATCCTGGCGCTCGTCGTGCACGTCGCCAGCGCGGTCGCGCTGTGGCGGCGCGCGGGCAGGGCACGCAGCACCAAGTACGTGGTGAAGAAGAACAAGCACTCGAGCTTCTCCTCGCGCTTCATGCGCTGGGGCGGGGTGACGCTGCTCCTCTTCATCGTCTGGCACCTGCTCAACTTCAGCGTCGGCCGCGTCAACGTGAAGACCGGTGAGACCGGCGACGCGGCAGGCGACCCCTACACGCTGCTCGTCCAGAGCTTCGAGGTCTGGTGGATCACCGCGGTCTACCTGCTCGCGATGGTCGCGCTGGCCCTGCACCTGCACCACGGCACCTGGAGCGCCGCCCAGACGCTGGGACTGACCAACAACGCCCGCGCCCGCCGCAACGCCAAGGCGATCGGCGCCATCCTCGCCGTCGTCGTGGCCGGTGGCTTCTCGCTCGTGCCGATCTTCGTCGTCGCCGGCGTCATCGACTGATCGACTCAGGGGACTGGTTACTCACATGACGGACATGCCCGACACCACCAACGCCTTCGACTCCTCCCACACCGTGTCGCACGACCAGGAGTTCGACGACGCCGCCGGCTACTACGTGCTCGGTGACCCGATCGCCGACACCAAGGCCCCGGGCGGCCCGATCGACGAGCGCTGGAACACGCGCCAGTTCGAGGCCCGCATCGCCAACCCGGCCAACCGCCGCCGGCTGTCGGTCATCGTGGTCGGCACCGGCCTGGCCGGCGCCTCGGCCGCCGCCACGCTCGGCGAGGCCGGCTACGTGGTGAAGTCCTTCTGCTACCAGGACTCCCCGCGCCGCGCGCACTCGATCGCCGCGCAGGGCGGCATCAACGCGGCCAAGAACTACAAGGGCGACGGCGACTCGGTCTACCGGCTCTTCTACGACACCATCAAGGGCGGCGACTACCGCTCGCGCGAGTCGAACGTCTACCGCCTCGCGCAGGTGAGCACGAGCATCATCGACCAGTGCGTGGCCCAGGGCGTCCCGTTCGCCCGCGAGTACGGCGGGCTGCTCGACAACCGCTCCTTCGGCGGCGTCCAGGTGTCCCGCACGTTCTACGCCCGCGGCCAGACCGGTCAGCAGCTGCTGATCGGCGCCTACCAGGCCCTGGAGCGCCAGGTCGCGGCCGGCACGGTCAAGTGCTACTCCCGCCACGAGATGCTCGAGCTGATCGTGGTCGACGGCCGCGCCCGCGGGATCATCGTCCGCGACCTCGTGACGGGCGAGATCGAGACCTACTTCGCCGACGTCGTCGTCCTCGCCAACGGCGGCTACGGCAACGTCTTCTTCCTCTCCACCAACGCCATGGGCAGCAACGTCACCGCCTCGTGGCGGGCGCACCGCAAGGGCGCGCTCATGGCCAACCCCTGCTACACGCAGATCCACCCGACCTGCATCCCCGTCTCGGGCGCGCACCAGTCGAAGCTGACCCTGATGTCGGAGTCGCTGCGCAACGACGGCCGGATCTGGGTCCCCAAGAAGCAGTCCGACTGCGCCAAGGACCCGCGCGAGATCCCCGAGGACGACCGCGACTACTACCTCGAGCGGATCTACCCGGCCTTCGGCAACCTGGTCCCCCGCGACATCGCCTCGCGGCAGGCGAAGAACATGTGCGACGAGGGCCGCGGCGTCGGGCCCGAGGTCGACGGCGTCCGCCGCGGCGTCTACCTCGACTTCGCCGAGGCGATCGACCGCCTCGGTCGCGACGCCATCGAGGACAAGTACGGCAACCTGTTCGACATGTACGCCCGGATCACGGGCGAGGACCCCTACACGGTGCCGATGCGCATCTACCCGGCCGTGCACTACGTGATGGGCGGGCTCTGGGTCGACTACGACCTGCAGTCGACGATCCCCGGGCTGTTCGTCACCGGCGAGGCCAACTTCTCCGACCACGGCGCCAACCGCCTCGGCGCCTCCGCGCTGATGCAGGGTCTGGCCGACGGCTACTTCGTGCTGCCGAACACCATCCGCGACTACCTCGCCGAGGGTCCTTTCGACAAGATCGCCGAGGACGACCCGGCGGTGGTCGAGGCGCAGCAGTCGGTGAAGCAGCGCCTCGAGGCGTTCATGAACGCCAACGGCACCCGCAGCGTCGACTCCTACCACCGCGAGCTCGGCAACATCATGTGGGAGTACTGCGGGATGGAGCGGACCGAGGACGGCCTGCGCAAGGCCATCGACCTCATCCGCAGCCTCCGTGCCGACTTCTGGCGCAACGTCAAGGTGCTCGGCTCCGCCGAGAGCATGAACCAGTCGCTCGAGAAGGCCGGCCGCGTGGCCGACTTCTTCGAGCTCGGCGAGCTCATGTGCATCGACGCCCTCAACCGGCGCGAGTCGTGCGGCGGACACTTCCGCGGCGAGTCGCAGACCGAGGACGGCGAGGCCCTGCGGCACGACGACCAGTACGCCTACGTGGCGGCCTGGGAGTGGGCGGGACCGGACGAGAAGCCGATCCTGCACAAGGAAGAACTGACCTACGAGTTCGTCGAGATGAAGCAGCGGAGCTACAAGTGAGCCAGGGAACCATGCATCTGACCCTCAAGATCTGGCGGCAGCCCGACGCCGCCACTCCCGGCAAGATCCACACCTACGAGCTCGACGGCGTCTCGGAGGACATGAGCTTCCTCGAGATGCTCGACGTCCTCAACGAGCAGCTCAACGCCGAGGACGAGGAGCCGATCGCCTTCGACAGCGACTGTCGCGAGGGCATCTGCGGCCAGTGCAGCCTGATGATCGACGGCGAGGCCCACGGCCCCGAGGTCACCACCACCTGCCAGCTGCACATGCGCTCGTTCAAGGACGGCGACAGCATCACCGTCGAGCCGTGGCGCGCCGACGCGTTCCCGGTCGTCAAGGACCTCGTCGTCGACCGCTCGGCGTTCGACCGGATCATCCAGCAGGGCGGCTACATCTCGGTGAACACCGGTGCCGCCCCCGACGCCCACGCGACGCCGGTGCCGAAGGACAAGGCCGACCGCGCCTTCGACGTCGCCACCTGCATCAGCTGCGGCGCCTGCGTGGCCGCCTGCCCCAACGGCTCGGCGTCGCTGTTCCTCGGCGCGAAGATCACCCACCTCGGCGAGCTGCCGCAGGGCCAGGCCGAGCGCGACACCCGCGTGGTCAACATGATCGGCCAGCACGACGCCGAGGGCTTCGGCGGCTGCACCAACATCGGTGAGTGCGCCTCGGCCTGCCCCAAGGAGATCCCGCTCGACGTGATCTCGCGCCTCAACTGGGACCTCCACGCCGCACTGCGCCACGGCAAGTAGCCAGCGCCGCGCGACGAAGGAGCGCGGCGCGTCGGCTACGCGGGTCGAGCAAGCCCTGCGGCCGAGGAACGAGGCCGCAACGGGCGACGTCGAGACCACCGAGCCGATCCCGGGTTCGTGAGTCAGCCCTCGCAGGGCGGCGCGCTCAGACAGATGTCCGCGCCCGACGGAACGGCGAGGCCAGGAGTACCACTGCCGTCGCGGCGAACCCGACGGCAGCTGCGGCCAGCGCGGTCCGGTTGCTCGTCTGGACGGCGAGCAGGCCTCCGAGCGGCGCACCGACCACCACGACCGCGCGGTTGAACGACCTCATGGTGATGTTGGTGCGCGCCTGCAGCCCGTCCGGGGTGAGCGCCTGGCGGTAGCTCATCTCGTGGGAGTTGCTGAAGCCGATGCCGAACCCGTGGCAGGCCTGCCCGAGGCCGAGCAGCGCCATGGCGGCCCACGGGCCGCTCGTGCCGACGCCGGCCATCACGACGGCCACCACGCCCACGGTGGTCACGACGTGCGCCGCGATGATGGCTCCGCCGGTGCCGAGACGCCGACCGCCGGCGCTCGACATCAGGGCACCGAGGACGCCGCCGACCCCGGTCAGCGCCGTGGTCAGGCCGAGCTGGAACGGCGTCAGGCCCAGGGTCAGCAGCGCGTAGGGGGCGAGCACGGCGCCCAGCACGCGCGTTGGCGGCGAACCAGACGTGCGTGGTCACGGCCAGCAGCGCCAGGCCCGAGCCGCGGTAGACCCAGCGGACGCCCTCCCGGACCTCGCGCACGCACCTGAGGCTTCTCGGTGCGCTCCGGGCCGCGGCTCCTCGACGCGGACCGTCATGAGGGCGGCCGCCGAGAACAGGTACGTGGCGGCGTCGACCAGCACGGCGAGGGGCGCGCCGACGAGCTTGACGAGCAGACCGGCCGCCGCGGGCCCGCCGTCTGCGCGACGGCATCCGCGGTGTCGATCCGGGCGTGGGCCTGCTGCAGGTGTGCACGCGGGACGACGCGCGGGATGAACGAGAAGTACGCGGCGTCGCCGACGAGGGACGCCGTCCCGAAGCAGGCCACGACCAGCAGCAGGAGCGGCATCGAGAGGACGTCGAGGGCCCACGCGAGCGGGATCGTCAGCAGCAGGGTTCCGCGGAGCAGGTCGGTGGCGACCAGGATCGGACGCCGCCGGTACCGGTCGACCAGCGCGCCCACCACCAGGCCGAGCACCAGGTAGGGCAGCCACCGGGCCGAGCTGAGCCAGCCGACGTCCTGGGCGTCGCCGTCGAGCGTGATCACGACCAGCGTCGAGAGGGCCAGCAGCGTGACGTTCGACCCGAGCGAGGACACCGCGCCGGCCCACCACAGGCGGGTGAAGTCGCGTGACGGGAACCGCTGCGGAGGAGCCGGCTCGCTCACGCCGTCGTCCCGAGCGCCCAGCGAAGAGCGTCGGGCAGCACGACACCGGCGTCGTTCGTGTCGTGCCCGCCGTCACCGAGCTCGAGGCGTGCGTCGTAACCCGCCTCGGCCAGCGCGGCCGCGACCCGCAGGTTCTCGGCCAACCAGTTGTCCTCCGGCTCGTCCCAGCCCAGGTCGCGCCGCCCGACCTGGAGGAAGACGCGGAGCGGCTTGCGGGCGGTCGTCGCGACCAGCCCCGGGTACGGGTTGCCGCCCGGGAGCTGCGCGAAGCTGGACGAGAAGCCCACGACGCGGCGGAACAGGTCGGGCCGGTGCCACGCGGCGGTGAACGCGCAGCTGCCGCCGCTGCTGAAGCCGACGAGGGCCCGGCGGTCGGGGTCGTCGGTCACCGACCACCGGTCGGTCACTGCCGGGAGGATCTCCTCGGCGAGGAAGGCGGCGTACCGGTCGTCGAACGCGTCGTACTCGACGTTCCGCTGCCGGCGGCCATCGGCGCGGCCGTTGCCGACGGCGGTTCCCGGGTCGACGAAGACCCCGATCGTCACGGGCAGGTCGCCGCGGTGGACGAGGGCGTCGAGCACGGCGCCGGCGCGCAGGTCGTCGTCGGGGTCCAGGAAGCCACCGCCGTCCTGGAAGACCACGAGGGACGCCGGCTCGGCCGGGTCGTACGGCGCCGGCACGTGCACCCAGAACCTGCGCGAGGTGCCCGGGTAGGCAGTGCTGCGGCTCCACTCGAGCTCGGTGACCGTGCCCGACGGCTCCTCGTGGCCACCCACGTCAGAGGGCGGCGAGCTCACGCTCGTCGCGCTTCGAGGCCTTGAGCGCCTGCCAGCCGAGCCGGCCCAGCACGGCGGCGATGGCGAAGTTCACGACGATCAGCACGGTGTGGGCGACCCAGTAGCCGGCGGCACGGTCCTCGCCGTCCTGGGCGGCCTGGACGAGGTTCTTCGCGAAGTTGCCGAACGTGACGACGTTCCAGACGGCGACGGCGATCAGCAGCAGGGCGTGCTTGCGCTCGAGCTTCATGGCTTCTTCCTCCGGAGTCGGGACCAGAACGACGGCTCGCCGCGGTGGTCCGGGACGGCGGCTCGCGGCCTGCTGCTGTCCGGAGCTGGCGAGCTCGGTGAGGTCGGGCGTGGCCGGGCCCTGCACCGGGTCGGCCGGCTCGGCCTCGCTGCAGGCCACGCGCCTCGGGCGAGGTGTGGGCCCAGGACGGCCGCGTACAGCACGAGGCGGCTGAAGTAGTTGATCCAGACGAGCAGGATCAGCGCGATCCCGAAGGCCTGGAAGGCCGGCTGGCCCTTCGTCGACTGCAGCAGCAGGCCCGAGAGCTGCTTGAGGACCTCGAAGCCGACGGCGCCGAGCAGCGCGCCGGACCACAGCGAGCGTGGCGGTGCGTGCGGCTCGGCGAGCAGCCGGAACAGGGCGAAGAAGAGCACGGCGTTGGCCGCGAGCCCGAGCACGATCGCCAGCAGCTTCACCAGCCACGAGAGCTCGGAGCCGAGGCCGACCCAGTCGAGGACGTCGGTCGAGAAGCCCGAGACCAGGCCGGCGACGGCGACCGCGACGACGAGCACGAGCCCCAGCACCGCCAGGGTCATGAGGTCGCGCAGCTTGCCCTTCACGAACGACGGCAGCTCGCGCGCCGGCGTCACGAACACGACGTCGAGGGCGTCGCGCAGCGCGGAGACCCAGCCCAGCCCGGCGTACAGGACACCCAGCAGGCCGACCACGCCGGCGAGGCCGGAGAACGACTGGACGTCGTCGAGCGAGACCTGGCCCTCGCCGTCGCCGATGAGCCGGGGAACAGCGAGTTGACCGCCGTCGTGAGGTTCTGCTCGGCGTCCGGGTAGACGTTGGCGGCCAGGCCGACGACGAAGAACGCCAGCGCCATCACGGGGAAGAACGAGAGGAACGCGAAGTAGGTCACCGCGCCGGCCTGCTGGCCCGCCTTGACCGACCCGTAGTGCTCCTGCATGCGCAGCACGCGGTCGAGTGCGGGGTACCGCCGCGCGCGGCGGCCAGGCGTTCCTTCACCGAGACCATGCTGCTGCTATCCGGAGGCGGACGGGCCACCGCCGAGGGTGAAGTCGCGCGAGGCCTGCCAGCCGAGCTCGGCGTCGTGGACGTACAGGTGGAAGTCGTCGACGTCGAAGGCGCAGTCGAACGCCGCCAGCTCGTCGAAGGCCTGGTCGAGCTGGTCGTCGTCGAGGTGGTGGGCGATGGTCACGTGCGGGTGGTACGGGAAGGCGAGGTCGACGGCGAGCGGGCCCTGCCGCACCGCTGCGGCGAGCTGCTCGCACTGGGAGATGCCCTCGACCAAGGAGACGAAGACGACCGGGGACACCGGACGGAAGGTGCCGGTGCCGCGCAGGTGGACGCGGAAGGACGGCACCGACGTCGCGGCCTCGGCCAGGTGCTTCTCGAGCAGCGCCAGGTCGTCGGTGACCTCGGTCGGCGGGACGAGCGTGATGTGCGTGGGGATCTTCGACGCGGTGGCGTCGCCGACAGCGGTCCGGTAGTCCTGCAGCTCGGTGGCCCAGGGCTCCGGGATCGCGACGGCGACTCCGATCGTCGGCATCCGACGAGCCTAGCGTCTGCTCACGACCGGGCAGGTCCGGGCTGGGGGCGACGAAGCCCACCCGTTGGTAGACGTCCTTGAGCGTGGCCCGCGCGACCTCGCCCGCCCGCGCCGCACCCTCGGCCAGGACCGCGCTGAGGTGGGCCTGGTCGTCGAGGAGCTCGAGGGTGCGGTCGCGGAAGGGCGTGACGAAGCTGACCACGGCGTCCGCCAGGTCGCCCTTGAGCGCGCCGTAGCCCTGGCCGGCGTACTGCGCCTCGAGGTCGGACACGGTGGTGCCGGTGAGCGCGGAGAAGATGGTGAGGAGGTTGCTGATGCCCGGCTTCTCCTCCGCGTCGTAGCGGACCTCGGAGTCGCTGTCGGTGACGGCGGACCGGATCTTCTTGGCACTCACCGAGGGCTGGTCGAGCATCTCGACGATGCCGGCGGGCGAGGACGCCGACTTCGACATCTTCGACGTCGGGTCCTGCAGGTCGGCGATCTTGGCCGTCGCCTTGAGGATGTAGGGCTCGGGCAGCCGGAACGTCTTCTTGTAGCGGTGGTTGAACCGCTGCGCGAGGTCGCGGGTCAGCTCGAGGTGCTGGCGCTGGTCCTCGCCCACCGGCACGTAGTGCGGCCGGTAGAGCAGGATGTCGGCGGCCTGCAGCACCGGATAGGTGAAGAGTCCGACGGACGCCGCCCCCTCCCCGCCCTTGGCCGACTTGTCCTTGAACTGGGTCATCCGGCGCGCCTCGCCGAACCCGGTGAGGCACTGCAGCACCCAGCCGAGCTGGGCGTGCTCGGGCACCTGGCTCTGCACGAAGATCGCCGAGCGGGCCGGGTCGATGCCCATCGCGAGCAGCTGGGCGGCGGCGCGCAGCGTGCGCTCGCGCAGCACCTTCGGGTCCTGCTCGACGGTGATCGCGTGCAGGTCGGCGATGAAGAAGAACGGCTGGTGGTCGCGCTGCAGGTCGACCCACTGGCGCAGCGCGCCGAGGTAGTTGCCGAAGTGGAACGAGTCGGCCGTCGGCTGGATGCCGGACAGCACGCGCGGCCGGGCGCCGCCGGTGGGCGCCGCCGGCACGGCGAGCTCGGGCTCGGTCATCGCAGGCATGGGCGCCATTGTTCCCGATGGGTCTGGGACGATGACGCCGTGCCCACCGACCTCACCTTCGAGCAGCACCTCGCGGGGTTCCACGACGCCGTGCAGCACCTCGCGCGGCACGCCGCGCAGGCCGGCCTGGACGTCGCCGTGCCGCCCTGCCCGGAGTGGACCGTGCGGCGTCTCATCGGCCACCAGGGAGCCGTGCACCGCTGGGCCACCGGGGCCTTCAAGGGCGAGGACCTCGAGTGGGCCCCGATCGAGAAGGCGGGCCGCAGCGCCGACGACCCGGTGGAGTGGCTGCGCGACGGTGCCATCGCGCTGGTCCAGACCCTGGTCGCCGCCGCCGACGACGCGGAGGCCGTGACGTTCCTGCACGACGCTCCCCCGCCCCGGCGGTTCTGGGCGCGGCGGCAGTGCCACGAGACGACGATCCACGCCGTCGACGTCCTCTCGGCCGCGCTGGGGCGGATGCCGGTCGCGGCCGACACCTGGGTCCCGGCCGCGCTCGCGCTCGACGGGACGGACGAGCTGCTGCTCGGGTTCGTGCCGCGCTCGAAGTCACCCCTGCACTCGCCCTCACCGGTGACACTCGGGTTCGAGGTGACCGACGCCGACGTGTCGTTCACGGTGCGGGTCTCGCAGGACGCACCGGTGTCGGCGCGGTCGAGCGGCCCGGTGACGTCCGCGGACCACGTCGTGTCGGCCACCGCCGCCCAGCTCTACCTCTGGCTCTGGAACCGCTCGACTGAGCTCGACGACCAGTCGCCCGAGGCGACCGCGCTGTGGCGGACGATGACCGTCACCTGACCCGGTGGTGGTCGAGGAGGCCGGTCCGCCTGTGGAGGTCGAGGAGGCCGGTCACGGCCGTCACGAGACCCCCGCAGCCTCCACACCCACCCCCACCACGCCGGTGGTGGTCGAGGAGGCCGGTCCGCCTGTGGAGGTCGAGGAGGCCGGTCACGGCCGTCACGAGACCCCCGCAGCCGCCACACCCACCCCCACCTCACGTGTGGTGGTCGAGGAGGCCGGTCACGGCCGTCACGAGACCCCCGCAGCCGCCACACCCACCCCCACCACACGTCGCCGCCCGAGCGAAAACCCCACGCCTCCGACCGACCCGGCATGACAGGGTCGTGACATGGCTTCTCCGAGGACCGCTCCCCTGCTGACCGACGGCACCGTGACGATCCGCGGCCTCGACGAGCGCGACATCGACGGCTGCTACGAGCAGTGCGTCGACCCGCTGTCGATCGCCTGGACCCAGGTGCCGGTGCCCTACTCCCACGCCGAGGCGATGGACTTCTGCCTCCGGCTCGCCCCCGAGGCCTGGGCCGACGGCTCGCAGTTCCTCTTCGCCGTGCAGGGGCCGGTCGACTCGCCGAACGGCTACGCCGGCAACATCGCGCTGCGCGACGAGGGCCACGGCCGGCTCGAGATCGCCTTCGGCGCCCACCCGGCGGCCCGCGGCACCGGGGTGATCGAGGCGGGGGTGCGGCTGATGGTCGAGTGGGGGTTCTCCGTGGTCGGCGCCGAGACGATGATCTGGCGCGCGAACGTCGGCAACTGGGGCTCGCGCCACCTCGCGCACCGGCTGGGGTTCTCCTTCGACGGCGTGCTGCGGCACTCGCACGTCTCCCGGGGCGAGCTCGTCGACGCGTGGCTCGGCACCCTGCTCGCCGGCGACCCCCGTCAGCCGCGCCACCGCTGGCTCACCTCGCCGGTGCTGGAGGGTGACGGCGTGCGGCTGCGCCCGCTCGCGGACGCCGACGTGCCGCGGATCGTCGAGACCTGCAGCGACGAGCGCACCCAGGCCTGGCTGGGGCGGATGCCGTCGCCGTACACCGAGGCCGACGCACGCGGGCTGGCTCGCCAAGTCGCGCGAGGAGCAGGCGACCGGGCGCGGCACGACCTGGGCGATCACCGCCACCGGGAGCGACGCGCTCCTCGGCGCCATCAACGTGTTCGACGTCGACCCCGTCGACTGCGAGATCGGCTACTGGACGCACCCGGAGGCCCGCGGCCGCGGCGTGATGCGGGCAGCGATGCCGGTGGTGACGTCGTGGGCGTTCGACGAGCTCGGCGTCCAGCGCGTGCGCGCGGTCGCCGCGCTCACCAACACGGCCTCACGGCACGTGATCGAGGCGTCGGGGTTCCGCCAGACCGGCGAGGAGCGGCTCGGCACGGTGCTGCGCTCGGGCCTCGCCGACGTGGCCCTCTACGACGTGCTGGCGGCCGAGTGGTCCTCGCGCCGCTGAACGGCCGCGGAGACGAGGATGACGAGCAGGCCGGCGACCGACAGGGCGATGCCGACGATGGCCGGCGCCCGGTAGCCGTGTCCGGCGGCGATGACGAGGCCGCCGAGCCAGGCACCGAGGGCGTTGGCGACGTTGAGGCTCGCGTGGTTCATCGCCGCGCCGAGGGTCTGGGCCTCGCCGGCGACGTCCATGAGGCGGAGCTGCAGGTTGACCACGAGGATGGAGCCGAGGGCCGTGATCGCGAAGGCGACGGGCAGCAGCCAGAAGCCCGCGGGCGCGAGCAGCCAGAACAGCACCAGCGCCACGCCCATGCCGGCCGAGCCGAGCACGAGCGACCTGAACACCGACCAGTCGGCGAGCTCGCCGGCGAGCCAGGTGCCGGCCACCATGCCGAGCCCGAAGAACAGCAGGAACAGCGGCACCGCACCGTCGCCGAGACCGCCGACCTCGGTCACGGTCGGCGCGATGTAGGAGAAGACGGCGAACATGCCACCGAAGCCGACGGCCCCCGCCAGCAGCGTGAGCCACACCTGCGGCTTGGAGAACGCGGCGAGCTCACGTCGTCCGGTCGCGCCGGCGTCGCCCGGGCACGACGGCACGAAGGCCAGCACCATCGCCACCGTGACGAGGGCCAGCAGGGCCACGCCCCAGTAGGCCGAGCGCCAGCCGAGGTGCTGGCCCATCCAGGTCGCCACCGGGACGCCGATCACGTTGGCGACCGAGAGGCCGAGCATCACGCTGGCGACGGCACGGCCCTTGCGCCCGGCGGGCGCCATGCTGGCGGCGACCAGCGAGGCGACGCCGAAGTAGGCGCCGTGCGGCAACCCGTCGAGGAACCGCGCGAGCATGCAGGAGCTCGTAGTTGGTGGCCAGCGCGCTCAGCGCGTTGAACACCGCGTACGCCGCCATCAGCGCCACGAGCAGCCCGCGCCGCGGCCACTTCGCGCCGAAGAAGGCCAGCACGGGCGCGCCCACGACCACGCCGACCGCGTAGGCCGAGATCACGTGGCCGGCCTTCGGGATCGAGACGTCGACGCCGCCCGCGATCTCGCGGATCAGGCCCATCGTCACGAACTCCGTCGTGCCGATGGCGAACCCGCCCATCGCCAGGGCGAGCACCGCGAGCGTGAAGTGACGCGCGCCCGTCGTCGGCTCGTCGGTCGTGGCGGGGGCGGTCGTCGTCATGGCTGCTCTCGGTCGGGGGTCCTCATCCTCCAACCGGGCGCGCGACGTGCGCCTATTCCACGGCGCGGTGATCCGGCCTACATCAGGAGGACACGGCCTCCGCGAGCCTGGCCAGCGAGTCCTCGAGCGCGGCCTGCGGGACGAGCGGGAAGCTCACCTTCTGCAGGATGGCCGGGTCCGTGACGTTGCTCCAGTCGTACGACAGCCGCACCTCGGTCGAGTCGGGCCCGGCCGCGTCGAGCTGCCACACCCACTCCCACCCGGGAGGCTCGGAGCCTGCCGGCGCGGTCTGCCAGGCCAGCAGCTTGTTCTCGTCGTAGCCGGTGACGGTGTTGTCGGTCTGGTACTCCCCGCCCATGTGGTCGCCCTGCATGTTCATCCGGAACACCTGCCCGGTGCCGGTGATGCGGTCGGACTTCTCGTCGCTGAGCACGAACCCCGAGCCGTCGAGCTCGGCGTGGCGCTGGGGGTTGCTGAGCACGTCGAACACCGCGGTCGTCGGTGCGTCGATGGTGCGGCTGACGTCGATCCTCGTGTCGGTCATGTCTCGACAGTGCGTCACGGGTGCGCGCGGGCGTAGGCCCGCAGGGGTGGTGCGGCGGGGCGGGCGATCAGCAGACGTCCTGGACGTCGGTGACCGCGTCGTCGATCCGCGGCCTGCGCGTCGTCGACCGCCTCGTCGTCGACCTCGGTACCGTCGGCCGCCTTCTTGCGCCTGGTCGAGCAGGTCCTCGACGGCTCCCCGCGCCTTGACGACCTGCGCCTTGACGTCGCCGCTCAGCGTCTTCTCGGCCCCCTGCAGCACCTTGCGCAGGGCCGCGAGCTCCCGCTCGGCCTTGGCCGGGTCTGCGCCGATCTCGTCGACCGCTCGCTGGGCCGCGCTCTTCGCGCCCTCGACCGACTCGCGCGCGAGGGCGCACGCGGCGTCGCCGGCGACGTCCTTCGCCTTGTCCTCGGCCTTGTCCTTCACGTCCGAGCAGCCGGTGGCGACGACGAGGAGGACCGTCAGGGTGGCGAGGGTGCGCATGTGGCCAGCGTGCCAGACCTCGGTGGACCGCCGACGGACCTCGCGCCGGGCGTCAGGGAGGATCGTCCCCTCCCTGGGGCCGACGATCCTCCCCTGTGCGGGCAGTCGCCCACCTCAGCCCGCGAGGTGCCCCCACGCGGGAGCGAGCTCGGGCCACGGGTCCGACGGCGGCGACCTGCGCCGTCGACGAGGACGACGACGCGGTCGGCCTGCTCGAGAGCCGCGCGCTTGGAGGTGGCGCCGACGACGGCGGTGCCGCGGGCGCGGAGCGCCTGCCAGAGCTCGACCTCGGTCGCGGCGTCGAGTGCGCTGGAGACGTCGTCGGCGAGGAGGAGCTCGGTCTCGGCGGCGAGGGCGCGGGCCAGCGCGAGGCGCTGGACCTGCCCGCCCGAGAGCCGGACGCCGCGGTGGCCGACCACCGAGTCGGGGCCGCCGGCCTCCTCGACGTCCTGGCCGAGGCGGGCGTCGGCGATGGCGCGGTGCAGGCCGCGGGCGTGGCCGAGGACGACGTTGTCGGCGAACGTGCCCGAGAGCACGCGGGGCACCTGGGCGACGTGGGCGACCTGACCGGGGCGGAGGAACGCCTGCGCGTCGTCGACCTCGGTGCCG
This sequence comes from uncultured Actinomycetota bacterium, assembly GCA_963830575.1. Classification (GTDB taxonomy): domain Bacteria; phylum Actinomycetota; class Actinomycetes; order Propionibacteriales; family Nocardioidaceae; genus Nocardioides. The sequence goes on from CAWHNR010000006.1 coordinate 29,139, forward strand.
TTCCAGGTGATGGAGCCGGTGTGGTCGAGCAGCCCGGCAAGGGCGCCGATGAGGCTGGACTTGCCCGACCCGACCTGGCCGAGCAGCAGCACCAGCTCGCCGGCGCGGACGTCGAGGTCGATGCCCTCGACGCCGATCGTGCCGTCGTCGTGCATCGCGGACACCCCGCGCAGCGAGAGCTCGCGCAACGGCACCCGCGGGGGCTCGACGGGGGCGGGGGCCGCGCCGGTGACGAGGTCGATGCCGGGCGGCAGGTGCACGAGGTCGACGCCGCCGGCGAGCTGCGCGCTCGCCTTCTGCCACGCCCGCGTGCCGGGCGCCTCGGTGACGACGGCACCGGCGACGCGGCCGAACCAGTCGAAGCCGTTGACCGCGCCGGCCACCAGGATCGCGGTGGCGAGGCCCCAGCCGCCCGCCTCGTAGGTGAACCAGGCGGCGACCACGCCGCACTGCACCATCACGACCGGCACCCCGTCGAGGATGGCCTGCACGCGGTGCTCGAAGATCGCGGCCTCGACCCGGCCCTTGTCGACCGAGCGCAGGTGCCGGTGGACGGCCGGGGTGGCGGCCGCGAGCTTGACGGTGCGGGCCGACTCGAGGGCCGAGACGAGGGTGCGGCCGAAGCGGGCCCGGGCGGCCGAGGACTCCGTCGCCGAACGGCCGGCGATCGGGCGCCCGAAGCCGGAGGCCAGGGCCGAGGCGACCATCACCGCGAGCAGCACGCCGCCCGCGAGGAACGAGCCGCCGGCGATCGCGGTGACGACCACGATCGCGAGGCCGTTGATGAAGTCGACCCAGCGGTCGGCGTAGCGGGCGTAGCGGTCGGCGTCCATGCTGCGGGCGACGACCTCGCCCGGCGGCGTGCGTTCGAGGCGGTGCTGCTCGGTCTGCCCGACGAGCATCGACATCCGGACGCGGAGCATGACCTCGACCCACCACCGCGGGTACCGCCGGATCGCGCTGGTGAGGATGAGCGGCGCGACCATCACCGCGCCCACGGTGACGGCGGTGAGCGTGATGGTGGTCGAGTCCCAGCCGGCGCCCCGGTCGAGGCGCTGGATCAGCGTGCCCCAGGCCCAGCCGGTGAGCGCGCCGAAGGCGCCGAAGAGGGCGGAGACGAGGAACAGGAACGCGGGCCAGACGCCCCACCACGGCTTGAGCGTGAGGGCCGTGACCATCCCGCGCGCGAGCGACGGCCCGTTGCCCGGGTCGGGCGCGACCGGCGGCGTGCCCATCCGCCGGGCGCCGCCGACGGCGGTGGCGGGCTCGGCGTCCTCGCTGTGGCGCTCGCTGTGGCCCTCGCTCTCGACCGCGTCGGGGACGTCGTCGTCGATGAGCGCGTCGGTGCCGCTCGCCTCGAGCAGGGTGCGGAACGCCCCGGGCTCGGCGGCCAGGCGCGGCCGCGGACCCTGCTGCACGACCCGCCCGTGGTCGAGGACGGCGACGAGGTCGGCGCGCGCCGTGGTCGAGAGCCGGTGCGCCACCAGGAGCCCCGTGCGGCCGACGAGCAGCCGGTCGGCGGCGCTGACGACCAGCGCCTCGGTGACCGGGTCCATGCGGGCCGTGGCCTCGTCGAGCACCACGACGGCGACGTCGCGCACGAGCAGGCGCGCGAAGGCGACGAGCTGCTCCTCACCCGCCGAGAGGCTGGTGCCGCCCGGACCCAGCACGGTGTCGAGGCCGTCGGAGAGGCCAGCCACCCAGTCGTCGAGCCCGAGCTCGGTGACGGCCGCCTGCACCCGGGCGCGGGGCAGGTCCTCGAAGAGCGCGACGTTCTCGGCGAGCGTGCCCGAGAGGATCTCGGTGCGCTGGGTGACGACGCCGACCGCGCGGCGCAGCAGCTGCAGGTCGAGGTCGAGGACGTCGACGCCGCCCAGCAGCACCGCCCCACGCGGCGGGTCGACGGCGCGCGAGACCAGGGAGGCCAGCGTCGACTTGCCCGAGCCGGTGCGGCCGACGAGCGCGCAGGTCTGCCCTGCGGGCACCGCGAGGTCGACGTGCTGCAGGGCGAACGTGCCCTCGTCGTAGGCGAAGGTGAGGTCGCGGAAGGCGAGGTCGACCCGGGCGCCCGGCACGGGCAGGCCGCCCTCGGGCTCCGGCTCGCTGCCCAGCAGCTGCTGCAGCCGGGCGACGGCGCCGAGGCCGGCCTGGAGGTCGGGCAGGTGCCGGGCGAGCTGGTCGACCTGGCCGACGAACGTGCTGGTCACCAGGAACAGGGTGACGAGGCGGGCGACCGACAGGTCGCCGTCGACCGTGAGCGCCACGCCCATCACGGCGATGACCGTGAGCAGCCCGTGCAGCAGCAACCCGGTGCGCCGCGTGATCCGGCACTGGAGCGCGAGCACGATGTCGAAGCGACGGTGCACCTCGGAGGAGAGTCCTGCCACCCGGCGGACGACGTGGGCCTGCCCCAGGCTCGTGCGCAGGTCGTCGCGACCGGCGATGCCCTCCTCCAGCGCGGCGGCGTGGTCGGTCCAGGCCATCTCCTCCTCGATGACCCGCTGCTTCACCTCGGCGAAGTTGGGGCGCACGACGAGGTAGGCGCCCAGCGCCGCCAGCGGGAACAGGAACCACGCCGGCCACCACGTGACACCGGCGACGATCCACATCGGCACCGAGGCGATCAGCGTCCGCAGGGCGTCCCAGAGCTGGCGCCGCAGCATCGCGCCCACCTCGTGGGTGTCGTCGTCGACCCGGTCGAGCACCTCGCCGACGGCCTGCTCGTGCAGGGCGACCAGCGGCTGGTGGAGCGCTGCGTCGAGCAGGTCGGCGCGGAGCTGCCCCTCGGCGCGGTCGACGATCAACGCCCACACCGTGCGGCCGGCGGTGTCGAGCACCGCCCCGCCCACCACGCACGCGGCGAGCAGCCACACCAGACGGTTCGTCGGGTCGGCGGCCAGCAGCCCGGCGACGACGCTGCCGAGGGTCTTGCCCACCGCTCCGAACGTGGAGCACACGAGGGCCGCCCAGGTGGCGGGGTGGTTCAGCCGCCCGAGGTCGACGCGTCGGGAGGGGTCGGTCGGCGGCTCGGGAGGGGGCGACTTGTGGTCACCCTCCTCGAGCCCCGGGAGCGTGGTCGAGGTGGCCATCACCGGTGACGCTACGTCGTCCCCCTGACACTTCTCGACCGGGTTTCCGCCGACCCGCCCCACATGTCAGGCGGGTCACCGCAGCTCCGCCTGCAAAGTCCTGCACAGCACGCTGACCTGTCCCAAGAACGGGACAGGTCAGCGTGGATCGCGTGCAGAGATGTGCAGTGGTGCGGTGACCCGTCCCGATAACGGGACAGGTCAGCGTCTACCCGTGACCGACCGTGACCACCGCGGGGGTCAGAACGAGGCGAGGGCCTCGTTCAGGGTGGCCGAGGGACGCATGACCGCGTCGGCCTTGACCGGGTCGGGGCGGTAGTAGCCACCGATGTCGGCGGGGCTGCCCTGCACCGCGAGCAGCTCGTCGACGATCTTCTGCTCGTTGGCCGCGAGCGACTCGGCGAACGGCTTGAACACCGCGGCGAGGTCGGCGTCGTCGGTCTGCGCCGCGATCTCCTGCGCCCAGTAGAGGGCGAGGTAGAAGTGCGAGCCGCGGTTGTCGATGCCGCCGACCTTGCGGGTGGGCGACTTGTCCTCGTTGAGGAACGTGCCGGTCGCGCGGTCGAGGGTCTCGCCGAGCACCTTGGCGCCCTTGTTGCCGGCGAAGTCCGACAGGTGCTCGAAGGAGGCGGCGAGGGCGAAGAACTCGCCGAGGCTGTCCCAGCGGAGGTAGTTCTCCTTGACGAGCTGCTGCACGTGCTTCGGCGCCGAGCCGCCGGCGCCGGTCTCGAAGAGGCCGCCGCCGTTCATCAGCGGGACGATCGAGAGCATCTTGGCCGACGTGCCCGAGCTCGAGGATCGGGAACAGGTCGGTGTTGTAGTCGCGCAGCACGTTGCCGGTCACCGAGATGGTGTCCTCGCCGCGGCGGATCCGCTCCAGCGAGTAGGCCGTCGCGGCGGCCGGCGCCATGATCTCGATGGTCAGGCCCTCGGTGTCGTGCTCGGGCAGGTACTCGTTGACCTTGGCGATGAGGTTGGCGTCGTGGGCGCGGGTCTCGTCGAGCCAGAACACCGCCGGGGCGCCCGAGGCGCGGGCGCGGGTGACGGCGAGCTTGACCCAGTCGCGGATCGGCGCGTCCTTGGTCTGGCACGCGCGCCAGATGTCGCCGGGCTGGACGTCGTGCTCGATCAGCACGTCGCCGTTCGAGGCGACGACCCGCACCTGGCCCGCGGCCGGCACCTCGAAGGTCTTGTCGTGGGAGCCGTACTCCTCGGCGGCCTTGGCCATGAGGCCGACGTTGGGCACCGAGCCCATCGTGGCCGGGTCGAAGGCGCCGTTGACACGGCAGTCGTCGAGCACCACCTGGTAGACGCCGGCGTAGGAGGAGTCCGGGATCACCGCGAGGGTGTCGGCCTCCTCGCCGTCGGGGCCCCACATGTGGCCGGACTGGCGGATCATCGCCGGCATCGAGGCGTCGATGATGACGTCGCTGGGCACGTGGAGGTTGGTGATGCCCTTGTCGGAGTCGACCATCGCCAGCGCCGGGCCGTCGGCCAGGCCCTGGGCGATCGCGTTCTTGATGGCCTCGCCCTCGGGCAGGCCCTCGACGGCGGCGAGCAGCGCGCCGAGGCCGTCGTTCGGGCTGATCTCCGCCGCACGCAGGACGTCGCCGTACTGCTCGAACAGCGTCGGGAAGAACGCCTGGACGACGTGGCCGAAGATGATCGGGTCGCTGACCTTCATCATCGTGGCCTTGAGGTGGGCCGAGAACAGGACGCCGTCGGCCTTGGCCCGCGCGACCTGCTCGGTGAGGAACCGGCGCAGCGCGGCGACGTCCATGAAGGTGCCGTCGACGACCTCGCCGGCGAGCACCTTCACCTCGGGCTTGAGCACCGTCACGGTGCCGTCGGCGGCGACGTGCTCGATGCGCAGGGTGTCGTCGGCCTCGATCACGACGGACTTCTCGTTCGAGCGGAAGTCGTGCTCACCCATGGTGGCGACGTTGGTCCGCGAGTCCGGGGACCACGCGCCCATGCGGTGCGGGTGGGTCTTGGCGTACTGCTTGACCGAGAGCGGCGCACGCCGGTCGGAGTTGCCCTCGCGCAGCACGGGGTTGACCGCCGAGCCCTTGACCTTGTCGTAGCGGGCGCGGGTCTCGCGCTCCTCGTCGGTGTCGGGCGACTCGGGGTAGTCGGGGAGGTCGTAGCCCTGCGACTGCAGCTCCTTGACCGCGGCCTTGAGCTGCGGGATGGACGCCGAGACGTTGGGGAGCTTGATGATGTTGGCCTCGGGCGTCGTGGCCAGCTGGCCGAGCTCGGCGAGGTCGTCGGCGATGCGCTGCTCCTCGGTGAGGCGCTCCGGGAAGAGGCTGATGATCCGCCCCGCCAGCGAGATGTCACGCGTCTCGACGGCGACCCCCGCCTTGGCCGCGTACGCCGCGATGATCGGCAGGAACGAGTAGGTCGCGAGCAGCGGCGCCTCGTCGGTGTGGGTGTAGATGATCTTCGACTGATCGGTCATGCGGGTGGTCAGCTCCTACGCGCGACGAGTGGTTTCTTGACGTCAAGATACCTGACGTCCCCTGCCGCGTCTCAGACTGGCATCCCCGCCAGCCCGTGGCCAACCGTCCACCGGTCCCCCGCGGTCTAGAGTGCTCGCACCCAGGTTTCGACCACGCACACGAAGGGCAGGTCCGTCCCATGGATGCCACCGCCACCCCCGCTCCCCCCACCTCGATGCAGAAGCTGCTGGCCGAGGCGATCGGCACCTTCGTGCTCGTCGTCCTCGGCGTCGGCGCCGCCATCTTCACCGACGGCGACATCGCCGCCATCGGCCTCGCCTTCGGCATCGCCGTCGTGGCGATGGTCTACGCCTTCGGCCGGGTCTCCGGCGGTCACTTCAACCCGGCCGTCTCGGTCGGCGCCGCCGTCGGCGGCCGGATCTCGTGGCGGGAGGCCGGCACCTACGTGGGCGCCCAGCTGGGCGGGGCGATCGTGGCGGGCCTCGTGCTCGCCATCATCGCGGTCGCCGGCGACTACGGCTACGAGTTCGGCGACAACCTCGGCGCCAACCACTACGGCGACCAGGGAGGCATCGCGCTCCTCGGGGCGCTGCTGATCGAGCTCGTGCTCACGTTCATCTTCCTCACGACCATCCTCGCGGTCACCGACGAGCGCAACGAGCACCCGGCCCTCGCGCCGCTGACGATCGGCCTGACCCTGGCCGCCATCCACTTCGCCTCGATCGGCGCCACGGGGACGTCGGTCAACCCGGCCCGGTCGATCGGCGTCGGCCTGTTCTCCGGCGGCGACGCGATCATCCAGCTCTGGCTGTTCATCCTGGCCCCGCTCCTCGGCGGCGCCCTCGCCGGCCTCGCCTACCCCGCGATCTTCGGCCACGCGAGCGCCCCGGTCGCGGGCTCGGGCCTCAACTTCGGCGGCGGCAGCGCGGTTCCCGGCGCGGTCCCCGGCTACGGCGCGCCCGACCAGTTCCAGCAGCAGTGGAACCAGCCCGGCGCCACGCCCGTGGGCTACGCCGCTCCCGACCCGGCCCAGTCCTCGGTCCCGGCCGCCCAGGCCCAGCCCGGCTACCAGCAGGCCGCCCCGGCCGAGCAGCCCATCATCCAGGACGGCTGGCAGTGGGACCCGGCCACGCAGCAGTGGATCCCCGCCCAGCAGCAGCCCCCGGTCGGCGGCGGCTGGGCCGCCCCGGGCTCCGGCGAGCAGACCCAGGTCCGCCCGCCCGACGGCGTCTGAGCGAGCCCCGTCCGAGGCCCCGACCCAGGCTGCCTACTCGCCCTCCTGCTGGCGGGCGAGCACGACGTCCTGGGTCGGGGTCTCGACGAGCTCGAGCCCGATGTCGCGCGGTGTAGAGCGCCCGCTCGACGCGGCCGTCGAGCACCAGCTCGAGCAGCACGGCGCCGCTGGTCGCCGTGAGCACGGTGGCGCGCAGGTCGGAGCCGGGCACCGCCGCGAGGTCGAAGCCGTCGCCCTGACGGGGCGCGGCCGGCATGACCAGCCCGGCCTCGGCGCCGTCGACACCGGCGCGCCACTCGCCGTCGCGGCCGAACCACCACACGTTGCCCGCCGACGTCCTCGGCGTACCAGTCGGTGTCGGCGCCGAGGGTCACCGCCGTGGTCGGGACGCCGGCGACGTCCGGGCCGTCGGAGACCGTCCGCTCGAGCGGCACGCCCGGCACCGTCGACGAACGTCGCGTCGTCGAGCACGAACCACGGGTTGTCGACGTCCGCGACGAAGTCGGCGGGGTCGGGCGAGGGGGTCGGCACGACCAGGCCGTCGACGCCGGACTCCGCGACCGTGTCGGAGCCCGACCCGCAGCCGGCCAGCACGAGCCCCGGCAGGATGATCGCCCAGGTCGCTCGCACGGCCCCATCGTCGCCTACGCGGCCGCCGCTGCTAGTTTCGGTCCCGCCCAACCGCCCGTTCCACTCCCAGGGAGTCGTCGTGAGCTCTGCTCCGCTCAAAGTCGCCGTGACCGGCGCCGCCGGCCAGATCGGCTACAGCCTGCTCTTCCGCCTCGCGAGCGGCTCGCTCACCGGCGACCGCCCGATCGAGCTGCGCCTGCTCGAGATCACGCCCGCCCTCAAGGCCCTCGAGGGCGTGGTCATGGAGCTCGACGACTGCGCGTTCCCGGGCCTGGCCGGCGTCGAGATCGGCGACGACGCCGAGAAGATGTTCGACGGCGTCAACCTCGCCCTCCTCGTCGGCGCCCGCCCGCGCGGCCCGGGCATGGAGCGCGGCGACCTCCTCTCCGCCAACGGCGCGATCTTCACCGCGCAGGGCAAGGCGCTCAACGCGGTCGCCGCGGACGACGTCCGCATCGGCGTCACCGGCAACCCGGCCAACACCAACGCCCTCATCGCGCTCAAGAACGCCCCCGACATCCCGGCGGAGCGCTTCTCGGCCCTCACCCGCCTCGACCACAACCGCGCGATCTCGCAGCTGGCGGCCAAGACCGGCGCACCGGTCACCGACATCAAGAAGATGACGATCTGGGGCAACCACTCGGCCACGCAGTACCCCGACATCTTCCACGCCGAGATCGCCGGCCGGAACGCCGCCGAGACCGTCGACGACGAGGCCTGGCTCGCCGACACCTTCATCCCGACCGTCGCCAAGCGCGGTGCGGCCATCATCGAGGCCCGCGGCTCGTCCTCGGCCGCCTCGGCCGCCTCGGCCACCGTCGACGCCGCCCGCGACTGGCTGTTCGGCTCCGCCGCCGACGACTGGGTCTCGATGGCCGTCGTCTCCGACGGCTCCTACGGCGTGCCGGAGGGCCTGGTCTCCTCCTTCCCCGTCACCACAGCAACGGTGACTGGGAGATCGTCCAGGGCCTCGAGATCAACGACTTCTCGCGGACCCGCATCGACGCCTCGACCGCCGAGCTCGCCGAGGAGCGGGACGCGGTCACCGAGCTCGGCCTGATCTGACGGCACGGTGGTCGAGGAGGTCGCGCTAGCAACCGTCTCGAGACCCCCGCAGCTGCGTCGACGCTACCACGGGACGGATCCCGTGGTGGCGTTGACGTCTCAGCTCCGAGGTCTGAGACGGTCCCCAGCAGGACCTCCTCGACCATCGTCAGCGTCAGGGAGCAGGCTGGTCCGGGATGGACCCCGCCAGCCACCACAGCAGGCCCGCAACGGCGGCGAACATCAGCACGTCGACCCAGCGCGCGCGGACGGCGAGCATGCCGGCGTCGCGCTGTCGCAGCACCAGGCGCAGCAGGCCGGCGCCGGCGAGGCACCCCGCGAGCACCCGGACGCCGAGGCGCCAGTCGTCGGTGACGACCAGCGCCACGCCGCCCACCGCCACGAGCAGGATCACGATGTAGAACAGCCCGCCGATGGTCGACGGGTAGCGCCGCCCCTCCGGTTCGCGGGGGACGGTGGGCGGGGCGGCGTCGGTCGGCTCGGTCACAGCGGTCAGGACACGGCGGCGATCTGCTCGGCGCGACTGACGATGTTCGAGAGCAGCATCGCGCGGGTCATCGGCCCGACCCCGCCGGGGTTGGGCGAGACCCACCCGGCGACGTCCCAGACGTCGTCGGCGAGGTCGCCCGCGATCTTGCCGTCGACGCGCGAGACGCCGACGTCGAGCAGCGCGGCGCCCGGCTTGACCATGTCGGCGGTGATGATGCCGGGGACGCCGGCCGCGGCGACCACGATGTCGGCGTTGCGGGTGTGGGCCGCCAGGTCGCGGGTGCCGGTGTGGCAGAGCGTGGTGGTCGCGTTCTCGCTGCGCCGGGTGAGCAGCAGGCCGAGCGGCCGCCCGACGGTGAGGCCGCGCCCGACGACGACGACCTCGGCCCCGCGCAGCTCGACGCCGTGGCGGCGGAGCAGCTCGATGACGCCGATCGGGGTGCACGGCAGCGACCCCGCCTCGCCGAGCACCAGCTTGCCGAGGTTCACGGGGTGGAGGCCGTCGACGTCCTTGTCGGGGTCGACGCGGAGAGCAGCCGGAAGTCGTCGAGCCCCGTCGGGCTGCTGGACCAGGAAGCCGGTGCAGCCCGGGTCGGCGTTGAGCTCGTCGATGACGGCCTCGACCTCCGCCTGCGTCGCCGTGGCCGGCAGGTCGCGGCGGATGGACTCGATCCCGATCTCGGCGCAGTCCCTGTGCTTGGCGCCACGACCAGTGCGCGACCGGGTCGTCGCCGACCAGCACCGTGCCAAGGCCGGGGACGACGCCCTGCTCGCGCAGCTTGGCCACCCGCTCGGTGAGCTCGAGCCTTGATCGCCTTGAGGGTCGAGGTTCCGTCGAGCTTCTGAGCAGTCACGGGCGCCAGTGTAGGAGTCACGGCAGTAGGGTCGTGACATGGCCGAAGGACCGCCGGTCGAGACCCCGTTGCTCCGGCGGATCCGGGAGTCGGTGATCGGCGACGACCACGTGATGACGGGCCCGTTCGGCCCCCGGCGGGTCACCTACGCCGATTACACGGCGTCGGGGCGCGCGCTCGGTTTCATCGAGGACTTCATCCGCGCCGAGGTGCTCCCCCGCTACGCCAACACCCACACCGAGTCGAGCGGCACCGGCCTGCAGACCACCCGGCTGCGCGAGGACGCGCGGCGCCTCGTGCACGAGGCGGTGCGGGGCGGACGACGACTGCGTGGTGATCTTCGCCGGGTCCGGCAGCACCGGCGCGATCGCCAAGCTGGTGGGCATCCTCGGGCTGCGCATCCCCTCGGCCCTCGACGACGCCCACGGCCTCTCGGCGCACATCCCACCGCAGAGGCGGCCGGTGGTGTTCATCGGCCCGTTCGAGCACCACTCCAACGAGCTGCCGTGGCGCGAGTCGGTCGCCGACGTGGTGGTGTGCCCCGAGGACGCCGACGGCCACATCGACCAGGCGTTCCTCGACGACCAGCTCGACCACTACGCCGGGCGCCCGCTGCTCATCGGGTCGTTCTCGGCGGCGTCCAACGTGACCGGCATCCTCAGCGACGTGCCCGGCATCTCGGCGGTGCTGCGCCGGCACGGGGCGCTCTCGATGTGGGACTTCGCCGCGGCGGCGCCCTACGTCGGGCTCGTCGATGGCGGGCCTCGACGCGATGTTCGTCAGCCCCGCACAAGCTCATCGGCGGCCCGTCGACGTCGGGCGTGCTCGTCGTCCGCCGCTCGCTCCTGACCAACCGCGTGCCCGACGTCCCGGGCGGCGGGACCGTCGCCTACGTCAACGACGTCGAGCACGCTACCTCGACGACCCGGTGCACCGCGAGGAGGGCGGGACGCCCGCGATCGTCGAGTCGATCCGCGCCGGCCTGGTGTTCCAGCTCAAGGAGGCCGTCGGCCTCGACGTGATCCGCGCGCACGAGGAGCACCACCTGCGCCGCGCGGTCACGGCCTGGCAGGCGGAGCCCAGCATCGAGATCCTCGGCAACCTCGAGCCGAGCGGCTCTCGATCGTCTCGTTCGTGGTGCGCACGCCGTCGGGCCGCTACCTCCACCACAACTTCGTCGTGACGCTGCTCAACGACCTGTTCGGCATCCAGGCGCGCGGCGGCTGCTCCTGCGCCGGCCCGTACGGCCACCGCCTGCTCGGCATCGACCTCGACCGCTCGCACGAGTTCGAGGCCGAGATCACCGGCGGCTGCGAGGGCATCAAGCCGGGCTGGGTGCGGGTCAACTTCAACTACTTCATCAGCGAGGCCGCCCTCGACTACATCGTCGACGCCGTCCGCCTCGTCGCGCGCGCACGGCGGCGCCTGCTGCGGCCGACTACCGCTTCGACCCGGCCACGCGGCCTGTGGCACCACCGCGACGGGCTCGTCGAGCCGCCGATGAGGCTGACCGACCTGTCCTACGACGCCGACGGCGCACTCGTGCACCCCCACCGCGGCGACACCGCGCCCGAGTCGGCCCTCGCCGGCTACCTCGCCGAGGGCGAGGCCTTGATGCTGGCGACCGAGCCGGCGTCCGACGGCGACGACCTCGTCGGGGTGTCGGAGGCGTTCGAGCACCTGCGTGGCTCGACCTCCGGGGTGCTGCCTCGACGGTGGTTGAGGAGCCGCGCTCGCCACACATGGTCAGGAGGCCGCACTCGCCACACGGTGGTTGAAGAGGTCGCGCTCTCCACAGTGGTTGAGGAGGTCGCGCTCGCCACGGTGACCGAGGAGGTCGCGGAGGAGCGACGTCTCAAGACCTCCGAGCCGGAACGCCTCCCTCACGAAGCCATGGACCTCAACCCACGGTGGTTGAGGAGGTCGCGC
>CAWHNR010000007.1:0-181825 GCA_963830575.1 uncultured Actinomycetota bacterium
CCACCGTGTGGTGACGGTCGATGAGGCCGGGCGGGTTGACGTGTCCAACGGTGGTCGAGGAGGTCCCGCTGATATGTAGGCGGTTCCTGTCAAGGGGCAGGGTGAGGCGCCCGTCCTCGTGCCCGGGGACGGGCGCCTCTCGGCTTGGTCGGGTGTGGCCGGTCAGCGTGTCGTGGTCGACGCGCGGTCAGGCTGATATGCGCGGGTTGGGTACCGCAGGACGGTGCTTTCGGCAGGAGCTTCGCCGCGTTCTAGGGTCGAGCGTGGCCGTGACCTCGAGTTGGTGCTCGTGGTCTGGGTGCTCATAGCGGAATCGCGGATCGCTCCGAGCGCTGCGTACCGGTGGCTACCCGATCGAGCCGGTCTGTGGGGTGTTATGCCTCGAGCACGGCCAGGGACCAGCACCAGCCGGCGAGCTCGCGGGCGATGGCGACGTTGGCGACCGAGGTCTTCTTGTTGCGGGCGGTGAAAGCGTTCCAGCGTTTGTTGAGGCGTCGGTTGCCGTCATCGCCGCGGGCCTGTGCAGCGGCCGGTGCTAGTGCCCAACGGTCGCGCATGGTCTTGCCGACGATGTAGCACTTGCGGTGGTGCCAGGCGGCCTCGACGAGCAGCCGGCGGACGTGGGTGTTCCCGGTCTTGGTGATCGCACCCAACGCCCGGGTCTGCCCCGAGGACGCCTCGCTCGGGACGAGCCCCACGAACGAGCCGATGGTCCGGCCGGTGAACCGATCCCACTCGCCGATCTCGACGGCCAACGCGAACGCGGTCAGCGGGCCGATCCCTCGCAGGCATCCCAGGCGGTTGACCACAGCGGTGAACTCCGAATCGGCTGCCATGACGGCGATCGCCTCGTCGAGCCGGTCGCGGCGGGCCTTGACCATCAACGAGGTCTCGTAGTCGAAGTCGAAGGTCAGCCTCGAAGCCCGAGTCGTCGGGGTCAGGCCAAGCGCGGGGGCGGCGGTGTTGCGTAGCCACATGTCGTGCTTGCGGGTCCAGGCGTCGCCGTCGTTGTAGACGATGCCGTGGCGCAGCAGCAGCTTCGATAACCGGTGCCGGGCGCGCATCAGGTCACCGCGTGCGTCTTCGCGGCACCGGACCAGGTCACGGGCAGCCTCGGCTTCGACGGTGGGTACGACGACCGAGACGATGTCGTCGTTGCGCAGCAGCTTGGCCAGGTGCAGGGCGTCCTTCATGTCGGTCTTGACCCGGTCACCAGCAGGACGCTGCAGCTTCGAGGGCGCCGCGACCTCGCACCTGATCCCCAGCCCGTGTAGGTGCCGATAGAGACCGAACCCGGTCGGGCCGGCCTCGTAGGCAACCGCGCAGGGCCCAGGTAGCCCTTGGACCCAGCGAGGCGACATGGCCGGGTGCCGCGGTCAACTTCGCTTGCTTCAACTCACCAGTGACAACGTCGATCGCTGCCGCAGCGACTGACCTGCCGTGCACATCTAGACCAACACTCGTACGCTCAGCAAACACCGGGGCCTCCCACAATGTCGGATAGGCCGAGCAGGCGGCCCCTGCTCGGTAACCCACGAATCTTGTGAGTGAGGCCCCGGCCCGCAACCAGCAATCTCGCCGGTCACACATACCGTCTAGGGGGCACGGTCTCGGTCGTCGGTGCCTATGCGGCGTGGCCGACCGGGTCGGCACGGGGAGGGCTCAGAGCAGCGAGCCGGTGCTGCGCACGTGCTCGGCCAGCGTGCGCGGGTCGGCGTGCACCGCGACCGCTCCGGCCTCGACGAGGTCGCGCTCCGGGTTCCCTCCGCACAGCAGCCCGATGCAGGCGACGCCGGCGTCGCGCGCCGCCTCGACGTCCCAGACCGCGTCGCCGATCAGCACCGCACGTGCGGGGTCGGTGGAGCCGAGCGCGGTGGCGACCAGGTCGCCGTCCGGCTTGCTCTCCTCGGCGTCGGACCCGCTGACGACAGTGCCGAGCAGGCGCTCGGCGCCGTCGAGCAGTCCGAGCATCCGCTCGGCCTGCTCGCGCTCGCCCGAGCTCGCGACGCGCAGCTCGATGCCGCGCGCGTGGAGCGTCTCGAGCAGGTCGGCGGCTCCCTCGGTGGGCACGATGGCCGGCCAGAGCTGCTCGAGGTGCTCACCGTGGCGTGAGCGCAGCTCGTCGCCCAGCGCCTGCTCGGCGGCCTCGCCGGCGGCGGCGGTCACGAGCCGGTCGCCGCCCATCCCGATGAGCCGGTGCAGGCGGTGGCTGGGCACGACGACGCCGACGTCGCGGAACGCCGCCTGCCACGCCAGCACGTGCACGTAGACCGAGTCGACGAGGGTGCCGTCGAGGTCGAGGACGACGACCTCGGGGTTCGCGGGGGAGCCGGTCATGCGGCACGCAGCCTCTCGAGCAGCGGGCCGCCGCCTCGTCGAGGAACTGCTGCTGCCACCGGTCGCCGACCTGTACCAGCGCGACGTCGGTGAACCCGGCGTCGAGGAACGCGCGCACGCCCTCGACGATCGCGTCGAGGTCGGGCCCGCACGGGATCGAGTCGGCCACGTCGTCGGGCGTCACGAACTGGCTGGCCGCCGCGAAACCGGCCGGGGTCGGCAGGTCGGCGTTCACCGACCAGCCGCCGCCGAACCAGCGGAACTGCTCGTGCGCCAGCGCGACGGCCTCGTCGCGGTCCGGCCCCCAGCAGATCGGGATCTGCCCGATCGCCCGTCCGGCCGCGCCGCCCCCGATGTGAGCCGCCCCCTCGACGCCGTTCCACGTGTCGAGGAGCGAGCCGTCGGGCTCCACGGCGACGAGGTGGTCGGCCAGCGGTGCGAACAGCTCGACCGAGCGGTCGCCCGAGACGGCGACGGCGATCTCGACGGGCTCGTCCGGCAGGTCCCAGACGCGCGCCGAGTCGACGTCGAAGTGCTCGCCGTGGTGGTCGACCAGCTCGCCCGAGTGCAGGTAGCGGATGATCTCGATCGCCTCGGCCAGCATGCTCTGCCGGGTGGCGACACCGGGCCACCCGTCACCGACGACGTGCTCGTTGAGGCTCTCCCCGGAGCCGAGACCCAGCGTGAACCGCCCGTCGGCGAGGAGCTTGAGGGTCGCCGACTTCTGCGCCACCACGGCGGGGTGGTACCGCATGGTCGGGCAGGTCACGTAGGTCATCAGCTCGACCCGCTCGGTGGCCTGGGCCACCGCGCCCAGCACGCTCCAGGCGTACGGCGCGTGGCCCTGCTCCGTCAGCCACGGCGAGAAGTGGTCGCTGGAGACCTCGAAGTCGAAGCCGGCGGCCTCGGCCCCGACCGCGTAGGAGACGAGCTCCCGCGGTCCGCTCTGCTCGGTCATCAACGTGTAGCCGAATCGCGTCATGCGTCGAGCCTCGCCGGGCACGCGGCGGGCTACGACACCCGCAGGGGCGAGAGCTCGCGCCACCCGGGCCGACGAGCCGTCGGTCCTAGGTCGCGTCGACGTCGTACGGGGGGACCTCGCCCTCGAGGAGCGGCCGGTTGCCCTTCTTCCGCGGGCGGGCGGCCTCCTCGCCGGCGTCCTCCATCGCCTCGACGATGTGCTTGCGCACGATCGCGCGGGGGTCGAGGTCGCGCAGCTCGAGGTCGGAGAACTCGGGGCCGAGCTCCTCACGGAGCTCGTCGCGCGCGGTGTTGGCGAAGTCGCGGGCCTTGCGGAGGATGGCGCCCGCCTGCTTGGCGAGCTCGGGGAGCTTGTCGGGGCCGAAGACGACGACCGCCACGAGGGCGATCACCATCATCTCCGCGATACCGACCCCGAACATCCTCGTTCAGCCCGTCAGAACTTGCTGGTCGGGGTCAGGCCGAGCTGCATGCCGGCGAGACCGCGACCGCGACCCATGAGCGTGGCCGCCACGTCGGCGAGCACCACGGCGGCCGGGGCCGTGGGGTCGGCCTCGACGATCGGCTTGCCGACGTCACCGCCCTCGCGGAGGGACACGTCGATCGGGATCCGCCCGAGCACGGGGACGTCGTAGCCGAACCGCTGGCCCAGGGTCGCAGCGACCCGGTCGCCACCGCCGGACCCGAAGATCTCGAGGCGGTGCCCGGGCTCGCCGGGGCCCTCGGGGGCGCAGTGCGGGCAGGGGAGGAAGCTCATGTTCTCCACGACGCCCACCACGCGCTGGTGCATCATCGAGGCCATCGTGCCGGCGCGCTCGGCGACCTCGGCCGCCGCCTCCTGGGGCGTGGTGACCACGACGACCTCGGCACCGGGCAGGTGCTGGCCCAGCGAGATGGCGACGTCGCCGGTGCCGGGCGGCAGGTCGAGCAGCAGGACGTCGAGGTCGCCCCAGTAGACGTCGCTCAGCATCTGCACGAGCGCCCGGTCGAGCATCGGCCCGCGCCACGCGACCACCTGGTCGCGGCGGGGCTTGAGCATCCCGATCGAGATCACCGAGACGCCGGACGGCGTCGGCACCGGCATGATGAGGTCCTCGACCTGGGTGGGCCGCGAGTCGGCCACGCCGAGCATCGCCGGCACGGAGTGACCGTAGATGTCGGCGTCCACGACCCCGACCCGCAAGCCCTGCTTGGCCATCGCGATGGCGAGGTTGACGGTGACGGAGGACTTGCCGACACCGCCCTTGCCGCTGGCGATCGCGAAGACCTTGGTGAGGTTGCCCGGCTGGGAGAACGGGATCTCGCGCTGGGCCTGGCCGCCGCGGAGGGTCTCGTGCAGGCCACCGCGCTGCTCGGCCGTCATCACGCCCAGGGTGAGGTCGACGTGGGTGACGCCGGGGACCCGGTCGAGCGCCGCGGTGACGTCGCGGGTGATGGTGTCCTTGAGGGGGCAGCCCGCCACGGTGAGCAGCACCGTCAGGGCGACCGTGCCGTCGTCGCCGATCTCGACGGTGTCGACCATGCCGAGCTCGGTGATCGGGCGCTTGATCTCAGGATCGTTGACGGTCGCGAGGGCGGCGTCGACCTGCTCGCGGGTGGGAAGAGTCATGATGAGTGAGTCTAGAGGCCACCGGTCGCGGCGTGAGGCGTCGGACGGTCGTCGGCGTCGCCGTGAGACGCAGCACGCTCGCGTTCCTTCTCCCGGTCCTTCTCGCGGTCGTCGAGCTCGGCCAGCAGCGAGCGCAGCTCGGAGCGCACGTAGTCGCGGGTCGCGACCTCGCCGACGGCCATCCGCAGCGAGGCGACCTCGCGGGCGAGGAACTCCATGTCGGCGTGCGCACGGGCGTTGGCCTGACGGTCCTGCTCGGCGATCACCTTGTCGCGCTGCTCCTGGCGGTTCTGCGCGAGCAGGATCAACGGGGCGGCGTAGGAGGCCTGCAGGCTGAGGATCAGCGTGAGGAAGATGAAGGGGTAGCTGTCCC
Organism: uncultured Actinomycetota bacterium; assembly: GCA_963830575.1. Classification (GTDB taxonomy): domain Bacteria; phylum Actinomycetota; class Actinomycetes; order Propionibacteriales; family Nocardioidaceae; genus Nocardioides. The sequence continues at coordinate 5,301 of CAWHNR010000007.1, forward strand.
ACTCGGCGCCCGACGGGGCCAGCCAGTTCCACCCGATCCAGACGATCACCAGCAGCGTCATGTACGCGAGGAACGTGGCGGTGCCCATGAACCGGGCGAACTGCTCGGCGAACAGCCCGAAGGAGTCGGCGTCGTACGCCGGCCGCCTCACGAGGTGGCGACGCGTCGAGGTGGGGGTGTCGAGCCGCTCGCGACGCTCCCGCTGGTCGCGGTCAGCCACGGCTCGGGCCCTCCCCGCTCAGGGCCCGGTCGCGCCACCCCGAGGGCAGCATGTGGTCGAGGAGGTCGTCGACGGTGACCGCGCCCAGCAGGTGGCCGTTCTCGTCGACCACGGGGGCGGCGACCAGGTTGTAGGTGGCGAGGTGGGCGGCGACCTGGTCGATGGTGGCCTCGGGACGCAGGCTCTCGAGCGACTGGTCGAGCGCTCCCGCGACGAGGGTCGACGGCGGCTCGCGCAGCAGCCGCTGGATGTGCGCGACCCCGATGAGCCGGCCGGTCGGCGTCTCGAGCGGGGGTCGGCAGACGTACACCAGGGCGGCCAGCGCGGGGCTCAGCTCGGGGTTGCGGACGTGGGCGAGGGCGTCGGCGATGGTGGCGTCGGGGCCGAGGATGACGCACTCGGGCGTCATCATCGCGCCGGCGGTGTCCTCGACGTAGGAGAGCATGCGGCGGACGTCCTCGGCGTCCTCCGGCTCCATCAGGTCGAGCAGGATCTCCGCGGTCTCCGGCGGCAGGTCGGCGATGAGGTCCGCGGCGTCGTCGGGCGACATCTCCTCGAGGACGTCGGCCGCGCGCTCGGAGTCGAGGTGCTCGAGGATGTCGACCTGGTCCTCCTCCGACAGCTCCTCCAGCACGTCGGCGAGGCGCTCGTCGTCCATCGCCGCGACCACGGCCGTCCGGCGCTCGAGCGGCAGGTCGTGGATCATGTTGGCCGCGTCGGCGGGCCGCATGTCGTTGATGGCGTGGACGAGAGCCGTGGCGCCCTGGGACTCGTCGGCCGCGTTCGCCAGCCCGGCGACGTCGCGCCACTCGACCACGTGGGTCTGGGCGCGGCGGCGGAACCCCTTGGCGGGCTCCTGGACGGCGACGCGGCTCAGCACCCAGTCGCGGGTGCGGCCCTGCTCCATGGCGACGTCGTAGACGGTGCCCTCGATCGGGCCGTTGCTGCCCGGGATGGTCACGTGGCGGTCGAGCATCTGGCCCATGACCAGGGTCTCGGTGGAGCGCTGCTCGAAGCGCCTCATGTTGAGCAGGCCCGTGGTGTAGACCTGCCCGCTGTCGACGTTGGTCACCCGGGTCATCGGCACGAAGATCCGGCGACGGCCGAACACCTCGCCGACGAGGCCGAGCACCCGGGGCTGGCTGCCCTCGGAGCGCATCGTCACCACGATGTCGCGGACCTTGCCGACCTGGTCGCCCTGCGGGTCGAAGATCGGCAGCCCGACGAGGCGGGCCGCGTAGACGCGGCTCGGTGCGCTGCTCACGGTCGGCTCCTCTCCTCGGCGTGGTTCCTGGGCCTCTGGAATTCAACCACCCACTACGTTGGTCGGGTGACCGCCTCGCTGGTGCTGCACATCGGGGCGATGAAGACGGGCACCACCTACGTCCAGGAGCAGCTGGCCGCGAACGCCGAGCGCCTCGCCGCCGCCGGGTGGTGGACGCCGCCGCAGCGGCGGGTGGTGCGTGCGGTGCGCGAGCTGCTCGCGCACGCCGCGGGCACCGGGCCCGAGCCGGTCCGGTGGCTGCGGCTGCTCGACGCGGCCCGGGCGCACGCCGCCGCCGGGGGCCACGGCACCGTCGTGTCGATGGAGTTCCTCAGCCACGCCCGGGAGCGGTGGATGCCGGTCGTGGCCGCCGGCCTCGACGACCTCGAGCTCCGCGTGGTGCTGACGGCGCGCGACGCGGCCGGCGCGGTGCCGGCCCAGTGGCAGAGCCTCGTGCGCAACGGCTACGCGCTGTCGTGGCCCGACTTCGCCGCCGGGGTCGCGAGCAGCGCCGACGACCAGCGCGCACCGGGCGCCGGGTCGTTCCGCCGCACGCAGGACCTGACCCGGATGCTGCGGGTCTGGGGCGGGGTCGTCCCGCGGGAGCGGCTCACGGTCGTCACCGTGCCCGCGCCCGGGGCCCCGCGCGACCTGTTGTGGCGTCGGTTCGTGACGGCCGTCGGCCTCGACCCCGCGCTGACCACGGCGGAGGCCGCGTTCGACAACCCGCAGCTGGGCTACGGGTCGTGCGAGGCGCTCCGCCGGGTCAACGCCGAGGGCCTGGGCGTCCCACCCGCCGCAGCACTACCGCAAGGTCGTGCGCCGGCTCTCGCACGAGAGCCTGTTCGGCCTGCGCGAGCTCGAGACGCGCCCGCTCCCGGACGCCGCCCTCGCGGCGTTCGCGGCAGCGCAGAACGCGCGGGTGCTGGACGCCCTCGCGGAGCACGCCACCCTGCTCGGCGACCGGGCCGACCTGCCGACGTCCCCCCGGCCCGCCGCGGCGGAGGTCGCCGATCCTCCGGAGGCCGACGTCCGGCGCGCGACCGAGGCGCTGCACGCCGGTGCCCTGGCGCTGTGCGCCGAGCTCGGGCTGCGAGCCGCCCGGGTCGGTGACCGGCACCCTCCCGGAGGAGGGGGGCGCGGCAGCCCTCCGGGTGGCTACCGTGATGGGCATCGCGATGACGGGTGACGTTTCTCACCGCCCACCACCCCGACGGTGGGGTTAGCGTCCGTTTACCGTAGAGCGTGACTACTGGCCGGTAACCTGCGGCCGTCCCCCGACGAGAAAGGACCCCTGATGGGTCGCCTGTGCCAGACCGACGGACTCACCGACGACCAGACCGAGATCCTCAAGGCGGTCCGCACGTTCGTCGAGGAGAAGATCCTGCCGGTCGCGACCGAGCTGGAGCACGCCGACGAGTACCCGCAGGAGATCGTCGACGGGCTCAAGGAGCTCGGCATCTTCGGGCTGATGATCCCCGAGGAGTACGACGGCCTCGGTGAGTCGCTGCTGACCTACGCCCTGTGCGTGGAGGAGATCGCGCGCGGCTGGATGAGCGTCTCGGGCGTCATCAACACCCACTTCATCGTGGCCTACATGCTGATGCAGCACGGCACCGAGGAGCAGAAGCAGAAGTACCTGCCCCGGATGGCGACCGGCGAGGTCCGCGGCGCGTTCTCGATGTCCGAGCCCGGGCTGGGCTCCGACGTGGCGGCGATCAAGACCAAGGCGGTCAAGGGCGACGACGGCGGCTACATCATCGACGGCCAGAAGATGTGGCTGACCAACGGCGGCACCTCGACCCTGGTCGCCACGCCTGGTGAAGTCCGACGAGGGCGCCGACTCGGTCTACAAGAACATGACGACGTTCCTGCTCGAGAAGGAGGCCGGCTTCGGCGAGACCGCTCCCGGCCTGACCATCCCCGGCAAGATCGACAAGATGGGCTACAAGGGCGTCGACACCACCGAGATGGTCCTCGAGGGCCACCGGGTCTCCGCCGACCAGATCCTGGGCGGCGAGCCGGGCAAGGGCTTCTACCAGATGATGGACGGCGTCGAGGTCGGCCGCGTCAACGTCGCGGCCCGCGCCTGCGGCATCGCCAACCGGGCCTTCGAGCTCGGCATCGCCTACGCCCAGCAGCGCGAGACCTTCGGCAAGCCGATCGCCGAGCACCAGGCGATCCTCTTCCGCCTCGCCGAGATGGCGACCAAGGTCGAGACCGCGCACGCGATGATGGTCACGCGCCGCGCGGCTCAAGGACAAGGGCGAGCGCAACGACGTCGAGGCCGGCATGGCCAAGTACCTCGCCGCGGAGTACTGCAACGAGGTCGTCCAGGACTCCTTCCGCATCCACGGCGGCTACGGCTACTCCAAGGAGTACGAGATCGAGCGCCTCTACCGCGAGGCCGCGTTCATGCTGATCGGCGAGGGCACCGCCGACATCCAGAAGATGATCATCGGCCGCTCGCTGCTCAAGGACTACAAGCTGCGTTGACGGTGCTGGCTCCGCTCGCCCGTGCCCGCTGCCCCTGAGCAGCCGTCGAGGAGCACGTCGCGGACTGGCAGCCTGGTCGCATGGACCTCGACGCCGCGTTCCGCGCGCAGGGCGAGGCCTGCGGCCGGCTCGGCTCGCCGATGTACGCCGACCTGCTCGCCCGGGTCGCGGACGACGTCGCCGCGGGCGGGCCGTCGGCCGTCGGTGCTGGCGGGGCACGAGGACGCGCCGGGACCGTCGGCGCTCGCCCTGCGGCTCGCCGGCTCGGTGCACCGGCTCGTGCTCGAGCGCCGCGCCGGCGCGCTGGCGACGTACTACCCGAGCGTCGGCGGCACCTGGGAGCCCGAGGGGTGCTGGGCGGCGTTCCGCGCGCTGCTCGCCGACGAGCCGGACGCCGTCGCGCGCGTGGCTCGACCGGCCGCCGCAGACCAACGAGGTCGGGCGGGCCGCCGGCGCTGATGGCCGGACTGCTCCAGCTGGCCGACGAGCACCGGCCTGCCGGTGCGGCTGGTCGAGATCGGCTCCTCGGGCGGGCTCAACCTGCTCGCCGACCGGTTCCGCTACGGATCGGCGGAGCCACGACCTCGGCGACCCCGGCTCGCCGGTGGTGCTCCGGGACGCGTGGCGCGGCCCGCGGACCGTGGGGCGACGGCCTGGCCGGTGGTCGTCGAGCGCCTCGGCAGCGACGTGATGCCCGTCGACGTCGGCACGACCGAGGGCCGGCTGGCGCTGACGGCCTACGTCTGGCCCGACCAGGCCGCGCGCCACGAGCGGCTGCGCGGCGCGCTGCGCGCTGGCCGGCGCAGACGCCGGTGCCGGTCCGGCGGCAGGGCGCGGGCGACTTCGTCGACGACGCTCGACGCTGGCCGACGGCGCGTCGACGGTCCTGTGGCACAGCGTGATGTGGCAGTACCTCGAGCACGCCGAGCAGGCGCGGTCACGTGCCGGCATCGACGAGCTGGGAGCGTCGCGCGACGGCGACGGCGCCGTTCGCGCACCTGTTCCTCGAGCCGGCGCGCCGGGCAGCCGGGCGACGAGCACGAGTTCTGGCTCGTGCTGCGGCGCTGGCCGGCGGCGAGCGCGCGCTTCCTGGCCCGGTCCCGGGCCCACGGTCTGCCGATCGACTGGTGCGCCTGAGGAAGGCGCGCCGCACGAGCACCAGTGGGACACATGGACACGTGTCGCCCCTCAGAGTGTCGGGGTCTGGGAGTGCTCCGGACGTCCACTTCCTCAGGTGGACCACCGCTGTCGACGACCTCTTCCTCGCCCTCGCGCGCCCGTCTGATGCGATCGGCATCCTCCTCGGCGCCGTGCTGGGGGCCCTGAGCCTCCAGCTCGTCCGGCTCGGAGACGCCGGTGATCGGCGTGCAGTCCGCCCTCGGTCTCTCCGCCGGCGACCGGACCGCGCAGCGGCCGAGCCGGCGCCGAGGAGAGCGGGATGCCCACCACGTTCCGCATCGCCTCGCTCAACGTGCTCGGCGCCGGCCACACGGCTCAAGGGCGGCGACACGCCACGGCTACGCCCGCGGCGCGCGAGCGGATGGCCAGTGGCAGGTCGCGTGACTGCGCCCCGAGCGGGTCGACGTCGTCGGGCTTCCAGGAGCTCGAGAAGTCCCAGTTCGCCAAGTTCACCCAGATGACCAGCCGGCCAGTACGGCATCTGGCCCAGCACCAACGGACGGCACCAGGATTCCTGCGCAACTCGATCGCTTAGCGCTCCACGGACCTGGACGCTTCGTCAAGCGCCTGGACCATCCGCGTGCCGTACTTCCACGGCAAGACCGCTGCGCCATGCCGGTGGTCCTGCTGCAGAGCGTCACGACCGGCCAGCAGGCCTACTTCATCAACTTCCAGAACCCCGCCGAACGCCCGGTGGATCCGCACCCGCGTGGCGCGTCCAAGGGTCGCGCCGCTCCAGATCACGATGGTCAACGCGCTGCGGGCCACGGGGCTGCCGGTGGTACTGGACCGGCGACTTCAACGACAAGGACAAGGCCTTCTGCGACGTCACCAGGCCGCACCGACCTGGTGCTCGGCCACCGGCGGCAGCAACATCGACGGCGTGCTGCCTCCGGCCCGGCCGGATGGTCGATCGACTGGGTCTTCGCGCCGCTCGAGACGTCGTTCACCGACGTACTCCTGCTGACAGCCGTCGCCATGATCCAGAAGAGCACCGACCACCGCTTCATCCTGGCGACGGCCACGCTGCCCCCCGACCTGGACGTCGATGCCGCCCGCGAGGTGCCCGCCCGACCGACGCCCTGAGGCAAAGCCGTCGACGGGCCTTGCCCCCATGCCAGGGTGGAGGGTACGGATCGACCGCATGACCGGAGGAACCATGACGGACTCGCGAACGACGACCTGAAGGCCAAGATGCGCGAGGCGCTCGACCGCAAGAACGACAAGGAGAAGGGCGTCCACGAGGACGGCCCGCTGCCACGAGAAGGCCCACGGCTCCGAGGTCGTCGGCGGCGCGCCCCAAGATGCACCGGCGCAAGGCCGGCGGCGGCGGGTCGTAACGGCGCGGAGCGCCTGGACGACCCTCCGCCGACGACCCGTGGTGGTCGAGCAAGCCGCACGACCGTAGAACGAGGTCGTGACCGGCGTGTCGAGACCGGTGCAGCATGCACCACGGCGGCAGCCACCATCTCGCACCGTGCCCCGCGATCGGCTGAGATGATGACGCCGCTACCCAGACGTCGTCGTACGAGGAGATCAGCGTGCAGTTCGGTCGAAGCTATGAGGAGTTCGAGGTCGGTGCGACCTACAAGCACTGGCCCGGCAAGACGGTCACCGAGTGCGACGACCACCTCTTCTGCCTGCTCACGATGAACCACCACCCGCTGCACCTCGACGTCAACTACGCCGAGAAGACCACGCAGTTCGGCAAGAACGTCGTGGTGGGCAACTACGTCTACTCGATCCTGCTCGGGCATGTCGGTCCCGACATCTCGGGCAAGGCGATCGCCAACCTCGAGATCGAGTCGCTGCGCCACGTCGCGCCGACCTTCCACGGCGACACGCTCTACGGCGAGACCACGGTGCTGGACAAGATGGGAGTCAAGAGCAAGGACGACCGGGGCGTCGTCCACGTCGAGACCATCGGCTACAACCAGGACGGCAAGGTCGTCTGCATCTTCCGCCGCAAGGTGATGGTGCCCAAGAACAGCTACCTCGAGGCCCGCGGCGGCGAGCAGCCCGGACGCCCGGTGCCGCAGCCCGACAAGAACTGGGCCGGCCGCACCGAGGCCTGACTCACGGCCGGGGGCTCGAACGCCCGGGCCAGCGGGAGCAGCGCCAGGACGAGCACGGCCGGGACGGCGAAGCCGACCCGCAGCGAGTCGCTGCCGACGACGCCGGTCAGCACCGCGCCGAGCAGCGCGCCGCCGTAGTTGAACTGGTTGAACCGCGCGACCACGGCGTCGGTGCGCGCCGGCGAGCCGCCGGCGATCCGCGCCGCGGCCGAGAAGCTGAGCGGTGCGACCACCGCGGTGCCCGGCCCGGTGACGGTGAACCCGAGGACGGCGACCGGCCAGGTCGGGCGCGGTCACGACCGTGACCAGGCCGACGCACCCGACGACGGTGCCGACCCGCAGCACCCGCACGACGCCGAACCTCGCGACCAGGCCGTCGCCGGCGAGCCGCGACACCAGCCCGGCCAGCAGGTAGGGGAACGTCGCGAGGGCGACGAGGTCCTCGGGCGCGACGACGGTGCGGTCGAGGTAGGTCGCGCCCCAGGTCGTCGACGCGGTGTCGACCATGTAGAAGACGACCAGGCCCAGCCCGACGAGCAGGATCGGGCGCCACGGGACGGCGCCGCCGGCCTCGCCGTCGTAGCCGGTGCCGCCGCCCGGCGCGACGGCGTCCGGAGCGGTCGCGCGCGTGACGAAGGGCGCGGCCGCGACGACCAGCGGCACGAGCCCGACGACGGCGCCCGCCTGGTCGGGCAGGCCGGCCGTGGCCAGGGTGAGGCCGGCGCCGACGAGGCCGCCGAAGGTCCACGCGCCGTGGAACGACGGCAGCAGCGGCCGGCCGGCGGCGCGCTCGACCGTCACCGCCTGCATGTTGGTGGTGGCGTCGACCAGGCCGAGCGCGACGCCGTACGCCGCGAGGCCGGCGACGAACCCGCCGAAGACCGGCGAGAGCAGCAGCACCGGGACCGCGACGGCGGTGGCGAGCAGCCCCGCCCGCAGCACCTGGGCGCTGTCGCGCGAGGCGGCCAGCCGCTCGGCGAGCACCGATCCGGCGCCGGCGAGCAGCACCATCATCAGCAGCAGCACCGACAGCTCGAGCTCGCCGAGGTCCCACCGGTCGGCGATGTCGGGCAGGCGGGTCGTCAGGCTGATGAAGACCAGGCCCTGGCTGGCGAACGCCGCGGCGGCAGCCCGCGCGCCTGGTGCGGCAGCAGGGTCGCCAGGTCACTCACGCCTCGCATCGTGGCACGCGACGTTCGCGGATTTCCCGGGCGCGTACCCGCCCGCCGTCCGCAACGATGCGTGCATGGCCCGCACCTCCCAGCAGCGATGCGCGCCCGGACGACGACCAGGATCGGCGAACGGCAGACGCCCCGGGCGACGCCTGCCGCCCGCCCGCGACCGCGCGCTCAAGGGCCCTGGCGCGACCGGCTCCGCTACGCGTTCGACAACTCGATGTCGCGCGGCACCCCGGCCCTGGTGGCCTGGCTGGGCGTGGTCACGCTGGTGCTGATCCTCGTGCTTCGCGGTGATCACCACGGCGCTCGGCCTGCGCGACGACGGCACCGACGAGGGGTTCTGGAAGGAGCTCTTCTACAGCCTCAACCACGCCCTCGACGCCGGCTTCGTCGGCGGCGACAGCGGGTCGTGGCAGTTCCTGGTCACGATGCTGGTGCTCACGATCGCGGGCCTGTTCATCGTCAGCGCCCTGATCGGCGTCATCGCCGCCGGCATCGACGAGAAGCTCGCCGAGCTGCGCCGCGGCCGCTCGATCGTCCTGGAGGCCGACCACACCGTGATCCTCGGCTGGTCGGACTCGATCTTCACGATCATCAGCGAGCTCACGATCGCCAACGAGAGCCGCAAGAACCCGGTCGTCGTGGTGCTGGCGCCGCGCGACAAGGTCGAGATGGAGGACGACATCCGGCGCCAAGGTGCCCGGACCTGCGCGGCACCCGCGTCGATCTGCCGCTCCGGGTCGCCGATGGACGTCGACGACCTGCGGCTGAGCAGCCACGCGACCGCGCGCTCGGTGATCCTCCTCGCCCCCGACTCCGACGACCCCGACAGCGAGGTCATCAAGACCCTCCTCGCCCTCACCCACGCCGGCACGCCACGACGACCGCGAGGCCGTGGGCCCGCGCATCGTCGCCGAGATCCGCAACCCCACGAACCTCGAGGCCGCCCGCCTCGTCGGCAACGACCGCACCGTGCTGCTCGACATCCGCGACATCGTCGCCAAGCTGCTGGTGCAGACCTCGCGCCAGTCCGGCGCGGCCGCGGTCTACGTCGAGCTCTTCGACTACGACGGCGACGAGATCTACTTCCTCGCCGAGCACGACCTGGCCGGGGCGACCTACGCCGAGGCGCAGCTGCACTTCGAGAGCGCCTCGGTGATCGGCCTGGTCGAGGACGGCGACGCCGACCCTCAACCCGGCGCCCGACACGCCTGTCGGCGACCGCACCCTCATCGTGGTCGCCGAGGACGACGAGGGCCTGGCCGACCAGCCGCCGGCGACCGACGGTCGCCCGACCTGGGTGCTCCTGGGCACCGCCGCCGAGGTCGACCGCACGCGAGCCGACCCAGGCGCTGCTCATCGGGTGGAACGAGCGCGCGCCGATCGTGCTCCGCGAGCTCGACAAGTACGCGCGCGCCCGGCTCCACGCTCACCGTCCTGACGGCGTACGGCGACGACGTGGCCGCGCTGCCCGACGCTCGACCAACCTCGCGGTGACCCTCGAGCGCGGCGTCGACCACCGACCGTGCGCGTGCTCGACGCGGCACGTCACCGCCGACCTCGACCAGGTGATCGTGCTCTGCTACTCCGAGCACCTCGAGCCAGCAGGCCGCCGACGCCAAGCACCCTGGTCACCCTGCTGCACGTGCGCGACATCCTCGGCCGCCTCGACGTCCCGACCGCCGGTGGTCAGCGAGATGCTCGACGACCGCAACCGGGTGCTGGCCGAGGTCGCCGACGTCGACGACGTCGTGGTCAGCGGCGAGATCATCAGCCTGCTGGTCACCCAGCTCTCCGAGGACCAGCGCCTCGAGGCCGTCTTCGACCAGCTGCTCGGCGACGAGGGCAGCCGAGGTCTACCTGCGGCCGGCCGACCTCTACGTGCGCCCCGGCCAGGTCACCTGGGCCACGGTGGTCGCCGGCGCCAGCCGTCGCGGCGAGACCGCGATCGGCTTCAAGTCCGGCCAGCGACGTCCGCGTCAACCCCGCCAAGTCGGCCGTGTTCGACGTCGGGGCCGGCGACCGCGTCATCGTGCTGGCCGAGGACTCCTGAGCGGTGCCCGACGAGCTCTGGCTCGTCCGGCACGGCCCGACCGAGTGGAGCCGCGACGGGCGCCACACCTCGGTGACCGACCTGCCCCTGCTGCCCGAGGGCGAGGACGACGCCCGCGCGCTCGGCCCCCGCCTGGCCGACCTCGACCCCGTGCTCGTGCTGACCAGCCCGCGGCTGCGGGCCCGGCGTACGGCCGAGCTGGCGGGCTTCACCGGCGCGGACGCCGAGGTCGACGACGACCTGGCCGAGTGGGCCTACGGCGACTACGAGGGCGTCACCACCGCCGAGATCCGCGACGCAGGTGCCCGGACTGGTCGATCTGGACGCACCCGTGCCCCGGCGGGGAGACCGCCGAGCAGGTCGCCGACCGGCTCGACCGGGTGGTCGCCCGCGTGCGCGCGCCGCCGACGGGCCGGTGCTCGCCTTCGCCCACGGCCACTCGCTGCGGGCGCTCGCCGCGCGGTGGCTCGGCCTGCCGGTCAGCCGACGGGCCGGTCATTCGCCTCGACACCGCCACGGTCTCGGTGCTCGGGCGACGACGCGGCGAGACCCGTCGTCCTGCGCTGGAACGCTTGACGAGCGCCGGGCGCACACGGTAGGCCCATGTCGCTGTCGGTCGGGTGCCCCCGCTGCGCCGCCCCGGTCACCGAGACCGCGGTGCCGGCTGGGCGTGCGTCGAGCACGCCGAGATCGCAGCCGCTGTGGCGTCCGGGCGAGGCGGCGTACGACGCCTTCGCCGACCACCTGCGCCGCTCGGCGTCGGTGCCGACCTACCTGCCCTGGCCGCTGAGCCCGGGCTGGAGCGTCAGCGACTTCGCCGCCGTCGGGCGCCGAGCCCGGGCAGGGCCCGCGCCACGATGACCTGCACCTCGGGCACGCAGCGCGCTCGACGGGCCGGTCGACGTCATCGTGGTCACCGAGGAGGCCGGCACCGGCCTCGGGTGCCCGGATCGCCGGCACCCGCCACGACGACCCGGGCGCCGAGATCGGCGACGGGCCGCCGCAGCGTGCGGGTGCGCATCGACCGTCAGGTCGTGCCGCTGTGGCCGGTCTCGACGAGCGCCGCCTCGGCGGAGTGGGACCGCTCGGTCGTCGCGGGCGAGGCCGAGGGCCGCTGGCTGTGGATCGTGCTGCGGCCGGCGTCGGCGATGCTGCTGCTGCGCGACGACTGGATCCTGCGCGACGCCTCGCAGTCGGGGCCGCACCTGGTCGAGCTGCCCTTCGGCGGGCCTGCGCCGGCCTGGTGAGCGACGGTCGCCGGGCGGCACTAGAGTTGGCCGGTGCGCATCGACCTCCACACCCACTCGGTGGTCAGCGACGGCACGCAGACCCCGACCGAGCTCGTGCACGCCGCCCGCGAGGCCGGGCTCGACGTCCTGGCGCTCACCGACCACGACACCGCCGGCGGCTGGGACGAGGCCGTCCGCGGCCGCGCACGACGCCGGGATCGGGCTGGTGCGCGGCATGGAGATCAGCACCCACCACCGCGGCCGAGGGCGTGCACCTGCTGGCCTACCTGCCCGACCCGACCCACGCCGGGCCTCGCCGCCGAGCTCGACCGGATCCTCGAGGGCCGCGGCTCGCGGGCCCCCGCCATGATCGCGGCGCTGCAACGGCCTCGGCATCGACATCACCCTCGACGACGTCGTGGCCGAGGTGCCCGGCCGGCCGCACGTCGCCGACGCCCTGGTGCGGCTCGGGCGTCGTCGGGCACGCGCGACGAGGCGTTCGAGACGTACCTCGACCGCGGGCCGGCCCGGCCTACGTCGACCGGTACGCCGCACCGCTGGAGACGATGATCGGGCTCGTGACCGACGCCGGGGGAGTCTCGGTGGTCGCCCACCCGTGGGGCCGGGGCAGCCGCGAGGTGCTGCCGCGCCGACGAGCTCGCGCACCTGCGCGACCCTCGGCCTGGCCGGCCTCGAGGTCGACCACCAGGACCACGAGGAGCCCGACGTGCGCGCCGAGCTGCGCGGCGATCGCCCGCGACCTCGACCTCGTCGTCACCGGGTCGAGCGACCACCACGGCCTCGGCAAGACCGACCACGCGCTCGGCTGCCACACGACCGCGCCGGAGGAGTACGAGCGGCTGCTCGACCGTGCCGAGGCGGCCGGTGCGGCCGCGGGGCGGGCACCCGGCCCGGCGTGGCGGCCATGAGGGGGCGCTGCGTGAGCGGCGTCCTCGACACCGTCCTGCTCGTCGAGGTCTTCGTGACGCTCTTCGTGATCATGGACCCCGTCGGCACCGTGCCGATCTTCCTGTCGCTGACCGGCGGCCGCTCACCGGCCGCGGCACGCCGGGCCGCCTGGCAGGCCGTCGCCGTGTCGTTCCTGGTGATCACGGTCTTCGCCTTCTTCGGCCAGCAGATCCTCGGCCTACCTGCACATCTCGCTGCCCGCCCTGCAGTGCGCCGGCGGCCTGCTGCTGCTCCTCGTCGCGCTCGAGCTGCTCACCGGCAACGAGAAGGAGCCGACCGCCGCCGCCGGCACCAACGTCGCCCTCGTGCCCCTCGGCACCCCGCTGCTCGCCGGCCCGGGCGCGATCGTCGCCACGATGCTCTTCGTCGAGGAGGTCGACGACTGGGCGACCTTCGCCGCCGTCGCGCTCGGCGTGATCCTCGTGCACCTCAGCCTGTGGGCCGCGATGCGGTTCTCGCTGCCCATCCTCAAGGTGATCCGCGAGTGCGGCGTCCTGCTCGTCACCCGGATCGCCGGCCTGCTGCTGTCGGCGATCGCGGTGCAGCTGGTCGCCGACGCCGTGCGCGCCTTCAGCCGCGAGTGGTCGGCCCGCCCGACCAGGCCCGGGTCGGTGAGCTGGTCGCCGCCCTGTCCCGCAGGTCCGCGCCCAGCTGCTCGACATGCGCGAGCGCGCGGTCGTGACCCTGCACGAGCGCGGCCTGGTCGACGAGGCTCAGACCCGCGCGCTGGACGCGGTGCCGCTCGGGCTGTCGCCGCCGGGGTCTGACTCCGGACTGCGTCCCGCCCGAGGTGGAGCGCCGAGGACGCGGCCGATGGACTGGTAGGTCTGCAGCGCCCGCGAGGGGATGAGCCGGGTCAGGGTCGACGATGGCCTTGTACTGCGCGCCGGGGATCGAGAAGACCCGGCCCTTGTCGAAGTCCTTGAGGGCCTTGTCGACGAGGAAGTCGACGTCGAGCCACATGAAGCTGTCGCCGCGCTTGACCTCCATCCGCTCGTGGAACTCGGTCTTGGTGAAGCCCGGGGCACAGCGACATCACGGTGACGCCCTGGGCGCGGTACTCGTTGGCCGCCCACTCGCTGAAGCTGTTGACCCACGCCTTGGTGGCGGAGTAGGTGCCGCGGGGGAGGAACGCCGCGACGCTGGAGACGTTGATGACCCCGCCGCTGCCGCGCGCGGTCATCGGGCCGAGGGCCGCGTGGCTCAGCCGCAGCACGGCGGTGACGAGCACGTCGAGCATGGCGACCTCGTCGTCGACCGGGTTGTCGAGGAAGCGCTTCTTGAGCCCGAAGCCGGCGTTGTTGACCAGCAGGTCGACCGGGCGGGCGGCGTCGCGCAGGCGCTCCTCGACGGCGGCGAGCTGCTCGGGCACGACGAGGTCGGCGACGAGCGTCTCGACCTCGACGCCGTGCTCGGTGCGCAGCGCGGCGGCGACCTCCTCGAGGCGGGCGGCGTCGCGGGCGACGAGCACGAGGTCGTGGCCGCGGCGGGCGAGGTGGACGGCGAAGGCGTGGCCGATGCCGGCGGTGGCGCCGGTGACGAGGGAGGTGGGCATGGTCCGATCCAAGCACCCGATCCGGCAGCGCGCCGCGTCGCCTGCCGCACCGCGCAGGCCGGTCGGGCACAATGGCGCCCGATGAGCAGCCGAGACGCACGACCCTCGCGATCGCCAACCAGAAGGGCGGCGTCGCCAAGACGACCAGCGTCGCCTCGATCGGTGCGGCGCTCGCCGAGCTCGGCCACTCGGTGCTGCTCGTCGACCTCGACCCGCAGGCGTGCCTGACGTTCTCCCTCGGCATCGACCCCGAGGACCTCGAGCTCTCGGTCCACCACGTGCTCACCAAGGGCCTCGACCCGACCGAGGTCATCGTCGAGACCGACGACGGCGTCGTCGCTGCTGCCGGCCACCATCGAGCTCGCCCGCGCCGAGGCCGACCTGCTCACCCGCACCGGTCGCGAGCACGTGCTGCGCGCGATGCTCGAGGACCTCGCCGCCAAGGACGTCCACTACGACTGGGTGCTGCTCGACTGCCCGCCCTCGCTCGGCGTGCTGACGGTCGCCGCGCTGACCGCCGCCGACGGCGTCCTGATCCCGCTGCAGTGCGAGACGCTGTCGCACCGCGGCGTCGGCCAGCTGCTCGACACCGTCCACGACGTCCGCCGGTTCACCAACCGCGACCTCGCGGTGTGGGGCGTGCTGCCGACGCTCTACGACGGCCGCACCACCCACGCCCGCACCGTGCTCGAGACGATCTCGGAGACCTACGACCTCGAGGTCGTCGAGCCGCCGATCCCCAAGACCATCAAGTTCGCCGAGGCCCCCGCCGCCGGCCGCTCGATCCTGGCGACCAGCCGCAGCAGCAAGGGCGCCGCGGCCTACCGCGAGGTCGCCGCCAACCTCGTCGCCCGGGCGGCCCGGTGACCGTCGTGAGCCGTCACCGCGCCGACGCCGCCGCCGCGCTACCAGACCCGCACGGCCGGGTCGTCGTGCTGAGCGTCTCGCTCGCCACCACCGCCATCGCCCTGCTCGGCGGCGTCGGCGTGCTGCCGTCGGCGGCGGCGACGACGGCCCGGACGACCACGCCGAGGTGGTCGCCGCCGCCACCGCCGCCGTCGGCCCGGAGACCTCGCCGACGACCGCGTCGGACGCGGCCGACGAGCAGGCGACGAGCCCGTGGTCCCGGACCGAGCCCGGCGACGAGCCTCGGACGGCGCGTCCGACGCGCCGACGCAGGGCGTCACCGAGGAGCCCCGGTCGACCCCGGCGCCGAGCCCGACGGCGCCGTCGAGCCCGACGGCACCGAGCCCGACGACGGCGCTGCGACCGTGCAGGACGAGACGCTGCCGGCCGACTCCGGCGAGGGCCGCCGCGTGGTCTTCAGCGAGAGCCGGCAGCGGGTCTGGCTGGTCGACGACGACGGCGAGGTCCGGCGCACCTACCTCGTCTCCGGCAGCCTCACCGACAACCTCGACCCCGGCACCTTCGAGGTGTGGAGCCGCAGCGAGGACGCCGTCGGCATCGACGACTCCGGCACGATGAAGTGGTTCGTGCGGTTCACCCAGCGGCGACACCGGCGCGGCGATCGGCTTCCACTCGATCCCCGTCGACGACGGCGAGCGGGTGCAGACGATCGCCCAGCTCGGCACCCCGCAGTCCCACGGCTGCATCCGGCAGGCCACCCCCGACGCCAAGGCGCTGTGGGAGTTCGCGCCGCTCGGCAGCACCGTCGTCGTCGTCGCCTGAGGGCTCCTCGACGCCGAACGGTGGTCGAGGTGCCGCGAGCGAGGTACGAGCACGGGGCCTCGGGACCCGGTGAGGTCGAGGTCTCCCCGAGCCGACGTCGTCCGGCTGCGCAGGTCCCGAGGTTCGTCGCTCGTCCCTCGCTCTTCACACCTCGATGAGCGTGAGGAGCGCGGGGTCAGCTCTCCGACGTGGTGGCGGGCGCCGAGCCGCCTGAGCCACCCGAGCCGCCGCGACGGCGACGCCGGTTGCGGTTGCGGGGGGCGCCGGTGCGCTCGGCACCCTCGCCGGCCTCGCCCGACGGGCGCGGCGGAGGCGACGGCCACCGGAGCGGCGGCACCGTCGGCGGACTGCCCGCCGCGGGTGCGGCTGCGGTTGCGGTCGCGGTTGGCCTCGCGGGGCTTGCGCGTCGCGGTCGCCACCACGGTCGCCACCCCGGTCGCCACCACGGTCACCACGGTCCTCGCGCGGCTTGCGCTCGACCGGGGCGGCCGGGACGATCCGGCCCTTGGTGCCCGGCGGCGATGCCCTGGTCGTGGAAGAGGTGCTCGGAGGAGGAGTAGGTCTCCTGCGGCTCGTCGAACGGCAGGTCGAGCACCTTGTTGATCATCTTCCAGCGGTGCAGGTCGGCCCAGTCGACGAAGGTGATGGCCGTGCCGGTGGCACCCGCGCGACCGGTGCGGCCGATGCGGTGCACGTAGGTCTTGTCGTCCTCGGGGCAGGTGTAGTTGATGACGTGGGAGACGCCCTGGACGTCGATGCCGCGGGCGGCGACGTCGGTGGCGACGAGCACGCGCAGCTTGTTCTCGCGGAACGGGTCAGGGCCTTCTCGCGGGCCACCTGGGCCATGTCGCCGTGCAGCGGGGAGGCGCTGAAGCCGCGCTCGGCGAGGTCGTCGGCGATCCGCTGGGCCTGGCGCTTGGTGCGGGTGAAGACGATGAACTTGTCGGCGTCCTCGGCCTGCAGGATCCGGCCGATCATCTCGGGCTTGTCGAGGTCGTGGGCCTGGTAGATGAACTGCGCGGTCGCCGGGACCATCGTGGTGTCGTAGGACGACTCGGCGCGGATGTTCATCGGGTGCCGCATGTGGGTGCGGGCCAGGGCGACGATCGCGGCGGGCATGGTGGCCGAGAAGAGCATGGTCTGGCGCGTCTCGGGGGTCAGCCGCAGGATGCGCTCGACGTCGGGCAGGAAGCCCAGGTCGAGCATCTCGTCGGCCTCGTCGAGCACGAGCGCGTGCACGTGGGAGAGGTCGAGCACCTTGCGGTTGGCGAGGTCGATGAGGCGCCCGGGCGTGCCGACCACGATGTCGACGCCGGACTGCAGCGTGTCGAGCTGGGTGTCGTAGCCGACGCCGCCGTAGACGGTGAGGACGCGCAGGCCGCGGTCGGCGCCGGCGAGCGCGAGGTCGCCGGAGACCTGGAGCGCGAGCTCACGGGTCGGGGCGACGATGAGGGCCTGCGGCTTGCCCTGCGGGATCTCGACGTAGTCGGGGTCCTTGGGGGCGACGCTGCGCTGCAGCACCGGGATGCCGAACGCGAGGGTCTTGCCGGTGCCCGTGCGGGCCTGGCCGATGAGGTCGGTGCCGAGCAGGGCGACCGAGAGGGTCATCTCCTGGATGGCGAAGGGGGTGGTGATGCCGGCGCGCTCGAGGGAGTCGCAGATCTCGGGGAGCACCCCGAGCTCTCGGAACGTGGTGGTCAACTGTGCTGCTTTCGTATGGCCCCGGCAGACGGCCAGGACAGGGTCGGACGCATGTCGGTCACTGCGGCCGACGTCGGCCGCGCACATACGGGAGCGTTCTCGCTGGTCGTGCCCGGGGTTGTCTCCGGGAGCACGGCGACCCGCTCGTGGGTCCAGTCTAGCGATAGGGTCGCCGAGTGCCTGATTCCGCCGATGACGAAGGGGTCGCGTTCTCCGACCCGGGGTACCGCGAGGCGGTCATCGACCTGCTCGGCGTCCTCGCCTACGGCGAGATCTCGGCCTTCGAGCGGCTCGCCGACGACTCCAAGCTGGCGCCGAGCATCGAGGACAAGCTCGCCCTCGCCACCATGGCCGCGACCGAGCTCGGCAAGGTCGGGGCGCTGCACCAGCGCATCAGCGAGCTCGGCGGCGACCCGTTCGGCGCGATGGCGCCGTTCCGCAAGGCGCTCGACGAGTTCCACGCCCACACCGCGCCGTCGGACTGGCTCGAGGGCCTGGTCAAGGCGTTCGTCGGCGACGGTCTCGCCGACGACTTCTACCGCGAGATCGCCGCGTTCCTCGACGCCGCGCACCCGCGACCTGGTGCTCTCCTCGATCGACGACGACGGCGGCCACGCGGCGTTCGTCGTCGACCGCGTGCGCGGCGTGATCGCCGCCGACCCCACGGTGGGGGGCCGCCTCGCCCTGTGGGGACGCCGGCTGATGGGGGAGGCGCTGACGCAGGCGCAGCGCGTCGCGGCCGACCGCGACTCGCTGACGGCGCTGCTCACCGGCGGGGTCGACCGGCCCGGCCTCGACCTCGCGGCCCTCGGTCGCATGTTCACCCGGCTGACCGAGCGTCACACCGAGCGGATGACCGAGCTCGGCCTCGACGCCTGACGCCAACGGTGGTCGAGGTGCCGCGAGCGAGGTACGAGCGAGTGGCCTCGAGACCCGATCAGGGTCTGGGCTCGGTTCGCGACGACGTGGTGCCTGCGGAGGTCTCGAGGCTCGGCCGCTCGTTCCTCGGGCCTCGCACCTCGACCGCTCGGTCGGATCAGCTGCGGAAGCCGACCGTCCCCGGCGACGCCGCCGCCGATCTCGACGTAGGCGATCTTGGCGGCCGGGACGATGACCTTGCGGCCCTTGGTGTCGGTCAGCGTGAGCACCGACTCGCCGGAGACGGCGTCCGCGACGGCGGCCTCGACGTCCTCGGCGGTCTGGTCGGTGTCGACGACGAGCTCACGGGGCGAGTGCTGCACGCCGATCTTGACCTCCACGGGAGGCTCCTTCTGTTGCTGGTGCTGCTGGGTGGTGCCGGGGGTGGGTAGGGCAAGTTGTAGCAGTCAGTCGGTGAGCGGGTAGCCGCGCGATGCCGCGCCAGGCCAGGCCCGACACCAGGGCGGTGGCCTGGTGCGGTCGAGGCCGGCCGGCGTCGTTCATCCAGTACCGGGCGCTGACCTGCGCCATGCCGACGAGCGAGACCGCGAGCAGCCGCGAGGCGGCGTCCGGCAGGCCCGTGTCGTCGTGGATCACGTGGGCGATCATCGCCGCGCACTCGGTGGTGACCCGCTCGACGTGCTGGCGCACGGCCGGGCTCGTTGGTCAGGTCGGACTCGAAGACGAGGCGGAACGCGCCGGACTCGCTGCCGACGTAGTCGTAGAAGGCGTCGATGGCCGCGGCCACGCGCTGCTTGTTGTCGTGGGTCGACGTCGAGCGCCACGCGGCAGTTCTCGATGATCGCGTCGCAGGAGCTGTCGAGCAGCGCGAGGTAGAGCTCGAGCTTGCCGGGGAAGTGCTGGTAGAGCACCGGCTTGGAGACGCCCGCGCGCTCGGCGATGTCGTCCATCGCCGCCGCGTGGTAGCCCTGGCGCACGAACACCTCGAGCGCCGACTCCAGCAGCTGGACCCGACGCTCGCGACGGGGGAGCCGCCCGCCACGGGGGCGGGCGCCGTCGACGTCGGGGATGTCGTGGCCACGCGCCCAACCCTACTGCGTCGGTCCGGATGACGGGACGCGTGCGGCGGCTCCTGGGACCGGCGCGGGAACAATGGGGACCACGGGCGGCGTTCCACCGGCCTACGCACCTCTGGTGCGTGCTGTCGCCCCGCATCCCCGACGAGGAGTTGAACCCCGTGAGCCTTCCCGCGCTGGTCGAGCCGGCCGACGAGCTGACCATCGACGAGGTCCGCCGCTACAGCCGCCACCTGATCATCCCCGACGTGGGCATGACCGGTCAGAAGCGGCTCAAGAACGCCAAGGTCCTGGTGATCGGCGCCGGCGGGCTCGGCAGCCCGGCGCTGCTCTACCTCGCCGCCGCCGGCGTCGGCACCCTCGGCATCGCCGAGTTCGACGAGGTCGACGAGTCCAACCTGCAGCGCCAGATCATCCACGGCCAGTCCGACATCGGTCGCCCGAAGGCCGAGTCGGCCACGGACGTCGATCAACGAGGCCAACCCGTACGTCGACGTGGTCGTGCACGAGCGAGCGGCTCGACAACGACAACGTGATGCAGGTCTTCGAGGGCTACGACCTCATCGTCGACGGCACCGACAACTTCGCGACGCGCTACATGGTCAACGACGCCGCGTACTTCCTGAAGATCCCCTACGTCTGGGGCTCGATCTACCGCTTCGACGGCCAGGCCAGCGTGTTCTGGCCGCACGCCAGCGACGAGGCGCCGTGCTACCGCTGCCTCTACCCCGAGCCCCCGCCGCCGGGCATGGTGCCCAGCTGCGCCGAGGGCGGCGTGCTCGGGGTCCTGTGCGCGAGCATCGGCTCGATCCAGGTCAACGAGGCCATCAAGGTGATCACCGGCATCGGCGACCCCGCCGTCGGCAAGCTCGTCATCTACGACGCCCTCGAGCTGGAGTGGCGCAAGCTCAAGGTCCGCAAGGACCCCAACTGCGCGCTGTGCGGCGAGAACGCCACCGTCACCGGCCTCATCGACTACGACGCGTTCTGCGGCGCGATCTCCGAGGAGGCCGCGGACGCCGCCGCCGGCTCGACGATCTCGGTGACCCAGCTCGAGCACATGCTCAAGGAGCGTGACGAGGGCGCCCGCGACTTCGTCCTGGTCGACGTGCGCGAGCCCAACGAGTTCGAGATCAACCGGATCCCCGGCTCGGTCCTGATCCCCAAGGGCGACTTCCTCAACGGCTCCGCCCTCGAGCAGCTGCCCGGGGTCGACTCCGGCACGCAGGTCGTCATGCACTGCAAGTAGCGGCGTCCGCTCGGCCGAGACCCTGGCGATCGTCAAGGGCGCCGGCTACGACGACGCCGTCCACGTCGGCGGCGGCGTGGTGGCCTGGGTCAACCAGATCGACCCCAGCCAGCCGACGTACTGACGCCTACTGGGACGGGTCGGACGGGTCGGGACGCGCGCGACGGCGCCATCGCGGCGGACGATGGTCTAGTCATTTCGTGACTACCGGGCGTAACCCGAACGGGCCAGGCGCGTTGTGTCCTCTGACACATCCATGTCCGGCGGTGCCCGCACCCCCCGCGCGCGGCGTCGGCCTCCCGGGAGGATCCCACCCCTCATGCGCCTGACCACCAAGCTCGCCGTCACCGCGGCAGCCACCCTCGTCGCCGTCGGCACCACGCTCGTCGGCACGGCCCCCTCCAGCACGGCCGCCGGCCGCGTCACCACCTGGGCGCCCGCCGCCACGGCCAAGATCACGCCCGGCGTGCAGATGTACACCGAGGGCGCCCAGTGCACGGGCAACTTCGTCTTCACCGACAGCACCGGCGGCGTCTACGTCGGCTACGCCGCGCACTGCGCGGGCCTCGGCGAGGCCACCGACACCAACGGCTGCCTCAACGAGTCCGTCCCGCTCGGCACCACGGTCACCTTCAACCAGGGCGGGTCGCTGATCTCCAACGGCACCCAGGTCGGCACCGGCACCCTGGTCTACAGCTCGTGGCGCACCATGCGCGCCAACGGCGTGACCGACGCCAACACCTGCGCCTACAACGACTTCGCGCTGGTGAAGGTCAACGCCGGCGACGTCGGCAAGGTCAACCCGAGCATCCCGTTCTGGGGCGGCCCGACCGGCATCGACACCAACGGCACCGCCGCCGGTGACCGCGTGTGGTCCTTCGGCAACTCCAGCCTGCGCGCGGGCATCGACGCAGCTCTCGCCGAAGACCGGCATCAGCCTCGGCGACGACGCCGCCGACGGCGGCTGGAGCCACCCGCTCTACACCGTCACCCCGGGCGTCCCCGGAGACTCGGGCTCGGGCTTCCTGAGCGCCGGCGGCGCCGCGGTCGGCACCCTGTCGACGCTGGGCCTCGCCCCGCTCCCGCTGTCGCAACAACATCGGCGACCTCGCCAAGGAGCTCGCGTTCGCCCAGGCGAACTCGGGCATCGCCGGCCTGCAGCTCACCAACGGCACCCAGCCGTTCGACGGCGATCCTCTGACCCCTTCGGGCAGCAGTCACACGGGAGCGCGACGCCCCGGTCACCTCACGGTGGCCGGGGCGTCGCCGCGTCGTGACCACATCGTGACCGTCGCGGGGCCGTGCCGCGGGTACGTTGCGGCCATGACGCGGGGTGGACGGCGCCCGGCCGGGCCGACGCCGCGGCTCGTGGCCGTCGCGGTGACCGCGGCGACGGCTGCTGGTGCTGCTCGTCGCCGTGTGGGCCGCCAGCGACGGCCCCGACGACCCGTTCCGCGGCGAGGGTCCCGGCGCCGGCCGCTACGTCGACCACCGAGCCCGTGCCCGAGGTCGTGCTGTCGCCGACGGTCGAGCCCGACCACGGCCGCCAGGGGGAGCGGAGCCGCTGGGTGACGGTCCTGGCGTTCGTCGTGATGGGGGCGGTCGTGCTCGCTCCTGATCGGCTGCCTCGTCGCCGTGGCGATGGCCGCCTGGTCCGACCAGCGGCTGCGGCGCCGCGTCGTCCTCGAGCAGGACGCCGGCCCGCCCGAGGTCGAGGAGGACCCGGTGGCGGCGGTCGCCGCGGCCATGCTCGCCGACGCCGACGAGCAGGAGGACCTGCTGGGCGACGGCACGCCCCGCAACGCCATCGTGGCGTGCTGGCACCGTTTCGAGGTGCAGGCGGCGAGCGCCGGCGCTACCGCGGCAGGCGTGGGAGACCTCTCGGAGTTCACCCTGCGCCTGCTCGACCTCGTCGAGGCCGACGCCTCCGCGGTCGCCGAGCTGCCGACGCTCTTCCGCGAGGCCCGGTTCTCCGAGCACGAGCTCGGCGAGGACGACCGGGCCGTGGCCCTCGACGCCCTGCGGCGCATCCACCGCGACCTGCGGACGCCTGCTCAGCCGGGGCCGTGCGATGAGGCGCGGCGTCGTGCGGTGCGGCGTGGCGCGCCGCCTGGGCGGGCGTGCTCGCCGTGGTGGCGGTCGTCGGTGCCTCGGCCGTCGAGCTCGACCCGGAGCCGGTGCGGGTCACGCTGCTCGTGCTGCTGGTGGTCGCCGTCGCGGGGCTGCTCGCTCGACGCCGTCGCCCGCGGAGGCGCCGGTCTGGGTACGCCCGCGCCGACTGCACCAGCCGCTCGGGACCGGTCACGACCGCGCCACCCAGGCCTACCTGCGCCTGCTCGAGAGCCACCGCACGGCCCGTCATCCCGACGGCGCGGTCGCGCGACCGGCTGCGCGTCCTCGCCGACCAGGCGCTGCTGGCGCGCCACGGCGTCCGGCTCGAGGACCCGCGAGGGCCGCGACGCTGCTCGGACCCGCAGCTGCGCGCGGTCCTCGCCGGGCCCGTCCCGGCTGTCCCCCCGCCGCTCGACCACCTGCTGCGCACCGATCGAGGAGCTGTGAGCCAGATCCGACCCCCCCGGACCCGACCGGCCCGACCCGGCCGACAGCCCGACCAGCCCGTGCCGGAGGCCGCCGACGCTGGCCGGCGCGGCATGCTGGCCGAGGTCGAGCGCGCCGTCGTCGGCAAGCGCGGCCCGCTCACGCTGGTGCTGGCGGCGATCCTCGCCCAGGGGCACGTGCTGATCGAGGACCTCCCGGGCCTCGGCAAGACGCTCACCGCGCGGTCGTTCGCGCAGGTGCTCGGGCTGCAGTTCTCCCGCGCGCAGTTCACCCCCGACCTGCTGCCGGCGGACCTCACCGGCTCGTTCCTCTACGACCAGCGGCGAGGCGAGTTCGAGTTCCGTCCCGGCCCGGTGTTCGCCGGCCTGCTGCTCGCCGACGAGGTGAACCGGACGCCGCCCAAGACGCAGTCGGCGCTGCTCGAGGCGATGCAGGAGCGCCAGGTCACCGTCGAGGGCCGCACCTTCGCGCTGCCCGACCCGTTCTCGTGCTCGCCACCGCCAACCCGGTGGAGTACGAGGGCACCTACCCGCTGCCCGAGGCCCAGCTCGACCGGTTCCTGCTGCGGGTCGGGTTCGGCTACCCCAGTGCCGAGGACGAGTACGACGTGGTCGCGCGGCGGGTGGCCCGACGCCGCAGGAGGTCATCGAGCTCGACCGGGTCACCGACGTCGCCACGGTGTGCGCGCCCTGCAGGCGACCGTCGAGGCGGTCCAGGTCGACGAGAGCGTCGGCCGCTACTGCGTGGCCCTCGCCGCCGCCACCCGGAGCCACGGCCACGTGCAGATCGGCGCGTCCCCGCGCGGCTCGCTCGGCCTCGCGCTGGCGGCCCGCGCGTTCGCCACGATCCGGGGCCGCGACTACGTCGTGCCCGAGGACGTCAAGGCCGTCGCCCGCTCGGTGCTCGGCCACCGGATCTCGATCAGGCCCGAGCTGTGGATGACCGACGCGACGGGGGCGAGCGTCGTCGACGAGGTGCTGACGCGGGTGCCCACGCCCGCGACGCTGGAGCGGCGGTGAGCACGACCTCGACCTGGGCGCCCACCGGCGGCGCTGGTGCGCGGGGTGCTCGTCGGCGTGGTCGGCCTGCCGGTGCCGTCGCCGTCGGCCGGCCGGCCCTGCTGGTGCTCACCGCGCCGCTGCTGGTCGCCGCGGTGGCCGCGTGCTGCGCCGCCCCGTCGAGCCGGCCTGCGGTGCGCAACCTCGTCGACCACGCGTCCCTGCGCGAGGGGCAGTCGGTGGCCGTGCACCTCCAGGTCGACGACGGGGGCGACGTCGAGCAGGTCACCCGGGTCGTCACGAGTGCCCCGTTCGAGCGCGCCGGGCCGGCGGGCGGGCTGGTCGTCGGTGCTGCTCGAGGCGGTCGAGCGGCTGCCGGTCGCCGTCAGCCCGCGGCGTTGGGGCACCCACGAGCTGGGGGAGGAGCGGGTGGCCCTCACGAGCGCCTGGAGCGGGTACCGCTTCGGGCCGGTGGTGGTGCCGGGGCGGCTCGTCCGGGTGATGCCGGCGACGTCCTACCGCTCGGGAGCGGAGTCGCCGCACCCGCGCGGGCTCGTCGGCGCGCACCGCTCGACCCGCCCGGGGTCGGGCGCCGAGCCCGCCGGCATCCGCCCCTACCAGCCGGGCGACCGGCTGCGACGGATCAACTGGCGGGTCTCCTCCCGCACCGACCAGCTGCACGTCACCACCACGCGTGCCGAGCAGGACGCCGGCCTCCTGCTCCTCGTCGACCTGGTGGCCGAGCACGGGTTCAGCGAGGGCGTCGACGGTCGCGCGAGCAGCCTCGACATCACCGTGCGCGCCGCGGCCGCGCTCGCCGAGCACGCCGTGGCCACGGGCGACCGGGTGGCGCTCCGTCCGGTCGGCGGCCGGGCGCGGGGGGTGCCCTCGGGCACCGGACGCCGCCACCTGCGCCGTCTGCTCGGCACGCTCGCCGACGTCCGGACGGGCTCCTCGCCCTACGACGACCTCGCGCACCTCTCGCTGCGGGTCGGCGGCGGCACCACGGTCGTGCTGCTGTCGCCGCTCATGGTCGAGGCGGTCGGCACCACCGCTGCCGACCTGGTGCGCCGCGGCGTGCCCACCGTCGTCATCGACACCCTCCCCGACGACATCACCCTCGACGCCGGGGACGCCGACCCGGTCCTGGTCGACCTGGCCTGGCGGATGCGCCGGCTGGAGCGCGACCACGTGCTGCAGGCGCTCCGGGCGATCGGGTGCCCCGTCGTCGCGTGGCGCGGTGCCGGCACGGTCGACGACCTGATGCGCCGCCTGGCGCGGCAGCGCCCGGTGTCGTCGTGAGCGTCCTGGGCGCCCCGCGGGGCTGGTCGCGGTCGCAGCGGGTGGCGCGCGCCGTGGTCCTGGCCGGCCCGGTGCTGGCCCTGCTGACCGCCGGCGCTGCCGGCAGCCCCCCGCCGCTGTGGCTCGTCGGTCTGGTGGCACTGGTCGCGGCGCCGGCAGCCGCTGACCCCGGGACCGGCACCCTCACCCTGGCCCTGCTCGTGGTGGCGGCGTGGTGGGTGCAGGTCGACGCCGTCGCCCACCCGGCCACGCTCGTGGCGGCGGCCGCTGCTGGTCGCCGTGCACCTCGCCGCCCTGCTCGCCGAGCTCGGACCGCCCGAGGCGCCCCTCGACGCGCGGCTCGTGCGCCGCTGGACCGGTCGCGGCGCCCTCCTGCTCGGCGTCGCCCTCGTGCTGTGGCTGGCGGCAGCCCTGCTCGACGACGGCGCCGCCCCCGCGGGGCTGTGGCCGGTCGCCCTGGCCGTCGTGCTCCTCGCCGTCGTCGCGGTCGCCACCGCCTTCCGCACCGCCGACGGGACGCCGTCCTGATGGTCCGGGCCGACGACGGCTTCGTCGAGGCGGTGCTCTCGATCGTCGAGCGGGTCCCGCGGGGCCGGGTCACGACCTACGGCGCCATCGCCGACGTGGTCGGCAGCGGCCCGCGCCTGGTCGGCAACGTGATGTCGCGTCACGGCGGTCCCGTGCCGTGGTGGCGCGTGGTGCGCGCCGACGGGTCGTTGCCACCGAGCCACCTCGACGAGGCCCGGGCCCGCTACCTCGAGGAGGGGACGCCGTTGCGGCGGTCGGGCGTCGCGGTCGACATCGTGCAGGCGTTCTGGCAGCCGGACCCCGCGCCGGTCGAGGAGGTCGGTCACGACCGTCTGGAGACCCGGTGAGGTGAACCGGTGTTGCGACCACT
The DNA here is from genome assembly GCA_963830575.1 of uncultured Actinomycetota bacterium. Taxonomy (GTDB): domain Bacteria; phylum Actinomycetota; class Actinomycetes; order Propionibacteriales; family Nocardioidaceae; genus Nocardioides. The sequence continues at coordinate 31,870 of CAWHNR010000007.1, forward strand.
GGCACCTCGCTCACCTGGTCTCGAGGTTCGTCGCTCGTACGTCGCTCCTCACGTCGACCACCGTGGTGCTGGTCGACCTACCGCAACCGCGCGACGTAGCCCGCCGCGCGCTGCAGCTCGACCACCCGACGCTCCCAGGTCACGCCGACGGCGATGAGCAGCGACCCGGCGGCGCCGATGACGACCCACTGCGGCGTCTCCACGGCGTACGGCGCGAGCTCGACGAGCGTCAGCGCGGCCCCGACGCCGGAGCCCACGAGCAGCGGCGCGCTCCAGCGCAGGTGCTGGCCGACGAGCACGAGCACCAGGCAGGCGACGCCCGAGCACGAGGGCGCGGGCCGAGACCGGGTCGCCCTGGAAGACCTCGAGGAACGAGGGCACGGTCGCGAGCACCAGGCCGGGCAGCAGCGTGGTGCGGGTCGGGGCCGCAGGGTCGCGCAGGAGCCGAACGACGCCGACCGTCACGAGCAGCAGGGCCGCCGGCAGCGTGTAGGGCTCGGGAGCGGCGACGCCGAGGTCGGCCAGGCGCACCCAGGTGGCCATCACCAGCAGGGCCGCGCCGGCCCACGAGACCGGGCGCCGCGAGGCGTGCACCATCGCGTGGAGCGTGAGCAGCGCGCCGGCCAGGGTGAGGTGGAGCGACAGGGACGTCGGCTGGTCGAGGGCGTGCCCGACGGCGGTGATCCCGGCGACCGCGCCGGCGACGAACGCCGTGGCCTCGACCTCGACGCGCGGCCGGGCCATCGCCAGCACCGCCAGCGCGACCAGCACGGGGACGGCGCGGAGGGCGAGGTCGAGGCCCCCGACGTCCGACGCTGTCGTGACCAGCAGCGCGAGGAGCGGGGGCAGGGCGAGCCCGCCGAGCTCGGCTGCGCCCGCGAACCGCGCCCACAGCATCGTGGCCGCCGCAGCGGCGGCCAGCAGAGCCAGGGGGAGCAGCAGCATCGGCGTGCTCGGCAGAGCGGCCGTCGCTGCGAGCGCGAGCACCAGGCCGCCGACGAGCGACTCGCCCAGGGCCACGGCGTCCGCGTCGGCGCCGCGGCGGGTGCCGGAGGCCGACGATCCCGCCACCCACCGCGCACAGCAGCAGGACGACGACGAGGAGCGGCACCGGGTAGAGGGCGAGCGTCGCGACGGCCGCGAGGGCGATCGCCAGGGCGGCGACCGGCGCCGCCGACCTGCGGGTCGCCGGCGTGGCCGGGGCGAGGGCCAGGCCGACCAGCGCGAGCACCGAGGCGAGCAGGAGCACGGGCTCCGCGGTCGGGGACGGGTCGAGCCGAAGGTCCGCGGTCGGCGACCAGAGCGACTCCAGGGCCTCGCCCGCCAGGCCCGCCGCGACGCCCAGCGCCGGCAGCAGCGACAGCGCGGCCGGCACCATCGGCAGCGCGACGGCGCGGCGGGGCACGAGATGGGCGACCGCCGTCCAGAGCAGGCCCGCGACGAGCGAGGTGACCGCGAGAGCCGTGAGGCCGTTGTCGACGACGGGCAGCGCGAGCGTGGCGGTGACGCCGGTCCCGGCGGCGACCAGGCACAGCGCCCGCAGGTCGGCGTTGCCGGTGAGCACCAGCGGTGCGAGCAGCAGCACCGACGCCGCGAGCAGGCCGGGCGTCGTCCCGACGTCGAGGAGTCCGGCGACCGTGACGCGCTCCGGGTCGACCGCGAGCAGCGCGGCGGCGAGCAGCTGGAGCCAGGTGAGCGCCGCGGCGACCGAGGAGGCGACGAGGACGACGCCCAGGCCCGCTGACCGGGCAGCGGCGAGGAGGCCGACGAGCCCGGCCGTGGCGCTTGCCGCGACCAGCATCGGGTGGTCGGTGAGGCCGGACAGGGCGGCCTGGGTGACGTAGAGGCCGGTCACGGCGGCGACCTGGGGGACGGCGAGCTCGCGGTCTGCAGCCACCACGGCGGCACCCGCCCCCGCGAGCGCGAGACCCACGAGGACGGCCAGGCCCTCACCGGACAGGGTGCCGAACCACCCGGCGTGGTCGGCACCGAGCACGTCGAGGACGAGCAGGCCCGCCGACACCGTGAGCAGCGACTCGGCCGCGAGCCGGAGCCCGCGGGCGTGGAGCAGCAGCCCGCCACCGGCCGTGGCGGCCGTGAGGACGACGAGCGCCGCCGTCCGGCCGCCGACGCCGAGCCACGACCAGGCGACGGCCAGGAAGATCACGGCGGCCACGAGCAGGCACAGCGCGCCGAGCCCCAGCAGGATCGCCGGCACCGACGAGCCCTTGACCCCGCTCGGTGACGGACCGGCCTGCGGCAGGGGCGGGAGCGGCCGCGCCGCCTGGCCCGGTCGGGGCGCCGGGGCCCACGACGGGGCGGCGGGGGGCGCCGCCACCGGGAGGCGCGAGACCGCACGCAGCTGGAGGCTCAGCGAGTCGACCCGCTGCAGCGCCCTGAACAGCTGGACGGCGACCGGGTGCCCGAGCGCGACGTCGCACCGCGGGCAGCGCTCGGGCTCCTCGGGCAGGGGCGAGCGGCAGGACGGGCAGGCGCGCGGGTCGGCGTACGTGAACGCCGCTGCCGGGCCGGGGCTGCCGGGACTGCTGCTGGGATTGCCGGGATTGCCGGGGGTGCCGGGGGTGCGGGTGCTGACCATGGCGTCATTGCACCCGCCGGACCGCCTGAGCACAGGAGTAGCGGTACTCATCTCGCCGACCCGCCCCACATGTCAGGCGGGTCACCGCGGAGGACGCCGACCCGCCCCACATGTCAGGCGGGTCACCGCGGAGGACGTCGACCCGCCCCACATGTCAGGCGGGTCACCGGGCAGGACGCCGACCCGCCCCACATGTCAGGCGGGTCAGCGGGGCGGACGCCGACCCGCCCCACATGTCAGGCGGGTCACCGGGCAGGACGTCGACCCGCCCCACATGTCAGGCGGGTCAGCGGGAGCCTGTGCACGAACCTGTGCACGAGGGACGGATGTTGTGGAGAACCAGGCCCGCAGCTGTGGACTTCCGGTGGAACCAGGGGAATGTCGGCCGTACCCCTTGCGGAGCGGTTCGGAGCAGGCGTAGAACTCTCCCCACGACCTCCCGCAAGGGAGGGAGTGGCCACTCGGAGACGAGGGTCCGCACGGCAGCAAGCCCGGTCCGCCGGAGGAGCCGCCGCCGTCCATCAGTGATGAGAGGGACGGGGACCCGACGAGCTGGGAGGCCTGACCGGAGGCATCACCCCGCCGGTCAACCAGAAGGGCCCTTGTGACTCATACTCACGAGGGCCCTTCGTCTGTCCCGGGCTCGTCCGCCCGGGGTCGATCTGTCCCGGGGCGGGCGCCGCAGGGCGCGACTCAGCCGAGGACCTCGCGCGTCCCCTGGAAGAAGCAGGCCTTGCCGTCGATGGTGTCCGGGAAGGCGTCGAACTCGAGCAGCGTCACCTTGGTGGCGCTCTGGCGCACCGAGATCCGGACGGCACCGGTGTTGAGGTTCGTCGAGATGCTGCCGGTGTTGGTGTAGAAGCCGGACGACACGGGGGAGCCACCGAACAGCCCGGTGTAGGCGAGGGCCGGCGACGCCGCCGTCGCCACCGAGGCGACCATGCCCGGCGTCCCGGAGGCGCAGGTGAGCTTCACGACGGTGCCGCCGGTGGAGTAGAGGACGACGTCGGCCTGGTTCACGTCCATCGCGACGTCGACGGGCGTGATCCTGACGCCGCCGACCGACCTCACGGGGCCGAGGGTGCTCTCCTTCACCTTCGCGCCGGTGACGGCGTCCGCGCCGAGGTCGGAGGTGCGCACCGCGCCCGGCGCGATCTGCTTCGACGTCACCGAGTTCTTGGCGAGCTCGGCGGCGTAGGCGGTGCCGCCCGCGAGGGCGACGGCCAGGGCGAGGGTGGCGACGATGTTGGCGTAGGTGAACCGGTGCATGGTGTGAGCCTTCCGTGGGCACCCCGGTCGTCGGGGTGGGGCGGGCTCATTGTCTGGCGGTGCCGGGCGCGTGTGAAGGCGGCACGTCGCACGGGTGTCGGCGCCACCGGCGATGATGGAGTGGCTATGACGAGGTGGACCCAGCAGGCCGTCGAGAGGGCGGCGCCCGACGCCTCCTCGCTGGCCGCCGCCCGCCGCCTGGCCACGCCCGGTCCCTGGTCCGGGACCGGCGCCACCGAGACCCTGCTCTGGGGCCGGTGCCAGGGGTCGGGCCGGACGCCGTACCAGGTGAGCATCGACCTGAGCGGTCCCGCGTACCGGTGCTCGTGCCCGAGCCGGAAGTTCCCGTGCAAGCACGCGCTGGCGCTCCTGCTGCTGTGGGTGCGCGGACCCGACGCGGTCGGCGACAGCGGCACCGCCGACGGTGCGGTGGCCGACTGGGCGGCCCAGCGCGCCGGCCGGGCCGCGACCGCTGCGGTGAGGGACGCCGCACCGGCCCCCGACCTCGAGGCGCGGGCCAGGCGGCAGGCGGAGCGGGCCCGCCTCATGGACGCCGGCATCGAGGACTTCGCGCTCTGGCTCACCGACCTGGTGCGCGGCGGCACCGCGGCCGCGCGCCGCCAGCCCTGGTCGTGGTGGGACGCCGCCGGCGCCCGCCTCGTCGACGCCCAGCTGCCGGGGCTGGCCCAGCAGGTCCGCGACACCGGCGCCTCCATCGCCGCCCGCCCCGACTGGGCCGAGGTGATGCTCGTCGAGCTCGGCCGGTGGTGGACGGTCGTCCAGGCGTGGCGCCGGCGCGCCGGGCTCGACCCGGCCACGTTCGCCGACCTGCGGGCGACGGTCGGCTGGGGCACCATGACCGACGAGGTGCGCGGCGTCGACGAGGTGGTCGACGCCTGGCAGGTGATGGGGGCCCACCGCACCGACGACGGCCGGCTGCTGCAGCAGCGCACCTGGCTGCGCGGGATGTCGACGGGCGAGCACCTCGTCGTCCTCGACTTCACCGCGGGCGACCGGCCGCTGCCCGCGGCGCGGCTCGTCTCCTCGGTGCTCGACGGGCCCGTCTCCCGCTACCCGGGCTCCTCGCCGCGCCGCGCGCTGCTGCCCGACGACCTCGTGGTCACGGGCACCGACGCGCCGCTGCCGCCGGGGGTCGGCGTCGAGGCCGGCCTCGACGTCCTGGCCGAGGCGTGGGCGCGGAACCCGTGGCTGTCGCGGGTGCCGGTGACGCTGTCGGGCGTCGCGATGTCGGCCGAGGAGCGGCTCGTGCGCGACCGCGACGGGGCCAGCGTGCCCCTGCTGCTCACCGACGACGTCTTCACCCTGCTCGCCCTCACCGGCGGCCGCGAGGTCACGGTGTTCGGCGAGCTCGAGGCGGCCGGCTTCCGGCCGCTCACCCTCGACCTCGACGAGGCGGGGGAGTGTCGATGACCCAGGCCGCGACACCCGCCGCGACACCCGCCGCGACACCCACCGCGACACCCACCACAGCCGCCGGCGGCTGGGCCGACCTCACGACGGTGGCCCTGGTCGGCACCGCCCGCCGTCGGCTGCCCGAGGGCGGGCTCCTGGCCGACGGGCCGGGCGCCGGCCGTCCCGGCGCGTCGCCCGAGGTGCGGGTGCTCGACGCGGCCGCCGTCGGCGGTGCCCTGCGGCGCGCGGGCCGGGTCGCGGGCCGCACCACGGCCCCGCTGCCCGCTGCCGGCCCCGACCTGCTGCCGCCTCCTCCACCGCGGGCGCGGCAGCTCCTCGACCTGTTCCTCGTCCAGTCGCCGGTGGGGGCCCGGCTGCAGGGCCGGGTGATCGGCCTCTGGCTCGCCGAGGCCGCCCGACGCGGCGTGCGCGTGCACCACGCCGGCCTGCCGCCGCTGCTCGCCGCAGCGACCCGCGACCGCGAGCTGCGCGACGCCGTGAGGCCCGCGCTCGACCGGCGCGGGGCCTGGCTGGCGGCCCAGAACCCCGACTGGGCCTGGGTGGCCGGCGCCTCAGCCGGGGACCCCCCGGCGGTCGACGCCGACGCGTGGGCGGTGATGACCACGCCGGAGCGGACGCGGTCGCTGGCCGCGATGCGCCGGACCGACCCGGCGCTCGGTCGCGCGCTGGTGGCCTCGACCTGGGCGAGCGACCCGGCCGCCGCACGCGCCGAGCTGCTCGACCTGCTGCGGGTCGGCCTCTCGCTCGACGACGAGGCCCTGCTCGAGTCCGCCCTCGACGACCGCTCGGCCCGCGTCCGCGAGGTCGCCCGCGACCTGCTCGACCGGCTGCCCGGATCGGCGCGGGCCGGCCGGCTCGCCGAGGCGCTGCTGCCGCTGATCGCGACCCGGCGCACGCGGGTCCTGGTCGACCTCCCGGTCGCACCGACGCCCACGCAGGTGCGCGACGGCCTGGGCCCTGGGCCCCGTGGCCACTCCCAGCGCGGCTGGTGGCTCGGCGTCCTCGTGCGCGGTGCGCCGCTGGCCACCTGGACGACGGCGACGGGCCTGACTCCGGCACAGGTGCTCGCCGGGCTCGACGAGCCCGAGGCCGAGCACGGCATCCGCCTCGCCACCCTGCGCAGCGGGGACGCCGACTGGGCCCGGGCGTTCCTGGCCCGCGGGTGGGAGCCCGCGATGGTGCCGCTGCTGCCGCCCGACGAGCGGACCAGGGTGGTGGCGGCGCACCTGAGGCGCGTCGCGACCGTCCGCGACCTGCACACGGTCGTCGCCCAGCTCGACGGTCCGTGGTCGCGCGAGCTGAGCGCAGCCGTCTGCGACCGGCTCGCACGGGTCCCGGCCGTCGTCACCGACAGCGCCCAGCTCGGGGAGGTGCTGGCGACCCGGCTGCACCCCGACGTCCAGCCGACGCTCGCCCGGCTGGCCGGCCGCGACACCGCCCTCCAGCCCATGTTCCAGCACGTCTCGCAGTACCTGGCGCTCGTCCCGACCATCACGGAGGCCTTCTCATGAGCTCACCCGCCGACACCACCCGGGGCGACGAGCAGGTGCTCCGCGAGCACGCCGAGGTCGCCTACGCCGGCGAGCTGGCCGCGCTCGTCGCCGCCGACGAGCGGCCGCGGCCGCCCAGCTGGCTGCTCTCGCCGTGGGCCGTCACCACCTACCTGCTCGGTGGCACGCTCGACGACGGCACCGAGATCAGCGCGAAGTACCTGGGCTCCCGGCGGCTGGTCGAGATCGCCGTCGCCTCGCTCGCCACCGACCGCGCGCTCCTGCTCCTCGGCGTCCCCGGGACGGCGAAGACCTGGGTCGGCGAGCACCTCGCGGCCGCGATCAGCGGCAGCTCGAAGCTCGTGGTGCAGGGCACCGCGGGCACGCCCGAGGAGTCGCTGCGCTACGGGTGGAACTACGCCCGCCTGATCGCCGAGGGCCCCTCCCGCGAGGCGCTGGTGCCGAGCCCGGTGATGCGGGCCATGGAGGCCGGCTCCCTGGTCCGCATCGAGGAGCTGACGCGCATCCCCGCCGACGTCCAGGACGCCCTGATCTCGATCCTGTCGGAGAAGACGCTGCCGGTGCCCGAGCTGCGCACCGAGGTGATGGCGAGGCGCGGGTTCAACGTGATCGCCACGGCCAACAACCGCGACAAGGGCGTCAACGACCTGTCCTCGGCGCTCAAGCGCCGGTTCAACACCGTCGTGCTGCCGCTGCCCGACACCCTCGAGCAGGAGGTCGAGATCGTGCGGTCGCGGGTCGCGTCGATCGGCCGCTCGCTCGAGCTGCCCGACGACCTCGAGTCGCTCTCCGAGATCGCGCGGGTGGTCACGATCTTCCGCGAGCTGCGCTCGGGCGCGACGCTCGACCAGCGCACCACCGTCAAGAGCCCGTCGGCGACGCTGTCGACCGCCGAGGCGATCTCGGTGATGACCAACGGCGCCGCGCTCGCCGCCCACTTCGGCGACGGCGTCGATCCGCGCCGACGACGTCGCGGCCGGCGTCACCGGCGCGATCGTGAAGGACCCCGTGCAGGACCTCCTGGTCTGGCGGGAGTACCTCGAGACGGTCGTCAAGGACCGCCCGCAGTGGACCGACCTGTACCGCGCGTGCCGTGAGCTCCTCTGACCCCGGCGGCCCCGTCGCCGTCCTCGGCGTCCGCCACCACGGCCCCGGCTCGGCGCGGTCGGTCCGGGCCGCGCTGGAGGAGCTGCGGCCCGACGTCCTCGTGGTCGAGGGCGCCCCCGAGCTCGACCCGCTCGCCCCGCTGGTCGCCGACCCCGACCTGGTGCCGCCCGTCGCGGCGCTCGTCTACGCCGTCGACACGCCGCGGAAGGCGTCGTTCTACCCGCTCGCGGTGTTCTCACCCGAGTGGGTCGCGCTCCGGTGGGCCGCCGAGCACGGCGTCCCGGTGCGGTTCGCCGACCTGCCCGCCGTCCACGTCCTCGCCGACGGCCCCGAGGACGACGACGAGCCGGCCGACCCGCCGTTCGACGCCATCACGACCCTGGCGCAGGCCGCGGGCTACGCCGACGCCGAGCGCTGGTGGGAGGACGCCGTCGAGCACCGGACGTCCTCGACGCTCGGCGGGTTCGACCTGCTGCGCGAGGCGATGGCGCAGGTGCGCGCCGGCGTGCAGGAGGGGATCCACAACCAGCGTCGCGAGGCCGCGATGCGGCGCGTGCTCCGCTCGGTGCTCAAGGACCTCGGTCCCGAGGGCCGGGTCGCGTTCGTCTGCGGCGCCTACCACGCGCCGGCCGTGCACCCGTCGGCCTGGCCGCCGGCCTCCCACGACTCGAAGCTGCTGGCCAGGCTGCCGCGCACCAAGGTCGCGGTCACCTGGGCGCCGTGGTCCTCGGGCCGGCTCGCGACGGCCAGCGGGTACGGCGCGGGGGTCACCTCGCCCGGGCTGGTACCACCACCTCTTCGTCACCGACGACGAGGCCGCCGTCGTGCCCGGCTGGCTGTCGCGGGTGGCGCGCACGCTCCGCGAGGACGGCGACGACGCCGCCACGGCCGGCGTGGTCGAGGCGGTGCGGCTCGCCGAGGCGCTGGCCGCGGTGCGCGGGCCGTCCGTCGGTGGGTCTCAGCGAGCTCGACGACGCCACCCAGTCGGTGCTGTGCGAGGGCTCCGCGCTGCCGCTGCGGCTCGTGCGCGACAAGCTCGTGGTCGGCGAGGAGGTGGGGCAGGTGCCCGACTCCGTGCCCCGCACCCCGCTCGCCCAGGACCTCGACCGTCAGCAGCGGACGCTGCGCCTCAGGCCCGTGCCGACGCCCAAGGAGGTGCTGCTCGACCTGCGGACCGACGGCGGCCGCGCGCGGTCGGTGCTGCTCCACCGGCTCGTGCTCCTCGGGGTCCCCTGGGGCGAGCAGGTCGACGCCGGCCGCTCGACCGGCACGTTCAAGGAGGCCTGGCGACTGGCCTGGGAGCCCGAGCTGGCGGTCACCGTGATCGAGGCGGGGCTGTTCGGCACGACGGTCGTCGGCGCCGCCGACGCCAAGGTCGCCGCCGACGCCGAGGAGGCGCCCGACCTCGCCACCCTCGGCCGGCTCGTCGAGGCCTGCCTGACCGCCGAGCTCGACGGCGGGCTGGGTGCGGTGGTCGAGACGCTCGCCGAGCGCACCGCCCGCCAGCACGACGTCCTCGCCCTCCTCGGGGCGGTGGAGCCGCTGGCGCGCACCCGGCGCTACGGCGACGTCCGGGGCGCCGACACCACCCGCGTCGCCGGGGTGCTCGAGACGGTCGTGACCCGGGCCTCCGTCGGGCTCCGGGCCGCGTGCGCCTCGCTCGACGACGAGGCCGCCGCCACGATGCGGGCGGCGCTCGACGGCGCCCAGCGAGGCATCGAGCTGCTCGACGACCCCGCCCTCACCGAGCCCTGGCGGCAGGCGCTCAGGGCGGTGGGGGCCGACGACCGGCTCGCGCCGCTCGTCTCCGGGCGCGTCAACCGGCTGCTCCTCGACGTCGGCGAGCTCGACGCGGAGCGGCGTGGGAGCGCGGCTGGCCCGTCGCCTCTCCCGCGGGGCCGAGGCCGTCGCCGGCGCCGCATGGGTCGACGGCTTCCTCGACGGCGACGCGGCGCTGCTCGTGCACGACCGCACCCTCCTCGTCGCTCGTCGACGCGTGGGTCGCCGGTGTCGACGACGCCACCTTCGACGACCTGCTGCCCCTGCTGCGGCGCACCTTCGCGCGGTTCGAGAAGGCCGAGCGACGCCAGATCGGCGAGCGGCTGCGCTTCGCCGACCGCGGTGGACGTCGCCGTCGCCGAGGTCGACCCGGAGCGCGGGGCGGCCGCCGCGGAGCGGGTCGCCGAGCTGATCGGGCTGGTCCCGTGAGCGAGACCCGCGACCGGTTGACCCGGTGGCGCCTGGTGCTGGGTGGCGACGAGGCCGACGCGTTCGGCGCCGACCCGTCGACCGGGGCCGGCGCCGTGGTCGAGCTGGGTGAGGCCGACCAGAAGCGCGACGGGGCGCTGTCCGAGCTCTACGACGGCAGGCGGAGCGCCGGCCTCGGGCGGTCGGCACCGCGCGTGGCGCGGTGGCTCGGCGACATCCGCGGCTACTTCCCGTCGTCGGTGGTGCGGGTGATGCAGGGCGACGCGATGGAGCGGCTCGGGCTGCACCAGCTGCTGATGGAGCCCGAGATGCTCGACGCCGTCCAGCCCGACATCTCCCTGGTCTCCACCCTGGTCGCCCTGAACCGCGCGATCCCGGAGCGCAGCCGGGAGGCCGCGCGCGCCGTCGTCCGCAAGGTCACCGACGACCTCGAGGAGCGGCTGCGCTCGCGCACGGTCCAGGCGGTCACCGGTGCGCTCGACCGCTCCGCGCGCAGCCGGCGGCCGCGCCACGCCGACATCGACTGGCGACGGACCATCGCGGCCAACCTCAAGCACTACCTGCCCGAGCAGCGCACCGTCGTGCCCGAGCGGCTCGTCGGGCACGCCCGGCGCAGCACCCAGGTCGAGCGGCACGTCATCCTCTGCATCGACCAGTCGGGCTCGATGGCGGAGTCGATCGTGTACGCGAGCGTGTTCGGTGCGGTGCTCGGCTCGCTGCGGTCGGTGGCGACCAGCCTCGTGGTCTTCGACACCGAGGTGGTCGACCTCACCGACGAGCTCGACGACCCCGTCGACGTGCTGTTCGGCGTGCAGCTCGGGGGCGGGACCGACATCAACCGGGCGCTCGCCTACTGCCAGGGCCTCGTCACGGCCCCGGCCGACACGGTGCTGGTGCTGATCAGCGACCTGTACGAGGGCGGCATCGCCGACGAGATGGTCCGCCGCGCGCGGCAGGTGGTCGACAGCGGCGCGGTGATGGTGGCGCTGCTGGCCCTCAGCGACTCCGGCGCACCGTCGTTCGACGCCGAGCACGCGGCGGCGCTGGCCGACGTCGGCGTCCCGGCCTTCGCGTGCACCCCGGACCTGTTCCCCGACATGATGGCGGCGGCGATCGAGCGCCGCGACCTCACGGCCTGGGCGGCCTCGGTCGACATCACCACGAGCCACGCCACGGGAGCGACCGATGACTGACCTCCTCGCCGCCTACGACGCCCAGCTGCGCGGCGCCGCGGAGGTCGGCTCGGCCGCGTCCTTCGACCGCGCCGGTCCGTTGTGGCGCACCCGGTTCGGCGACTACGGGTTCGTCACCTACGAGCAGCTCGACGACGCCGACGTCGAGCAGCTGGTGGCCGGGGCCGTGGCGTACTTCCGCGACCACACCGACGTCGCGTCGTTCGAGTGGAAGACCCGCGGCCACGACCCGCTGCCGTCACTGCCCGGCGTCCTGCTCGCGCACGGGTTCGTGGCCGAGGACGTCGAGACCGTGATGGTCGGCGAGGCTGAGGCGCTGGCGGTCGAGGTGCCGCTCGCCGAGGGCCTCGCGGTGCGGCAGGTGCTCGACCGTGCCGGGTTCGACGAGGTCCAGGCCCTGCAGTCGACCGTGTTCGGGGTGCCCGTGACCTACGACCTCGCCGAGCGCGTCGCGAGGTCGGACGGCCGCATCGAGGTCTGGGCCGCCCACGACGACTCGTCGAGCGGCGCGGGACACATGGTCTCCGCGGGCCGCGTCGAGGTCGTGCCCGGGACGTCGTTCGCGGGGCTGTGGGGCGGCGGCACCCTGCCGTCGTACCGCGGCCGCGGCGTCTACCGCGCCCTCACCGCCGCGCGCGCCCGGTCGGTGGTCGCGCGCGGGGTGACCCTGCTGCACAGCGACTGCACCGCCATGTCGCGGCCCATCCTCGAGCGGGCGGGCCTGGTCGCGGTCACGACGACGACGCCGTACGTCTGGCGGCGTCCCTGACGGTGGTCGAGGTGCTCCGACCGAGGAACGGGAGGAGGAGCCTCGAGACCCGGGCGGCGTTTCGGCCGACCGACCGGTAACCGCAAGACTCGACCCGTGGTCATGTACACCGTCCTGCACACGATCGTGCCCCCCGTGGCGCGGGCGGTCTGGCGGCCCACGGTGACCGGACTGCACCACGTCCCGGCCACGGGCGGGGTGATCCTGGCGAGCAACCACCTCAGCTTCGCCGACTCCGTCGTCATCCCGTGCGTGGTCCCGCGCAAGGTGGTGTTCCTCGCCAAGTCCGACTACTTCGACGGCACCGGGGTGCGTGGCGCGCTGCAGCGGGCGTGGTTCACCGGCCTCGGCATGCTCCCGGTCGACCGCGACGACACGAAGGCGGCCATCGCCTCCCTCGACGTGGCGCTCGACGTCCTCGGGCAGGGTGACGCCTTCGGCATCTACCCCGAGGGCACCCGCTCGCGCGACGGGCGGCTGTACCGGGGGCGCACCGGTGTGGCCCACCTGGCCCTCACGGCCGGCGTCCCCGTCGTGCCGGTGGGGCTCGTCGGCACCGAGCAGCTGCAGCCCGTCGGCTCCTCGCTGCCCAGGATCGCGAAGGTGCGGGTCGCCTTCGGCCAGCCGGTCGAGGTCGCCGGGCGGTTCGACGGCGTCCCGCTCGGCCGGGCCCGCCGGCTGCTGACCGACGAGATCATGACCGCGATCCAGGCCCTCTCCGGCCAGGAGACCGCGGGCGTCTACAACGACCGGGCGCCCGACGCCTGACCGCCCGCTGACGGTGGAGGGGGCGCGTTCCCGGCCGTCGCGCCACCCCTGTCGGCGGCCTCTGGTTGGCTGGTCACATGACCTCCTCGGGACCGACCTACCGCCTGGTGCGCGAGCACGCCGCGGTCGACGTCCCCGTGCTCGACGAGCACCAGCAGCGCGTCGTCGACCACCGCGAGGGCCCGCTCCTGGTGCTGGCCGGCCCGGGCACCGGCAAGACCACGACCCTGGTCGAGGCGATCGTCGACCGCATCGAGAACGTCGACGGCGTGACGCCCGACAACGTGCTCGCGCTCACCTTCTCGCGCAAGGCGGCCGAGCAGCTGCGCGACCGGGTCACCGCCCGGCTGGGCCGCACGATGTCCACCGGCCTCAGCTCCACCTTCCACTCCTTCGCCTACGGCCTCGTGCGGCGGTACGCGCCGGCCGAGATCTACGCGGCGCCGCTGCGCCTGCTCTCGGCGCCCGAGCAGGACGTCGTCCTCCGCGAGCTGCTCACCGACCACCCCGAGTCCGTGCGCTGGCCCGAGTCGCTGACGCGAGCCCTCGGCACGCGCGGGTTCGCCCGCGAGGTCAACGCGGTGCTGTCGCGGGCGCGCGAGAAGGGCCACGACGGCCTCGCGCTCCGCCACCTGGGCGAGGAGCACGACCTGCCCGAGCTGGTCGCCGCCGGGCTGTTCCTCGAGCAGTACCTCGACAGCCTCGACTTCATGGGCGCCACCGACTACGCCGACCTGATCCGGCGCGCCACGATCGAGGCGGCCGACCACCGTGCCGAGCTGCGGGCCCGGTACCGCTACGTCTTCGTCGACGAGTACCAGGACACCGACCCCGGCCAGGTGGCGCTGCTGCGCCAGCTCGCCGGCGACGGCGGCAACCTGGTGGTCGTGGGCGACCCGCACCAGTCGATCTACGGGTTCCGCGGCGCCGAGGTCCGCGGCATCCTCGACTTCCCCCGCGAGTTCCCGCGTGACGACGGCGCGCCGGCCGACGTCGTCGCCCTGCGCACCACCCGCCGGTTCGGGTCGCGGCTCCTCCTCGCCAGCCAGCGCGTCGCCAGCCGGCTCGCGCTGCCGGGCTCGATCCCCGACGAGGCCAAGCTCGCCTTCCTCGAGCCCGAGGCCGTCGCCCCCACGCCGGGCCGCGTCGTCGTGCGCACCTTCGACACCGACCGTGCCGAGTCCGAGCACCTCGCCGACCTGCTCCGCCGCGCCCACCTCGAGGACGGCATCGCCTGGGACGACATGGCCGTGCTGGTGCGCTCGGGCCGCTCGACGATCCCCTCGCTGCGCCGCGCGCTCGGGGCGGCCGGCGTCCCCGTCGAGGTGGCGAGCGACGAGGTGCCGCTGGTCCGCGACCCCGCCGTGCTGCCGCTGCTCGACGCCGTCCGGGCGGTGGTCAACCTCGACAACGACGACGTCGACCACGTCGACCACGTCCACGCCTCGCGCGCCGAGTCGCTGCTGCTCAGCCCGCTCGGCGGACTCGACGCCGGCCAGCTGCGGCGGCTCGCGCGCCGGCTCCGCACCCGCGCCAAGGAGGCGGCGCACGAGTCGGGCGAGTCACCGCCGACCTCGCGCGACCTGGTCCGCAGCGCCGTCGTGGTGCCGGGCTTCCTCGAGGGTCTCGAGGGCCCCGAGGTCGAGCGCGCCGCGCGCCCTCGCCTCGCTGCTCGCCCGGGGCCGCACCATGCTCGACGCGGGCGCGTCGGCCGAGGAGGTGCTCTGGCACCTCTGGGCCGGCACGGGCTGGCCCGAGCGGCTCCGGCGCTCGGTCGAGCTCGGCGGGGGAGCGGCCCGCCGCGCGCACCGCGACCTCGACTCGGTCTGCGCGCTCTTCGAGACCGTCGCCCGGGCCGAGGAGCAGCGCGTGCACGTCAGCGTGGCCGAGCTGTTCGCCAGCCTGTCCGCGCAGCAGATCCCGGCCGACACGCTGGCCGAGCGCGGGTCGCGCGGCGCCGCCGTCCGGCTGCTGACGGCCCACCGCTCCAAGGGGCTCGAGTGGCGCCTCGTCGTGGTGGCCCACGTGCAGCAGGAGGCCTGGCCCGACCTGCGCCGCCGCAGCACGCTGCTGCAGGCCGACCGGATCGGCAGCGACGGGGTGGTGCCGCCCGTCCCGGCGCGCGAGCTCCTGCTCGAGGAGCGCCGGCTGTTCTACGTCGCGTGCACGCGTGCCCGCGAGCGCCTGGTCGTCACCGCGGTGGCCTCGCCCGACGACGACGGCGAGCAGCCGTCCCGGTTCCTCGACGAGCTCGGCGTCACCGACGTCGAGCACGTGGTCGGCCGCCCGCTCCGCCCGCTGTCGATGGCGGGCCTGGTGGGCGAGCTCCGGCGCCGTCTCACCGACCCGGCCACCCCCGACCCGGTGCGACGCGCCGCCGCCACCAGGCTGGCGCGGCTCGCCGGTGAGACCGTGGGCAGGCGACGGCTCGTCCCGGCGGCCGACCCCTCCACGTGGTGGGGCACCCGGGCGGCGTCCTACGCCACCACGCCGCTGCGCGAGCCCGACCAGCCCGTGCCCGTCTCGGCCAGCGTGCTGGAGTCGATGGCCGTCTGTCCCACCCAGTGGTTCCTCGAGCGCGAGGCCGGCGGCGTCGCCCGCGCCCACCAGTCGCAGAACCTCGGCCTCATCGTGCACGCGCTGGCCGAGCGGGTCGCGCTGGGCGAGCTCGACGCCGGCATCGACGACGCCGACGTCCTGATGTCCCACGTCGACGACGTCTGGGACCGGCTCGAGTTCCGCACGCCCTGGTCGGGCCAGCGCGAGCACGAGCGCATCCGGTCGGCGCTGGCCAGGTTCCTGCGGTGGCACCACGCCAACACCCGGACGGTCCTGGGCACCGAGCAGCGGTTCGTCGCCGTCGTGCACCTGCCCGGGCCCGACCCCGACGGCGCCCCTGGTGCCGGTCAGGCTCGAGGGGTACGCCGACCGCGTCGAGATCGACGGCGACGGCGGGGTCGTCGTCGTCGACTTCAAGACCGGGCGCTCCAAGCTCAGCAAGCCGCAGGTCGACGGCCACCGCCAGCTCGCCCTCTACCAGCTGGCGGTCGACTCCGGGGCCGTCGACGGGTTGCTCGACGGGGTGCCCGGGGTGGCCCCGGGCGCCCGCAGCGGCGGCGCCGAGCTGGTGCAGCTCGGCATCCTCGACGACAACGACAGCGCCGTCGTCCAGGCCCAGTCGCCGCCCTCCGACGACGGCCCGCAGCGCACGCAGCTGCGCAGCGAGCTCCTGCGCGCGGCCGACCTGCTCCGCCGCGAGGAGTTCCCCGCGGTCGCCGGCCAGCACTGCCGCGACTGCTCGTTCGTGCCGCTGTGCCCGGTCAAGAGCGCCGGCCCGGTGACACGATGACCGCCGCCGCGAGCGCCCCACCACGGGGCCGCCCGATCGACACCCCTGCCGACCTGCAGGCCGTCATGGGGGCGAGGTTCCCGGTGAGCGCCCAGCAGTGGGCCGCGGTGAGCGCTCCGCTCGAGCCGGCCGTGGTGATCGCCGGCGCCGGCTCGGGCAAGACGACGCTCATGGCGGCACGGGTCGTGTACCTCGTCGTCACCGGCCAGGTGCGCCCCGAGGAGGTGCTCGGGCTCACCTTCACCACGAAGGCCGCCAGCGAGCTGCGCAAGCGGATCCGTGACGCCCTGGTCGCCGCCGGCGCGCTCGCGGCGCCCGGGCCGCGGGTGCCGGTGGGCGAGGAGGACTCCGACGAGGTGCTCGAGCCCAGCGTGCTCACCTACAACGCCTACGCCGCCCAGCTGCTCACCGAGCACGGCCTGCGCATCGGTCACGAGCCCGACACCCGCGTCGTGACCGACGCAGCCCGCTACCAGCTCGGCGCCCGCGTCGTCGACCGCTTCACCGGCGACGTCCAGCACCTGACCGACCACCCGCCGACGGCCATCCAGAACCTGCTCGCGCTCGACGGCCGATGAGCGAGCACCTCGTCGGCGAGGCCGAGGTCCGGGCCTTCGACGCCGAGGCCGCGCCGCTCGTTCGAGCGCGCCGTCGCCGACGAGCTGGCCGGCAAGGCCCGCTCGACCTACCTCGCCGCCGTCGAGGGTGCCGTCTCGGCGATCGACCGGCGCGCCGAGGTCCTGCAGCTCGTGGCCGACTACCGCAGGCTCAAGCGCGACCTCGGACTCATGGACTTCTCCGACCAGATCGAGCTCGGCGCCCGGCTGGCCGCCGAGCGTGGCCGAGGTCGGCGCGGTCGAGCGGGCGAAGTTCCGCGTCGTCCTGCTCGACGAGTACCAGGACACCTCCGTGGCCCAGGCCTTGATGCTGTCGCGGTTGTTCTCCGGGCCCGACCCCGCCACCGGTCGCGGGCACCCGGTGACGGCCGTCGGCGACCCGAACCAGGCGATCTACGGCTGGCGAGGCGCCTCGGTCAGCAACATCGTCAACTTCGCCGACACCTTCCCCGGCGTGTCCGGGCCGCCGGCGCTGCACCACCTCACGGTGAGCCGGCGCTCCGACCGGCGCATCCTCGACGTCGCCAACCGGCTCGCCGCGCCCCTCTACGACCGCCTACGACCAGGTCGAGGCGCTCGAGGCCGCCGACGGAGGCCGGCGACGGCGAGGTGCGCGTCGCGGTCCACGAGACCCACGCCGACGAGCTCGTCGCGCTCGTCGAGCAGGTCCGCGCCGCCCACACGGGCGAGGACGGCGGCCGCTGGCTCGACGTCGGCGTGCTCACCCGCGACAACGCCCACGCCGAGGACGTCTTCGACGCGCTGACCGGCGCCGGCATCCCGGTCGAGATCGTCGGCCTCAAGGGGCTGCTGCGACTGCCCGAGGTCGCCGAGGTGGTGGCGACGCTCCACCTGCTCCACGACGTCACCAGCAACGCCGCGATGCTCACCCTGCTCACCGGGCCCGCGGTGGGCGATCGGTCCGCGCGACCTGCGGCTGCTCAGCCGCCGGGCCTCCGAGCTCGCCGGCAGGAGCGGCCGTCGCGCCGACCCGACGATCACCGAGCAGCTCGTCGAGATCGCCGACGGCATCGACCCGGCCGAGGTGCCGGCGCTCGACGACGCCGTCGCCGACCCCGGCGAGGGCGCCTACTCGCCCGAGGCGCGCGAGCGGTTCGCGCTGCTCGCCGACGAGCTGCGCTACCTGCGCGCCTACGTGGGCGAGCCGCTGCTCGACCTGGTGCGGCGGATCATGGACGCCAGCGGGGTCGACGTCGAGCTGGCCTCCGCGGTCAGCCCGGCCGCCGCGGCCCGCCGCGACAACCTCGACCTGTTCGTGAAGGCGGTCGCCGACTTCCAGGCCGTCGACGGCGACGTCACCCTGCCCGCGCTGCTGGCCTACCTCACGGCCGAGGACGACCAGGGCAACGGCCTCGACCTCGCCACCCCGAGCGAGGCCGACTCGGTCAAGCTGCTCACCGTGCACCGGGCCAAGGGCCTCGAGTGGGCCTCGGTCTTCCTCGTCGGCGTCTGCGAGACCCGGTTCCCGTCCAACCGGTCGCGCACCCTCTGGACGTCGTCGCCGTCGGTGCTGCCGGCGCCGCTGCGCGGCGACGCCGCCGACCTGCCCCAGCTCGCCGGCTACGACAAGGCCGCGCTCGAGGCCTACCGCGCCGACACCCGCACCCACGACGCGGAGGAGGAGCTGCGCCTGGGCTACGTCGCCTTCACCCGCGCGGCCCACCTGCTCTCGGTCTCGTCCTACTGCTGGAGCCCGCGCGCCACGCCGTTCGGCCCGTCGCGCCTACCAGCGGGTGGTCAAGAGCAGCTCGACGAGTGGGGCGATCGCGGTGCCCGTGTGGCGCGAGAAGCCCGACAAGGCCGTCGAGCCCAACCCCTACGCCGCCGTCGACCCGTCCCGGCCGTGGCCGCCGACGGGTCGCAGCGACGAGGTGCGGCTGCGGCTCGAGGCGGCCGAGCTGGTGCGGCGCGCCGACCCCGACGCCGACGACGACGGACCTCGACCTGCTCGCCGCAGGCCGAGGTCGACACCTGGGACGCCGAGATCGACCGGCTGCTCGCCGAGGCCCGCCGCGACCGCGGGTCGTCGATCGAGGTCGTCGCTGCCGTCGAGCCTGTCGGCCACCGCGCTGGCCCGGCTGCGCGACGACGCCGAGGCGTTCGCCCGCGAGCTGGCCCGCCCGATGCCGCGGCCGCCGTCGCCGGCAGCCCGGTTCGGCACCCGGTTCCACGCCTGGGTCGAGGCGCGGTTCGGCCAGCTCGCGCTGCTCGACACCGACGAGATCTCCGGCCGCGGCGACTCCGACGTCGCCGACGACGCCGAGCTGCACGAGCTCGTCGAGGCCTTCGAGAAGGGCGCGTTCGCCGACCGGGTGCCGCTCGGCGGTCGAGCCGGCCTTCGCGCTGGTGCTCGACGGCCAGGTCGTCCGCGGCCGCATCGACGCGGTCTACCGCGAGCCCGACGGCTCGCTACCTCGTCGTCGACTGGAAGACCAGCCGCAGCCAGAGCGCCGACCCGCTCCAGCTCGCGATCTACCGGCTGGCCTGGGCCGAGCTGCACGGCGTCGCCGCTCGAGCGAGGTCCGCGCCGGCTTCTACTACGTGCGCTCCGGCGAGCTCGTCGAGCCGCCCGGCCTGCCCGGACCGTCCGAGGCTCGAGGCCCTGCTCCGTCCCCGACGCCGTGACAGCACGCTTGATACCGGTTGATACTTGCCCGAAGTATAACGACGTATAACAGCCGGAGGACGCATGAGCGACGCGCTGCCGGACCCGTACACGCCGGGTCAGGTCCCCCGGTTGCTGGCCGGCCGGAAGGTCGAGCTCGGACGGATCCGCGACCGGCTGGCACGGGTCGCCTCGTTCGGTGAGCTCGCGGGCCCGCTGCTCGTCTTCCACGCCCCGCGCGGCCTGGGCAAGACCTCGCTGCTGCGGGCGGCGGAGCGTGACGCCGCCGCGCTCGGGTTCGCCACGGCCTGGCTCGCGTGCTCACGGGAGCGCCCGTTCCTGCCCGAGCTCGTGCGCAGCGTCGAGCGCGCTCTCGACGCGGTCGACCTCCGGGTCGAGGCCCGCAAGCGCTGGCGCGACCGGCTGCAGCGGCCTGTCCGCTCGAGCTCGGCGTGATGGGCGTGACGGTCGGGGGCGAGGTCGCCGCTGCGGCCGCCCCACCCCCGCCCGGCGACGCCCCGATCGGTGCGCTCGAGGAGCTCCTGCGCGAGGCGTCGACAGCGGTCCGCGGCCGCGGTGGAGCGGGCCTGCTCGTCTCGATCGACGAGCTGCACGCGGCGTCCGCCGACGACCTCGCCACGCTGCTCAACGCGCTGCAGAACCTCGACGGGTCCCGCGACGACAACCCGCTCACGGTGGTGACGGCCGGGCTCCCGGTCACGCCGGAGGCGATCACCCGCGCCGCGACGTTCGGCGAGCGCAGCGCGTTCGTCCCGCTCGACGTCCTCACCGACGACGACGCCCGGCAGCTCCTCGTCGAGCCGGCCGCGGCCCTCGACGTCACCTGGTCGCCCGAGGCGCTCGCCGCCGTGCTCGACCGGATGGGCGGTCACCCGTACCTGCTCCAGCTGGCGGGCAGCTCGACGTGGCGCGCTCGTCCGCCCCGGAGCCGGCGACACCATCGACGAGGCGGCGGCCCGCGCCGGCGTCCCGGTCGCCGAGGAGCAGCTCGGACGGGCTGCTACACCGCGCGCTGGGGCGCCGCCACCGAGCTCGAGCGGTCCTTCATCGTCGGCGCATGGCCGGCGTCGGCCACCGGCAACGTCACCCGCGCCCGGATCGCCGAGGCGATGGGCGTCGACTCCCGCTCGATCAGCGTCCCGCGCGAGCGGCTGATCGAGAAGGGCATCATCGAGCCGGTGGGCCACGGCCTCGTCCGGTTCACGATGCCCGGCTTCGCCGCCTGGGTCGCCGCCCGCGAGCAGGACTGACCGCCGACCCGCCTGACACGTGGGGCGGGTCGACGGTGACCCGCCTGACATGTGCGACGGGTCGGTGACCCGCCTGACATGTGGGGCGAGTCAGCGGGTCCCGGCGGTGAGCGCGACCTCGACCATCGTGCCGAAGGTCTGCTCGCGCTCCTGGGCGGTCGTCTCCTCGCCGGTGACGATGTGGTCGGAGACCGTGCAGATCGCGAGGGCCCGGCGTCCGTACCGGGCCGCGAGCGTGTAGAGCGCGCTGGCCTCCATCTCGATCGCCAGCACGCCGTGCTCGACCATCCGCGTGGTCAGCTCGGGCCGGGTCGCGTAGAACGAGTCGCTGCTGAAGATCAGCCCGACGTGGGCCTCGGGCGCGGCGGCGGCGGCGTCGCGCAGCAGCGCCGAAGTCGGCGACCGGTGCGTAGTCGAGGCCCTCGAAGGTGATCCGGTTCATCGAGGAGTCGGTGCACGCGCCGGAGGCGATCACCAGGTCGCGCACCGCGAGCCGCTCGGTCAGCGCGCCGCACGAGCCGACCCGGATCACCGACTGCACGTCGTAGTCGCGGAACAGCTCGTTGACGTAGATCGCCATCGACGGCTGGCCCATGCCCGGAGCCCTGCACCGAGACCCGGCTGCCCGCTGCCAGGTGCCGGTGTAGCCGTACATGCCGCGCACCTCGGAGTAGCAGGTCGCGTCGTCGAGGAACGTCTCGGCGATCCACCGCGCGCGCAGCGGGTCGCCGGGCAGCAGCACGAGCGGGGCGATGTCGCCGGGCTCGGCGCCGATGTGGGTGCTCATGCCGACGACCCTAGGCCCGCTGCCTAGAGTCGGAGCGTGACCTACCCGCACCTCGCAGCTGACGCGCCGGGGCGCACGACCGCCTCGGCGTGCACCGCAAGGACGACGCCTGGCTCGACGAGCGGTGGGCCGACGCCCGCCTCGCGGGTGCTGGTCGTCTCGGGCACCCGGGTCCGTCCGGTCGACGGCGGGCTGCCGTGGGTGGCCCCGAGCGAGGCGCCGGACGGCGTCCGCGTGCTGCTCGGCGAGCGCGAGGCGCCACGACGTACTGGGCCGTGATCGTCGGGCCCGACGTCGCGAGCGTCGCAGGAGGGGGAGTGGTACCCGCTGCGCGGCCTGCTGCCCGCGCTCGCCGGCGACGGTGCCGTCGACCAGGCGCCGCTGGTCTTCCACGCCCTCGGCCTGGCCGAGTGGCACTGGGCCACCCGCCACTGCCCGCGCTGCGGCGGCACGCTCGTCGCCGGCCGCCGCCGGCCACGAGCTGCGCTGCACCGTCGTGCGGCAAGCCACAGTTCCCGCGCACCGACCCGGCCGTGATCATGCTCGTCAGCGCGGGCGAGCCCGGGACCGCCGACGAGCGCTGCCTGCTCGGCCGCTCACCGCAGTGGCCCGACGGGCCGCTTCTCGACCCTCGCCGGGTTCTGCGAGCCGGGCGAGAGCCTCGAGGACGCCGTCCGCCGCGAGGTCGCCGAGGAGGCCGGCATCGTCGTCGGCGAGGTCACCTACTTCGGCAACCAGCCGTGGCCGCTGCCGCAGAGCCTGATGCTCGGCTTCCTCGGTCGCGCCGAGTCCACCGACATCGCCGTCGACGACGACGAGATCGAGGACGCCCGCTGGTTCACCCGCGCCGAGATGCGCGAGCAGGCCGCCGCCGGCGAGCCTCGTGCTGCCCGGCGGGGTCTCGATCAGCCGCTCGCTGATCGAGCACTGGTACGGCGGCCCGCTGCCCGGGCGCAGTGGTGACCCGCACGTCCGCGAGTCGACGGGTCGCCGATCAGGCCAGCGAGGCGAGCTTCTCCTTGACCTGCGCCAGGCGACGGGTTGGTCTGGGCGGTGCCGTCGGAGTAGACCAGGGTCGGGACGGTCTGGTTGCCGTTGTTGGCGGACTCGACGATCTGCACGGCCTCGGGGTGCTGCTCGATGTCGACGATGTCGTAGGCGATGCCCTCGCGGTCGAGCTGGCTCTTGAGCCGGTGGCAGTAGCCGCACCAGGGAGTCGTGTACATCGTGAAGCTGCTCATCGCAGGAGTGTCCCCTCGGACGTCTAGGGTCGGGCTGTCACCACTGATTCCGCACAGCCCAACCACCCGCGCAGAGGTGTTGTTCCACCATGTCGCCCGACCAGCTCCTCGCAGCCCTCGACCCCGAGCAGCGCACGGTCGCCGAGACCCTGCGCGGCCCGGTGCGCGTGCTGGCCGGCGCCGGCACGGGCAAGACGCGGGCCATCACCCACCGCATCGCGCACGGCGTCGCGACCGGCGTCTACGCCCCGACCGAGGTGCTCGCGGTCACCTTCACCACCCGCGCGGCCGGTGAGATGCGGGGCCGGCTGCGGCAGCTGGGGGCGCCCACGCGTGCAGGCGCGCACCTTCCACTCCGCCGCGCTGCGCCAGCTGCGCTACTTCTGGCCGCACGTCCACGGCACCGAGCTGCCGACGCTGACCGAGTCCAAGATCCCGCTCGTCGTCGCGGCTGCCCGCCAGCTGCGGCTGCGCCCCGACCAGGCCATGCTGCGCGACCTCGCCTCCGAGATCGAGTGGGCCAAGGTCAGCAACGTCCGTCCCGACGACTACGCCGAGATCGCCGCGGCCCGCGACCGGCACGGTGGCCAACGTCGACCCCGAGCTGGTCGGCGCGCGTGCTCGCCGGCTACGAGGAGGTCAAGCGCTCCCAGGGCCGGATGGACATGGAGGACGTCCTGCTCCTCACCGCGGGGCTGCTGGCCGACGACGAGCGCGTCGCGGCGCAGGTGCGCCAGCAGTACAAGTGGTTCGTCGTCGACGAGTTCCAGGACGTCTCGCCGCTGCAGTCGGCGCTGCTCGACCTGTGGCTCGGCGGCCGCGACGAGATCTGCGTGGTCGGCGACCCGGCCCAGACGATCTACTCCTTCGCCGGCGCCAACGCCGACTACCTGCGCGACTTCCCGTCCAAGCACCCCGGCACCACCTCGGTCGAGCTGGTCCGCAACTACCGCTCGACCCCCGAGGTCGTCGCGGCCGCCAACACCCTGCTCGCCGGCACGAGCAGCACCAGCGTCGCAGCTGCGCGCCCAGCGGCCCTCCGGCACGCCCGTCGGCTACACCGGCCACCCCGACGAGGTGGCCGAGGCCCGCTCGGTCGCGGCCCAGGCGAACGGCGCTCAACGCGGCCGGGCGGCCGCTGGTCCGAGATGGCGGTGCTGTTCCGCATCAACGCCCAGTCCGAGGCCTACGAGGAGGCGCTCACCGAGCTCGGCGTCCCCTACGTCATCCGGGGTGCGGCGCGGTTCTTCGACCGGCCCGAGGTGCGCGAGGCCGTCACCCGGCTGCGCGGCGCCGCGCGCTCGGGAGCCCAGCCCGCCGACGGCGACACCTGGGTCGACCTCGTGCGCGACACGCTCGCCGGCATGGGCTGGACGCCGACCCGCCCGAGGCCCGCGGCCAGACCCGCGACCGCTGGGAGTCCTGGCAGGCGCTGGTCAGCCAGGCCGAGGCGTTCGCCGCCGAGGCCCCCGCCGCACGACCTCGGCGAGTTCGTCGACGACCTCGACCGCCGCGCCTCCGAGCAGCACGCCCCGGTGGCCGAGGGCGTCACGCTCGCCACCTTCCACGCCGCCAAGGGCCTGGAGTGGGACTCCGTCTTCCTCGTCGGCCTGCAGGACGGCACGCTGCCCATCACCTACGCCCAGACCGACCGCGCGATCGAGGAGGAGCGGCGCCTGCTCTACGTCGGCATGACCCGCGCCCGGGTCGACCTCGCGCTGTCGTGGGCCGCAGGCCCGCAACCCCGGGCAGGCGGCGCGCCGCAAGCCGTCGCGCTTCCTCGACCCGCTGCTGCCCGAGTCGGCGCGGCCCGCGCCGAGGCGCGGCGGCTCGCAAGCGGCGCCCGCACCTGCGTCGAGTGCGGCAAGCCGCTGGCCTCCTCCGACAAGGCGCGGCGCCGGTGCGCCGACTGCCCTGCCCCCTACGACGAGGCGCTGTTCGAGCGGCTGCGCGAGTGGCGGCTCGAGCGCGTCGCGTGCCGAGGAGATCGCGCCGTTCATGGTCTTCAGCAACGCCACCCTCGAGGCCATCGCCGAGGCGCGGCCGCAGACGCCGCAGAGCGCTGCTGGCCATCAGCGGCATCGGTCCCGAGAAGCTCGAGAAGCTACGGCGACGACGTCCTCGAGATGGTCGGCTGAGACGCCCGTGAACGGCCTGGCAGAAATTCTCAGAAATAAGTCAATAAATAGTTTGCTCCTTACAAACGGGAGCGCCGTAACGTTCCCCTCAACAACCAGTCCGCGCACCAGGGCCCTGACAAGGCCCGCGCCCGAAGATCCGAAGGAGGTGGCCCCAGTGGAGATCACCATGAACCAGACGATGACGAGCACCAGCACGAACCCGTGCAGCGCGTCGCGTCCGGCTTTGGCCATGCCCACCGGCGGCCAGTCCTGCTTCGGCCCTTCGCCGACGCGCCACGCCCGGATCCCCGCCACCGGTCTGTTCCCGATCTTCGAGACGACCACCGGTACGGAGATCCGCGACCGCAAGGACCTGGCTGCCAAGGGACACGTGGCTTTCGCCGCCTACGTCCCGGGTTACCCCGCCTGGAGTCCGCCGATCTGTTGACACCCAACAGATCAGCAGCCTCCAGGCCGCGGAACCCGAACACCGGGATCCGCGGCCTTTCTGTTTCTCACCATCCACTGCAGAGAGCAGCAGATGAACACCAGCACGCACCAGCACGCACCGCAGCTTCCACACCAACCGCGATCAAGAAGAAAGAGGTGACACGATGACTACCAGCGTTCTCACTCGCAGCGACGGCAAGCTGGTCGAGTTCCAGGCCACTTCTGGCCCTAGCCCCGGCTGCCTGCACGACGACGCCTCCCAGGTCGACGAGACCCTGCTGCCCTGCCGGGTCAACGACCCCGAGCTGTGGTTCGCCGAGCTGCCGGCCGACGTCGAGTTCGCCAAGACGCTGTGCCAGGCCTGCCCCGTGCGGCAGCTCTGCCTCGGCGGCGCGCTCGAGCGTCGGGAGCCGTGGGGCGTCTGGGGCGGTGAGCTGTTCCTCCAGGGAGTGGTCATCCCCCGCAAGCGCCCCCGTGGCCGTCCGCGCAAGGACGCCGTGGCATGACGTCCCTGACGTACGTGCCGACCCGCACCACCACTGACAACCAGACCTCACAGAACCGGAGCACCACCATGAACACCATGCAGGAAGAACCTCGCGCGCGCGCACATGACCGCGCGCCTGGGAGAGGCGCAACAGCTGCGGACGGGCCACCAGCTCGCCCGAGCCCGGCGCCTCAGCCGCAAGGCCGAGCGTGCCGCGCAGCAGGCGCGACTCGCTCTCGCTCGCGCTCTGTAAGACCCCGGAGCTGTCACCTCCGAGGCACCCTGATCGCGGGTGGAACCACGCGGAGCCGGGGACGACCACTGGTCGTCCCCGGCTCCCGCTGTTTTTCGCCTAGCGTGGGGCCATGACGCTCACCTGTGACTTCTGCGGCCGCGAGGCCGAGGAGTCCGAGGCGCTCACTGGACCACGAGCAAGGAGAACAAGCGGCTGCGCCGCTACTGCGACGCCTGCTCGCGCGAGCACCTGCGCTCGATGGAGGGCAAGCTCGACGCCGAGTTCTGGTGACGGCGGGCACTCAGTAGGGCAGGACGTCCCAGGCGCAGCCGCAGTAGCGGGTGCCGCAGCACCGGCCGGACGACGGGGGCCGGCGCGTCGAGGTCGATGGTGGCCGACCACGTGACCGGCGGGCGGTGCCGCACGAAGGCCGCCACCTCGCGCGCGGCCCACGCCAGGCCCAGGGCGACGACCGCGGCCTCGACCGGTCCGGGCGGCAGGGTCGCGAGCTGCTCGACGACGAGCGGTGCGTCGCGGGTCGTGCTCGGCCTCGGTCGGCGTCGACGCAGCGCTGGCAGGCCGTGACGCCGGGCTCGACGAGCGGGCCCAGGCGCAGGCGAACCGGGGCGGCCGGTGCCCGCCAGCACCAGGTGCGGGGCGCCCTCAGCGACCAGCGGGTCGAG
Organism: uncultured Actinomycetota bacterium; assembly: GCA_963830575.1. Lineage (GTDB taxonomy): Bacteria > Actinomycetota > Actinomycetes > Propionibacteriales > Nocardioidaceae > Nocardioides. Next base: position 58,594 of record CAWHNR010000007.1, read on the forward strand.
CTCGGCGCGCGGCACCGGCCCGAGCGAGGCGACCACGACGTCGACCGGCGGGGCAGCACCGTGCCGCGCCCCGTCGCTCGTGACGGCGATCCCTTCCTGCTCGAGCAGCGACCGCAGGGGGTCGAGCCCGAGCCCGCGGTCGACCAGGGCGACGTGCCCGGTGCGCGCCCGGGGGAGCGGAGCGGGCTGCAGCAGGCCGGCCTCGTCGAGGTCGCGCAGCACCGCGGTCGCCAGCGGCGTCGTCGGCAGCGGGCGGGTCGCACCGCCGCCGAGGGCGTCGAGGAGCGCGAGCACGTCGGGACGGCGCGGGGCCAGCACGCGCGCGGGCGGGTCGAGGCCGACCTGCACGTGGTCGTCGTCGCGCGGCGACGACGTGCACCCCGGCCCGCAACCTCGGTCATGTGCGCAGGCTCGCACGCAGACGCCGACGGCCGCCGGCGTCATCCACAGGGCCGCGGAAACCGGACGGCGGCCCCCCGAGGGGACCGCCGTCCGGACAGCTACGCGTTCGGCTGCAGGCGCTCAGGCCTTGCCGAGGATCCGGTTGAGGTTGGTGCTGCAGACGGGGCACACGGCCTTCGCCATGCGGGTGCCCTTGTCGTTCACCTTCACCTCGCCCTCTGCCTCGCGCTTCTCCTTGCACTTCACGCAGTAGAACTCACCGCTCCAGGTCTCCGCCATGACGGCCTCCTTGCCCTCTGATGTCACTCTGATGTCGCTGGGTCGCCGCGGCGGGGACGTCGGGGAAGCCCGCCGGAGGCCCGCCGTTACCGGAAGGCCACTTCGACCCTACGGCACGGTGCCGCCGTGTCGAGTCGGCGCGCCGGGGCGTCAGTAGGGTTCCGACATGCCCGAACCGACCCACCTGCGCCTCGAACGGCCCGCCGAGGGCGTCGCACTGCTCGTTCTCGACAACCCCGAGCAGCGCAACGCGATGTCCGACGCCATGACCCGGTCCTGGGTCGCGGCCGTCGACGAGCTCGCCGCGGACCGCTCGGTGAGGGCGGTCGTGGTGACCGGCGAGGGCAGCGCGTTCTGCTCCGGGGGAGACACCGCCTGGCTCGCCGGCGAGCCCGAGGCCGGCGTCGACCGCCTGCGCACGCGGATGATCGAGTTCTACCGGGCCTGGCTCTCGATCCGCCGTCTGGAGGTGCCGACCATCGCCGCCGTCAACGGGGCGGCCATCGGCGCCGGGCTGTGCGTGGCCCTGGCCTGCGACCTGCGGTACGCGGCGTCGACGGCCAGGTTGGGCGCCCCGTTCGTCAAGCTGGGCCTGCACCCGGGCATGGCGGGGACCTACCTGCTCCCGCACGTCGTCGGCGACGCCGCCGCCAAGGACCTGCTGCTGACCGGTCGGGTCGTGGACGCCGAGGAGGCCCTCGGCCTGGGGCTCGTCTCGCGCGTCATGGAGCCGGCCACCTTCCTCGAGGACGCCGTCGCCGTGGCGGCGGGCATCGCCGCCACCGCACCCATCGCCAGCAAGCTCACCAAGCTCGCCCTCGACGGCGGCGGCCACGCCGACATCGAGGCCTGCCTGCAGTGGGAGGCGATGGCCCAGCCGATCACGCTCGCGACCGAGGACCTGCAGGAGGGCCTCCGTGCCGCCCGCGAGAAGCGGGCGCCCGTCTTCCGGGGCCGATGAGGGGAGACAGTAGTGGCCCCCGTGTCGCGGTCCACGACATCCGCCTTCCCCTTGCGAATGTCGTCTGCGCGGCCCGGGGGCCATCGGGAGTGACGTTAGACAGCGCCGTGGCGGGGGTCAACGTGACCGGCGTGTCCCTGTGGACAACGTTGTGGACAAACCTGTGGAGAACTCGCGGATCGGGGGCGGCGCGCCGGTCGTGCCTGTGCACAGGGTGTGGAGGAGCCGCGGGGTGGGCCACCCGCCACCGCGCTGACCTGCGACGATGGTCGTCGACGACCTGTGGAGGAAGAAAGTTCCGTGGATCACACGCCTGACGGCTCCTACGACGGCGGACCGGTGGCGGCGCTGCGCCGCATCGCCTTCCTGCTGGAGCGCGCCCGCGAGGACACCTACAAGGTCAAGGCCTTCCGCGGCGCGGCCGCCACGATCCTGCCGATGCCGGCGGACGACGTCGCGCGGGCCGTCGACCAGGGCACGCTGACCGACCTGCCGGGCATCGGCGCCAGCTCGGCGAAGGTGATCGAGGCGGCGGTGCGCGGCGAGCTGCCGGCCCGGCTGGCGGCCCTGGAGGAGGAGCACGGCGGGCCGATCACCGGTGGTGGTGCGGACCTGCGCGCGGCCCTGCGCGGCGACTGCCACTCCCACTCCGACTGGAGCGACGGCGGGTCGCCCATCGAGGAGATGGCGATGACGGCGATCGAGCTCGGCCACGACTACCTGGTGCTGACCGACCACTCACCGCGGCTCAAGATCGCGCGAGGCCTCTCGGCCGAGCGCCTCGAGCGCCAGCTCGGCGTCGTCGAGGCGGTGAACGAGCACCTCGGGGCCGCGAGCGGCTTCACGCTGCTCAAGGGGATCGAGGTCGACATCCTCGACGACGGCTCCCTCGACCAGACCGACGAGATGCTGGCCAGGCTCGACGTCCGGGTCGCGAGCGTCCACTCCAAGCTCGCCATGGACGCCGGACCGATGACGAAGCGGATGATCGGCGCCATCGGCAACCGGCGCACGAACGTGCTCGGCCACTGCACGGGCCGCCTGGTCACCGGTGGCCGCGGCACCCGGGCGCAGTCGAGCTTCGACGCCGCGGCCGTGTTCGCGGCGTGCGCCGAGAACGACGTCGCGGTCGAGATCAACTCCCGGCCCGAGCGCCGCGACCCGCCGTCCGACCTGCTGGCCGTCGCGGCCGACGCCGGGTGCGTCTTCTCGATCGACTCCGACGCCCACGCCCCCGGGCAGCTGGACTTCCTCCAGCTCGGCTGCGAGCGCGCCGAGGCGGCGGGCATCGACGCCGACCGGATCGTCAACACGTGGCCGAAGGAGCGCCTGCTGGACTGGGCGAGCAAGTAGCGTTCGGCCATGTCCGAGGCCGACGTCGAGGTCCGGCGCTCCAAGCGCCGCCGCCGCACCGTGTCGGCCTACCGCGACGGCGACCGCATCGTGGTGCTCATCCCGGCGTCCTTCTCCAAGCAGGACGAGGCGGAGTGGGTCCGCGAGATGGTCGCCAAGGTCGAGCGCGCCGAGCAGCGCGCGCTCCTCACCGACGACGACCTCCTCGCGCGGGCCGCGGCCCTCAGCGACAAGCACCTCGGCGGCCTGGCCACCCCCGACTCGGTGCGCTGGGTGACGAACCAGAACTCGCGCTGGGGCTCGTGCACCCCCGGCGACCGCTCGATCCGCCTCTCCGAGCGCCTTCAGTCGATGCCCTCGTGGGTCGTCGACTACGTGCTCGTGCACGAGCTCGCCCACCTGCTCGAGCCGGGCCACGACGCCCGCTTCTGGGCCTGGGTCGACCGCTACCCGCTGGCCGAGAAGGCCAAGGGCTACCTGCTCGGCTGGTCGGAGGCCGCGCGGATCCAGCCGCCCTCGGAGTTCGACTGACGACCTCCGTCGGTGGTCGAGGAGCTCCCGCTGGGGAGCGTCTCGAAACCGACCAACGGTGGTTGAGGAGCTCCCGCTAGGGAGCGTCTCGAAACCGACCAACGGGGTTGAGGGCTTCGCGAGGGAGCGTCTCGCCGGCTCGGTGGTCGAGAGCCCGCTAGGGAGCGTCTCGAAACCGGTGGCCAGGTGGTGGTCGAGGAGGCCGGTCACGGCCTCTCAACCCGGCCCGTGGTGGTTGAGGAGCTCCCGCTAGGGAGCGTCTCGAAACCTGGTGAGGTCCATGGCTTCGCGAGGCAAGCCTTCCGGCTCGGGGGTTTCGAGACGGTCGCTAGCGCGACCTCCTCAACCACCGTGTGGCCCGGTGGTGGTCGAGGAGGCCGGTCACGGCCGTCTCGAGACCCGACCCGTGGTGGTTGAGGAGCTCCCGCTAGGGAGCGTCTCGAAACCTGGTGAGGTCCATGGCTTCGCGAGGCAGGCCTTCCGGCTCGGGGGTTTCGAGACGGTCGCTAGCGCGACCTCCTCAACCACCGTGTGGCCCGGTGGTGGTCGAGGAGGCCGGTCACGGCCGTCTCGAGACCCGGTGAGTCCCACGGCTTCTCTCGAGGACGCGATGCGACGCTTGCGTGGTCTCGTGACGCTCGCTAGCGCGAGCTCCTCGACCCCCACCGGGCGAGGGTCGCGTCGACGAGTGGCGCCAGCTCCTGCGAGCGGCAGCGCGTCGACCGGCCACCAGCGGACGTCGAGCGACTCCTCGCTGACGGCGTGGTCGGCGCCGCGGGGTGCGAGCGCCGCGAAGCGCACGTCGAGGTGGTGGACGACCAGACCGTCGCCGGCGTCCGGGCCGCAGAAGGGCACCTCGTGCTCGTCGAGGTGGACCGGGGCGGGGAGGAGGGTGAGGTCGGAGAGTCCCGACTCCTCGCGGGCCTCGCGCAGCGCGGCGCCGGCCAGGGTGGGGTCGCCGGGCTCGCAGTGGCCGCCGAGCTGGAACCACTGGCGGGCCTTGGCGTGCAGGGTGAGCAGCACGTGGGTGCGGTCGTGGGAGAGCACCAACGTGCTGGCGGTCAGGTGGTCCGGGCGGCAGGCGCGGTCGAGGCCGTCGGGGTGGGCCTCGAGGTGGGCGACGTACCGGTCGCGCAGGACCTCCTGGCCGGCGTCCGGAGGCTCCCAGGAGCGGAGCGTCGCGAGCGCGTCGAGGTGCAGCTCGCTCATTCCTCGGGCTGGTCGCCGTCCAGCAGCCTGCGCAGCTCGGCGTCGAAGTCGTCGTCGCTCAGCGAGTCGGGGGCGGAGGCCTCCTCGCGGAAGCCGAGCGGGTCGTCGAGGTCGGCCGAGGTCGGCAGCAGGTCGGGGTGGAGCCAGACGCCGTCGCGGGCCTCGATGCCCTGACGCGTGCGGAGCGAGGCCCACAGCGTGGAGGCGTCACGCAGCCGGCGGGGCCGGAGCTCCAGGCCCACCAGCGCGGCGAAGGTCGCCTCGGCGGGTCCGCCGGCCGCGCGCCGCCGGCGCACGGCCTCCTGCATCTTGGTGGCGTTGGGCATCCGCTCGGCGGTCGCCTGGCCGACGACCTCGTCGACCCAGCCCTCCACCAGGGCCAGGGCGATCTCGAGCCGCTGCAGGGCTGCGGCCTGGGCCGGCGACTGGGGCAGCTCGAACATCCCGCCCTCGAGCAGCTGCTTCATCGACTCGGGGTTGGTCGGGTCGATGCCGCGGAGCTGCTCCTCGACGCGGCGCTGCAGCCCCTCGGCGTTGAGCTCGAGGCCGCGCGCGTGGTCGGTGACGGCACCGATGAGGTGGTCGCGCAGCCACGGCACGTGGGCGAACAGCCGCTGGTGCGCGGCCTCGCGCAGGGCGAGGTAGAGCAGCACGTCGTGCTCCTCGACGTCGAGGCCGTCGGCGAACGCGGCGACGTTGGCCGGCACCAGGGCCGCCTTGCCGGGCGCCCCCAGGGGCAGCCCGATGTCGGAGGCCGAGAGCACCTCGCCGGCGAGCTCGCCGAGGCCGGACCCCACCTGCTGGGCGAGCATCGCCCCCACGGCCTTGCCGACGAAGCCGAGCATGGGCCCGGCGACGGCTGCGGCCTCGGGCGGCAGCGCGCCGCTCAACCCGTGCACGGCCTGGTCGGCCACGGGCTCGACGAGCACCTTCCACACGTCGAGGGTGCCGACGACCCACTCGGCGCGGCTCCAGGCCGCGGTCGAGGAGACGCCGGAGGAGAAGTGGGTGGCCTCGTCGAGCCACAGGTCGGCCAGGTGGACGGCGTCCGCGACGGCAGCCGCCTGCTGGCTCGTCGTGCTCGGGTCGGGCTCCTTGGCGACGGTCTTGCGTGCCAGGTCGGTGGCGGCGTCCCAGTTGAGGGCACCGTCGTAGGGCTGCATCAGCGACTGGATCTGACCCATGAGGGCCGTGAGGTCCATGCCCGCGCCCAGGCCGGGCGAGGTTGGGCATCCCGCCGGAGAAGAGCTGCTCGAACGGCGTGCCCTTGAACGGGTTGGGCTGCTCGCCCGACGGTTCGCCGGACTCGTCGCCGGGGTCGTTGGTCATGCCCTCCACGGTACGCCGTGGTCATAGGCTCATCACGTGACCCACGACACCGCACACGAGGGGGCCGGCGCCGTCCGTCTCGTCGACATCCGCGACACCGCTCTCGTCGTCGACGAGGTGCTCGCCAGCCTCGACGAGTCGGTCGACGGTGGCGTCACGCTCTTCGTCGGCAAGGTCCGCGACCACGACGGCGGCCGCGGTGTCAGCGGCCTCGACTACTCCGCCCACCCGACGGCGCTCGAGCGGCTGCGCGAGGTGTGCGAGCTGGTGGCCGGGCGGCACGACGTCCACGGGGTCGCGGCCGTGCACCGCGTCGGGCGCCTCGCGATCGGCGACCTCGCCGTCGTCATCGGTACGTCGGCCGCGCACCGCGGCACCGCGTTCGACGCCTCGCGCGACCTCATCGACACCCTCAAGTCGACGGTGCCGATCTGGAAGCACCAGGTGTTCCTCGACGGCAGCGACGAGTGGGTCGGCACGCCGTAGCGCGTCCGCCGCATCCGGCGGTCCGCGACCTACCCTCGAGGCATGGTCCTGCTCTGGCTCCTGCCTCCTGTCGTGGTCACCGCGGCCGCGATGGTCTGGGTGTCGTGGCTGGGCCGGGACGGGCGTGGCGAGGTCGACCGCGAGGTCGCGCTGCGCCGCATGGGCAAGGCGCTCGGAGCGCGAGCGGCGCCGGCCGCTGCCGGGGTACGCGGCCCCCGAGGCGCCCGCCGACCGGAGCACGGGCGTCGCCGTCCGGACGCCCCGGCCCGCGCCCGAACCGGAGGCCCCGGAGCACCGTCGGGCCTCGTGAGCACAGGGTCCGCGCGCCCGCGGCCTCGGCACCGGAGGGCCCGGCGTTTCGGGGCCGATCGCCAGGCTCCTGCTCGCGGCACCTCGACCGACGCCGGGTTGGCGCCGGATGAGAGGCTTCCGGCATGAACCAGCGCCTGATCGCCGCGTGCATCGCCATGCCCGCGGTCCTCGGCCTGTTCTTCTTCTCCGTCTTCGCGAGGCTCCCGTACGCGACCTACGCGCCCGGCAGCACGTTCGACGTGCTCGGCACCGACGCCAACTCCGCCGAGCTCGTGCAGGTCGACGGCCACAAGGTCTACCGCGACGGCGGGCAGCTGCGCATGACGACCGTGCGGGTCTCCCCGGCCCAGCTTCCGGGCGAGCGGGGCCTCGGCGTGTTCGACCTGCTCGGCCGGTGGTTCGACGGCGACAACGCCGTCTACCCCTACGACGCGGTCCACGCCCCTGACGAGACCGCCGAGAGCAACCAGGAGGAGGGCGCCGAGCAGATGGCGACCTCCCAGGACACCGCCGTCGACGTCGCGCTCACCGAGCTCGGCATCGACGTGCCCGAGGTGCTGGCGGTCGACGCCCTCACCGAGGGCCTGCCCGCGGAGAAGGTGCTGAAGGTCGACGACCGGCTGCTCACCATCAACGGCGAGAAGTTCCTCAACACCATCGAGCTGCTCGACCTCATCGAGGCGGCGCCTCAGGGCGAGCCGATCGAGGTCGGGATCGAGCGCGACAGCAAGCGGATGACCGTGCCGATCGTGCCCCAGGTGGTCGACGGCGCGCAGCGCATCGGCATCACTCCTGCCGTGGTCGACTACCGGTTCCCGTTCGAGGTCAAGATCAACATCCCGAACGAGATCGGCGGTCCGAGCGCGGGCCTCATCTTCTCCCTCGCCGTCTACGACACGCTGACCAAGGGGTCGCTGACCGGCGGCCACGCGATCGCGGGCACCGGCGAGATCCGGCCCAACGGCTCGGTCGGCCCCATCGGCGGCATCCAGCAGAAGCTCGCGGGCGCCCGCGAGGACGGCGCGGAGCTGTTCCTCGTGCCGATCGAGAACTGCGCCGACGCGCTCGCCGCCGACACCGAGGGCGACATGAAGCTCGTGATGGCCCAGACGATGCACGACGCCCGCACGGCGATCGAGGCGTGGGTGGCGGACCCCGACGCCGACCTGCCCTCGTGCGAGGACGCCGAGAAGATCCTGTCCGGGGCGGAGTCCTCATGAGCGGCGACCTGAGCGGCGACCGGAGCGGCGACCTGACCGGGGACGAGGGGCCGGCCGACGGCCACGGCGAGCACGGCCACCCGGGCGACCTCGAGGACCCGATCACCGACGACCCGCGGTGGGGCGACCTCGACGCCGACCCGGCGCTGGCCAGCGCCGTCCTCGAGATCGAGGCGCACCTCGCCGACGGGGGCTGGGACCAGCCGTCGCGGCTCTACGCGCTCGTCGACACCGCCGACCTCGTGGTGCAGGAGCCCGCCCTCGCGCAGGCGATGGGGCTCGACGCCGACTCCGAGCGCGGCTCGTTGACCGCCGTGGAGCAGGACCAGCTCGACCCGGCCGCGCCGCTCGAGCAGGTGCTCGAGTGGATCGTGTGGCCCGACGGGGTCACCGGCGTCGCGGCGATGGTCGAGCGCCTGGTGCTGCCACCCGGCTCCGACGACCAGCTGCCCGAGGACCCCGTCGCCGCGCAGGAGTTCGCCCGCGAGCACCCCGACCGGCAGGAGGTGCGCATCGTGGCCGGTGCCACCCGGACCGGCTCGACCTACTGCGCCCTGCGGCTGCGCGCGCACGACGACGACACCTCGGTGGTCGGGGGGCGTCGACCTGGTTCCGGGCCTGCTCGACCTGCTGCGCGCGACCCTGACCGACGACCTGACCGACGACGACCTGGTGGAGGACACCCCGTGAGCGAGCTCTTCGACGACGACCCGAGGGCGACCCCGTCCCGGCCGGCCCCGCGCCGGTCACGGGCGCTGCTCATCACGGCGGTCGTGCTCGTGGCGAGCATCTTCGCGCTCACGGCGTTCGCCTCGATCTACACCGACCGGCTCTGGTACCGGTCGGCCGGCTACGGCCAGGTCTTCAGCACGCTGCTGTGGACCAAGGTCGTGCTGTTCGTGGTCTTCGGCGCGCTCCTGGGCGGTGCCGTCGCGCTCAACATCTTCCTCGCCTACCGCTTCCGCCCGCTGTTCCGGCCGACCTCGCGCGAGCAGTCCAACCTCGACCGGTACCGCGACGTCGTCACGCCCATCCGCACCTGGCTGGTCGCCGCGATCGCCGTCGTCGTGGGCGGGTTCGCCGGCGCCTCGGGCCTGAGCCACTGGCGCACCTACCTGCTCTGGCGCCACGGCGTCGAGGTCGGGCAGAACGACACGTACTTCGAGAAGGACATCGGCTTCTACCTCTTCGACCTGCCCTGGTGGCACTTCATCGTGGACTTCACGATGGCCACGCTGGTGATCGCCCTGATCGCCGCGCTGGTGACGCACTACCTCTACGGCGGCATCCGGCTGCAGGTCACCCACGACCGGCTGTCGGGCTCGGCGCAGGCCCAGATCTCGGTGCTGCTCGGGCTCTTCGTGCTGGCCAAGGGCGTCGACTACTACCTCGACCGCTTCGACCTGGTGACGCAGAAGAACAACCTGTTCACCGGCATGAACTACACCGGCGAGAACGCCGTGCTGCCGGCGAAGAACATCCTCATGGTGGTCGCGCTGATCTGCGCGGTGCTGTTCTTCGTCAACGTCTGGCGCCGGACGTGGCAGCTGCCGTCGATGGGCCTGGCCCTCCTCGCGCTCTCCGCGATCCTCATCGGGATGATCTTCCCGGCGGTCGTGCAGCAGTTCCAGGTGAAGCCGACGGAGGCCGACAAGGAAGAGCCCTACATCAAGGCCAACATCGACGCGACGCGGCAGGCCTACGACCTCGGGGACGTCCAGACCGAGTCGTACTCCCCGGGCACCTCGTTGACCGACGTCGCCCAGACCGGGCTGCTCACGGCCACCTCGTCGGTGCCCTCGATCGACCCGCGCCTGGTGTCCCAGGCCTTCGAGAACCTCCAGCAGCAGTTCGGCTACTACTCCGTGCCGCCCGTCCTCGACGTCGACCACTACCAGATCGGCGACCAGCAGCGGGCGCTCGTGCTCGGCGTCCGCGAGCTCGACCAGAGCGGCCTCAACGAGGACGCCCGCAACTGGTCGAACCTCCACACCGTCTACACGCACGGCAACGGCATCATCGCCGCCTACGCCAACCAGCGTGACCGCGACGAGGAGAGCTCGGCCTCGACCTCCGCCGACGGGATCGAGTGGGCGCAGGGCCTCGACGCCCAGGGCGACCTCACCGACGAGCTCGGCGACTACGAGAGCCGCGTCTACTACGGCGAGCAGAGCCCCGACTACTCCGTGGTGGGCAAGGTCGGCGAGGACGCGAACGACGTCGAGCGCAACCTCGTGGTCCCGGGCTCCGAGCTCGGCGACGCCACCACCTTCGGCGGCGAGGGGGACGCCTCGGTCGGTGGCACGTTCAACCAGCTGATGTTCGCGCTCAAGTTCGGCGAGCCCAACTTCGTGCTGTCGGGTCGGGTCAACGAGGAGTCGAAGGTGCTGTGGGTCCGCGACCCGCGCGAGCGCGTCGAGAAGGTGGCTCCGTGGCTCACGGTCGACTCCGACGCCTACCCCGTCGTGGTGCCGGGCGACGAGGGCGAGCAGGGGCGGATCCTCTGGGTGCTCGACGGGTACACCACCAGCGACCGCTTCCCGAACTCCAACCGTGAGTCCTTCGACACGATGATCGACGACGCGCTCCAGGTCGACACCGGGCTGCAGACCCTGCCGACCGACGAGATCAACTACATGCGCAACGCCGTCAAGGCGACGGTCGACGCCTACACGGGCGACGTCGTCCTCTACGCCTGGGACGAGGCCGACCCCATCCTCGAGGCGTGGCGCAACGCCTTCCCCGGCACCGTGCGCGACCAGAGCGAGATGCCCGAGGGCCTGCTCAGCCACGTGCGCTACCCCGAGGACCTCTTCAAGGTGCAGCGGTACCAGTACGCCCGGTACCACGTCACCGAGGCGGCGGACTGGTACGAGAACAACGACCGCTGGGCGGTGCCGGTCGACCCCGAGAACACCAACCGGTTCCAGGCGCCCTACCGGCTCTTCGACGTCACCGAGGCGAGCACCGACGACTTCGCGCTGACGTCGGTGTACGTGCCGTTCAACCGCAACAACCTCGCGGCGTTCGTCTCGGTGAACTCCGACGGCGAGAGCGAGGACTTCGGCACGATGAAGGTGCTCGAGCTGAGCAACGCCGACAGCGAGTCCGAGAGCAACCAGACCTCGGGCCCCGGCCAGGTGGCCAACGAGTTCGCCAACGACGACGAGATCAACGGGGCCCTCACCGACCTCCGCATCAACGCCAAGGTCACCGCCGGCAACATGCTGACCTTCCCGGTGGCCGGGTCGATGATGTACGTCCAGCCGGTGTACGCGCAGAACAACAACGTCAGCACCACCAGCTACCCCGAGCTGCGCTACGTGCTGGTGAAGTTCGCCAACCGGATCGGGTTCGGGGAGAACCTGCAGGACGCGATCGCCGACATCTACGGCGGCACGCTCCCGGTCGACCCGGACCCCGGGCCCGACCCCGGCGAGGAGGACCCGGGTCCCGGCGACGAGCTGACCGTGCAGGAGAGGCTCGACGGTGCGCTCGACCGCATGATCGCAGCGTTCGACGCCGCCGAGACGGCCCGCGTCGACGGTGACTTCGCGACGTACCTCGTCGAGATCGACAAGGCCGAGACGGCCCTGCGGACCGTGGAGGCGATGCGGACGCTCATCGACGGCGGAGCCGACCCGGACGAGCCCGCGCACGACGGGCGGCGCGACCGGCGGGCGCCAGCGACGGGCCCAGTGACGGGTCCAGCGACAGCCCCAGCGACGAACCCAGCGACAGCCCCACCGATGAGCCCACCGACGGCACGACGAACTGACCTGGAGGCAGGCATGAGCAACGCGTTACTCACCCGGGCGGCGGTCGCCGTCGCGGCCCTGACCCTGGCCGCCTCGGGGACCCTCGCGCCGGCAGCGGCCGAGACCAAGGCCTGGACCGACCTGGCCGGCGACGGCGCCGGGCCGGCCGACATCCGCGGCGTGGCAGCGGCGTACGAGAAGGACGGCCTGACGGTCGCGATCAAGGTGCGCGACGTCGCCGGGGGCGGCAACGTCAACGTCTACGTCGACTCCCGGACCCTGCTGAAGGGCCCGGAGCTCGTGCTCTTCGGATCGATCAGGCCCGGCAGCCCGGAGTGGATCGCCGCCTGGGTCGACAAGGGCTGGGTGCCCACGAACCAGGCCGTGCTCTGCGACACCGACCTGTCGTTCCTCCCGGCCAAGGACATCGTCCTGGTCACCTTCGGCATGGGCTGTCTCCGCAACCCCGACACCAAGGACCTCACCACCGGCGAGGTCACGCGGCGCACCCACTGGAAGGCGCCGGCGTCGGTCAAGGTCGCGGCCCTGACAGGCGGGGACGACGTCGTGGAGGACTGGTCGCCGAAGCCGCGCCGCTTCTACGCGGCGATCGACCGCGGCTGACCCCGTCGTCGGTGGTCGAACCCGATTTGGGAAGCGCACGCCCCACCTAGTAATGTTCTGCTCACCGGCGCGGGGTGGAGCAGCTCGGTAGCTCGCTGGGCTCATAACCCAGAGGTCGCAGGTTCAAATCCTGCCCCCGCTACACAGTGCAGAGATGCAGCACGAGGCGGTTCCCGGAGAGATCCGGGAACCGCCTCGTGGCATTTCACGAGCCGGCCGCGACAGCGCCGCCCTCCAGTCCCAGGGTCAGAGGTCGACGGGACGCAGCACGCGGTCGATGCCGTGCGCCACCTGGCGGTTGCCGCGGTTGAGGTCGAGGAGCTCGGGGATCACCCGGGCGTCGCGGTCGTTGCGGTCCTTGTCGACCAGCCGGATCGCGCCCTCGTGGTTGATGCGGACGCGGACGGTCGCCCCGGTGGCAGTGCGGACGCGGTCGCCCCGGGCGGCCACGACCTTCTCCGAGACGAGCGTGCGGCCGGGGACGACGTGGTAGAGCAGCACGGCCTCGACGGTGTCGATGCCCAGGCCCGCGACCGCCTTGAAGGTCGTGTACTCCGAGCCCGGGTTCTTGCCGCCGGACAGGTCACCGACGAGGAGGCGGAAGGCGCGGTCGGTGGGCACGAAGACCGTGGCCCGCTTCGAGCCCTGGGTGAGCAGGCCCACGGGGCTGTCGGGCTTGGCGTCCAGGACGGCCAGCACCGCGCGCTCGGTGATGTCGAAGTCGTCCCAGTTCTTGTCGAGCTTCGTGCCGTCGGCGGCCAGGACCGTGGCCAGGCTGCGCGTGCCCTGCTTCGCCTCGGCGGCCGGAGCCGCCTGGGCGGGCAGGCCCGCGAGCACGGTGACGGAGGCGGTGAGGGAGGTGGCGACGGCGGCCACGAGGCCGACGATGCGGTGGTGCTGGTTCACGGTGGTGCTCCTTCTGTCGTCGTGGTGCTGGGTGGTGGTGGGGTGGTGCAGGGCGCCGGACGGCGTCCGGTGGTGCGTCAGGGGACCGGCCGTGCGAACGGCCGGTGGGCGGACGAGGTCAGTAGGTGCCGCGGAGCACCGAGGTGGCGGAGTGGGCCGGGTCGCCGTCGTCGTCCTCGAGGCTGACGTCGACGGCGTGGTAGGCGGCGAGCAGGGAGCTGTCGAGGAGGAACTGCGACGACGCGCCCGAGATCAGCCCGAGGCGGCAGCATCTTCTCGGTCTCGGGGTCGAGGAGCCACGCCTGGTAGAACTCGCCGCTCGCGGCGTCCGGCAGGTCGTCGGCGACGATGGTGACGAGGGTGCGGTCGTCGTCGCGGACGAGGTGCACCTCGCCCGACTCGCCGCCGGTCAGCGGCTCCAGCGCGGCGACCTGCTCGGCGCGCGGGGCGGCGGGGTCGTCGGCCAGCCGGATGGCGGTGACGCCTCCCGCCGTCGCGACGAGCGCCGCGGCCGCCGCGACCGCCACGAGCCGCCGCGGCCGACGGGGGGACCGGCGGACGGGGAGCGGGAGCGGGGGCAGGGCCGGCGTGTCCTCGGCGCGGTCGGCGGGACGGTCGAGCCCTGCACGGCGCGCACCAGCACCGCGTGCCCGACAGCGGTGTCGACGAGCTCGTCGCGGCAGGCGGCGCAGGAGCGGAGGTGGTCACCGACGTCGAGCGCCTCGTCGGTCGACAGGTCGCCGCGGAGGAGCCCCAGGAGGTCGACGTGCTCGACCGGCGGCGCCGGCTCGGTGGGCTCAGACGGACCGGTCATCGCGTTCTCCTTCGTCTCGTAGCTCGCGCAGCACCTCGCCGAGCCGCCGGGTGCCGCGTGAGGCGCGGGCCTTGACCGTGCCGAGCGGGACCTCGAGGCGCGAGGCGATCTCGGGCTGGGTGAGCTGGTCGAAGTAGGCGAGCTCGAGCACCTCGCGCTCGTGCTGGGGCAGCTGCCGCAGCGCCGCCCGGACCTCGGCCGCGTCGGCGTGCCGCTCGAGCGTCTCGCGGCCGTCCTCGCCGACGAGGTGACGCACGGTGTCGACGTCGACGACCGAGTGCCGTCGCTGGCGCAGCGCGTCGACCGCACGGCGGTGGGCGATGGTGAAGAGCCAGCTCTCGAACCGGCGCGCGGGGTCGTAGCGTCCGGCCGACCGCCACACCTCGAGGAACGTGCGCTGCAGGGCGTCCTCGGCCTCGTCGGGCCCGACGTACCTCCGCAGGTACGTCAGCAGGCTCGGACCGTAGGTGGCGTAGGCGTCCTCGAGAGCCAGCTCGTCGCCGCGGGCCAGCCGCGTGCCGATGCTCCGTCCACCCTCCATGACAGGTACTTCGGGGGAGAGCGGTCGGCGGTTGCCGGATCGCGTGACGAACCTCGCCGGACGTCGGACGACTAGGTCGGGCACCTGCCGTGCAGCGCCGAGTCGTGCCACGCCGCGCCGAGCCAGCGCGCCACCGAGCCCGGGCCCTCGAGCTGCAGCACGTCGGGACCCTCGGGCAGGCGGTGGCCCAGGGTGACCAGGCTGTCGAGGCAGCGGTGGGGGCCCAGCACCGCCGGGCCGCCGCGGCCCGCGGGGGAGAGGTCGAGGTCCTCGACGAGCAGCGGCAGCCCGTCGCGGGTCGCCCGTGTGGTGAGGGCGAGCGAGCCGCCCGCCTCGCCGGTGCGTCCCAGCACCACCGTCTCGCGCAGCGTCGCCGTGCTGCCGGCGTCGAGCGACACGGTGGTCGACCGGACGACGTCGGCCCCCGCGGCGACGACGAGCGGCTCGCCGAGCCAGGTCAGCCGCGCCCCGGCGGTGAGGCGGACGTCGACCTCCCACCGCGCGGAACCGCCCCGCATGTCGTGGGCCACGGTGCCCGCGACCTCGACCAGGTCGAGCGCCACGGGGCCGGTGACGTCGACCTCGACCCGGACGTCGTCCCCGGCCAGCAGCAGGGCCTGCGTCGCGACGAGCGCGATCCGCACCTCGCCCGGCGCGGTCGCGCGCAGCCGCCGGGCCGCCAGGGCGCCGCTGCCCAGCCGGCACCCGTCGGGCGTGACCTCAATGCGCGTGGTCGTGGGCATGGCCGGTGTCGTGGGAATGGCCGGTGTCGTGGGCATGACCGGTGCCGTCGGCGTGGCGGTGCGGGGCCATCGGCCCGGGGTCGGTCGGGGTGTGGGTGCCGGCGACGTGGGCGGCGAGGGTGAGTCGTACCCAGTCGGCGAGCGCCGTGACCGAGGCGGCGTCGGTGCGCGACAGCGCGACGACCGGCCGCCCGCCGCGGGCGGCCGACGCGTCGGCGACCATCCGCGCGACGTCGACCCCCACGTAGGGCGCCAGGTCGGTCTTGTTGACGACGAGCAGGTCGGCACGGGCGATGCCGGGCCCGCCCTTGCGGGCCACGTCGCCCCCGCCGGCCACGTCGAGCACGAAGAGCTGGGCGTCGACGAGCGCGGGCGAGAACGTGGCGGTCAGGTTGTCGCCGCCCGACTCGACCAGCACGACGTCGAGCGGGGTGCCGAGGGCCGCGTGGTCGGCCTCGAGGGTCTCGACGGCGATGAGGTTGGGGGTGATGTCGTCGCGGATCGCCGTGTGCGGGCAGGCGCCGGTCTCGACCGCGCGGATCCGGCCCTCGGCGAGGACGCCCTCCGAGCGCAGGAACCGCGCGTCCTCGTCGGTGTAGATGTCGTTGGTGACGACGCCCAGCTCGAGCTCGGTGCCGAGGGCCCGGCACAGGGTGGCGATGAGCGAGCTCTTGCCGGTGCCCACCGGGCCGGCGACGCCGAGGCCGGAGCGAGCGGGCGGTGGACCGGGGGTCAGGCATGGAACAACCTCATCTTCGCGGTGGCGTGCTGCTCGGCGTACAGGTCGACGAGCGGTGCCCCGCACGCCGGGATGGACTCGGGGTCGGTGAGGCCGGCGACCGCCTCGACGCAGGCCTCGAGGTCGGGGTGCAGCGCCACGAGCCAGCCGGCCGCGGCGGCCGGGTCGACGGGCAGCAGCTTGAGGGACGCCGCGACCACGGTCTGCGCGTCGTCGTACGCCGTGAGCCGGGCGACCTGGGCGGCGTCCAGGCCCGTGACCGCTCCGATCACGCCGAGGACGACGGGCCGGGCGACCTCGGCGTCCCGCGGCAGGTGGTCGAGCACGGCCGGCCAGATCCGCTCGGCCAGGCGCAGGTAGCCGCGCCCCATCCGGCCCGACGACGCGCGCTGCGCCCGGCTCGGGGTCCGAGCCGCCCAGTGCGGGACGACGTCGAGCGGGTCGCCCCCCGCCAGCACGACCGACCGGGTCACGACGGCCGTCCCGGCCTCGACCCGCACGACGGTCCGCTGACGGTCCCGGGCGTAGGCCTCGACGTCGCCGAGCGCGCGGCCGTCGTCGGCCAGCCCGGCCAGCACCGCGGGCTCGAGGCCGGCCGACTGCGTGTGGCCGCCGGTGGGCAGGCGCGCGTCGGCCAGCATGAGGGCGACGAGCTCGGGGGACGTCACCGGTGGGGCGTCCATCAGAACAGGGAGTAGAGCTGCGCGAGCGGCAGCCGGTCGGCCGGTGCGGGCTCGACCAGGTCGCCGTCCACGGTGATGGCGAAGGTCTCGGCGTCGACCACGATCGCGGGCAGGGCGTCGTTGTTGCGCATCTGGGCCTTGCCGACCTCGCGCGTCGGCTGCACCGGGAGCAGCGTCCGGCGCAGGCCGAGCCGTGCGGCGAGACCGTCGTCGAGGGCGGCGGGCGCGACCCACGAGACCGAGTGGTCGGCGCCCGTGGTGTCGCCGAACGAGGGGCGCATCAGGACGGGCTGCGGGGTCGGGATCGAGGCGTTCGGGTCGCCGAGGGCGGCCCAGGCGATCGCCCCGCCCTTGATGACGACCGACGGCCGGACGCCGAAGAACCTGGGCTCCCAGCAGGGTCAGGTCGGCCAGCTTGCCGGCCTCGACCGAGCCGACGGTGGCGTCGATGCCGTGCGCGACGGCCGGGTTGATCGTGTACTTGGCGACGTAGCGACGGGCCCGCTCGTTGTCGGCCGGGAGGCTCTCGCCGAGCGACCCGCGCCGCGCCTTCATCACGTGGGCGACCTGCCAGGTGCGGGTGACGACCTCGCCGATGCGGCCCATCGCCTGGGCGTCGGAGGAGGTGATCGAGATGGCGCCGAGGTCGTGGAGCACGTCCTCGGCGGCGATCGTGGTCGGCCGGATCCGCGACTCGGCGAAGGCGAGGTCCTCGGGCACGTCGGGGGAGAGGTGGTGGCAGACCATCAGCATGTCGAGGTGCTCGGCCACCGTGTTCACGGTGTGCGGCAGCGTCGGGTTGGTCGAGCCGGGCAGCACGTTGGGGTCGCCGGCGAGCGTGAGGATGTCGGGGGAGTGGCCGCCACCCGCGCCCTCGATGTGGAAGGCGCTGATCGACCGGCCGCCGATCGCGCGCCGCGTCGAGTCGACGTAGCCGGCCTCGTTGAGCGAGTCGGAGTGCAGGGCCACCTGCAGCCCCCACTCGCCGGCCGCGGTGAGCGCGGCGTCGAGCGCGGCGGGCGTGGACCCCCAGTCCTCGTGCACCTTGTAGCCGCCCGCGCCGGCGAGCGCCTGCTCGGCGAGGCCCTCGACCGAGACGGTGTTGCCCTTGCCGAGCAGCACCACGTTGACCGGGAGGGGGTCGAGGGCGCGGTGCAGGTGGGCGAGGTGCCAGCTGCCCGGCGTGACCGTCGTGGCCTTCGAGCCCTCGGAGGGGCCGGTGCCGCCGCCGATGACCGTGGTGACGCCGGTGGCGAGCGCCTCGTGGACCTGCGACGGCGAGAGCAGGTGCACGTGGGAGTCGATCGCGCCGGCGGTGAGGATCTTGCCCTCGCCCGCCACCACGTCGGTGGCCGGACCGATGTGCAGGTCGGGGTGGACGCCGTCCGCGACGTCGGGGTTGCCGGCACGGCCCAGCGCGACGATCCGGCCGTCGCGGATGCCGACGTCGGCCTTCACGACGCCCCACCAGTCGAGCACGAGGGCGTTGGTGACGACGGTGTCGAGAGCCCCGTCGGCGCGCGTGGTGACGCCCTGGGCCATCGACTCGCGGATCGACTTGCCGCCGCCGAAGACGACCTCCTCGCCGCCGACGGTCAGGTCGCGCTCGACCTCGATCCAGAGGTCGGTGTCACCCAGGCGGACCTGGTCGCCCGTGGTGGCGCCGTAGAGCGCGGCGTACTGCGCGCGGCTGATCTCGACCATCAGAGCGCCGCCTCGGCGTCGGACTTGCCGGGCTGGATGCCGGGTACCCGGCGGGCACCGCCGAGCGCGACCGCGACCACCTCGCGCGAGGCGCCCGGCTCGAACCGCTGCGACGTGCCGGCCGGGACGTCGAGCCGGAACCCCCGCGCCGCGACGCGGTCGAAGGCGAGGGCCGGGTTGGCGTCGGGCAGGTGCAGGTGCGAGCCCACCTGGATCGGGCGGTCGCCGGTGTTCTCGACGACGAGCCGGATCGTCTCGCGACCCTCGTTGAGCACCACGGTGCCCGCCCCGGTGCGCACCGCGCCCGGTCCCTCGGCGTGGTGCGCACCGCCGATCGGGTCGTGGATCGTGACCAGCTTGCGGCCGTCGGGGAACGTCGCCTCGACCTGCACGTCGTGCAGCATCTGCGCGACGCCGTCCATGACGTCGTCCGGCCCGAGCACCTCGCGACCCCGCTGCATCAGGTCGGCGACGAGGGCGCCCTCGCGGGCCCGCTCGATCACCCAGGTCGAGAGCAGGGCGACGGCCTCGGGGTGGTTGAGCCTCACGCCGCGGGCCAGCCGGTCGCGGGCGACCATGCCCGCGACCGACAGCAGCAGCTTCTCGGTCTCCGACGGTGTCAGGTGCACGCCCCGAGTCTGTCCTACCCATGTTTCGGCGACGTGGCGCCGGCGGAGTACGGAGTCGTGTGCCTGAGAACGTGCCCGGGCACGGTCTGGAGCACACGACCCCGGGGGCTCAGGCGGTGTGGAGGTCCTGCGGAGATCCCGGGGCAGCCAAGGGCCAACCTCGGGTCGGGCACGCTCGCGTGGCGGGCGTCACACCCACGTGCGCCGCGACCGACGAGAGGCGGACGTCGATGACCGACGCAGACCGGTACGACGTGATCGTGGTCGGAGGTGGCTCGGCCGGAGCCGTCGTCGCCGCCCGGCTGAGCGAGGACCCCGACCTGCGGGTCGCCCTCGTCGAGGCCGGCGGTCCGCCGCCGCCGCACGAGGCCATGCCGGCCGCGGTGGCCGCCCTGCAGCTCGATCCCGAGGTGGACTGGATGTTCACCGGCGACCCCGGAGGGGCCGGCAAGGGGCTGACCGACGGCCGGATGATGGTGCCCCGCGGCAAGATGCTCGGCGGCTCCTCGGGCCTCAACTACATGGCCTACGTCCGCGGTCACCCGGGCGACTTCGACGCCTGGGCGGCCGACGGCGGCAAGGGCTGGGGTTACGACGACGTGCTGCCCTACTTCGCCAAGAGCGAGGACCTCGCCCCGCCCGACCCGTCCGACGGCGTCGTGATCGACGACGACGTCCACGGCACGGGTGGGCCGCTCGGGGTCTCCGTGCGCTCGCCGCGCACGGTCGCGGCGGAGCAGTTCGTCGAGGCGGCGGTGGCCGCCGGCATCCCGCGCGGCGACTACAACGGCCGCGACCGCGGTGGGCCCACCGGCCTGTCGTCGCTGTTCCAGACCACCACCCGCGAGGGCAAGCGGTCCTCGACCTTCCACGCGTTCCTCGAGCCCGCGATGGCGCGCCCCAACCTCACCGTGGTCACGCACGCCCTGGTCGAGAAGGTGCTGCTGCAGCGCGACGGCGCGGGCCTGCGCGCCACCGGGGTGCAGTACCGCGGCGCCGACGGTGTCTCCACGACGATCCACGCCGACCGCGAGGTGGTGCTCAGTGCCGGCGCGATCGGCTCACCGCAGCTGCTGCTGCTCTCCGGCGTCGGCCCCGCTGCCGAGCTGGCCGAGGTGGGCGTCGAGTGCGTGCTCGACAACCCGCACGTGGGCAAGCACCTCAAGGACCACCTGCACCTGCCGCTGGTCTTCCCGGCGCCCGGGGTCGGCCTGACCATGACCGAGATCGCGATCTCGCTCGGCCCGGACGCGTTGCGCGCGCCGGCCGGGCCCCTGCCGGCGGACCCCGCCGACGACGACGCCC
This sequence comes from uncultured Actinomycetota bacterium, assembly GCA_963830575.1. Lineage (GTDB taxonomy): Bacteria > Actinomycetota > Actinomycetes > Propionibacteriales > Nocardioidaceae > Nocardioides. Next base: position 79,122 of record CAWHNR010000007.1, read on the forward strand.
TGCCGCCCGAGCTGGCCGGCCTCAAGGCCGAGGCGGAGCGCCGGGTCACCGAGTGGGCGACCACCGGCAAGGGGCTGGCGTCGTCCTCGCTGTACGACGCGGTGGTGTTCTTCTCCACCGGGCTCGGCGACCTGCACACCCACGACGGCCAGATCGGCCTGCTGGCCTGCGGGTACACCCCCGACATCTGGCGCTACCTCTTCCGCGTCGACCCCGAGGTGTACTTCGCCGAGGGCGAGGCGGCGCTGGCCCCGGACCGCGAGAGCGTCGTCGTGCTGCCGAACCCGGTGCAGCCGCACTCCGAGGGCGAGGTGCGGCTCGCCAGCAGCGATCCCGCCGCGGCGCCGGTGATCGACCTGAACTACTTCGACGACCCCCACGACGTCGCCGTGATGCTCGCGGTGATCCGGCGGGCGCTCGACGTCGTCGCCAGCTGGCCCGGCGACGGGCTGGGCGACCTGATGGTGCCTCCGGCCCTGGCCGAGGCGCACGGTCACGCCGCCGGCGACGTCCCGAGCGACGCGCTGCTCGAGGACATGGCGCGCCACTACGCGCTGACCGTCTACCACGAGACGTCGACCTGCAAGATGGGCAGCGTCGTCGACGCCGAGCTGCGCGTGATGGGGGTGGGCGGCCTGCGGGTCGCCGACGCGAGCATCATGCCCACCGTGGTGAGCGGCAACACGAACGCCGCGGCGATCATGATCGGTGAGAAGGCAGCCGAGATGATCGCAGCCGACCACGACCTCACCCTGGCCTCGCGCGTGGGGTGAGGCCGCCGGTCAGGTCGCGAGCGCTGCCCTGACCTCCGCGGCGGTGCGGTCGCCGAACGCGACGATCGTCGCCTCCTCGACCCGGGTGTCGGCCGAGCGGATGGTGTCGATCGCGGCGCGGACGGCGTCGTCCTTGGGCCAGCCGTACGAGCCGGCGCTGATGAGGGGGAACGCGATGCTGCGGACGCCGAGCTCGTCGGCGACCTCGAGGCACCGGCGGTAGCAGGAGACGAGCAGGCCGCGGTCGGTCTCGCCGCGGGTGTGGTTCGGGCCGACGGTGTGGATCACCCACCGCGCCGGGAGGTCGCCGCCGGTCGTCCAGCCCGCGTCGCCGGTCGCGAGCCCGCGTGGGAACCGCTCGCGGCACTCGGCGAGCAGGCCCGGACCGGCTGCGCGGTGGATCGCCCCGTCGACGCCGCCTCCGCCGCGCATGGCGCGGTTGGCGGCGTTCACGATGGCGTCGACGTCGAGGGTGGTGATGTCGCCCTGCACGACACTGAGCTCTGCCATGCCCGTGATTGTGCCCGCCGCCACCGACAGCCGCGTGGCGCGTTAGGTTCGGAGGATGTTCGGACGACGAGGGGCGACGACGTGGCGACGGGCCCTCGTGGTGGGCGGCTCGGAGGGCATCGGCCTCGCCGTCACCCGGCACCTCGTCGCCTCCGGCGTCGACGTCGAGATCGCCGGGCGCTCGGCCGACAAGCTGGACGAGGCCGCCGCCGCCCTCGGCGAGCGCGTGGCCACGTGGACCCTCGACGTGACCGACCCCGGCGAGGTCCGGGACGTCGTCGACGCGCTCGTCGCCGACGTCGGGGTCCCCGACCTGGTGGTGGTCACCGCCGGGTTCGCCCGGGCCGCCTGGTTCGGCGAGGCCGACCCCGACGTCGACCGCGCGATGATGGAGACCAACTACTTCGGCACGGTCAACGTGTGCCGCGCCGTCGTCCCGCACCTCGTCGCCGCCGGGCGCGGCACGCTCGTGACCACCTCCTCGATGGCCGGGCTCACGGGCGTCTTCGGCTACACCGGCTACTCGGCCTCGAAGTTCGCGGTGCTCGGCTTCAGCGAGGCGCTGCGCCGCGAGCTCGCCCCGACCGGCGTCCGCGTCGTGACCCTCTGCCCGCCCAACACCCGCACGCCGGGCTTCGAGGCGGAGAACCTCACCAAGCCGGCCGAGGTGCTCGCCGCCGAGGAGAAGGTGGCGACCCTCTCGGCGGACGAGGTCGCCACGGCGCTGATGAAGGCGCTGCGGCGACGCAGGCGGGTCGTCGTCCCCGGCCGGGACGGCCGGCTCGCCCACCTCGGCGTCCGGCTGCTGCCCGGCGTCACCGAGCGGGTGCTGCGCCGGAGGTGACCTCGTGGACCGGGGGAGCCGCGGACGTCGTCGTCCCGCTGACGCGACGGATCCGGTGGGCCGGTCGTCTGGTCAGCCTGCTGCCGGAGTGCCAGGCTGGTCCCGCACTCTCGGGGGCACCCGCCACCCACCCGAGGAGCCCCGATGAACCCTGACGACGCCGACCCCGTGGGCCGGTTCCTGGACGCCGTCCGCACCGGCAGCATCGACACGTGCGAGGCGTGGGCCGACGACGTCCGGCTCGACGCGACCGTGCCGAACTGGCGCTTCCACCGCTCCGGCTCCGACGCGGTCAGGGCCGAGTACCGCGGCTGGTTCGCCGCCGCGGGCGAGTTCGAGTCGCTGCGCCGGCTGCCCGTCGAGGGCGGCGAGGTCGTGGAGTACACGCTCACCTGGTCCGAGGGCGGCGTGCCGCACGCGGCCCACCACGCCCACCTGCTCGAGGTGGGCGACGGGAGGATCACCGCCGACACCGTGCTCTGCGGCGGCCGGTGGCCGGCCTCGCTCCTCGCCGAGATGGAGGCTGCCGATGCCTGAGGTCACGGCCGACGTGTGGCCGGTCGCGGCGTCGCTCGACGAGCTGCTCGCCGGCGCGAGTCGAGCGGACGCCGCTCGAGGGGCCGGGCAAGTCCGGGGCGTCCCTCGAGCGCGTCGTGATCGACGGCGAGGCGTTCGTCGTCAAGCACCTCGACATGGCCCACGACTGGACGCTGCGTGCGGCGGGTGTGGTCGGCGGCGCCGTCGTCGAGGTGTGGCGGCGGGGCATCTTCGCCGCCCTGCCCGGCTGCATCGACCAGCCCATCGTGGCCGTGGCGCAGGAACGGGACGAGCCCGGCCGGTCCGCCCTCCTCATGCGCGACGTCGCCGCCGACCTGGTGCCGGCGGTCGACGACCCGGTCCCGCTCGCGCAGCACGAGCGGTTCCTCGACCACATGGCGGCGCTCCATGCGGCCTACTGGGGAACGACCCTCGACATCGACGTCGTCTCCCCGGCCCGCCGGTACCTCGAGCTGTCGCCGGGCATGGCTGCCGCCGAGGCCGAGCTCGACGACGACCACCTCGTGCCCCGGCTGGTCGCGCAGGGCTGGCCGATGCTGTCGGACGTCGCTCCCGTGGCGGCGGCGATCGTCGTCCCGCTCGCCCACGACGTGACGCCGCTCGTGGCCGCGGTCGACCGGACCCCGCAGACCTTCGTGCACGGCAACTGGAAGCTCGACAACCTCGGCAGCACGCCCGAGACCGACGGCGCCCGCACCGTGCTGCTCGACTGGGAGGGGCCGGGTCGCGGCGCGGCGGCCGGCGACCTCGCCTGGTACCTCGCCATCAACTGCCGCCGGATCCCCACGTCGAAGGAGGTCGCGATCGAGTGCTACCGCGACGCCCTCGAGCACCACGGCATCAGCACCGACGGGTGGTGGGAGACCCAGCTGCAGCTCTCGCTGCTCGGCGCCCTGGTCCAGTTCGGCTGGGAGAAGGCGCTCGGCGGCTACGACGACGAGCTGGCGTGGTGGGAGGAGCAGGCCGTGCGGGCGGCCCCGCTGCTGTGACGCTCCACTGACCGGCGTCCGGCGTCCGGCGACGGGCGACGGGCGACCGCGACGCCGACGACGGCCGGCGCCACGTGGCGTGAGCCCCGACGGTGGTCGAGGTGCCGCGACCGAGGAACGAGGGAGCGGCCTCGAGACCCGGTGACGTTCCTCGCCGCCCCGGCGGTCCTACCTGGGAGTGGTCTCGTGACGGCCGTGACCGGGGCACATGGGTCAGCGGCACACGGGCTGGACCTCGGGCACCGCGTAGTCGTCGAGGGCGCCCGCGGCGCGGGAGCGCCCGAGGTTCCACTCGAGCCAGTCGCCGTCGCTCGGCTCGTGGGCGAGCAGCGCGCACTGCCGCTGCTCGAGGGGCCGCTCGAGGATGGCGGGCACGGCGTCGTCGGAGAGGCCGCGCAGGTAGTCCCAGTCGACCTTGCCCGTCTCCTCGAACCGGTCGAGGTTGCGGTTCGCGATCCAGGCGTCCGGGTTGATGGCGGCGATGCCGACCAGGGCGACGCAGCCGCTCACGACGGCGAACCGCGCCAGCCACCCGGCTCGCAGGGCGAGGCCGCTGAGCATCACGGCGAGCACGACGACGCCGAGCCAGCCCTCGAACACGTCGACGAGCAGCCGGAGGCGGGTGAACCCGTACGCCTCCTGGTAGACGTGCATCCGGTACAGCGCGGAGGCGACGACCACGAGCGTCTGGGCGCACAGGAGGCCGAGGGCGCCGCGCAGCCAGAGCCGGTCGGCGGACGTCGTCCGCGGGGCCTTGCGACCGGCCGCCGCCACCACGAGCAGCGTCAGGACGGTGGCCACCGTCAGCTGGCCGAACCCCTCGTGCACGTAGTCGGCGTAGGTGATCCCCGTGGTCCGCTCGAGGTAGTCGTGACCGCCGAACACCACCGTGGCCTGGGCGGCGAGGAACGCGCCGAAGACGAGGTTGACCACGGCGACCGGCGCCAGCCACTCGAAGCGGTGTGACACCGCCCGGGCCATGCGCCCGTCGCGCTCGACCCGCGGCGGGTTGAGGGCGAGGTAGGCCGCCGCGAGCACCGCGCCCCCCACGAACACCGAGACGAACGCCCGCAGCACGAAGGTGTCGACGGTGAGGTCGGGCAGCACCGCGTCCACCCACTCGGCCACGAGCGCGTCGGCGGAGGCGAACAGGGCGCCGAAGACCAGCAGGCCGAGGGCCGAGAGCACCAGGGTGCGCAGCAGCGCCGCGCCGTGCCCGATGCCCGTGAGGACGGCGAGCGTCCGGCCGAGCCACGGCAGCCCGCGCAGGCCGGCGAGCGGCCAGCGAGAGCCCGGCGAGGAGGAAGCCGCCGGCCGTCCGGCCCCGGGTGACGCCGATGACGCACAGCGCCGCGCCGGTGAGCAGGCACAGCACGCTGATCCACTCGGCGTCCCGCACCACGGTCGTCAGCGCGAGGAGGACGCAGACCGCTGCGCAGGTGAGGGTGAACGGGTCGCGCCGGTGCTTGGCCGCCCCCAGCACGACGCCCCCCGCCGCGAGCAGCACGAGGCAGGTGCCGAGGCCCAGGTCGCGGTCGGGCAGCACGAGTCCGCCGAGGACGCCGACGCCGATCGCGCCGAGCAGCACCGTCAGCGCCGCCGGGACGCCGCCGTCCGGCCAGAACCCCCCGAACACGTCGTCGAGCAGGGGCCTGGGCGGCACCGGCACGCCCGACGTCGTCGGTGGCGTCGGTCCGGTGGCGGGGCTGCGTCGGTGGGCCGGCCGGGGCTGGCAGCGGATGCGGCGGTGTGGACGGCGTCATGGGTCGTTCCTCCGGGAGGGGACGGGCGGCTGGGGTGAGGGGGAGCTCGACGCGCACGCGCGCGCCGGTGGTGCCGGGGTCGGGGTCGACGAAGCGGATCCGCCCGCCGTGCAGGTCGCACACCCAGCGGGCGATGGCCAGGCCGAGGCCCGTGCCGCCGCCCACCGGAGCCCCGCCGGCACCGCCCTCGAGGGTCCCGAAGCGCTCGAAGACGCGCTCGCGGTCGGCCACCGCGACGCCGGGACCCTGGTCGGTCACCTCGAGCACGAGGTGGTCGCCCTCCCGGGCGGCCGTCACCGTGACGGTCCCGCCGGGCGGGCTGTGCCGGGCGGCGTTGTCGAGCACGTTGGCGACGAGCTGGCGCAGGCGGGCGGGGTCGGCGTCCACGACGAGACCGGCGGGCCCGGGCCGGACGTCGTAGCGCACCTCGCGGCCGGCCCGCGGCTCGGCGACGGCCGCGGCGAGCAGGGACGCGACCGCGACGGGCTCGGGGGAGTGGGGCGCGCGCCCGGCGTCGACCTTGGCGAGGTCGAGCAGGTCGTCGACGAGCCGAGCCATGCGCTCGGCCTGCGCCAGCGGGGCCGCGAGGTAGTCGGGGTCCGCCGGGGCGACGCCGTCGACGAGGTTCTCGAGCACCGCGCAGAGGGCGGTGAGCGGCGTCCGCAGCTCGTGGCTCACGGTGGCCACGAGGTCGCGTCGCTGCTGGTCGACGGTGGCGAGGTCGAGCGGCCATCGTGTTGAACGCGCGGGCGAGCTCGCCGACCTCGTCGGAGGACGCCGTGTCGACCCGGACGTCGTAGTCGCCGGTCGCCATCCGGCGTGCGGCCTCGGTCATCTGCCGCAGCGGCGACGTCATGCCGAGCGCGAGCAGCTGGGTGACGGCGAGCGAGAGGCCGACCGTCACGGGGAGGGCGAGCCACAGCGGCACGCCGCCGGCGTCGCCGAGCGCGCCGACCACGGCCGCCACCGTGACGCTGACCGCCACGAGCAGCCCGAGCTTGACCTTGATCGACCGCACCCGCGCCAGGGGCTGGCGTGTGCTCGGCGCCGGGAGGCTCACGGCTCGCCGACCTCGAGGGCGTAGCCGACGCCGTGGGCGGTGCGGACCCGGTCGGCCCCCACCTTCGCGCGCAGCCCCTTCACGTGGCTGTCGACGGTGCGGGTGCCCGAGGCGCCGGGCCAGCCCCACACCTCGGCCATCAGCTTCTCCCGGGTCACGACCGCACCGGGCGCCGCGGCCAGGCAGAGGAGGAGGTCGAACTCGGTCGGCGTCAGCCGCACCTCCTGCTCCTCCCGCCACACCCGTCGCGCGGCCACGTCGACCCGCAGGTCGCCGAGCGCGAGCACCTCGGACGCCGCCTGCGCGGCCAGCTCGGCAGCGCGGTCGACGCGTCGCAGCAGCGCGCTGATGCGCGCGACGAGCTCGCGCATGCGGAACGGCTTGGTGAGGTAGTCGTCGGCGCCGACCCCGAGCCCGACCAGCACGTCGGTCTCGTCGGCGCGCGCGGTGAGCATCAGCACCGGCACCGGCCGCTCGTGCCTGGATCCGCCGGCACACCTCGTGCCCGTCGAACCCCGGGAGCATGACGTCGAGCAGCACCAGGTCGGGCTGGTGCTCCTCGTGCGCGGCGACCGCCCCCGGCCCGTCCCACGCCCGCACCACGTCGTACCCCTCCGCCACCAACCGGTCGCTCAGCGCCTGGTTGATGACCTGGTCGTCCTCGACGACGAGGATGCGGCGGGTGCTCGAGCTCATGCAGTGAGGCTACGAGCGCGAGCGGGTGTGATCGGCGTACGACGTGTGGAGGTTCTGTGCAGACGCACCGGTGGGGTCGAGGGAGCCAAGGTGCCCGTGGGGTCGTGTGGTGGTTGCTGTGGTGGTCGAGGAGGCCGGTCACGGCCGTCTCGAGACCTGGTGAGTCTCACGGCTTCTCTCGCGAAGCCGTGGACGTTGCGTGGTCTCGTGACGCTCGCTAGCGCGAGCTCCTCGACCTCCACAGTGCGCGATCGACCCTCACGCCCGGGTGGTGGTCGAGGAGGCCGGTCACGGCCGTCTCGAGACCCGGTGAGTCCCATGGCTTCTCTCGCGACGCCGTTGACGTTGCGTGGTCTCGTGACGCTCGCTAGCGCGAGCTCCTCGACCCCCACGCGGGTGGTGGTCGAGGAGGCCGGTCACGGCCGTCTCGAGACCTGGTGAGTCCCACGGCTTCTCTCGCGACGCCGTTGACGTTGCGTGGTCTCGTGACGCTCGCTAGCGCGAGCTCCTCGACCCACCACGCGGGTGGTGGTCGAGGAGGCCGGTCACGGCCGTCTCGAGACCTGGTGAGTCTCACGGCTTCTCTCGCGAAGCCGTGGACGTTGCGTGGTCTCGTGACGCTCGCTAGCGCGAGCTCCTCGACCCCCACGCGGGTGGTGGTCGAGGAGGCCGGTCACGGCCGTCTCGAGACCTGGTGAGTCCCATGGCTTCTCTCGCGAAGCCGTGAAGTTGCGTGGTCTCGTGACGCTCGCTAGCGCGAGTCCTCGACCCCACCCGGTGGAGGTCTCGTGACGCTCGCTAGCGCGAGCTCCTCGACCCTCACCGGGTGGTGGTCGAGGAGGCCGGTCACGGCCGTCTCGAGACCTGGTGAGTCCACGGCTTCTCCGCGAAGCCGTGAACGTTGCGTGGTCTCGTGACGCTCGCTAGCGCGAGCTCCTCGACCCCCACAGTGGCGCGAGCTCCTCGACCCACACGCCCGTTGTAGTCGAGGAGGCCGGTCACGGCGTGCAGCAGTGAACAAGCACTTGCACAGGTGTTCGAATATGTGTATCGTGGGTCTCCTCGGGTTCACGGACAAGTGACGACGGCGGCCACCCACGTAGCGGGGTGGTTGCAGACAGAAGCGGTGCTGGGCGCAGAGGCCGGCAAGCTCGACCAGGTGCACGCGGTCGGGTGATGAGGAGTGACGACGGACCCGGGAGGTCCCACCTCGTCATGCCCACGTTCCACCTCTTTCCGCGGAGGCTCGTCGTGTTGTCCTCGCAGATCCCACCGGTCCACCCGGTGCTGGGCTGCGCCCACACGATCAGCACCGCGTTGGACGACGTCGCCCTGGTCGAACCCGGTGTTCATGTCCACCACGGACAAACGCGACGCCCTGCTCGCCCTGGGTCGTGCCGAGGCCCGGCTGGTCGCGCTGCGCCTGCAGGTCCTCGCGGTCGCCGGTGACGTCGCCGACCTCACCGCCGCCCGCTCGGCCGGGGAGTGGGCTGCTCACGAGCTGCGCCTGGACCCCCGCGAGGGTCGCAGGGACCAAGCGGCCGGGACCGCCCTGGAGTCCCGCTACCCGCACCTGGGGGCAGCGATGCGTGCCGGGGACGTCCAACGCCCCCAGGCCGAGGTCATCATCAAAGCCCTCGACACCCTCCCCACCGACCTCGACCCCGAGACCCTGACCCTGGCCGAGAAGGTCCTGATCGCCGAGGCCGAGCACTTCACCCCCACCCGGCTACGGACCCTGGGCCGCAGGATCCTCGAGACCATCGACCCCGCCCTGGCCGAGGCCTATGAGCGCAAGCTCCTCGAGGACGCCGACGAACGCGCCGCCGCGACCACCAAGATCACCTTCCGCACCCGCGGCGACGGCACCACCGACATCCACGCCCGCGTCCCCGACCACATCGCCGCCCGGCTCAAGGCCTACCTCGAGGCCTACACCAACCCCAAGAGGCGTGACCCCACCCAGCAACCCAGCCACAGCCCGCCACCCGAGCAGCCCGACCACAGCCCGACCAGCCGAGCGAGCCCCGAGCCCACCGGGTCCAGCCGGAGTCCACAGCCGAGTCGGCCGAGCCAGCAGCCCGAGCCCGGCCGACCCGGTCGACGAGCCGCGTCGGACCCGCCCGGCGCCACCGAGCCCGGAGACCCGACTCCGGGAGACCCGGCCTACCCCGCGCCCACCGATGCCCCGAGCGCGCCGGAGGACACCCGGTCCTACCCCCGGCGCCTCGGCGAGGCGTTCTGCAAGCTCCTCGAAGCCATCGACCCCACCCGGCTCCCCCTCCACGGCGGAGACGCCACCACCCTGGTCATCACCATCGAGCTCGACACCCTCACCACCCGACTCGGGCCACGCCACCCTCCCCGACGGAACCCCACTCTCACCCGCCCAAACCCGCCGCCTGGCCTGCACCAGCCGGCCATCCTGCCCATCGTCCTCGACGGCCAGTCCCAACCCGTCGACCTCGGCCGCACCCGCCGCCTGTTCACCGGACCCATCCGCCGCGCCCTCCTCGCCCGCGACCGCACCTGCCGCGCCGTCGGGTGTGACCACCCCGGCACCTGGTGCGAGGCCCACCACAAGACACGAATGGGTCGCCCACCACGGCCACACCGACCTCGACGACGGGGTCCTGCTCTGCCCCTTCCACCACGACCGCGCCCACGACCCCACGCTACGAGACCACCTACCACCCCCACGGCGACGTCACCTTCCACCTCCGCACCTAGACCGGAGCAAGCGCGCACGACCGCCGTCAGGAGACTGACGACGGCCACCGGTGGGCCCGCCACGCCCCCCACGCCGCGAAACCCGCCGGTGGGTCGCCCACGGGCTCGGTGCCCTCGACCTCGCCCGGCGTCGGCGCCTCGAAGGCGTCGGCCCAGGCCGCCAGCTCGTCGTCCGACATCGGCCAGGTGGTGTCCGGGGCCTCGGCCTGCCGCCGGCGAACCCGTCGCCGCTGCTCGGCCGGGTCGACGGCGAGGTAGAGCATCGTCACGCCGCGCCCCAGGTCGGCCGCGGCCTGGCGCAGGGCTGAGCGCTCGTCCCGGGTCCAGAGCCCGAAGTCGAGGACGACGTCGACCCCGAGCTCGAGCGCGCGCAGTCCGGTCTCGATCAGCCGGCCCTCGATGACGGCCTGCGCGGCCGGCGGGTTGTCGGGCCCGAACAGGGCCTTCACCCACTCGTCCTTGGTCAGGCGGAGGGCGTGGCGCTCGGCCTCGACCCGGCGTGCGGCCGTGGTCTTGCCGCTGCAGGGGAGTCCGACCGTGAGGAACAACGTCGGGATGGCCATCGCGTCCCATTGTGGCTGCGGAGCATCGAGGCGGCCCGGCCACTCTCGGTAGGTTCACGCCATGGCCCAGCTCTCCTACGCGCGCACCTACGCCGCGCCGCTCGACGTCACCTTCACCCGTGTGCTCGGCGCCCCGCTCGAGTCGGTGCTCGGCAGGCGTCACCTCGCGATCCCCGGCATCACGAAGGTCGAGCAGAGCGGGGCCTGGGGTGCCCACGTCGGGCAGCGACGGACGCTGCTGTTCACCGACGGCGGCCGCGTCACCGAGGTGCTGACCGAGCTCGACGTCCCGAACGCGTTCGGCTACGACCTCGCCGAGGTGAAGGGGCCGATGAAGCTGCTCATCCGCACCGTGGCCGGGCGCTGGGCCTTCGCCCCGGACGGCGACGGCACCACCGTCACCTGGACCTGGGACCTCGTCCCGACGCTGGTCGGGCGCGCGGCGATGCCGGCCTTCGGCGCGATGTGGCGGGGGATGGCGGCCAAGGCGTTCGACCGGCTCGGGCCGGTCGTCACGGGGTAACGGGTTTGTCGAGGGTTGGTCTCGGGAGTCACCAGGTCTCGAGGCCGCTCCCTCGTTCCTCGGTCGCGGCACCTCGACCACCGTCACGTCGCGGCACCTCGACCACCGTCACGCAGCGGCACCTCGACCACCGTGGGGCGGCCGCCGGGGTCAGCCGCTGACGGACGCGGTCAGCCCGAACCGCCGCCGGTCGTCGCGCGAGATGCCCTGGCAGGCGAGCAGCGTCGCGCGACCGCAGCGGTAGCGGGTGGAGGCGTTGGCGAGGGTCACCGTGACCCACCGCGTGGTCCGCGGGTCGAAGCCGATGCGGGCGAGGCCGCGACCGGCGGCGTCGAGGGGCACCACGCGGCCCTGCAGCCGGCCGTCGGTGCGCGAGATCACCACGTAGGCAGCGGGGGAGCTCGCCGCGTCGGGGGCGTCGATGGCGACGCGGAGGCGGCGTCCCTCACCGCGCAGCGCGCGGCCGGGGCGCAGGGTCACCGAGCGTGACGAGAGGTGGTTGACGCGGGCCGTGAACGCGAAGGGCGCGGACGACGTCATCGTGCGCGTCGTGACGGGCGCGGGCCGGTAGGAGGCGCCCTCGGGGTAGGTGCGGCCCGGCACGGTGTTGCCGGCGGCGTAGGCGGCGAAGACCCGGCGCAGTCCGCCGTGGTCGGCGAGCACGCGGCGCAGCGCCAGCGTCGAGAACTCGTCGGGGAGCCCGTTGCCGGTGCCGGTGCGCCGGATCACCTGCTTCACGACGCCGACGCCGTAGCGGTCGGTGACGAACTGCCAGAACGGCCAGTTGCCGTAGTGGCCGTACCCGCCGGAGTCGAAGAGGTCGAGCGGCACGCCCGGGCGGGCCAGCTGGCCGAACCCGAGGTAGGCGCGGTTGTCGTCGACGGAGTCGGCGAACTGCTCCTCCATCCAGGTCGCCGTCGACTCCAGCAGCCACGGGTCCTCGGCGTAGTCGTAGGCGAACTGCACGGCGTGGAAGAACTCGTGGGCCGCGGTCACGCGCAGCGTCTGCATCGGCGGCCGGCCGAACTGGTTGCGGGCGAAGTCGTCGTCGAGCACGCAGAACCCGCTCGCCTGCTGGGGTTCGCCCTTCACCCGCCGCTCGGGAGCGCAGTACCCGTAGAGCCCTTCGGACCCCAGCTCCTTGAGGTAGACGTCGAACCGCGCGTCGCCGCCTCGGGTGCCGTCGGCGGCCGGACGCCGGTACCCGAGCTCGCGCACGTGGTGCCGCCAGACCTTCTGCATCGTCGCGAGCGTCGTGTCGACCCAGGCCCGGTCCGGCGGGGCGTCGCGGGTGGTGCGCACCCAGTGCACGCAGACCTTCGTGCCGCAGGTGCGCTGCGACGGCACGGAGTAGCCGTCCACGAACGGGTCGTCGGCCCCGTCGGTGGGGCGGGCGAGCAGCGCCGAGGCGAAGTCCTCGCTGAACCCGTCGAGCCGGGGCTTGGCCACGAACAGGTCGCGCAGCGCCACCGTCGCCTCCGGGTGCTGTCCGTCACCGTTCAGCGCCCGGACCGCCCGCACGAGCGGCGGAACGTCGTGTCCCGAGGGCCCCGACGGTCCCGGGTTCCCGGCCGCCGCGCGAGCCGTCGCGGCCGGAGCCGGGCTCAGCACGACGAGGAACAGGAGGACGAGCAGCAGGCAGCGACGCATGAGGAAGGAGCAGCTCCGGGGGGAAGGGCCGGGGACGCATGCGAGTGTTCCACCTCGGGCCACCCCGATCGGGGACCTCGGCCCGCGTGCCCATCCGCAAGGATGGCGGGATGGCGACCACCACGCTCCCCGCCCTCGCGGCCGACCCGGCCGCCGACGAGGCACGACGCCGGGCGCTGCGGCAGATGAAGGTCGTCGCGCTCTCGTTGCTGCTCGTGGCGGCCGTCGTCTACCTGGTCACCCTCGAGCAGGACGGCGTCCTCGGCTTCGTCAACGCCGGTGCGGAGGCGTCGATGGTGGGCGCCATCGCCGACTGGTTCGCCGTCACCGCGCTGTTCCGGCACCCGCTGGGGCTGCCGATCCCGCACACCGCGCTCATCCCGCGCCGCAAGGACGACCTCGGCCGCGGGCTCGAGCAGTTCGTGGGGGAGAACTTCCTCCAGGAGGCGATCATCCGCGACCGGCTGACCGCCGCGGAGCCGTCGAAGCGGCTCGCGGACTGGCTCGCGGAGCCGGCCAACGCCGAGCGCGTGGTCCAGGAGGTCGCCGAGGTCGCCTGCATCGCGCTGGGCAAGGTGCGCGACGAGCACGTCGAGGCGCTGGTGACCGAGGCGCTGGTGCCGCGGTTCCACGAGGAGCCGATCTCGCCGCTGCTCGGCGGTCTCCTCGCCGAGGCCGTGCACGACGACGTCCACCGCGGGCGTCATCGAGCTGCTGCTCGACCGAGCTCCACGACTGGCTGCGCGGAGAACCCCGGCACCGTGCAGGACGTCATCGGCGAGCGGGCCCCGTGGTGGTCACCGGACTCGGTGAACGAGCGCGTCACGTCCCGGATCCACCGCGAGATCGTGCGGTGGGTCGGCGACATCCGCCAGGACCCGCAGCACCGGGCGCGCACGGCGCTCGACCGGATGCTGGCGACCCTCGCCGAGGACCTGCTGACCGACCCCGCCACCCAGCTGCGCGCCGAGCGGCTCAAGGACAGGCTGCTCGACCACCCGGCCGTCGTCCGGTCGGGGATCTCGCTCTGGCAGGCGCTGCAGCGCGCCCTCACCACGTCGCTCGGCGACCCGAACGGCGCGGTGCAGGCGCCGGCTGATGACCGAGGTGACGGCGTTCGCCTCGCGCCTCGCCACGGACGACGCCCTGCGCGCCAGGCTCGACGGCACGGCCACCGACGCCGCGGTCTTCGTGGTCGAGCGCTACGGCAACGAGCTGACCGCGGTGATCACGCAGACCATCGAGAAGTGGGACGGCAAGGAGGCCGCCGAGCGCATCGAGCTGCACGTCGGCCGGGACCTGCAGTTCATCAGGATCAACGGCACCATCGTCGGCGGACTCGTGGGGGTCTTGATCCACACCGTGGCCGTGGTGGTTCACTGATACCCATGTCTGACGCAGTCCACGTGCCCATCGACGACGAGTCGATCAAGCTCGGCCAGTTCCTCAAGCTCGCCAACCTCGTCGAGTCCGGGTCCGACGCCAAGGCCCTCCTCGCCGGCGGCATGGTCAAGGTCAACGGCGCGCCGGAGACCCGTCGCGGCCGCCAGCTGGTGAACGGCGACCTGGTGACGGTCGCGTCGCAGTCGGCCCGGGTCTCCGACGGCAGCACCCCCGACGACTTCCCCTGGTAGCCCGCACCGCGCGCGGCGCGGGCCCCGGTGGGCGGCCCCGGTCGGGCGCCGAGCGTCAGCGGACCTCGAGCAGGTCGACCACGAAGATCAGCGTCTCGCCGGGCTTGATGACGCCGCCGGCGCCACGGTCGCCGTAGCCGAGGTGCGGCGGGATGACGAGCTGACGGCGTCCGCCGACCTTCATGCCCTGGACGCCCTGGTCCCAGCCGGAGATGACCTGGCCGACGCCGAGGCGGAAGCTCAGCGGCTCGCCGCGGTTGTAGGAGGCGTCGAACTCCTCGCCGGTCGAGTGGGCCACGCCGACGTAGTGGACCTTGACGGTCTGGCCGGAGGCGGCCTCGGGGCCGTCGCCCTCGGCGAGGTCGGTGACCTGGAGGTCGGCGGGCGGGTCGAAGTCGGGGAAGTCGATCTCGGGCTTGTCCATGGCACCAACCCTAACGACCCCTCAGCTGGTGCGACCCGCCCGGTCGCAGGCTGAGGCGAGGGGCGGGGCGCCCACCCCGCAGTGGCTGAGCGGGGACGTCTCCTCCTCGGCCTCGGCGCTCGTCGGCCACCTCGTTGCGCACGGTCAGGGCGGCGACGACGGCACTCACGGCGAGCACCGCCGCGGAGAGGAGCAGGGCCCGCTCGAAGCCCCCGGCGTCGCCGTCGGCGACCCCCGCGAGCACCGGGACGGCGGCCACGGCGAGCAGGCCGCCGGTGCGGGCGACGGCGTTGTTCACGCCGGAGGCCATGCCGGCGTGCTCGTCGGGCGCGGCCGCGAGGGCGGCCGCCGTGAGCGGCGCGACCATCACGGCCAGGCCGAGCCCGAACACCACGACCCCGGGGAGCACGTCGGCGAGGTAGGTGTCGCCGGCCCCGACCCGGGCGAGCAGCAGGAGGCCCGCGGCGCACACCAGCGGCCCGAGCGACATCTGCAGCCGCGGCCCGATGCGGGCGGCGAGGGCGCCCGAGCGCGAGGAGAGCAGCAGCATGATCACGGTGACGGGCAGCAGCGAGGACCCGGCGGCGACGGGGCCGAACCCGGCGGCGACCTGCAGCTGCACGACGAGCAGGAAGAAGACCACGCCGAAGCCGCCGTAGACCAGGAAGGTCACGCCGTTGACCGCGCTGAACTGGGCCGAGCGGAACACCGGGAACGGCAGCACCGGGTAGTCCGCGTGCCGCTCACGGAGCACGAAGGCGACGCCCGAGACCGCGGCCACGAGCAGCGACGCACCGACGACCCCCGGCCCGCGGCCGGACTCGATGAGCGCGAAGGTGACCCCCGCGAGCGCGGCCGCGCCGAGGAGGCCACCGAGCCAGTCGACGTCGGTGCCGTCGGACCCGGCGTCGTGCGTCTCGGGCACGTGCCGCAGCGAGAGCCACACGACGAGCGCCGCGAGCGGCAGGTTGATCAGGAACACCCAGCGCCAGCTGGCGACGTCCACGAGCCAGCCGCCGAGCAGCGGGCCGATCGCCGTGGCGACCCCGCCCAGGCCCGACCACGCACCGATCGCGCGGGCGCGGTCCTCGGGACGGAACGTCACCTGCAGCAGCGCGAGGCTGCCCGGGGTGAGCAGCGCAGCGCCGACTCCCTGCAGGGCGCGCGCGCCGACGAGCATCGCGGCGTCCTGGGCGAGCCCGCACGCCAGGGACGCCACCGCGAACCAGACCACGCCCACGACGAAGACGCGACGGCGTCCGAACCGGTCGCCGAGGGTCCCGCCCAGCAGGATGAAGGAGGCAAGCGTGAGCGCGTAGGCCGAGACGGTCCACTGCAGCGTCGTGAAGCCGGCGTCGAGGTCCTCGCCGAGGGCCGGCAGCGCCACGTTGACGACGGTCGCGTCGATGCCCGCGAGGGCCGAGCCGAGGATGGTGGCCACCAGCACCCATCGGCCGGACGCCGACGAGAGCGTCAGGGCGGGGGACGACGTCACGCGGCGACGCCACGCCGTCGGGTCACGCTCAGCCCTGGTGCACGTAGGAGTCGAGCTGGTCGCGCTCGAACTGCAGCTGGCCGATCTTGTGCTTGACGACGTCGCCGATCGAGATGATGCCCACGAGCGTGCCGCCGTCGACGATCGGCACGTGGCGGAACCGCCGCGACGTCATGGTCTCCATGACGGCGTCGAGGTCGTCGTCGGGCGAGGCGGTCTCGACGGCCTCGGTCATGAGCTCGCCGACCGTGCGGTCGAGGACCGGGCCGTCGGCGTGCAGCGAGCGGACGACGTCCCGCTCGCTCACGATCCCGTCGAGGCTGGTGCCGTCGCGGCTCACCACCAGGGCGCCGATGTTGTGCTCGGCGAGCTTCGCGATGAGGTCGCGCACGCCCGCGTCGGGGGTGATGGTGATGACGTCGCTGCTGGCCTTGGCCTCGAGGATCTCGCCGATGCGCATGAGGCGGACCGTACCGCTGCGACCGTGGGCGCACCAGGGGACGTCCACGCCGCCAGCCGTGCCGCCGACCGTGCCGCCGCCGGTGCCGCCGACCGATGAGGTCAGTCGGTGTCGTCGTCCTCGCGCTGCTGCCGGTGCGCGCGGAGGTCGCTCACGCTCCCCGGCCCGGACGACGGCCAGTCGGCGTCGCCCGGGGCGTCGTCGCGCATCCCGCCGACGAAGGAGAGCGCGGCGTCGTGCAGGTGCCCGTTGGAGGCGAGCGCGTTGCCGCCCCAGGGCCCGTCGGTGCCGTCGAGCGAGGTGAACCGGCCGCCGGCCTCCCGCACGATGACGTCGAGGGCGGCCATGTCGTACTCCTCGAGCTCGGGCTCGGCCGCCAGGTCGACGGCGCCCTCGGCGAGCAGCATGTACGACCAGAAGTCGCCGTACCCGCGGGTGCGCCAGCAGCGCCGCATCAGGCTCAGGAAGTCGTCGAGCCGGCCGCGGTCCTCCCAGCCGCTCAGGGAGGCGTAGGCCAGCGAGGCGTCCTCGAGGCGCCGCACGTCGGAGACCTGCATCGGCGTGGCCTTGAGCAGCGACCGCCCCGTCCACGCGCCGTTGCCCTGCGAGGCCCACCAGCGGCGCTGCAGCTGCGGTGCCGAGACCACGCCGAGCACGACCTCGTCGTCGACGACGAGGGCGATGAGGGTGGCCCACACCGGGACGCCGCGCACGAAGTTCTTGGTGCCGTCGATCGGGTCGACCACCCACCGCCGCTGCGAGTGGCCGGTCGAGCCGGTCTCCTCGCCGGTGATCGCGTCGCGGCTGCGCACGCGCGACAGGGTGCGCCGGATGCCGTCCTCGACGGCCTGGTCGGCGTCGGTGACCGGTGTCAGGTCGGGCTTGCTCATCACGTGCAGGTCGATCGACTTGAACCGCGCCGTGGTGAGCGAGTCGGCGTCGTCGGCGAGCACGTGCGCGAGCCGCAGGTCGTCGGTGTAGTCCGGCACGGTCGTCACCCTAGACCGCGCGTCTCACCCTCCTCTCATCGAACTGGTGCAACATTCACCTATGACGCTCACCGACATCGCGCCGCAGCTCGTCGAGATCCGTGGCCTTCCCGCCCACGTGCTGCTCGTGCACCTCACGGTGGTCGTCACGCCCGTCGCGTGCCTGGCCGCGATCGCCTACCTCAACCCGAGGTGGCGCGACTGGCTGCGGTGGCCCCTGCTCGTCCTGGCCGTCGTCGCCTTCGTCTCGGTCTGGGCGGCGTACCTCTCGGGCGACAACTTCAAGGAGAGCGTCGAGTTCTTCCGCACCAACCCGCAGGTCGAGGAGCACGAGGAGTACGCCGACGTGCTTCCGCATCGTCGGCAGCGTGTTCGCGGTCGCGGTCGTGGTCGTCACCGGTTGGCTCCACGCACGGGCAGGGACGCTGCGGACCGTGGCCGCCGGCGTCGCCGCCGCGCTCGCCGTGGTGACGCTGGTGTACGTCGTCCTCACGGGCGAGGCGGGGGCCAAGGCCGTGTACCCGCCCGGCTCCTTCGACAACGCCTCGGCCGCGGCCCGGTGGGGCGCGGTCAGTAGTCGCTGACCGAGCGCGCGGCGAGGAGCCGCCGGAACGACGACACGCGCTCGGGGTCGGTCAGCCCCGCCTCGACCGCGACGTCGAGGCCGCACTCGGGCTCGTCGTCGCCGTGGGTGCAGCCGCGCGGGCAGTCCTCGGTCATCTCGTCGAGGTCGGGGAAGGCGCCGATGAGGTCCTCGGGCTTCACGTGGGCGAGGCCGAACGAGCGGATGCCGGGGGTGTCGATGATCCAGCCGCCGGCCCCGCCGGACCCCGGGTGCGCGGGCAGGGGGAGCAGGTAGGCGGAGGTCGAGGTGTGGCGCCCGCGTCCGGTGACGGCGTTCACCACCCCGACCTCGCGGAACGCGTCGGGCACCAGGGCGTTGACCAGCGTGGACTTGCCGACGCCGCTCGAGCCCACCAGGACCGAGGTCCGGCCGGAGAGGCTGGCGCGCACCTCCTCGAGGTCGCCGCCACGCTGCGTGACCACCCAGGGGACGCCGAGCGAGCGGTAGGTCGAGAGCAGCGTCTCGGGGTCGCGCAGGTCGGCCTTGGTGAGGCAGAGCAGGGGGGCCATGCCGGCGTCGTAGGCGGCGACGAGGGCGCGGTCGATCAGCCGGGGCTGGGGGTCGGGGTCGGCGAGGGCCGTGACCACGACGAGCTGGTCGGCGTTGCTGACGATCACGCGCTCGACCGGGTCGTCGTCGTCGGCGGTGCGGCGGAGCGTCGTGGTGCGCGGGACGACCTCCACGATGCGGGCCAGCGCCCCCTCGTCGCCCGAGGTGTCGCCGACCACGCGCACGCGGTCGCCGACCACCACCCCCTTGCGGCCGAGCGGCCGGGCCTTGACCGCCATCACGACGACGTCGTCGACCAGCACGGTGAGACGACCCCGGTCGACGGTGACCACGCGGCCGTCGACGGCGTCGTCGTAGGTGGGCCGGTCCTTGGTGCGGGGCCGCGTGCGCCGGCGGGGACGGTCGTAGTGCTCGACGTCGTGGTCGGAGTAGCGGCCTCCCATCAGCGGTCCATCACAGGAGGGAGGACCAGAAGCCGGCGAAGTCGGGGAAGGTCTTGCTGGTGGTCTCGACGTTCTCCACCAGCACGTCGTCGACCACGGTGCCGATGATGACACCCGCGTGCGCCATCCGGTGGTCGGCGTAGGTGCGCCAGAGGCCGCCGTGCAGCGGCGCGGGCCGGATCTCGAGGCCGTCGGCGTGCTCGGTGACGTCGGCGCCGAGCGCACCCAGCTCGGCGGCCAGGGCGGCCAGGCGGTCGGTCTCGTGGCCACGGATGTGGGCCACGCCGCGCAGGTGCGACGGCCCGTCGGCCAGGGCGCAGAGCGCGGCGACCGCGGGGGTGAGCTCACCGACGTCGTGCAGGTCGAGGTCGACGCCCGCGAGCCGGTCGGGTCCGGTGACGCGCAGCCCGCCGTCGACGACGGCGACGTCGCAGCCCATCAGGGCCAGGATCGACCTCAGCTCGTCACCGGGCTGCGTGGTGTGCGCGGGCCAGTCCCGCACGGTCACCGAGCCCCCGGTCACGGCGGCCAGGGCGAGGAACGGCGCCGCGTTGCTCAGGTCGGGCTCGATCACCCGGTCGACCGGCGTCACGGGACCCGGTGCGACCGCCCACCGGTTGGCCTCGGAGTCGTCGACCTCCACGCCGTGCTCGCGCAGCACCTCGACGGTCATGTCGATGTGGGGGAGCGAGGGGACCGGCTTGCCGTCGTGCCGGACGTCGACGCCCTGCTCGAAGCGCGCGCCGGCCAGCAGCAGCGCCGAGATGAACTGCGAGGACGCCGACGCGTCGACCACGACCGTGCCGCCCGGTACCGCGCCGCGGCCGTGGATCGCGAAGGGCAACCCACCACGATCCTCGTCGCGGACGTCGACCCCGAGCGTGCGCAGGGCGGTGAGCACCTCGCCGACCGGGCGCTTGCGCATGTGCGGGTCGCCGTCGAAGCCGACGACCCCGCGCGACAGCGCCGCGACCGGGGGGACGAACCGCATCACCGTGCCCGCGAGCCCGCAGTCGACGTCGGCGTCGGCGGTGAACGCCCCGGGCCTCACGTGCCAGTCGGGCCCGGCGGTGTCGACGTGCGAGCCGAGCGCGCTCAGGGCCCCCGCCATCAGCAGGCTGTCACGCGAGCGGAGCGCGCGGCGCACCACCGAGGGCCCCTCGGCGATCGCCGCGAGCACGAGCGCGCGGTTGGCCAGGGACTTGCTGCCGGGCAGCTCGACGGTCGCCTCGACGGGAGCGCGGACCCGCGGGACCGGCCACGGGTCCCGGGGCGCGGACGTCACCCTCAGGACACCTTGGCCTTGGCGAGCCTCGCCTCGCGCTTGGCGGTGGTGGCGAGGTGCTTGGCCTCGCGGCGGGTGTCCTTGGCGGCGCGGCGAACGCGCCAGGCCACACCGGGCTTGCCGTCGGTGTCGCCGGCGGCGATGATCGCGCCGCCCAGGATGGAGGCGTTCTTGAAGAACTGCAGGCGCTGGGCGTGCTTCTTCTCGGGGCTCGTCTCGGCCCAGAACGCGTGGCCGGCCACCGTGGTGGGCACGAGGGAGACGGCGATCGCGGCGGCACCCAGGCGGGGGGCCCTGCCGCTGGCGAGCGCGAGCGCGCCGGCGAGCTGCACCCCGGCGTTGATCCGCACCAGGGTGGCGGGGTCCTCGGGCAGGGGCACGCCGGCCTTCTTCACCAGGGGCACGATCTTCGCGGCCACGGGGGCGGCCTTGGGGGCCACCACCGAGGTGTTGCGGAGCGCGTTGACCGCGCCGAAGACGATGCCGGACGCGAGGAGCGGACGGGCGACAAGTCGGCTGAGGCTCATGAGCCCAACCTAGACGAGCCCCTGCGCGGTCACTCCACCCTGTCTGGGGAGAGCCCTAGGGTGAGAGCCATGTGCGGCCGGTACGCCTCGAGCAGACGACCCGACGACCTCCTCGAGGAGTTCGAGGTCGCCGAGTCGCACGTCCAGGAGGCGCTGCCGCCCGACTACAACGTCGCGCCGACCAAGGACGTCTACGCCGTGGTCGAGCGTCCGCCGTCCCGCGACAGCCCCGAGCCGCCCCGGCGCCAGCTGCGGGTGCTGCGGTGGGGCCTGGTGCCGTCGTGGGCCAAGGACCCCTCGATCGGGAGCCGGATGATCAACGCGCGGATGGAGACCGTGGCCGAGAAGCCCGCGTTCCGCAAGGCGTTCGCGAGCCGCCGCTGCCTGCTGCCGGCCGACGGGTACTTCGAGTGGTACGAGACCAGCGAGCTGACGAAGGCCGGCAAGCCGGTCAAGCAGCCCTTCTTCATCCGGCCGCACGACCACGGCACCCTCGCGATGGCCGGTCTCTACGAGATCTGGCGCGACCCGACGCGTCCTGACGACGACCCCGAGCGGTTCCGGTGGACCTGCACCGTCATCACCACCGAGGCCGAGGACTCCGTGGGCCGGATCCACGACCGGATGCCGCTGATGGTCGAGGCGGAGCGGTGGGGCCCGTGGCTCGACCCGCGGACGGCGGCGGACGACGTCCTCGGGCTGCTGGTCCCGGCGGCGCCGGGCAGGCTCGAGGCGTACCCGGTCTCGAAGGCGGTCGGCAACGTGCGCAACAACGGGCCCGAGCTGATCGAGCCGCTGCCCCTCGAGGGCTCCCACGAGGCGGGGGTGCTCCCGTGACGCGCTCCGAGCTCCTGGTCGCCACCCCGCACGGCGAGGGGCGCCTGGTCACCGACCGCGCCCGGCGCCCGATCGCCACGCTCCTGCTCGGGCACGGGGCCGGGGTCGGCATCGACACCCACGACCTCGAGGCGCTCGCCCAGGCGCTGCCGCGCAACGACGTCACGGTCGTGCGGTTCGAGCAGCCGTGGGTGCGGGCCGGCCGCAAGGTCGCGACCGCGCCGCCCACGCTCGACGCCGCACTCGTCGCCGGAGCCGACCGGCTGCGCACCCGCTCGCCGCTGATCGTCGGGGGCCGCTCAGCGGGCGCACGGTCGGCCACCCGCGTCGCCAAGCGGCTCGGCGCCGTGGGGTGTCTCGCGCTCGCGTTCCCGCTGCACCCGCCCGGGTCGGCCCGAGCGTCGCGGCTCGACGAGCTGCTCGGTGCCCGCGTGCGCACGCTCGTGATCCAGGGCGAGCGCGACACGATGGGCACGCCCGAGGAGTTCCCCGCCCGAGGTCGAGCTGGTGCCGGTGCCCGGTGCCGACCACAGCTTCAAGGTGCCGGCCCGCGGGCCGATCTCCCAGGACGACGCCCTCGACCTCGTCGTCGAGTCGACCCTGGAGTGGATCGTGCGCGAGGTCGTGGGGAATGCCTCCCCGGCGCTGAGGCGTTCCTCCCTGCGTGATGGCAGTGATGGATAGGCCCGTGGTCCCCGACGCGGGGCCGACGTACGCTGGGACCTGATGACTGAGATCGACAGCACCCCAGCCGCGACCGACGACGACGTCGTCGACGTGGCCACCGAGACCGAGGCCGAGCGCTCGCTGCGCTTCGAGCGCGACGCCCTGCAGTACCTCGACCAGCTCTACTCGGCCGCGATGCGCATGACGCGCAACCCGGCCGACGCCGAGGACCTCGTGCAGGAGACCTTCGCCAAGGCGTACTCGGCCTTCCACCAGTTCAGGCCGGGCACCAACCTCAAGGCGTGGCTGTACCGGATCCTCACGAACACGTTCATCAACAACTACCGCAAGAAGCAGCGGCAGCCGCAGCAGTCGATGTCCGAGGACGTCGAGGACTGGCAGCTCGCCCGCGCGGAGTCGCACACCTCGACCGGGCTGAAGTCCGCGGAGCACGAGGCGCTCGAGCACCTGCCCGACTCGCAGGTCAAGGACGCGCTGCAGCGCCTGCCCGAGGAGTTCCGCCTCGCCGTCTACCTCGCCGACGTCGAGGGGTTCGCGTACAAGGAGATCGCGGAGATCATGGACACCCCGATCGGCACCGTGATGTCGCGGTTGCACCGCGGCCGGCGCCAGCTGCGTGACATGCTCTCCGACTACGTCCGCAGCAACGACCTGCTGCCCGCCGGCACCGTCGCCGCCGCCACGGAGAGGAAGAAGTGATGTCGTCGCACCAGTTCGACGGGTCCCACGACACCGAGTGTGCCGACTTCCTCGAGCGCATCGTCTACTTCCTCGACAACGAGCTCGACGACGCCGACTGCTCCGCGGTGCGGATGCACCTCGACACGTGCAACCCGTGCCTCGTGAAGTACGACCTGCAGCGCACGGTCAAGTCCGTCGTCGCCCGGTCCTGCTCGGAGGTCGCCCCGGCCGACCTGCGCGAGCGGGTGCGGATCCAGATCCGCGCGGTCCAGGTGCAGATCTCCGACGGTGGTTGAGGTGCTCCGAGCGAGGAACGAGCGAGGAGCCTCGAAACCTCTGGCCCTTTCGAGGCCAAGCTGACCTAACGCAAGAACCCCCGACCAGCAGGTCGGGGGTTCTTCGTGTCCTACAGCGAGCGCGTGCTCAGCTGTTGGGGCGCTTGCCGTGGTTGGCGGCCTTCTTGCGGCGCGCGCGGCGCTTGCGTCCGGTCTTGCCCATGGTGTCCTCCTCGAATGACGATCGAGGCAGTCTAGAGCCTGGAGACGAAGCGCTCCGCATCGACGACGACCCTGGTCACCTCGCCCGCGCCGATCACCTTGCCCCCGACGTTGCGGGCACCGACGGTGAAGCGGTGGAGCCGGCCGTCGACGTAGGCGGCGGACGCCGTCACCTCGACCTCCTGCCCGACCGCGGAGGCGGCGAGGTGCTCGAGCGAGACGCGGGTGCCGACGGACGTCTCACCGGCGCCGAGCACCGGCTCGATCGCGGCGCAGGTGGCCGCCTCCAGCCAGGCGAGCAGCCGCGGCGTCCCGAGCACCGGGAGCGATCCCGAGCCGACGGCGAGCGCGGTGTCGGCCTCGGAGACGACGAAGGTCAGGGTGGCGGCGAGGTCGGTCACGACAGCTCGAGCCGGTAGGCCACCAGGTCGATGCCGGGCGCGGGCGACCAGTCGCGCTCGGGGACGCGGACGAAGCCCCGGCGCTCGTACAGGGCCTGCGCGGCGGTCATGGTGCGGCTGGTGCACAGCACGACGGCCTCGAGCCCACGGCGGCGCACCTCCTCGATCACGTGCTCGGTGGCGACCCTTCCCAGGCCCCGACCCTGGACCTCCGGGTCGACCGCGAGCATGCGCATCTCGCCCTCGCCGTCGATCGCCACCTCGCGCAGCGGCGACCCGGGCGGGCTGAGCGTGACCGTGCCCACGACCACCGGCCCGGCGCCCTCCTCCGCGTCGTCGACGAGCGACCCAGACCTCGGCCTCGCGGTCGCGGGCCTCGACGTCGGCGAGCACGGCGGCGTAGTCGGTCTCGACCGTGAGGTGGTCGGCGTACGCCGCGAGCAGGATCCGGCGCACGGCCTCGTGGTCGCCGGGCTCGAGGCGCCGCAGGGTCGTCGGGGCCATCACGACCTCAGATGCCGAACGTCGAGCGCGGGTAGGCGGCGTCGACGTCGGTGATCACGTTGACCAGGTAGGGCACCGAGGCGTCGAAGGCGCGGTCGATGGCGGGCCCGATGTCGCGCGGGTCGGTCACCGTCTCGCCGGCGCCACCGAGCGCCCGGACCACCTCGTCGTACGCCGTGCGCGGCGCCAGGTCGGCCGCCACGTCGTAGCCGTAGAGCATCTGCATCGGGCCCTTCTCCAGCCCCCACGCCGAGTTGTTGCCCATGACCATCACGACCGGCAGGTCGTGGCGGACCAGGGTGTCGACGTCCATCAGCGAGAAGCCGGCGGCACCGTCGCCGAGCAGCAGCACCACCTGGGACGACGGTCGCGCGATGCGCGCGGCGATGGCGGCCCCGAGCCCGGCGCCGAGGCAGCCGTACGGGCCGGGGTCGAGCCAGCCGCCGGGGCGCTTCGGCTCGACGAACTTGCCGGCGAAGGAGACGAAGTCGCCGCCGTCGCCGATCACCACCGAGTCCTCGGCCAGGCGCGGCACCAGCTCGCCGTAGATGCGGGCGGGGTGGATCGGGTCGGCCTCGGCGGTGAGCAGGGCCCGGTCGCGCTCGGCCGCGGCGGCGACCGTGTCCTGCAGGTCGGCGACCCAGGGCCCCCACGACGGCTTGGACCCGCGCTCGAGCGCGGCGAGCAGGCCGTCGAAGAACGCCGTCAGGTCACCGGACGCCGAGGCCGCCAAGCTCGCGTGCGAGGAGACCTGGCCGGGGGAGTCGGCGACGTGGACGACCTGCGCCTCGCCGAAGACCCCGTAGCCGAGGCGGAAGTCGAGCGGCGTGCCGACCACGACCACGAGGTCCGGCTCCTTGAGCGCCTTGCCCCGCGCCTTGGTCACGAGCAGCGGGTGCCCGCCGGGCACCACCCCACGACCCATGCCGTTGGTGATGGCAGGCACGCCCGCGGACTCCACGAACCGCAGCGCGGCCTCCTCGGCCCGGTCGGCCCAGACGTCGGTGCCGAGCACCACCACGGGGCGCGAGGCGCCGGCGAGCAGCCTCGCGATCCGCGCCACGTCGTCGGGGTCCGGGTCGGCGCTGCGCACCGGGCCGCCCACCGGCGCCGGGCCGGAGGAGGTGGCGAAGAACTCGTCCATCGGGACGTCGACGAAGACCGGGCCGCGGTGGGAGGACCCGGCGAGCCGGAACGCCTCGTCCATGCCGCCGAGCACGTCACCCGCGGTGGGCAGCGTGGCCGCGTGCTTGGAGACCGACGCGACGATCGGCGGCTGGTCGAGCTCCTGCAGGCTGCCGGTGCCCCAGCGGTTCTGCGGTGCCCGGCCGCCGACGACGACCATGGGCGACCCGGCGAACTGGGCCTGCGCGATGGCGCTGACGCCGTTGGTCACGCCTGGGCCGGCGGTGAGCACCGCCAGCCCCGGCACCCGGGTCAGCTTGCCCGTGGCCTCCGCCGCGAACGCCGCGGTCTGCTCGTGCCGCACGTCGAGGAGCCGCATCGGCGGGTCCGCGGTGACCGCGCCGTCGTACATCGGGAAGACGTGCGCCCCGGACAGCGTGAACATGGTCTCGACCCCGTGGGCCCGCGCCGCCGCCACGGCGAGCACGCCGGCATGGCCGGCGAGGTGGCCCTCGGGGACGTCGGGGGTGGCGGGGGCGTCGGGTGCGGCCTCGGTGTCGCTCATGCCTCCGGACGGTAGCCCAGCGGTCAGAGGGGGTGCTGGAACTGGGGGTTCGTCGAGCGGAGCGCGCCGACGAGCACCAGCATGAGGTCGGCCCGCGTCGTCGGCGGCCGGTTGCCGAGGGCGAGCTGCAGGTAGAGCGAGCGCAGGAACGCCTGGGCGTTGCCGCCGACCGACCAGGGGTCGACGGCGTCCGCGCCGCCCGACCCCGAGGTGTAGGCGCTCGCGGCGATCCGGTTGACCCACGGCTCCAGGACGTTGATGCGGCACCGACCCCCGGCGCATCACCGTGAGGGTCGGCTGCACGAGCCGGTCGGGCTCGCCGTGGGTGAGCGCCTCGGACGCCGGCAGCAGCAGCCGGTCGGCGATCACGTCGAGGATCACCGTGAGCTCGGGCTGCTGCAGGTGCGGCGACCCCGCGAGGACGGCGAGGGCGTCGGCTCCGTGCGCCACGGCGTGCGCCCAGCCCTTGCCCGGCACGAAGCCGCGCAGGTCCTTCTCGCGCAGGAGCCAGGTGGCGATCGCGTCGCCCCACTGGAGCACCTTGCCGCCGAGCACGAGCGGGCGCTCGTTGTCGCGGCGGATGCACTCGGCGAGCACCAGCGCCGAGAACGAGCGCCGGAAGACCGAGTCGGTGCCGACCTCGCCGATGCCGGCGGCCAGGCCCGCGACCATGCCGTCACCGAGGCCGGGCAGCAGGTCGTCGTAGACGCCGCGGGCGACCCAGGTCGCCAGCGTCGGGTAGGCCGTGCCGTCGCGCCGGGCGGGGTCCGGATCGCCCAGCATGACCGTGAGCTCCTCGGTCAGGTCGGCCAGCGAGAGGTGTCCGGGCACCCGGAAGTCGTCGGTCTGCACCTGCTTCCAATCAACCTCGGACATCGCCGCCCATCCTTCCACGACGCGGGCCCGTCTCACCCAACCGGGGCGGGCCCCACCGCAGTCTCCTAGGCTTCGGACCGTGCCGTCGTTCAGCGAGATCGTCCGCCGTCGCTCGGCGCTCGAGCCGGCCGACGTGGCGTGGCTGCAGCTGCTGCAGGCCGACTGGCAGATCATCGCCGACCTGTCCTTCGCCGACCTCGTGCTCTGGCTCCGCGACCGTGACGGCACCGGCTTCTGGGCCGCGGCCCAGATGCGGCCGACGACGGGGCCGACCGCCTACGTCGACGACCTCGTCGGCACGTTCGTCGAGGCCGGACGCCGTCCGCTGCTCGACGCCGCCTACGAGCAGGGCCGCACCGCGCGCGAGGGCGACCCCGAGTGGCGCGACGAGGTGCCGGTCCGGGCCGAGTCGATCCCCGTCGTCCGCGGCGGCCGGGTGATCGGCGTGATCGGCCGCCACACCAACCTGCTCGGCGTCCGCACGCCGAGCCGCCTCGAGCTGAGCTACCTGCAGACCGCCGACCGACCTCACGCAGATGATCGCGACCGGCCACTTCCCCTCCACGGGCCAGCGCAGCGACCACGCCGACTCGCCGCGGGTCGGCGACGGCTTCGTGCGCGTCGACGACGCGGGGCGGGTGGTCTACGCGAGCCCGAACGCCCAGTCGGTGTTCCGGCGGCTCGGCCTCTCCGGCGACCTCGACGGGCACGTGCTCGCCGACCTCGTGCGCGAGCTCGTGCCGCCGCGGCGGCGTCCCGACGAGGAGACGCTCAGCGCCGTGCTCGGCGGGCGGGCCCACCGCGACGTCGAGATCGGCACCGACGGCGGTCTCGCTGATCGTCCGGGCCATCCCGCTGCGGCCGGACGGTCGCCACATCGGCGGGCTGATCCTGGTCCGCGACGTCACCGACCTGCGTCGCCGCGACCGCGAGCTGGTCACCAAGGACGCCACCATCCGCGAGATCCACCACCGGGTGAAGAACAACCTCCAGACGGTCGCGGCGCTGCTGCGGCTGCAGGCCCGCCGGGTCGACAACGAGACCGCGAAGCTCGCCCTCGAGGAGGCGGTCCGCCGCGTCGGGTCGATCGCGATCGTCCACGAGACGCTCAGCCAGGCGGTCGAGGAGGTCGTGGAGTTCGACGAGATCGCCGACCGGCTCGGCGTCATGGTCACCGAGGTCAGCGCGCTGACCGGGCAGGTGCGGGTCAGCCGCGAGGGCAGCTTCGGCGTGCTCCCGTCGCAGACCGCCAACGCGCTCGCGATGGTGCTCACCGAGCTGCTGCAGAACGCCGTCGAGCACGGGTACCCCGACGTCGGGCCCGAGACCGCGGGCGCGATCACGCTGCGCGTCGACCACCTCGGCGGGCGCACCCACGTGGTCGTCGACGACGACGGCGCCGGCCTGCACGAGGGCTTCGACCTCGACGGGTCGACGAACCTCGGGCTCTCGATCGTGCGGACCCTGGTCGAGTCCGAGCTCGCGGGTCAGCTCGAGGTCAGGCCCCGTCCCGGTGGCGGCACCCGGGTCGTCATCGACGTGCCGCAGCCGGTCTGATGAGCGTGCTCGCGAGAGCCGTCCCAGATCGGTCACGCGTTCGGTCACGCGATCGGTCACGGGGTCGCGACGCTGCGCGTCGTCAGGCGGTCCGCACCCGGGACCGCGCGTTGCGGCGCTTCAGCGCGCGCCGCTCGTCCTCGCTCAGACCACCCCAGACACCGTGGTCCTGCCCGGCCTCGAGCGCCCACGCCAGGCAGAGCTCGCGCACGTCGCAGCGTCGGCACACCTGCTTGGCCTCCTCGATCTGGAGGATGGCCGGTCCGGTGTTGCCGATCGGGAAGAACAGTTCCGGGTCCTCGTCGAGGCACGCGGAACGGTGGCGCCAATCCATGGCAGGTGGATCCTTCGGGGTAGATACGTGCAGGCAGGGATGCTCAGGCCTGCGGGCGCGCGTGAATGTCGTTGTGTGAACGATTTCACGAACGCCTCACCACTCTGACAACTATCGGCCGCGGTATCAAGTGTTTCGGCAGGACGGTCGAGTCTTGTCCGTCACAGCGGGGCGCCCGCACCCCGGCCTCTCAGTCCGGTACCCATCGGTCCTACGCTCACCCGCATGCCCGAACCGCTCGAGCCTCCCGAGCCCCCCGCGGGGCCGGGCGCGACGCCGCCGTCCCTGCTGAGCGGCTGCCGTCCTCGTCGCCCTGGAGGGCCTCGGGCTCGTGGCGCTGGGCGTGCTCGCGGCCTCCGACGTGGGCGAGGGCCGGCTCGAGATCAGCGTGTCGGTGGCGCTGTTCTTCGTCGCCCTGGGCGCCGGGTTGCTCGCCGGCGCGTGGGCCCTGTCGCGCTGCCTGTCGTGGGCGCGCGGCCCGGCGCTGATCACCCAGCTGCTGTCGCTGGGCATCGCCTGGAACGTCCGCGAGGAGCCCGCCGTCGCCGTCCCGCTGGCGGTGGTGGCCGTGGTGGCGCTCGGCGCGATGCTCCACCCCGCCACCATCGCCGCCCTCGACGGCACGCCCGACCCCGACCAGCCCGACTAGCGGGTCAGCCGTCGAGGGAGGTCCGGAGCTGCTCGAGGGTCCGGTTGAGCAGCCGGGAGACGTGCATCTGGGAGACCCCGATCTCCTCGGCGATCTGGGACTGGGTCATGTTCTTGAAGAAGCGCAGCAGCAGGATGCGCTTCTCGCGCGGGGGCAGCTGCTCGATCAGCGGCTTGATCGACTCGCGGATCTCGACGTTCTCCAGGCCCTCGTCGTCGACGCCGATCGCGTCGAGCATGCTCGACCCGCCACCCTCGGCGGCGTCGTCGGTGGCGTCGAGGGACAGCGTGGAGTAGGCGTTGCTCGACTCCATGCCCTCGACGATGTCGTCGACCGTGCACCCGATCGCCTCGGCAAGCTCGCGAGGGGTGGGGGAGCGCCCGAGCTTCTGGGTGAGCTCGGCCGTGGTGGCGCTGATCTGCATCCGCAGCTCCTGCAGGCGCCGGGGCACGCGGATCGCCCAGCCCTTGTCGCGGAAGTAGCGCTTGATCTCGCCGATGATCGTGGGGGTGGCGTAGGTCGAGAACTCGACGCCGCGCTCGGTGTCGAAGCGGTCGATCGACTTGAGCAGCCCGATGGTGCCGACCTGGACGAGGTCCTCGTAGGGCTCGCCGCGGTTGCGGAACCGGCGCGCGCAGTGCTCGACCAGCGGCAGGTGCAGGTGCACCAGGGCGTCGCGGGCCGTCGCCTGCGTGGTCTCGGAGCCGGTCTCGTCGCGCAGCTCGACGAAGAGCTCGGCGCTGCGCTGTCGCGTCAGCTCGAGCCGGGTCGGTGGCTCGGCGGTGTCGTCCGGAGCGGGGAGCGCATCCATGTCAGGGGCGGGAGCCGACCGACGAGTCCACCGTCATCACCACGGCGAAGCTCCCGCCCGAGGACTCGAAGTCGGCGGTGCTGGCGAGCGTCGTCAGGACCTGCCAGGCGAAGCTGTCGAGGTCCGGCACCGGGTTGCTCGCCGCGCTGACGCTGAGCGAGATCACGATGCGTCCGGGGCCGAGCCAGAACGACGCGACCAGGTCCGAGCCGGTGTCGGCGTGCTCGAGCACCATGGCGTTGGCCTCGCCGACGGCGATGCGGAGGTCCTCGATGTCGTCGATGGTGAAGTCGAGCCGGGCGGCCAGGCCGGCCGTCGTCGTCCGCAGCACCGAGGCGTAGGCGCTGTCGGCCGGTAGCCGCAGCTCGACGTCGGGGCGTTCGCGACCGGGGGTGTCTGGCATGGCCCGACCCTACCCACCGCGGCGCGGCGCAATCCCGCCGCCCGAGCCGCGCGCCGGGGACCCGGCCGTGGCGGACGACGTGACCCGCGGCGTCGCCGCTCGTTGTGACCCGTGACACAGATGTCTGTACTGACAGGACGGACGTCGCCGACGTAGGAGTGCGCATGGGGATGTCTCTCGTCCGTCCGGTCGTGGCTGCCGTGGTGCTGGCGGTGCTCGCTCCGGGAGCACCGGGCGCGACACCACCGGCGTCCGCGGCACCGGCGTCGCTCCGGGCGGTGGACGCCGACCCCTCGCTGGGCACGCTGGTCTCCGGGGAGCAGTCCTACGTCGACGGCACCCACGTCTGGACCGACTACGTCTACGACGACCGGGGGCCGAACACCGACGCGCTGCCCGGCGGCGACGAGCCCTCCCGCCCCGACGCTGGTTGAGGAGGTCGCTCTGCGACCGTCTCGAAACCGCCGCAGCCTCAGCGCAACCGGGCGCCACGCTGGTTGAGGAGGTCGCTCTGCGACCGTCTCGAAACCCGCGGAGCGCCAAGACGAACCACCCACCTACCCACCAACCATCCACAGCTCAACCGCACCGGACCGTCGTCCACAGCCACGACCCACACAGCGGACGCGACCGCCGTCGCGGCCGCAGGCTGGCGGCCATGGCCTGGGTCTACATCCTCCTCTGCAGCGACGGCACCTACTACGTCGGAAGCACCGTCGACCTCGAACGCCGCTTCGGCCAGCACCAGGCCGGAGAGGGGGCGGCGTACACGCGACGGAGGCTGCCGGTGGTCCTGCTGTGGGCGGCCCAGTTCTCCTCGATCCGTGATGCGTTCGACTACGAGAAGCGAGTTCAGGGCTGGGGCCGCGCGAAGCGGGAAGCCTTGATGGGCGGCCGCTTCGACCTGTTACCGGTTCTCGCGAGCCGCTCGTGGTCGGCGACCCAGGTCAAGGAGGCGGACGAGCTGCCGGAGGTGCCGTCTCGTGCGGCGAGCCGCGATGAGCCCGTGATGCCGTGGGACGGCGACGTGGTCGCGGCCGATGACCCGGACGACCCGTGGGCTCGTCCGGTGCCGCGCGTGGAGGGGTGATGTGAGCGTGGGGGGTTTCGAGACGGTCGCAGAGCGACCTCCTCAACCACCGCAGGGCCGGGCGACCTCCTCAACCACCGTGGTGCCGAGCGACCTCCTCAACCACCGTGGGGCCGAGCGACCGCCTGGCACCCCCATGATGCCGAGCGACCTCCTCGACCACCGTGATGCCGAGCGACCTCCTCGACCACCGTCGGCCGAGCGACCTGCTCACCCACCGTGGGTGCTGAGGTAGCTCAGGGCGCGGGTGGCGGCGTGGAAGCCCGACATGCCGTGGACGCCGGCGCCGGGCGGGGTGGAGGCGGAGCAGAGGTAGACCCCGGGGACGCCGGTCGCGTACGGGTCGCCGACGAGGCGGGGGCGGCCGACGAGCTGGCGGAGGTCGGTGGCGCCGCCGGCGATGTCGCCGCCGACGTAGTTGGGGTTGTCGGCCTCGAAGTCGGCCGGGGTCCTCACGGCGGTGGCCACGACGCGTTCGCGCACTCCGGGGGCGAAGCGCTCGAGCTGGGCCAGGACGATCTCGGTGCCCTCCTCGGCCGATCCCGCCCAGCGTGCCGGGACGTGCGCGTACGCCCACACCGGGTGCACGTCGCCCACCGAGCGGGTCGGGTCGGCGAGGTACTGCTGGGCGACGAGCACGAACGGCTGCTCGGGCATCTCGCCGCGGCACACCGCGGCCTCGGCCTCGGCCACCTGCTCGAACGTGCCGCCGACGTGGACGGTTCCCGCGCGGCGGGCGGCCTCGGCCGTCCACGGCACCCCGTCGCGGACCGCGAGGTCGACCTTGAACGCGGCCGGGCCGTGCCGCCACCGGCGGTAGGTGCGGGCGGTGCGGCGGGGCTGGCGGCCGTCGAGCAGCTCGGCGGCCGCACGGGGCCCGAGGTCGAGCAGCGTCGTCCGGGCCGACGGGCAGGTCGGACGCCGTGAGCACCGGCGAGCCGGTGACGATCGTGCCGCCGAGCTCGGTGAGCAACGAGGCGAGAGCGGTGGTGATGGCCGCGGAGCCGCCCTCGGGGACGGGCCAGCCGTGCCGGTGGCCCGCCGCGGTGAGCATGACGCCGACCGAGGCGGTGAACGGCCGCGACAGCGGCCTGAACACGTGGGCCGCGGAGCCGGCGAACAGGGCGCGCGCCTGGGGCGTGCTGAAGCGGCGTGCGAGCACCGAGGCCGGGAGGGCGGCGCGCAGCCCGAACCGCGCCATCCCGACCGGGTGGTCGGGCCAGCGCACGACCGGGCCGAGGACGTCGTCCGCGAGGGTGTCGAAGCCCCTGACGAGCGGGCCGAACACACCGCGCCAGGCCTTCGCGTCGGGGCCCAGCCCGGCGCACGTGTCGTCGAGCGAGCGCACCATCACGCCGGCCGAGCCGTCGTCGAGCGGGTGGGCGAGGTCGACCTCGGGGTAGCGCCACACCAGGCCGTGGTCGGCCAGGGGCAGCGACGCCAGGAACGGCGAGGCGAGGGCGAAGGGATGCACCGCCGAGCAGACGTCGTGCAGCATCCCGGGCACCGTGAGCTCCTCGGTGCGGGTGCCGCCGCCGATCGTCGCGGCGCCCTCGAGCACCGTCACCGAGCGGCCCGCCCGGGCGAGCGCGACGGCCGCGGCCAGGCCGTTGGGCCCGGACCCGACGACCACCGCGTCGAGGGGGCTGCCGGCCGCGGGGCTCATGTCGTCGAGGGTGTCACGTGCACCGGCACGTCGGTGTCGGTGGGCTGGCGCGCCGACCAGGTCGGCGACCTCGACGTACCCGCGCTCGAGCTCGCCGACGGCAGGGTCGAAGAGGCGGTACTGCTGGGTCCTTCGGTGGAACGGCTGCGACTCGAGGAACACCACGCGGACGTCGCCGGGCCTGAAGTCGCAGCGCTCCTGCAGGGCGGCCGCGAGCTGCTCGTGGTGGAGGTGCCCGTCGCCGAAGTTCCAGCCCAGCGAGGTGCCGGCCACCAGCTCGCCGTCGAGGACGAGGTAGTCCTCGTGCTCGGGGCCGCAGGCGCGGGGGACGAGCGACCACAGGGCACGGCCGTGGGTGTGGAAGCCCCGGAAGGCGTAGCCCAGGTGCATCGGCACCATGGCCTCCTGCATCGAGCCGTAGACCTTCTCGAGCTGCTGGTGCGGCATCAGCGAGGCCTTCACCACGTTGGCGTCGTACCGCTCGAGGGCGTCGCCGCGGAAGCACCACACGGACGCCGCCCAGTTGCCGGCGTAGTAGCGCATCGACGGGAGGAACGAGACCTTCTCGGGCGCCAGGTTGCCCACCACGACGGCGCCGACGACCACGGCCAGCAGCACCACCAGCGGCAGCGGCTCGACGACGTCGCCCGGCCCGACGCCGGCGTTGCCGACGAACAGCACGAGGATCCCGATGATCATGAAGACGTTCCACTCCAGCGGCACCCCCATCGGGAAGTGGCTGATGATGTTGACGTGGAAGGCCACCATCACGCTCGCCGCCACCGTCGTGAGCCACCCGCCGTCCGCGAGCAGCAGCAGCAGCGGGACGCACAGCTCGACCACGGTGCCGCCGTGGGCCAGGGCCGCCGAGAGCCGTGAGGGTCGCAGGTCGGTCGGGGAAGTCGCGGTGGAAGCGGTGCTTCATCGAGCCGAAGCGCCACACGGGGGAGTTGCTCATCATCGCCGCGACGACGAACGGGAAGTGCCGGTTGAGCTTCGAGGTCGCCGCGCCCCACCAGATGACGACGAGCAGCAGCTTCGCGGCGACGACGGGGTCGCCGTCCAGCCAGCAGCAGCGCGACGGTGAGCGGGCCGTAGACCTCCGCGCGCGCCGCCAGGAAGATCACCTTGTCGCGCAGGCCGACCAGCGCCCAGCAGCACGACCGTCGTGGCCACCTGCGGTGCGCGTCAGCCCGCCCCACATCGTCCACACGCAAGCGAGCCGACGAAGGCGGCGTAGAGGACGACGTCGACGACCGTGCGGCGGTCGCCACCGGTGAGCGGCACGCGGGTCGGGCCAGGGCGCCAGCCGGATCGTGCCCGGCCGCAGCCAGTAGAGGAACGCCCCCATCGGCGGCAGGAACCGCAGGTTGAGCGGGCCGAAGCCGCAGCCGAGCCCGAGCACCTCGAACAGCATCGTCCAGAGCGACGAAGGTGAAGAAGAACGCCGGCCGGTCCGACCACTGCGCGACGTCGAACGGCCGTCGATGCCGGGCTTGGTCAGCACGAGCGCCCAGCCGACGCCGAGGTACAGCGCGATCTTGACGCAGGTAGAACAGCACGAGCACGTCGGGGGAGCCGAAGCCGAACTCGGCGTAGTGCCGCGCCAGCGGCCGCATCCGCTCCTGGCGGGGCAGGTCGTGCCAGGTGTCGTGGTCGACCACCGGCAGGTTCGGCTGGCAGAACGCCCACTAGAGCGTGAACGCTGACCTTGAGGACGTCGGCGCTGCGGGCCGCGACCGCGGCGTAGGCGGCGGCGGCGTCGTCGAGGTCGAAGGTGTGGGTGAAGATGCCGCCGAGGTGTCGAGCCGGCCGTGCTGCACCAGCGGCACCAGGTCGCGCCAGGTGCGGTGCACCGGCGCGGTGGTCATCCGCAGGGTGATGCTGCGGTAGACGCCCATCAGCAGCGGCAGCGGGAACGGCTCGAGGTCGTGGATGCCGACCACCGAGACCGTGCCGCCCGGCGCGCACCGCGCCGAACGCGTCGGTGAGCGAGCCGTCGGTGGCGACCGCGTCGATCACGGCGTCGGCGCCGCGGCCGCCGGTGGCCGCGAGCACGGCCTCGACCGTCGGGCCGTCGACGGCGACGGCTCCCGCCGCGACCGCGCGCCGACCCGGCGTCCGGCCACCGGGTCGACGGCGAGCACCTGCCCGGCGCCCGAGCGCGAGCGCCGAGCGCACCGCGCACGAGCCCGACGGCGCCGAGGCCGAGCACGACGACGGTGCCGCCGGGCGGGACGTCGGCCCGCTGGGCGCCGGCCCACCCGGTGCCGAGGTTGTCGGTCAGCAGCAGCGCGGCCTCGTCGTCGATCGCGTCGGGCAGGACGTGCAGCTGGAAGTCGGCGGCCGGGACGGCGAGCAGCTCGCTCTGGCCGCCGCCGAGCCCGGTGCCGGAGCCGAACACCTGGCCGCCCGTCGACGCAGGTGACCGGGTCGCCCGGCCGCGCAGCCCGTCGCAGGCGCCGCAGCCGGCGACCGAGGCGACCATGACCCGGTCGCCGACCGCGCACCCGCCGGACGTCGGGGCCGACCTCGACCACGCGGCCCACGACCTCGTGCCCGACCGCGACGGGGTAGAACGGCAGGTCGCCGTCGTAGAAGTGGAGGTCGGAGCCGCAGATCGCGGTGCGTGACGACCTCGACCACGGCCCCGTCGGGGCCGGGGAGCGTGGGATCGGGGACGGTCTCGACGGCGACCTGGCCCGTCCGGTGGACGATCACGGAGCGCACGCCGCGCAAACTAGGGCTGTAGACAGATCGGCGCAAGTGTCTACACTCGGCGGCGTGCGCAACCCTCACGCCGGCGTCCCGTTCACCGCGGACGACTTCTCCGACGCCGAGCTCGCCCGCCACCTCGAGGACCTCTCGGTCCCGACGCTGCTGCTCGTCTGCGTGCACCTCGAGCCGCCCGGAGCAGCGCGAGGAGATCCTCGACGGGGCGCTGCGCCCGGCAGGGACTCGTTCCTCAACGAGTACCAGGGCTACATGTCGCCCGAGGACCACGCCGCCGCCCGCGCGCTGGCGCTCGGCATCGTCGGTCGACTGGCGCGACCGCGGCTGCCCGGAGCCCGAGCCGGTCTCGACCCGAGCTGCTGCACCGGATGATGGAGTGGATCGCCTGCGGCGAGGTGGCGCCGGAGTACGTGCCGATGATGCTCGAGGAGCTGGAGCTCGACGGTCGCGACCAGCGCGCCGAGGCAGGCCCGGCGTCCGGCGCCGCCGACCTCCCGGTCGTCGTCATCGGTCTGGGCATGTCGGGCCTGCTGGCCGCGATCCGGCTGCAGGAGGCGGGCTTCCCGTACGTCGTGGTCGAGAAGAACGACGGCGTCGGCGGCACCTGGTGGGAGAACACCTACCCGGGTGCGCGGGTCGACGTCGGCAACCACTTCTACTGCTACAGCTTCGAGCCGGCCGACCACTGGACCGAGTACTTCGCCCAGCAGCCCGAGCTGCAGGCCTACTTCGAGCGCGTCATGGCCAAGCACGACGTCGGTCGGCACGTGCGGTTCGGCACCGAGGTCCTCGGCGCCACCTGGGACGACGACGCCGGCACCTGGGGCGTCGAGCTCTCCGACGGGACGGTGCTCACCGCCCGTGCCGTGATCAGCGCGGTCGGCCAGCTCAACCGGCCCCACGTGCCCGAGGTCCCCGGCGAGTTCGACGGACCCGCAGTTGCACACCGCCCGCTGGCGCCACGACGTCGACCTCACGGGCAAGCGCGTCGTCATGGTCGGTGCCGGGGCGACCGGCTTCCAGGTCGCGCCCGCGATCGCCGACACCGTGCGGGTCGCTGACCGTCGTCCAGCGCACGGCGCAGTGGATGTTCCCCAACCCCGGGCTACCACGACGAGGTCGGCCCGGGCGTGCCGTGGGCGATCAGGCACCTGCCGTTCTACGGCCGCTGGTTCCGGTTCCTGATCTTCTGGCCGGGCTGCGACACCGGCCTGGTGGCGGCCAAGGTCGACCCCGCCTGGGAGCCGCAGGAGACGTCGGTCAGCGAGGTCAACGACATCGCCCGCATCGATGTTCACCGACTGGATCGTGTCGCAGGTCGGGGGAGCCGACGCCGACCCCGAGCTCGTCGCGAAGGTCGTGCCGACCTACCCGCCGACCGGCAAGCGGACCCTGCAGGACAACGGGTCCTGGCTCTCCACGCTGACCCGCGACCACGTCGACGCTCGTGCGGGCCGGCGTCTCGCGGCTCGAGCCCGGCGGCGTCGTCGACAGCGACGGGGTGCTGCACCCGGCCGACGTCGTCGTGTGGGCGACGGGCTTCCGGGCCAACGACGTGCTGCTGCCCTTGCGGGTCACCGGCCGCGACGGCGTCGACCTGCGCGAGCACTGGGGCATCCGACCCGCGCGCCCACCTCGGCATGACCGTGCCCGGCTTCCCGAACTTCTTCATGCTCTACGGCCCCGGCACCAACCTCGCCAGCGGCGGCTCGCTCATCTTCCACTCCGAGTGCGAGGTGCGGTACGTCGTCCAGTGCCTGCGCCACCTGGCCGAGGGTGGTCACCGCAGCGATCGAGCCGACCCCGGCCGCCTACGACGAGTGGTACGAGCGCACCCAGGCCGAGATGCGCACGATGGTCTGGGCCTCGCCCCACATCGAGCACAACTTCTACAAGAACGAGCACGGCGTGGTGAACGTGCTGAACCCGTGGCGGCTGGTCGACTTCTGGGCCTGGACCCGCACCCCGGACCTCGACGACTTCGTGGTCTCGTGAGCCGCCGATGAGCGCCGCGCGGGAGGCGATCCTCGACGCCGCCG
This sequence comes from uncultured Actinomycetota bacterium, assembly GCA_963830575.1. Classification (GTDB taxonomy): domain Bacteria; phylum Actinomycetota; class Actinomycetes; order Propionibacteriales; family Nocardioidaceae; genus Nocardioides. The sequence goes on from CAWHNR010000007.1 coordinate 117,628, forward strand.
AGGCGTGCCTGCGCCGCGACGGCATCCGGCGGACGACGGTCGCGGAGGTCGCCTCGGAGTCCGGCTTCTCGCGGGCCTACCTCTACCGGTTCTTCCCCGACAAGGCCGACGCTGGTCTCGGCCGCGCTGATCCGGCGCGACGAGCAGTTCTGGGACGAGGCCCGCGACCGGGTGGGCGGCGTGATGCACCGCGACGGGATCGCCGGCATGGTCGCCGAGGCCGTCCTGCTCTCGGCCCGCTCGCCCCTCGGCCCGCTCGCGGTCGAGCTCGCCGAGTCCGAGCCGGAGGCCTACGCCGAGGTCGTCGGCACCTACGTGAACGAGATCGTCCCCGGCCTCGCCGGCTTCTGGGTCGAGATGCTCGAGGTGGCCAGGCGCGCCGGCGTCGTCCGCGACGACCTCGACCTCGGCACCGGCGCCGAGTGGGTGCTCCGCGTCGTGCACTCGATGGTCGCCGTGCCCGGTCGAGCCGTGGACGCGACCGACCGCGCCGCCGTCGTCGCCTTCCTCCAGACCTACCTCGCCCCCGCCTTCGAACCCCCGGTCCGGGATACCTAGATACTGGGTCAGGCTCCAAGACGGGTCTTAGCCTGACGCAGTATCCAGCTATCCCCCCGAACCACCCAGGAGACCCGATGGACGCCGCCGACTTCCCGACGCTCGACCCCGACCTGGCAGGGCTGCTGCAGTTCCTGCCCGACACCACGCGAGCGCTCGACGACCTCGAGGCGGCACGCACGATGCTGCTCGCGATGGCGGCGGGCGGGGGCGAGGTGGACGCGACCGGTGTCGAGTTCCACGACGTGCCGCTCGAGCCGTTCGGCAGCCCGGCGTCCGCGCGCATCTACCGCCCGGTCGGGGCCGACGGGCCGGTCCCGGGCATCCTCCACTCCCACGGCGGCGGGTTCTGCCTGGGCAGCGTCGCGATGGAGCACGGGGTGTCGGTCGACCTGGCGCGCACCCTCGGTGCCGTCGTCGTCGCCGTCGAGTACCGGCTGGCGCCGGAGCACCCGCACCCCGCCGCGGTCGAGGACTGCTACGCCGGCGCTCCGGCTGCTCGCCTCGCTGGACGGCGTCGACCCCGCCCGGCTCGCCGTCCACGGGTCGAGCGCCGGTGGCGGGCTGTCGGCGGCGGTGGCGCTGATGGCGCGGGACCGCGGCGGTCCGGGCCTGTGCTTCCAGTCGCTCGACATCCCGGTGCTCGACGACCGGCTCGAGACCCCGTCGATGCTCGCCGGCGACCGGACGCCGATGTGGAGCCGGCCGCAGGCGGAGAAGTCGTGGGAGTACTACCTCGGCGGCGCCGAGGCCGACCAGTACGCGGCCCCGATGCGCGCCGAGTCGGTGGCCGGCCTGCCCCCGGCGTACGTCGTCGTCGCCGAGCTCGACCCGTTGCGCGACGAGGGCATCGCCTACGCCTCGCGGCTGCTGCAGGCCGGTGTCTCGGTCGAGCTGCACTGCGTGCCGGGGGCCTTCCACGGCATGGCGATCGTGCAGAGCGCGCCGGTCGTCCAGCGGATGCGCGACGAGCTGCACGCGGTGCTGCGCAAGGCGTTCGGCTGACGTTGCCTAGCCGGCGTCGTCCGCCCGCTCCGGTGCGTCGAGGGCGTCCTGCGGCACGGGCTCGTGCCCGGCCTTGTCGTGGGTGCGACGCAGCTCCTTCATCTCCGCCTCGAAGACGTGGCGCTTGCCGTCGACGAGCTCGTCGAGGATGCTCCGGTGCAGCGCGGTCGCCGGGTCGTAGTAGGTGTCGTCGTAGCCCTCGACCATCTGGAACGACCACATGCCGGGGAGCGGGTTGCGGCCCAGCAGCTCGCGGTCCAGACGGTCCGCGACGTCGCCGTGGCCGGCGTCGCGCAACATGTCGGTGGCCTCCTCCAGCACCCGCTCGCTGCTGCCGCAGAGCCGGTGGAAGTCGTAGAGACGTCCGCGCGCGCCCTGGATGTGGTCGAAGGCCGCGGCCAGCTTGCCGAGGGCCTCGATCGTGTCGTCGCTGACGCCGTCCGGGCGCTGGTGGTCTGCGTCTGGTCCGCCGTGATCGGTCATGGCCCCAGTAGACCTGCGGCCACCCGCGGGATGGTCCACCCCTGCGGTCGACGTCGGAAGGGTGAAGGGAGCCTAGGTTCTGAGCATGAGCAACGACGGCACCAACCAGCCCGAGACCGAAGAGGCCGACCTCAGCGACCAGGCCGACGGGGGTGAGGCCCGTCCCGACGTCGACCCGGACGTCGAGTCCGACCCCGCGCTCGACGACAGCGAGTCGACGGAGTGGTCCTCCGAGGGCGGCGCGACCGAGGAGGGTCCGGCCACGGACACCGAGAAGGACTGACGCCGAGAAGGACCGAGGGCCCCAGCACGTCGCGAGCCGGAACCGTGCGGGGTGAGGCCCGGACCCGCCGGCCGGGTTAGCGTGTCAGCCGGTCCAACCGGTGACCGACCGTCGACCACGGGAGTCCTGACGGACGCCGTGGTGCATCCCCGGAGGACCCGCCCATGACGAGGTCCGGCGTCGACGCCGCCAGCCGACCGCTCGGCGCCTCGGTCTGGCTGTGGCACCTCCCGACGGCGGCCTTCACGGTCGTGTGCCTGGCCGTGGTGGCGGCGACCCGGCCGCGCGACGGGGCCGTCGCGGCCTGTGTCGTCGTCGCGGCCCTGCTCGCGGTGGCCACGGCGGTCGCCGCCGTGGCGGCACGCGGGAGCGGTGGGGCACGCTCGGAGGCCGCGGTGCCGCTGCTCCTGCTCGCTGGGCGCTGCCGTCCTGCACGGGGCGGCGGGCGCCGGCTCCACGTCGACCGTGCTGGTCGGCGGACTCCCGGTCGCGTGGCTCGCCTTCACCTTCGGCATCCCCGGGACCGTCCTCGGCGTGCTCGCCATCGTCGCGGTGGCGGTGGCGCCGTTCGCGACGGGCGACACCTGGCCCGCGTCGGCGGCCGCTCAGGCCGACGTCGTGCTGCCGGCCCTGGCCCTGGCCGGCATGGCGGGGGTCACGTACGGGGCAAGCCTGCTCCTCGAGGCCGCCCGGGTCGCCCTCACGAGTCGCGCCGAGGCCCTCGCGCTCGAGGTGTCGACCACGCGGACCATCCTCGGTTCCGTCGACGCGGCCGTCAGCGTCTTCGTCCCGGGGCAGCCGCCGGTGCACAACGACCGGGCCGCGGGGGTGCTGCGACGCGGCGGGTTCGTGGTCGGGGCCTCGGGCGCGATCGGGCCGGGCGACCGGGTGTGGGGCAGCGACCGCGAGACACCGGTGCCGGGTGACGCGCAGGCGCCCGTCCGCGCCCAGCGCGGGGAGGAGCTCGTGGCGGCCGTGCAGTGGGTCGGCGACCCGGACGACCAGGCCGCCATGGTCTTCGGCGCCGTGCCGATCACGGGCGAGGACGGCGCGACCCGGGGGACCCTGCTCGTCGGGTGGGACGCCACCGACGTCCTCGAGTCGGTGCGGGTGCGCGAGGAGTTCCTCGGCACCGTCTCCCACGAGCTGCGGACGCCGCTCACCTCCATCCTCGGCTACCTCGAGCTCCACGACGACGCCCGCCGGGCCGGCGAGCCGCCCGAGCACTGCCAGCGCTACCTCGACGTCGTCCAGCGCAACGCGGAGTCGCTGAGTGAGCGCATCCAGCAGCTCCTGGCGGTGGCCCGGCCCGGCGCCGAGCAGCCCGTCGCCGCGACCGACGTGGCCTCCCTGGTGCGGATCAAGGTCGCCGAGCACCAGCGGGCCGCCGGGCTGGCCGGCCTCACGCTCGAGGTCACCTCACCGGAGTCGCTCTCCGCCGTCGTCAACCGGGTCGCCATCGAGCAGGTCCTCGACAACCTCGTGGGCAACGCGGTGAAGTACACCGACTCCGGCGGGGTCTCGGTGGTGCTCGAGCCGCTCGAGCCGTCCGAGCCCTCGAGCCTGCGAATCCGCCCGGGAGGAGGCCGCCGGACCCGCGGGCTTCGTGCTCACCGTCTCCGACACCGGGGTCGGCATGGACGACACCGAGTGCCGCCACGCCTTCGAGCGCTTCTACCGTGCCGCGGGGGCCGTCCGCGACGCCGTGCCCGGCATCGGCGTCGGGCTGGCGATCACCAAGCAGCTGGTGGAGTCCCACCGCGGCACCATCGAGGTGCGGAGCAGCCCCGGCGAGGGCGCCACCTTCGTGGTGACGGTGCCCGCGCCCGACCGGGAGCACGCGCCGGTCCTCAGTCGAGCAGGTTCTTGAGCACCTTGCCCAGGTGGTTGCGCGGCAGCTCCTCCACGAGCACGACGTCGCGCGGGCGCTTGTGCCGCGACAGCCGGTCGGTGACCAGGGCGACGAGGTCGGCCCTCAGCGACGGTGAGGGCTCGGCGACCACGTAGGCCACCACGACCTGGCCGAGGTCGTCGTCCGGCCGTCCGACGACGGCGGCCTCGTGGACGGCCGGGTGGTCGAGCAGCACGGCCTCGACCTCGCCGGCACCCACGCGGTAGCCCCCGGTCTTGATGAGGTCGGTGCTCTCGCGACCGACGATCCGGTACTCGCCGGTGCCGTCGCGGACGGCGACGTCGCCGGTGCGGAACCAGCCGTCGTAGGTGAACGCCTCGCGGGTGGCGTCGGGGCGGCCGAGGTAGCCGCGCAGCACCGTGGGTCCGCGCACCTCGAGGCGACCGGGCGTCTCGCCGTCCGCCGCCACCGGCGCGCCGTCCTCGGTGCGGAGCCGGGCCTCGGTGGCGCCGAGCGGCAGGCCGACCCAGCCGGGCCGCCGCGGCCGGTCGGTGCGGTTGCTGAGGGTGATGCCCGTCTCGGTCATCCCGTAGCGCTCCACCGGTGTCAGGCCGGTCGCCTCCTGCAGCGCGGCGAAGGTGCGGAGCGGCAGCGGTGCGCTGCCCGACACGAGGGCCCGGGCCCGGCGCAACGCCTGCACGCTCGCCGGTTCGCCGACGAGCCGCTGCCACACCGTCGGGACCCCGAAGTAGAGCGAGCCGCCTGCTGCGCGCGTAGGCAGCGGGCGACGGCCGCACGGTGTGCACCAGGCTCGAGCCGACGCGCAGCGCGCCGAGGACGCCGAGCACGAGCCCGTGCAGGTGGAACAGCGGCAACCCGTGCACGAGGGTGTCGTCCGGGGTCCACCCCCACGCCTCGGCGAGGGCGTCGAGCCCCGCCGCCAGCGCGTCACCCGACATCTCGACCCCCTTGGGCGGGCCCGTCGTCCCCGAGGTGTACAGCACGAGGGCGGGATGGCGCCCGTCGACGGGCGTGGGGCCCGGACCGCCGGTGGGCGACCCGCCGTCCGCGGGCTCGAACTGGCGCAGGCCGGGTGCGAGGTGGGGCGGCCCGACCCAGGCCACGGCACCGGAGTCGTCCAACACGTGCGCCCGCTCGAGGTCGCCGCTGTCGGGCGGCACCGGGACGATCGGCCTGCCGGCCAGGATCCCGGCGGCCACCGCCGTCAGCGTCGCCTGGCTGGCCTCCGCGTGGACGGCGAGCGCCTGGCCGGGTGCGAGCTCGTGCTGCAGGCGACCGGCCAGCACCGTCGCCCGTTCGGTCAGCGCGCCGCGCGAGCGCACGTCGTCCCCGACCCGAATCGTGGTGGCTGAGTCGGCGCCGCCCATCACGGACTCCCACAGGGTCGGTGCGGTCGACGGCATGCGGCGCATCCTCGCCCGTCGGCCGGCACCGGGTCACGTGGCCGGGCGTGCGAGATGTCCCACACCCGCGTCGTCAGCCGGCGTCGCGTCCCCGCGGCACCCGGTCGAACACGCAGTCGCCGCACAACCCGGCGCCCGGGGCGAGGTAGAAGAGGCAGCACGTCGTCCGCCGGGCCCGCCCGCCGGTGACCACCAGCTCGTCGGCGAGGTCGGGGTGCGCCAGGAGCGTCCCGACCACGCCGGCGGCTGCCGGCAGGTCGTGCACCCGGGGGACCGCGTGCAGGCTGGCGGCGACGTTGCCCCAGAGCAGCCGCTCCGAGACCCCGGCCGCCACCGCGGCGTGGGTCACCAGCGGGACCAGCACCGCGCGGACGGCCGCCTCGAGGTCGGCGACCGACCCGCCCGCCGCGCCGCCGGGCTCGCGGACGCCGAGCACGAGGGCGCCGTCGTCGTCGCTCGCCAGCAGGCAGCCCGGGTCGATGACGACGCCGTCGGTGGCGAACGGCACGACGCTCACCGACCACAGCCGCGACGCGAGCCCCATCACGACCGCCGACCACCCCACGCGTGCCGGCGGGCCGCCGAGGCGCCGGCAGACCGCCTCGGCGTACGCCGCGAGGTCGAGGTCGGCGAGCGGCACGAAGCGGTCGGTGGGCGCCAGGTCGGGCGGCCACACGAGCACCTTCCGCAGCGCTCGCGCCGCGGCACGGGCGCCGTCCGGCGGTTCGGCGGTGCTCACCGGGGCATCGTGCCAGGCCTCAGCCGGCGACCAGGTAGCGCTCGTCGGTGATCGGCCGGCCCCAGTAGGCAGGGTCGTCGAGGGCCAGCGAGACCGGCGTCCGGCCGACCGAGCGGAGCAGGTCGGTGGTCCGCTCGCAGGTCAGGCCCGCCCCGGTCGACCACGAGCCCTCCACGAGCAGGAGCGAGCCGCCCGGCACCAGCAGCCGCTCCCAACGACGCAGGGCCGCGAGCGGGTCGGGCATCGCCCAGAGCACGTGACGCGACAGCACGACGTCGTAGAGCCCGTCCTCGAGCGGCGGGTCGGCCGCGTCGCCGAGGCGGACCGTCACCCGGTCGAGCCCGGTGGCCTTCGTCTGCGCGCGCTCGACCATGGCGGGGGAGAAGTCCACCCCGTCGACCGCGTACCCCTCCGCCGCGAGGAGGCAGGCCAGGGTCGCGGTGCCGCACCCGAGGTCGGCGACCCGGGCGGGGGCGGCCGGCAGGTGCCCGAGCAGGAGGGCCCGCCAGGCCGCGACCGCCTCCGGCGTGGTGAGGCCGTGGTCGACCTCGTCGTCGAAGGTCACGGCTTCGGCGTCCCACAGGTCCGGTCCCGACAGCTCCTCACTCATGCCGTCGCTCCTGACGTCGCCATCAACGTCGTACGTCCCGTGACCGACGGGTCACGGGACGTACGACGTGCTGCTGCTGGGATGCCTCAGGCCTTCTTGGTCTCCCAGAAGATCTCGGCGATCTCGTCGATCTTGGCGAGCAGCTTGTCGGCCACGTCGGCGTCGAGCTCGCCCTTGGTGCCCGAGGCGCCCGCGAGCTTGGTGGCCTCGTTGACCAGGGTGTGCAGCTGCGGGTACTTCTCGAAGTGCGGGGGCTTGAAGTAGTCGGTCCAGAGCACCCACAGGTGGTGCTTGACGAGCTCGGAGCGCTGCTCCTTGATGAGGATCGCGCGGGTGCGGAAGTCGGGGTCGTCGTTGTCGGCGACCTTGGCGATGATCGCCTTGATCGACTCGGCCTCGATCCGGGCCTGGGCGGGGTCGTAGACGCCGCAGGGCAGGTCGCAGTGCGCCTGTGCCTCGATGGTCGGGGCGAAGATGCGGGAGAGCATGGAAGTCCTCTCGTTCGTGGGCTGGGCAACGCTTGCGACACTACTCCGCGTGCCGCCGACCTCATCCAGACCCCTGCGGGTGGTGGTCGTGCGAGGCCGCTCGATGCTGCCGACCCTGCGCGACGGCGACCGGTTGCTGGTGCGGCAGGGGCGGACGCCGGCCGTCGGCGACGTCGTCGTGGCCCGGTTCGCCGACGGCATCGTCAAGGTCAAGCGGGTCGCGGAGCGGCGCGAGAGCGGCTGGTGGCTGTTGAGCGACAACGCCGCCGAGGGGCTCCTGCGACTCCCGCGCCCGGGGTGCCGTGCCCGACCACGACGTGCTCGGGGTCGCCCGCTGCCGGCTCTGGCCGCGCCCGCGACTCCTGTGACCCGGGTCTCCCCGAGACGGACCGGAGGGGTGCACCGCGTTGTGGAAGTATCCCACCGTGGCTGACACCGACTCCCACCCGCGCGCGGGCGACCCCGTCTTCGACCTCCACGTCGGGGGCAAGATGCAGACCGTCTCGACGGTCGCGCTGGAGGGCCGCGACGACCTGTCGCTCGCCTACACCCCCGGCGTCGCCCTGGTCTGCGAGGCGATCGCGGCCGACCCGTCCTACACGCAGCACTACACCTGGGTCCCGAACGTCGTCGCCGTCGTCTCCGACGGGACCGCCGTGCTCGGCCTCGGCGACATCGGCCCGGCCGCGGCGATGCCCGTGATGGAGGGCAAGGCGGTGCTGTTCAAGCAGTTCGGTGGCGTGGACGCCGTCCCGATCTGCCTCGACACCACCGACACCGAGGAGATCATCGAGACCGTCGTGCGGCTCGCGCCCAGCTTCGGGGGCATCAACCTCGAGGACATCTCGGCCCCGCGCTGCTTCGAGATCGAGGACCGGCTCAAGGAGCGCCTCGACATCCCGGTGTTCCACGACGACCAGCACGGCACCGCCGTCGTCGCGCTCGCCGCGCTCAAGAACGCCCTGACCCTCACCGGGCGCCAGCCGGGGACGACGCGCGTGGTGATCTCCGGTGCCGGCGCGGCCGGCGTCGCGATCGCCAAGATCCTCATCGAGGCCGGCATCACCGACCTCGCCGTGACCGACCGCAAGGGCATCGTGCACTCCTCGCGTGGCGACCTGACCCCGGTCAAGAAGGCGCTCGCCGAGATGACGGCCGACAAGACGGGCCGGTCCGGCAGCCTGGCCGACGCCCTCGACGGTGCCGACGTCTACCTCGGCGTCTCCGGCGGCACCATCCCCGAGGAGGACATCGCCCGGATGGCGCCCGAGGCGATCATCTTCGCGATGGCCAACCCGACGCCCGAGGTGCACCCCGACATCGCGCACACCTACGCCCGCGTCGTGGCCACGGGTCGCTCCGACTTCCCGAACCAGATCAACAACGTGCTCGCCTTCCCCGGCATCTTCCGCGGCGCGTTCGACGTGCACGCCAGCGCGATCACCGAGGGCATGAAGCTCGCCGCGGCCAACGCGATCGCCGACCTCGTCGGCGACCAGCTCGCCGAGGACTACGTGATCCCGTCACCGTTCGACCCCCGCGTCGGGCCGGCCGTGGCTGCCGCCGTCTCGGCCGCCGCCCGCGCCGACGGGGTCGCCCGCAAGTAGCGACCACCGCGGGTGTGGCTAGCCGAACTTGTTCGGGTCGCGCCAGACGCGCTCGAACGGCAGCCGCCACGCGTGGGGCGCGATGAGCTGGTGGATGGCGTTCGGCCCCCACGACCCGGGCGCGTAGCTGCGGACCGGTGGCGGGTTGTCGATGAGCTGCTGCGACTTCTCCCACAGGGTCTCGATGCCGGCGGCCGAGGTGAACAAGGTGTGGTCGCCGCGCATCGCGTCGTGGATCAGGCGTTCGTAGGCCTCGAGCACGAGCCCGGTCGAGGAGGTGTCGACGGTGGCGAACTGCATCGACAGCTTCTCCAGCTTCATCCCCGGCCCGGGCCGCTTGCCGTAGAACGACAGCGACATCCGCGACTGGTCGGCCAGGTCGAACGTGAGGTGGTCGGGGCCCTGCATGCCCGCGTTCGACCCGTGCGGGAACATCGAGAGCGGCGGCTCCTTGAACGCGATCGAGATGATCCGGGCGCCCTCGGCCAGCTTCTTGCCGGTCCGCAGGTAGAACGGGACGCCGGCCCAGCGCCAGTTGTCGATCTCGACCTTGAGCGCGATGAAGGTCTCGGTGTCGGAGTCGTCGGCGACGGCCTCCTTGCCGCGATACCCGGAGTACTGGCCGCGGACGACGTCCGCCGGCTCGATCGGCTTCATCGACCTGAAGACCTTGAGCTTCTCCTCGCCGATCGGCCCGGGGGCCAGCGAGGTCGGCGGCTCCATCGCCATGAACGCCAGCACCTGCATGAGGTGGGTCACGACCATGTCGCGGTAGGCGCCCGTCGACTCGTAGAACGCGGTTCGGCCCTCGAGCCCGAGGGTCTCGGGGACGTCGATCTGCACGTGGTCGATGAACTGCCGGTTCCAGATCGGTTCGAAGAGGCCGTTGGCGAAGCGGAACGCCAGGATGTTCTGCGCGGCCTCCTTGCCGAGGAAGTGGTCGATGCGGAAGACCTGGTCCTCGGCGAAGACCTGGTGCACCTCGTCGTTGAGCGCCTTCGCGCTCGCCAGGTCGGTGCCGAACGGCTTCTCCATGACCACGCGCGAACGCTCGACCAGGCCGGCGGCCTCGAGCTGGTGGACGACGTTGAGGGCGGCCTTGGGCGGCACGCTCAGGTAGTGCAGCCGCCTCACCTCGGAGGCCGGCCCGAGCTCGGCCTCCATCTCCTTCACGCACGTCGCGAGCGCCTCGGGCCCGGCCGAGGTCGGCACGTACCTCAGGTGGCGGCTGAAGGGGGCCCACCGCTCGTCGGTGACCTCGCCCTTGCCGAACTCCTCGCACGCGGCGCGCGCCACGGTGTCGAAGCCGGCGGAGTCGAGGTCCTCGAGGGAGGTCGCGACGACCCGCATCTCGGGGACCATGTCGTCCTCGAAGAGCCGCAGCAACCCGGGCAGCAGCTTGCGCTTGGCGAGGTCGCCGGTGGCGCCGAACAGCACGACGACGGTCGGGTGGTCCATGTGTTCCACGCTAGACACCCCACGTAACGCACAGGTGACGCGCCACTACTGTCGAGGCCATGTTCGCTGTCTACGCCGAGTCCTTCAACGCTGACAACCCCCTCGAAGGGCTAGTGCTCGGGGACCGTCCCGACCCCGTCGCCCCCGACGGCTGGACCACGGTGACCGTCAAGGCCGCCTCCCTCAACCACCACGACGTGTGGTCGCTGCGCGGGGTCGGGCTCAAGCAGGAGCAGCTGCCGATGATCCTGGGCTGCGACGCCGCCGGGATCGACGAGGACGGCAACGAGGTCGTCGTCCACGCGGTCATCAACGACCCCTCCTGGACCGGCGACGAGACCTTCGACCCGAAGCGCTCGCTGCTCTCCGAGCGGCACCAGGGCACGCTCGCCGAGCAGGTGGTCGTCCCGCGCCGCAACGTCGTGCCGAAGCCGGCGTCGCTCTCCTTCGCCGAGGCGGCGTGCCTGCCGACGGCCTGGCTCACCGCGTACCGGATGCTCTTCACCCGGGGCGGCCTCAAGGCCGGCGACACCGTCCTGGTGCAGGGTGCCGGGGGTGGCGTCGCGACCGCCTGCATCATGCTCGGCCGCGCGGCCGGCCTCCGGGTGCTCGCGACCAGCAGGGACGAGGCCAAGCGGGCCCGCGCCCTCGAGATCGGGGCGCACGAGGTGTTCGAGTCCGGCGCCCGCCTGCCGGTCAAGGTGGACGCCGTCATGGAGACGGTCGGTCGCGCCACGTGGACGCACTCGATCCGCGCGCTGCGCCCCGGCGGCACTATCGTCATCAGCGGCACGACGTCCGGCCCGAAGCTGGACGACGCCGAGCTCACCCGCATCTTCTTCCTGCAGCTCAGCGTGGTCGGCTCCACCATGGGCACGCGCGACGAGCTGGCCTCGCTGGTCTCGCTCCTCGACGCCACGGGGCTCAAGCCGCTGATCGACCGCGAGGTCGCCCTCACCGACGCCCGGCAGGGCTTCGAGGCGATGGCCGGCGGCGACGTCTTCGGCAAGATCGTCTTCACGAGCTGATGGCGGGCTGATGGCGACCCACCTCGTCACGGGCGCGGGCTCCGGCATCGGAGCCGTCCTCGCCGACCGGCTGCACGCCCGCGGCGACTCCCTGGTGCTGGTGGCCAGGTCGCAGGAGCGCGCGGCCGAGCTCGGCACGCGCTACCCGGGCGCGGCCACCGTGGTGGCCGACCTGGCCGACCCGTCCTCCTGCGAGTCGGTCGACCTGCCGGACCGGCTCGACTCGGTCATGCACGTCGCCGGCGTCGTCGACCTCGGCACCGTCGCCGAGGCGACGAACGCCCAGTGGCGCGAGCAGGTCGACGTGAACCTGGTCGCCCCCGCCGTGCTCACCCGCCGCGCGCTCCCGGCCGTGCGCGCGGCGTCCGGCCTGGTGCTGTTCGTCAGCTCGTCGGCCGGCCTCGTCGCCAGCCCCACCTGGTCGGCCTACGCCGCCAGCAAGTTCGGCCTGCGCGCGTTGGCCGACTCGCTGCGCGCCGAGGAGGTCGAGCACGGCGTCCGGGTGACCTCGGTGTTCCCGAGCAGGACCGCCACGCCGATGCAGGAGAAGGTGCACGAGCAGGAGGGCCGGGTCTACGACCCGGCCAACTGGCTGACCCCCGAGACGGTGGTCGACACCATCCTGCACGTGCTCGATCTGCCGCCCGGGGCGACGATCCCCGAGGTCACCGTGCGGCCGGTCGTGCCCCGCCCGTGATGACCCACCGACGGTGATCGAGGTGCGACGAGGGAGGGACGACCGAGGAGCCTCGAGATCTCCGCAGGGCGAAGGCTCCGCTCGTCCTGGCAGATGACCTCACCGGGTCTCGAGGCCGAGCACTCGTGCCTCGCGCCCGGCACCTCGACCACCACACGTGGTCAGATCGGCGGCCGCCGGTCGGCCCAGGGCCGCGCCTCCTCGAGCTGCGCCGCGAGCCGCAGCAGCAGCCCGTCGGTGCCGAGGGCGCCGACGAGCTGGGAGCCGATGGGCAGGCCGTCGGCCGTCCAGTGCAGGGGCACCGACACCGCCGGACGGCCGGTGAGGTTGGCGAGCTGGGTGTAGGGCACCCAGCCGAGGTTCTCGGTGATCAGCTGGTCGACGAGCGGGGTGAACCGCAGCAGGCCGCCGGCACGGGCGGTGAGCAGGGCCTTCTGGGCCAGCACCATCGGCCGGGGCAGGTCGAACTGCCCGACCTTCGGCGGCGCCATCGCCGTGGTGGGCGTGAGCAGCAGGTCGTGGGTGCGGTGGAACTCCGCCAGCCTGCGCGTGTGGACGTGCCGGTTCTCCAGCGCGCGGACCAGGTCGACGGCGTTCGTGGCGCGGCCGATGGCCGACATCAGCAGGGTGTCGTCCTCGAAGCCGGAGTCGCCGGCGCCGGTCACCCGCTTGGCCTCGTCGACCGAGTGGGCCAGCCAGACGAACCAGCTGGTGAGGAAGTCCTTGGCCAGGGCCGCGTCGTCGAACGGGGCGGTGTCGAGCTCGACCACCTCGTGGCCGAGCTCCTCGAGCAGCTCCGCGGTGGCCCTCGCCGCCGCGACGGCCTCCGGGTCCGGGGTCGGGTTGATCGAGCTGGCGGTGCAGAGCGCGATGCGCAGGGTGCCGGGGGAGCGGCCCACCTCGGCGGCGTACCCGCCGTCGGGGAGGGCGGGCAGGTACGGCGACTCGGGCGCCGCGCCGGCGAGGACGTCGAGCATGGCGGCGCTGTCCCGGACGCTGCGCGAGATCACCCCGTCGGTGGCCGAACCCACCAGGCCCTCGGTGCGCGCCGGCCCGCCCGGCACGAGGCCGCGCGAGGGCTTGAGCCCGAACAGCCCGCACGCGGAGGCAGGGATCCGGATCGACCCACCGCCGTCACTGGCGCCGGCGCACGGCACGATGCCCGCGGCGACGGCCGCCGCCGAGCCGCCCGACGACCCGCCGGGGGTGTGGTCGGTGTTCCACGGGTTGCGGGCCGCCCCGAACAGCACCGGCTCGGTGATGCCCTTCGCGCCGAACTCGGGGGAGTTCGTCTTGCCGAACACCACGAGGCCGGCGTCGAGCCAGCGCTGGGTCACCGTGGCGTTCTCGGTTGCCTTCAGGGTCGACAGCGAGCGCGAGCCGCCGGACGTCGGGTAGCCGACCAGGTCCTGGTGCAGGTCCTTGAGCACGAACGGGACGCCGGCGAACGGGCCACCGGTCCCGGCGTCGGAGGAGACCGGCGGGTCGACGTCGACGACGACGGCGTTGATCGCCGGGTTCACCTCGGCCGCCCGCGCGCGGGCGGCGTCCATCAGCTCGGACGCGGTCACCTTGCCGAGCCTGACCAGCTCGGCGAGACCGACGGCGTCGTGGGCGGCGTACTCCTCGTGCTCCATGCGCCCGACCCTAACGGTGGTCGAGGTGCGAGGAGCGAGGCACGAGCGACGAGCCTCGAGACCCCGCAGCGTCAGGACTCCCCACCGGTCGGCCCGTCACCTCACCAGGTTTCGAGGCCCACCCCTCGTTCCTCGGGGCGGGCACCTCAACCGCCGTTCTGCGAGCGCCAGTTGAGCGCGCCGATGATCACCATGCGCAGCTGGGCGCGGGCGGTCTCGGCGACCTGCTTCTCCACCGGGGCGCGGCCACCGGCCTCGATGATCGCCTCGGCGGTGGCGACCATCGCCGTCACGATCAGGTTCGAAAGCACGCGCAGGTCCTCGGCCGACCACGACGCCGGGTCGGTGAGCCGGGCGAGGTCGGTCGCCAGCTCGCGCTCGGCGAGCTCGACCTGGTGCCGCACGGCGCCACGGACCGCCGGCGGCCCGGCCGCGCGCTCGCGCACGATGAGGGCGAAGTGCTGGCGCTCCTGCTGCACGTGGCTGACCAGCGTGTCGACGGAGCGGTCGACGATGTCGCGGAAGGACGGGTCGGTGCTGCGGATGTCGCGCAGCATCGCGCGCAGCGAGACGAACGACTCGTCGACGAGCGCCAGCCCCAGGGACTCGATGGAGTCGAAGTGGCGGTAGAAGGCGGTCGGCACGATCCCGACCTCCTTGGCGACCTGCCGCAGCGAGAGCGCGACCAGGCTGCTCTCCTCGCAGAGGGCCAGCGCGGCGTCGAGGATCGCTCGGCGGGTGCGCTCCTTGCGCTCGACCCGGGTCTCGGTCACCCGTCGATGGTAGTCGGTGCACGTGTGTCCACACTCACGGCGCGATGCGCTTGACCCTTCGCCCTCGCACCGGGGATGCTTTGGGTGTACAGACGTACACCCAATCTTCGGAGGCGACATGAGCACCACCGCCCCACTCGGCCCGACCCTCGGCCCCGTCGTCGGCGGCGTCGGGCGCCGCATCCTCGCGGTCGCGCGTCCTGGCGGCGCTCGCGACCCCGCACGGCGTCGACCGCTACCTCGAGATGGTCAACCCGATGTGGGCCGCCGAGGAGGTGCGCGCCCGGGTCGTCGACGTCCGGCGCGAGAACCCCGGCAGCGACGGTCCCGCGGTCGCCACCATCACCCTGCAGCCCACCTCGACCTGGCGCGGTCACCGCGCCGGTCAGTACGTGCAGGTCGGCATCGACCTGCCCGGCTCGGCCAAGCGGATGACGCGGTGCTTCACGATCTCCTCCGCCGCGTCGGTGCCGGGCGAGCGGATCACGCTCACCATCCGGTCGCACGAGGAGGGCCAGGTGTCCAAGGCCCTCGTGGAGGCGGAGCCCGGCGGGATCGTCCACCTCAGCCAGGCCCAGGGCGAGTTCACCCTCGACGAGAGCCCGGCCACCCCGACCAACAACCACCTGCTCTTCATCACCGGGGGCTCCGGCATCACCCCGGCGATGTCGATCGTCCGCACCCTGCTGCGTGACGGCTACGACGGCAGGGCCGGTCGCAAGGTCACCTTCCTCCACTACGCCCGCTCGGAGGCCGACCAGATCTTCGCCGACGAGCTGGCCGCCATCGCCGCCGCCGACAACGACGTGACGGTCCACCTGCGCCACGGCGACCACGTCTTCTCCGAGTTCGAGCTGCGCCGCCTGGTGCCGGACTACGCCGGCACGGACACCTGGGCGTGCGGCCCCGCCGGGCTGATGGAGCTCGTCGCCGCCGCCTACGGCGAGAGCTCGAAGCTGCGCACCGAGTTCTTCAAGGCCCCGAAGCCGGCCACGGGCAGCGGCCCGGAATCAGCACAGGGCGACGTCGCCTTCACCCGCTCGGGCCGGGAGGCGGCCAACAGCGGCGCCACGCTGCTCGAGCAGGCCGAGGCGCTCGGCCTCCGACCCGAGTTCGGCTGCCGCATGGGCATCTGCTTCTCCTGCACCTCCCGCAAGACCGAGGGCACCGTCCGCAACGTGCTGACCGGCGCCACCTCCTCCCTCCCCGACGAGGACATCCAGATCTGCGTCAGCGCCCCCGAGGGCGACTGCTCCGTCGAGCTCTGACCACCGCCACCCGCGAGCGAAAGGACACCACCACCATGTCCGCACTCCCGATCGACCGCCCGAGCGACGTCCTGGAGACGATCGACCTCGAGCAGACCAAGAAGCTGACCGCCGAGCAGCTCGACGCGTTCGGCGCCGAGATGGACGCCATCCGCCAGCGGATCCTCGCCGACCTCGGCGAGGAGGACGCCGACTACATCCGTCGCATCGTGAAGATGCAGCGGGGCTTCGAGGTCGCGGGCCGCGCCCTGTTCTACCTGCCGCCGGCCTGGCCGCTCGCGGTCGCGTCGCTGAGCGTCTCCAAGATCCTCGAGAACATGGAGATCGGCCACAACGTCATGCACGGCCAGTACGACTGGATGGGCGACCCGGGCCTCAACTCGCGCATGTACGACTGGGACAACGTCTGCCCCGGCGAGCAGTGGAAGTACAGCCACAACTACATCCACCACACGTTCACCAACGTGCTCGGCAAGGACCGCGACATCGGCTACGGGATCCTCCGCATGGACGAGGACCAGAAGTGGCACCCCTACTACCTGGGCAACCCGCATCTACGCCTTGTTGCTCATGGTGTTCTTCGAGTGGGGCGTCGCGATGCACGACCTCGAGGTCGAGAACATCGTCGCCGGCAAGCGGACGATGTCGGAGAACAAGGCCCTCCACGCGGGCATCATGCGCAAGGTCAAGCGCCAGGCGCTCAAGGACTACGTGCTGTTCCCGGCGCTCACCGGCCCGCTGTTCCCGTTGACCCTCGCCGGCAACGCGACCGCCAACCTGGTCCGCAACATCTGGGCCTTCAACATCATCTTCTGCGGCCACTTCCCGGCGGGCGTCGCGACGTTCACCGAGGAGGAGTGCGAGAACGAGTCGCGCGGCCACTGGTACTACCGGCAGCTGCTCGGCTCGGCCAACATCTCCGGCGGCAAGCTGCTGCACCTGATGTCGGGCAACCTCTCCCACCAGATCGAGCACCACCTCTTCCCCGACCTGCCGGCGCGGCGCTACCCGCAGATCGCCGAGGAGGTCCGCGAGATCACGGAGCGCTACGGCCTGCAGTACAACACCGGCCCGCTCCACAAGCAGCTCGGCTCGGTCGCCGCGAAGATCTGCCGCATGGCGTTGCCCCCCAAGAAGAAGTGACGCCCGTCATGGCGTCACACTGGGACGCATGGCTCAGCACGAGGACGGCCCGATGACCCCCGACAAGCTGTCGAAGGCCGAGATCGGCAAGGACTCGGTCCAGGCGGCGGCCGAGGCCGCCGCCTCGACCGTCGGCCAGGTCGCCACGATCATCACCGCCGCCGTCCGCGACGTCGCCTCGGTCATCGGCGACTTCGCCACCGAGGTGTTCGAGATCCGCGACTCCGCCCGCAAGGCGACCGAGGACGAGGACGACGTCCTCGACGGTGGTCGAGGTGCGAGGAGCGAGGGACGAGCGACGAGCCTCGAGACTCCGGCAGCTCGAGGTCGACGCACGGCATGGCAGCGGACGTCACCGAGGTCTCGAGGCCCCTCCCTCGTTCCTCGGTCGGGGCACCTCGACCACCGTTCGCGCCAGCTTCTGCGGCGCCAGGAACCGGTAGCTCTCGGTCACCAGCTCGGCCACCTCGTCCCAGTCGGTGCCGTCGGTGATCACCATCGCGACGACGGTCGGCGACCACGGCGGCTTCAGGAACGGCGGGCCGGCGTTGACGAGGGCGAGCAGCTCGTCGCCGTGCGAGCGGAAGGTCAGGATCGGGACCGGCCCCTCGGGCAGCCGGCCGGCGTAGTCCGACATCCGGTCGGGCGTGGAGACCAGGACGTGCGCGAAGTTCTTCGTCGCGCACGCACCAGCGGACGCCGGTCCAGGCGTCCTCCTCGTAGGCCTCCGGCAGGGCCAGCGCGATCCGCGCCACCCGCGCGACGAGCCCGGGGTCCGGCTCGGGGCGTCCCTTGACCATCAGCGGTGCGTCAGCCGAACGACATCCGGAACGAGGCCTGCCGGAACGAGGCCAGCTGCCTCGCCCCGCGCATGAACCCGAGCGGGCCGTCGGCGGCGAAGTCCCAGTGGGCCCGGGCCGGGAGGGCCTTGGATGACCCCTGCAGGGTCGCGCCCTTCTCGCCGCCGCCCTCGGGCAGCTCCGGCTGCCAGGTCTCGCCCTTGAACGGCAGGCGCGGGCGCGACCCGCGACACGTCGCGGAAGGAGGCGCTCGCGATCGGGCGCCGCTCCAGGGACGCCGACCACTCGGTGCTCGAGAGCGGGCCGCGGTGGGCGGTGTCGAGCTCGAAGTCGCACAGCCCCTTGGGGATCGCCCACAGCTCGCGGCCACCGGCCACCGACGCGGGGGAGTCGACCCAGATGTCGGTGATGCTCACCTTGCGGCCCCTGCCCTCGCTCCTCGGCAGCGCCCGGGCGACCAGCAGCTCGGAGTAGGTCAACGGCGACCCCTCCTCGTAGGAGACGAACGCGGCGCCGTAGATGCCGGCCGGACGCAGCGCGTCGACGTCCTGCTTGAGCCGGAACACGCTGAGCCACAGCGAGCCGACCATCTGCCACGGGGCGGCCGGGTAGGCGAGGCCTGGGGCTTCTCGTACGGGAGCTCGGCGGGGGCGGTCATGGCTCGACCCTAGAGTCATCACGTGATCGTCGTGAACCGCTTCCGGGTGCCGGAACCCGAGGGGGAGGCGTTCCGCGCCGACCTGCAGCGGGCGCACGAGGCGCTGGCCGCGCGGCCGGGCTACCGCCACGGCACCATGGGCCGCAACGTCGACGACCCCGAGCTGTGGCTGCTGACCACCACCTGGGAGCACGTCGGCGCCTACCGGCGGGCGCTGTCGTCCTACGACGTCAAGCTCCACGCCGTGGCGACGCTGAGCCGTGCCCTCGACGAGCCCAGTGCCTACGAGGTCGCCGACCCCGGGACCGACCTCAATATCCAGCAGACGCGGTCGTTAGGCTGATCGCTTCCACGATCGGCAGCCAGCCGACCGAACCCGAGAGCCAGGAGCTCCGCCGTGGCCAAGCCGCCGCCGTCCGCCGTCGACAACGTCGTCTCGCTCGCCAAGCGCCGAGGCTTCGTCTACCCGTGCGGCGAGATCTACGGCGGTACCCGCTCCGCGTGGGACTACGGCCCGCTCGGGGTCGAGCTCAAGGAGAACATCAAGCGCCAGTGGTGGAAGTCCATGGTGCAGATGCGCGACGACGTCGTCGGCCTCGACTCCTCCATCATCCTGCCCCGGCAGACCTGGGAGGCCAGCGGTCACGTCGCGACCTTCACCGACCCGCTGACCGAGTGCCAGAGCTGCCACAAGCGGTTCCGCGCCGACCACCTGCAGGAGGCGGCCGCCGAGAAGAAGGGCCTCGACGACCCGGACGCCGTCGACCTGGCGACCATCGCCTGCGCCAACTGCGGCACCCGCGGCGCCTGGACCGAGCCGCGCCAGTTCTCCGGCCTGCTCAAGACCTACCTCGGCGTCATCGAGGACGAGTCGGGCCTGCACTACCTGCGGCCCGAGACCGCCCAGGGCATCTTCCTCAACTTCGCCAACGTGGTGACCAGCAGCCGCACCAAGCCGCCGTTCGGCATCGCCCAGATCGGCAAGAGCTTCCGCAACGAGATCACGCCGGGCAACTTCATCTTCCGCACCCGCGAGTTCGAGCAGATGGAGATGGAGTTCTTCGTCAAGCCCGGCGAGGACGAGGAGTGGCACCAGTACTGGATCGACGAGCGCACCGCGCTGGTACATCGACCTCGGCATCGACAAGGACAACCTGCGCCACTACGAGCACGCCGAAGGAGAAGCTGAGCCACTACTCCAAGCGCACCGTCGACATCGAGTACCGGTTCCGCTTCCAGGGCTCGGAGTGGGGCGAGCTCGAGGGCATCGCCAACCGCACCGACTTCGACCTCCGGACCCACGGCGAGGCCTCGGGCAAGGACCTCAGCTACTTCGACCAGGCCAACAACGAGCGCTACGTGCCCTACGTCATCGAGCCGGCGGCCGGGCCTGAGCCGCAGCCTGATGACGTTCCTCGTCGACGCCTACGAGGAGGACGAGGCGCCCAACACCAAGGGCGGCGTCGACAAGCGCACCGTGCTGCGGCTCGACCCGCGGCTGGCGCCGATCAAGGTCGCGGTGCTGCCGCTGAGCCGCAACGCCGACCTCTCGCCCAAGGCGCGCGACCTCGCCGCCGAGCTGCGCCGGGGCTGGAACGTCGACTTCGACGACGCCGGCGCCATCGGCAAGCGCTACCGCCGCCAGGACGAGATCGGCACCCCGTTCTGCGTGACCGTCGACTTCGAGACCCTCGAGGACGACGCGGTGACCGTGCGCGAGCGCGACACGATGGCGCAGGAGCGCGTGCCGCTCGAGGGCATCACGCGCTACGTCGCCGAGCGTCTCGTGGGTGCCTGACGATGACACGCGCGGACGACGCTCGCGCGGCGCTCCTGCTGCTGGGCCTGCTCGCCGGGTGCGGCGACGACGGCGAGCCCGGCGACGGGCCGTCCACCGCGCCGACCTCGGAGCCGACCACCGAGCCGACGGCGCCCGACGGCCGACCCCGACGCCACCGACGGCACCGACCCCGCGGCCTACCTCCCGATCCCCGACGGCATCACGCTGACCGAGCCGGGCACCGAGCTGGCGCTCAAGGAGCCCGCGGTCGGCGGCTGGACGCCGCGGCAGGACCTGGTGGGGGTCGTCGAGACCAAGGTGAACAAGATCGAGGTCACCACCGTCGCGAAGTCGCTCGCCGACTACGACCTCGAGGGCGCGGAGGCCAGGCGCGACGCCGTACTTCGTCACCGCCGGTCACGATCAACCGCGGCGCCACCGACCTCGGCGGCCGGCAGCTGCCCCTCTACGCCGTCGCCGACGACCAGTCGCTCGTGCCGCCCACCGGCATCGAGCAGGACTTCGAGCCGTGCCCGGGCTCGCTGCTGCCGGCGGTGTTCGCCCCCGGCGACGCGGCCACCAGCTGCCTGATCTTCCTCGTGCCCGAGGGGCGCACCCTCGACGCCGGTGATGTTCCGCCCGCCCGAGGGCGTCGTCCCGCTCACCTGGACCGGCGAGGTGACCGACCTCGACAAGCCCGACAAGCCCAAGGACAAGGGCAAGGGCGAAGGGCCGAGGCGGGAAGGGCACGGGCGACAAGGGCGGCAAGGGCGACGAGGGCGACCGGTGACCCTCACGCACGGCCTGACGCTGGGCTCGGTCGAGGTCGACACCCCGGTGGTGCTCGCGCCGATGGCCGGCATCACCAACGCCGCCTACCGCCGGCTGTGCGCCGAGCAGGGCGCCGGCCTCTACGTCTGCGAGATGATCACCTCGCCGCGG
The DNA here is from genome assembly GCA_963830575.1 of uncultured Actinomycetota bacterium. GTDB lineage: Bacteria > Actinomycetota > Actinomycetes > Propionibacteriales > Nocardioidaceae > Nocardioides. Next base: position 138,861 of record CAWHNR010000007.1, read on the forward strand.
CCTGGTCGAGCGCGACGAGCACGACGCTGAAGATGCTGGTCTTCGACGAGCTGGAGACGGTCCGCTCGGTGCAGCTCTACGGCACCGACCCCGTCTACGTCGGCAAGGCGGCCGAGATCCTGTGCGGCGAGTACGGCGTGGCCCACATCGACCTCAACTTCGGCTGCCCCGTGCCCAAGGTGACCCGCAAGGGCGGCGGTGGCGCGCTGCCGTGGAAGCGCAACCTGCTGGGCCAGATCCTCGAGCACGCGGTCGCCGCCGCGACGCCCTACGGCGTCCCGGTGACGATGAAGACCCGCAAGGGCCTCGACGACGACCACCTCACCTACCTCGACGCCGGCCGCATCGCCCAGGAGTCCGGGTGCGCCGCGATCGCGCTGCACGGGCGCACCGTCGCCCAGGCCTACAGCGGCCAGGCCGACTGGGACGCCATCGCCGCGCTCGTCGACCACGTCGACCTCCCGGTGCTCGGCAACGGCGACATCTGGGAGGCCGCCGACGCGCTGCGCATGGTCGAGCAGACCGGCGTCGCCGGCGTCGTCGTCGGCCGCGGCTGCCTGGGCCGGCCGTGGCTGTTCCGCGACCTCGCCGCCGCGTTCGCCGGCGAGGAGGTCGCGCACCCTGCCGACGCTCGGCGAGGTCGCGCGCGATGATGCGCCGCCACGCCGAGCTGCTCTGCGAGCACATGGGGGAGGAGCGCGGCTGCAAGGAGTTCCGCAAGCACGTCACCTGGTACCTCAAGGGCTTCGCCGCCGGCGGGCCGATGCGCCGCTCGCTCGGCCTGGTCTCCACCCTCGCCGACCTCGACGCGCCTGCTCGCCGACCTCGACCCCGACCGAGCCGTTCCCGGTCTCCGAGCTCGGCACCCCGCGCGGTCGCCAGGGCAGCGCCGCGCGAACGCGTCGTGCTGCCCGAGGGCTGGCTCGACGACACCGACGGCACCGGGCTGCGTGCTGCGCGAGGACGCCGGCGAGACCACCGGCGGCTGAGCCGCGCGTGACCGGGGCACGACACGTGACCGAGTCGACCCGGTGACCGACGATCGCCGGCAGAGATTCACCGGCACCGCGCCGCTGTGCTTCACTCGACGCTCGTGCCCGCCGCCGACCCGGCGGGCACCGTCCTGACCTCTACCGCAAAGGATCAGCGCTGTGGCTCACCATCGCCACAAGCGGGACACCAATGCCCGCCGGCTCCTCGGAGCCCGACTGCCGCGACCCGACCGTCGCCACCCTCGCCGCGCCCGCTCGCCGTCCTCGCCACCGCCGGCGTCGTCTCGCTCGGCGTCCTCGGCGCCGACGTGACCGCCGTCGCCCCGCTGCATCGGCGCCGGCCCGGTCGTGCGGCGACCCACCGCCGTCGCCGCCGGCCGACCTGGCCGGCGACGTCGACCGCCACGCCGTCGCTCTCGCGCGGCGGCAGCGACCTGCGCGGTGCGACCGCCGCGCAACCAGGACGCCGGCCGCTCGAGGCCGCCGAGCCGACGAAGCTCGAGCTGCTGCTGGCGCCCGCCGCGACCCGCAAGGCGATCGCCGGCGCCGAGACGCAAGCGCTACACGACCGACGCGCTCAACCTCTGGACCGAGCCGGGCGAGAAGGCCGGCAAGCTACCGGCGAGGTCGCCGCCGGCGAGCAGGTGCTCGTGACCGGCCGCACGCTCTACGGCCGCGTCGAGATCGTGTGGCAGAAGACCGAGACCCGCTGGGTCACCGCCGGCTACCTCTCCGACGAGGAGCCCTTCGCCCTCGGCGGCGACTGCACCAACGGCACCTCGGTGCCCTCCGGTGTCAGCGAGAACATCAAGAAGGTCCACGCCGCCGTCTGCGCCGCGTTCCCCGAGATCACCACCTACGGCACGTTCCGCGGCGACGGCGAGCACGCCCAGGGCATCGCCGTCGACATCATGGTGTCCGGCGCGCGCGGCCAGCAGGTCGCCGACTTCGTGCGCGAGCACTACGCCGAGCTCGGCGTCAACTACGTCATCTACAGCCAGCAGATCTGGTCGGTGCAGCGCTGCGGCGAGGGCTGGCGCTGCGATGAGCGACCGCGGCTCGCACCACGGCCAACCACTACGACCACGTGCACGTCACGACGTACTGAGTCCGCCGCCGGTGATCGACGACCGAGGACGAGGGCGGAGCCTCGAAACCTGGCGAGGTCCGCTGCGAGCGCCTCGAGGTCGGCCGGATCGTGCCTCGGACCGAGTCCCCTAGGGTCCTCAGCGATGGACGCCTCCGACCTCTACGACGCCTCGGCGCGCGAGCGGCTGGTCGCCGAGCCGCCCAAGCGGGTCGACGCGCCGGTGCGCACGCCCTTCGAGCGCGACCGGGCCCGGGTGGTGCACGCGGCGTCCTCGCGGCGGCTGGCGGCCAAGACCCAGGTGGTCGGGCCGCAGTCCGACGACTTCGTGCGCAACCGGCTGACGCACTCCCTCGAGGTCGCCCAGGTCGCGCGCGACCTGTCCCGCGCCCTCGGCAGCCAGCCCGACATCGCCGAGACCGCGGCGCTGGCCCACGACCTCGGTCACCCGCCGTTCGGCCACAACGGCGAGCGGGCGCTGGCCGAGGTGAGCGAGGCCTGCGGCGGCTTCGAGGGCAACGCCCAGACCCTGCGGCTGCTCACCCGGCTCGAGGCCAAGACCTTCGACGGCGACCGCTCGGTGGGGCTCAACCTCACCCGCGCCACCCTCGACGCCTGCACCAAGTACCCGTGGCAGCGCGGCGCACCGAGGGCCGCCGGACGCCGCCAAGTTCGGCGTCTACGCCGACGACCGTGCCGGTCTTCGACTGGATGCGCGAGCGCCGGCACCGGCCGCCGCCAGTGCCTCGAGGCGCAGGTGATGGACCTCGCCGACGACGTCGCCTACTCGGTGCACGACGTCGAGGACGGCGTCGTCGCCGGCCGCCTCGACCTCACCGCGCCTCGACCGCGCCGGCGGTCTGGGACACCCTGCGCGACTGGTACCTCCCCGACGCCCGCGACGCCGACCTCGACGCCGCGCTCGACGGGCTGCTCGACGGTCGGGAGCTGGCCGACGGCGTCGTACGACGGGAGCCGGCGGCACCTGGCCGCGCTGAAGAACCTCACCAGCGACCTGATCGGCCGCTTCTGCGGCGACGTGCAGCAGGCGACCTTCGCCGACCGGCGACGGCCCGTTCGTGCGCTACCGCGCCGACCTGGTGCTGCCCGAGCAGACGCTGCTCGAGATCGCCGTGCTCAAGGGCATCGCCGCCCACTACGTGATGCAGGCCGCCGACCGCGTCGCCGCCGATGGAGCGCCAGCGCGAGCTGCTCACCGAGCTCGTCGCCGCGCTGCTGCGACCGCGGCCCCGACGCCCTCGACCGCCAGTACGCCGACGACTGGCGCGCCGCGGCCGACGACGCCGCCCGGCTGCGGGTCGTCATCGACCAGGTCGCCTCGCTCACCGACGCCTCGCGCCGTCGCCCGGCACGACCGCCTCTGCGGCGGTCGGGTGACGTGGCGTGACGAGGGGGCGTCGAGACCCCTCGTCTGGCTGCCCTTCGACCCCGCCGAGCTCGGCGACCCGCCGACCGGCCTGCGCTACGAGGTCGTCGACCCGGTCGACGGCGACGTGCCCGACTAGCGTCGGCGACGTGCGCGTTCTACGTGCCGCCCTACCGGCTCGGCCCCGAGGTCGCCGACGTGATCGCCGACGGATGACCGTCGCTCGAGGTCGTGCAGACCCTGACCGCCGGCGTCGACAACGTGCGCGGCCGCGCGTGCCCGACGGCGTCACGCTGTGCAGCGGCCGCGGCATCCACGACGCCTCGACCGCCGAGCTCGCCCTGACCCTGGTCCTCGCCTCGCTGCGCGGCGTCCCCGACTTCGTGCGCGCCCAGCAGCGCCACGCCTGGGCCGGCGGGTGGCGCTCCTCGCTGGCCGACCGGCGCGTCCTGCTCGTCGGGTACGGCGCCATCGGGCGGGCGGTCGAGGCGCGGCTCGCAGCCGTTCGAGGTCGAGGTCGCTCACGCGCGTCGCGCGCACCGGCGCGCGGCGGCGTGCACGGCCTCGACGAGCTGCCCGACCTGCTGCCCGACGCCGACGTCGTGGTGCTCGTCGTGCCGCTCACCGACGAGACCCGGGGCCTGGTCGACGCGACCTTCCTGCGGCGGATGAAGCCGGGCGCGCTGCTCGTCAACCTCGCCCGCGGCCCGGTCGTCGTCACCGACGACCTCGTCGCCGCGCTCGACGTCGCGGCGCATCACGGCGGCGATCGACGTCGTCGACCCCGAGCCCCTCCCGGCCGACCACCCGCTCTGGGACGGCCCCCGGCCTGCTGGTCAGCCCGCACGTCGGCGGGATGAGCAGCGCGATGTGGCCGCGGGCCTACCGGCTGGTCCGCGACCAGCTGCACCGGTGGGCCGCCGGCGAGGTTCTCCACAACGTGACGACCGGCGCCTACTGAGCGTCGGCGCGCGCCCGTAGGATCGCCACCGTGGCAGGCCGGATCCGCGAGGAGGACATCGCAGAAGTTCGCGAGAAGGTCCGCATCGACGAGGTCATCGGCGACTACGTCACCCTCCGCAACGCCGGCGGCGGCTCGATGAAGGGCCTGTGCCCGTTCCACGACGAGAAGTCCCCGTCGTTCAACGTCAACCCGCAGCGGCAGTTCTTCCACTGCTTCGGCTGCCAGGAGGGCGGCGACGCCGTCGCGTTCCTCATGAAGATCGACGGCCTCGGCTTCACCGAGGCGATCGAGCGGCTGGCCGACAAGGCCGGCGTCCAGCTGCGGCGCGAGGACGGCGACGTCCGCGACGACCGGCCCAAGGGGCCGCCGCGCCAGCGGCTGGTCGAGGCCAACCGGGTCGCCCAGGAGTACTACGCCGAGCAGCTGCGCGGGCCCGAGGCCGCAGGTCGGGCGCACGTTCCTGCAGGAGCGTGGCTTCGACCGGCGCGTCGGCCGAGCACTTCGGCATGGGCTTCGCACCCACGCGACGGCGAGGCGCTGCTCAAGCACCTGCGCGGTCGTGGCTTCAGCACCGGACGAGGCCGTCGGGGCCGGGCTGGTGGCGGTCGGGCGCTCGGCCTACGACCGGTTCCGCGGGTCGCCTGCTCTGGCCGATCCGCGACCCCAGCGGCGCGACCATCGGGTTCGGTGCCCGCCGCATGATGGACGACGACAAGATCGAGGCCAAGTACCTCAACACCCCCGAGACCACCCTCTACAAGAAGAGCCAGGTGCTCTACGGCATCGACCTGGCGCGCACCTCGATCGGCAAGCCGCAGCAGGCCGTCGTCGTCGAGGGCTACACCGACGTCATGGCCTGCCACCTCGCCGGCGTCACGACGGCCGTCGCGAGCTGCGGGACGGCGTTCGGCGAGGACCACTCGCGGATCCTGCGGCGGTTCATGGCCGACCACGACGAGTTCCACGGCGAGGTGATCTTCACCTTCGACGGCGACGCCGCCGGGCAGAAGGCGGCGCTCAAGGCGTTCGAGGGCGACCAGAAGTTCGTGTCCCAGACCTACGTCGCGGTCCAGCCCGAGGGCCTCGACCCGTGCGACCTGCGCATCCGCGACGGTGACGACGCGGTGCGGGCCTGGTGAGCGCGGCGGGTGCCGCTGTACCGGTTCGTGCTCGGCAACATCGTCAGCAAGTACGACCTCGACCGGGCCGACGGCCGGGTCGACGCCGTGCGCGACAGCGCCAAGCTGGTGGCCTCGGTGCGCGACCAGTCGAAGGTGGTCGCATTCGCACAGGAGATCTCGCGGATGATCGGGGCCGAGATCGACACCGACGCCGTGCTCTCGGAGGTGCGGCGAGCGGCCAAGCGGCCGGCGGGCGGCCAGGCGGAGACTCGTCCCGCGCAGCCGACGGCGGCGGCGTCCGACCAGCAGCAGCCGGAGCGGCCGAGGATCCCCGACCCGCGCCACCCACGGTTCGCGATCGAGCGCGAGACCCTCAAGCTCGTGCTGCAGGCGCCCATCGTCATCGGACGCACCACCGGCGACATCGGGGCCGACGACTTCACCCACCCCACCTACCGCGCCGTGTGGGAGCTCGTGGCGGCCGCCGGCGGACCCCTCGCCGGTGCCGAGGACGCCGCCTGGGTCGCCCGGCTCGCGCGACGCCGCCGGCGCCAGCGGCGACCCGATGCTGCCGCGGGCCGTCAGCGCCCTTGCCGTCGAGCCGCTGATGAAGACGCCGGACGCCGCCTACGTGACGCTCTACGTGTCGCGGTTGCGCGAGCTGACCGCGCTCCGCAGCATCGAGGCAGTGAAGGCCCGCCTGCAGCGCGCCGACCCGGCCGACCCCGTCTACCTCGAGCTGTTCGCCGAGCTCAACAAGCTCGAGCTGCAGCGGCGCACCTACCGCGACCGGATCGCGGCCCCCTCATGAGGAGCGAGCGGTGAGACGTCAGCGACGCGACCGGCCCGATCTCGAGGTCGGGGCGGGGGAGAAGCTGCTGGCGTGGGCCGAGACCGCCGACGGCACGGTCGTCGGGGGCACCCGCGACGCGCTCTACGCGCCGGCCCGCGTGCCGTGGGAGCAGGTCGAGGCGGCCGACTGGGACCGCGAGACCACGACGCTGCGCGTCAGCGAGGTCGGCTCGTGGGGCCAGGACCGGCCCGAGCACGTCTTCGTCGTCGAGGAGCCCGGGCGCCTTCTCGAGCTCATCCGCGAGCGCGTCACCGCCTCGGTGGTGTACCAGCGCCACGTGCCGCTCGAGGGGCGTCGCGGGCTCCGCGTCATCGCCCGCCGGGCGCCGGGGCTCGCCGGCATGCTGACCTGGGTCTACGAGTACGACGAGGGCGTCGACCCCGACGACGCCGGCCGTCCGGCTGGCGGCCGCCGAGGCCCTGGCCGCGGCCCGCAACGAGGTCGGGCTCGACTGAGGTATCTCGATTCGTCCGGGCCACCTGCACTTGCTAACGTATGCCCGCACGTTCGATCCCCTGTAGCTCAGTTGGCAGAGCGCTTGACTGTTAATCAGGATGTCGTTGGTTCGAGTCCAACCGGGGGAGCAACCCAAAACGGCCTCTGACCTGCGGAAACGCAGATCGGAGGCCGGTTTCATGTCCGTTTGCATCGACTATGCATCGTTCAGATGCCCACTGCCGTCGCGAATGCAGGCCAAATCTCGCGGCTCACAGGCCCGATCTCGGCCGATGGGATGGGCGCCGCCGGCGCCGCGGGTGAGGTCTAGCTCGCGAGGCGGGCGCCCCGGCCCTAGTGCGTAGGGCGATGTCCGACACCGACAGCATTGCCCGGTATGACCATGGCGTCGACGTCGACGTCGAATCGCTCGCGGCTCGCGACCGCGCGATAGGTGTCATCAAGGTGTCCACTCCAGGTGACGCGCAGAGCGGCATAGACCGGGCGGATCGTGGGACTGAGTTCTAGGCTCACGGGCGTGAGTGCCGAACCAACCGAGGCTCTTCCGCGCTCGGCGAGCCGGTCGGTGCCGCTTGCCGTCGCCGCCGGCGCAGGGGTCGGACTGCTCGGCGGCATGATCGGCCTGGGTGGAGCCGAGTTTCGGCTGCCCCTGTTGATCGGATTGTTCGGGTTCGTCGCCCTTCAAGCCGTGGTGCTCAACAAGGCGTTGAGCCTGGTCGTCGTCGCAACCGCACTTCCTGCCCGTCTGCTCGGGGTGCCGTACGCCGATGTCGCATCCGAGTGGTCCGTCATCCTCAATCTGCTGGCTGGGAGTCTGCTCGGTGCGTGGCTGGGCGCGACGTGGGCAACTCGGATGAGGTCGGCCACGCTCTACCGAGTCCTGGCTGTCCTGCTCGTGTTCATCGCGGTGGTCCTGGTCGCCACGCATCTCGGCGATGTGCGTCCCTCTGGCATCGACGGGTCCTGGCAGATCGTCGCCGGGGTCGTGGCGGGTGTCGCCATCGGCATCGTCGCTGCTCTCATGGGCGTGGCGGGCGGCGAGCTCCTGATCCCCACCATCGTGTTGCTCTACGGCATCGACATCAAGATCGCTGGCTCCCTGTCGCTGGCCGTGTCACTGCCGACGATGCTCGTCGCGTTCGCCCGGTACAGCCAGGACCAGTCCTTCGGCGTTCTCGCCGCCAACCGCGGGTTCTTGCTCGCGATGGCTGGTGGTTCAGTGCTCGGCACTGTGGTCGGTGGTGTGCTTTTGGGCGTTGTCCCCAGCCTGGTGCTGATCCCGTTGCTGGCTGCTCTGCTCGTCCTTTCCTCGGTGAAGGTGTGGCAGCACCAGTGACGGTCGCCTGACCTGGAAGGTCACGCAGTGCGGCCCGGTGCGTACATGATGATGGCGACGCCGACGAGGCAGACGAGGGCTCCGGTGACGTCGTAGCGGTCGGGCTTGAAGCCGTCGAGGGCCATGCCCCACAGCAGGGAGCCGGCCACGAAGACGCCTCCGTAGGCGGCCAGGATGCGGCCGAAGTTGGCGTCGGGCTGGAGTGTGGCAACGAAGCCGTAGATGCCAAGCGCGATGATGCCTGCTCCGATGAACAGCCAACCGCGGTGCTCTCGCACTCCTTGCCACACGAGCCACGCGCCGCCGATCTCGGCGACAGCGGCTGCTACGAACAGCGCGATGCTGCGCACGGTGTCCACGTCGCGAGCCTAGGGCGTTGCGGAGTCCAAGGCATCCGGGGTGCCGCATCCACAACTGGCTTCGTTATCCGAACTCGGCGTGGACGGCGCGTGCCCGGCGCATGTTGAGGTCGGCCTCGAGGCGGTGGCTCGACGGCGGCGGGCGAGCCAGATCGCTGACATCGAGGCCATCAGGACGATGGCAGCGAAGGTGATGCCGGCGAAGGCCAGTGAGGCCGCAGTAGCGGCTGCTCCGGTGAGCGTGACGCCAAGGACGGCGAGTAGGGGCGGTGCGCAACAGATCGCGCAGGCTGCTCCTGCACCGCCGATGAGGTGGCGTAGACGGGGCCGCCCGTTGGCGGTGGCGGTGATCGGCGCGTTCGAGGTCATCGGGTGCCGTTGTGGTCGGCGGGTGGGCCGAGGGTGATCTCGTGAAAGGGGATGGGGCAGCAGTCGTTGCTCGCGCAGGCGTGGAGGTCATCGCAGCCGGCGTCGATCGCTGCGCGCAGGGAGTCGCGGATGGTGTTGAGGTCGCGGAGCCGTTCCTCGACCTCCCGTAGTTTCGCGCGGGCTCGGCCTTGAAGGCCGTCGTCGCGTCCACGTCGCCGCCCGGCCTGGATGAGGTCAGATACCTCGTCGAGGGTGAAGCCGAGTCGTTGCGCGGCCTTGATGACTCGCAGCGTGACTACCGCCTGTTCGTCGTAAAGCCGATGGCCACCAGGGCTTCGGTCAGGAGCGTCGAGGAGGCCGCGTCGTTCGTAGTACCGCAGGGTCTCGCGGTTGACGCCCGCAGCCTCGGCGACTTCGCCCGCCCGCATGTTCACGAAGCCGCCCGCCCGGCCTGCTCTGCGGACCGGATGAGAGAGGAGAGGAGGTCACTGTGCTGGGCCGGCACTGCGATGGTCATGCAGAGGTCCTCGTCAGGCCCAGTCACGGTGAACTCGAAGAAGTTGCAGCAGCTCGACTCGCGAGCGGTGAGGGCTTGAAGCCGAGCGCCCAAACCGGGCCCACCGGACAAGCGCAGTGTTGCCTGGGTCGCACCAGTCTCAACCGCGGTCAACGACTCGGCGAAGACCTGCTCGAACTCGGCCAACCGCAGCGGGCGTTCACGGGTGGGCAATGTGCAGGCGCTTGTGGTCATCAGGTCCATGTTCAGACAGTAAGTCCGGACCTTAGTACCGGTTACAACCCTCGATGCAGACCAGTTCGGGCACGGCCAAACGCCCGGCTCTCGGCATGACAACTCGTTCTGTCATGCCGATGAGCGCTTGTGCGTTCTGGCCGGTCTGACGGCGAGTCCCGTCAACCCTGTCGCGCTTCTGTGACCTGGTGTTGGGTACTGGAACCACCGTGGCTACTTCGAGCGGAACAGCAGCAGGGGCAGGTCGGTCGCCGTCGAAGGTCGCGGGGGTGTTTACGGCATCGGTCTCGGGGGTTCATCGACGGCATCGTGTTGCACCAGATTTTGCAGTGGCATCACATGGTGAGCCACGTCGAGGAGTACCCGCCAACGACCGTGGCGGGGTTGGAGGTCGACACGTTGGCGGATGGGCTCTTCCACGTGGCGTCGTGGTGCTCCGTGGTCGCGGCGTCAGTGGTGACGTTGAACCAGTGGCGTCAAGGTCGGCTTCCACCGAACTGGAAGTTCCACCTAGGTGGGGTGTTGGCCGGATGGGGCCTGTTCAACGTGATTGAGGGCTTGGTGGACCATCAGATACTCGGGGTGCACCACGTGCGAGATGATCTGGGTGGGCCGTTGATTTGGGACTTTGGGTTCTTGGCTTTCGGGGTTGCCTTGATCGTGGCGGGCTGGTTGTTGCACCGGGCTGGCGGGCGGGAACTGGGTGACCAGCAGTGGGCGCCACGCCCAGCCGGGGTCACGTCGTAGGGAGACCCGCAGCGGCGAGGTCGTCGAACCCGCCGCCATTGACCAGGTTGTCGAAACCTTGGTCGCTCATCAGCTCGATGGCTGTTCCGGCGCGGTTCCCTGACGCGCAGTAGACGACGTAGGTCACCGCGTGATCGAGGTCGGAGGTGCGGTCCTCGAAGTCCGGTGTGGACACGTCGATGTTGGTGGCGCCAGTTAGATGACCGCCGGAGAACTCCTCCGGGGTGCGCACGTCAATGACCTCCGCGCCGTCGGTGATCGCCTCGCGCACGACCGACGGCTCGGCGATCTCCGCTGCCGACGGGTCCTGCACGGCCCCGGCCTCATCGGCTGTGGGACTCGTGCAGCTCGACATGGCGAGCACCACAAGCACGGCGGTAGCGGCCAACCCGGACCACCGGGATGCCCCGGACAACGGTGCCCGAATCTCGCAGCGCCGGTCGGCAGTCGTGGGTGCTCTCGGGTCCATGCTGTCGACGCTAACTTGGCCTCCAAACCGTGCCATTCAGTTGCGCTTCAAGAGGCGGCGAAGAAGCCCAGGCGTGCGCTCGGCCGTGGGGTGCCCGGAGCACCACTGGTCTGCGGGGACGCCGGTTCGCACTTGGGCCACATGGCGGCCGCAGCCGGCCCAGGTGGTCTTGTGGCACTTCTTGCAGGCGGTCGGGCGACACATGCTGGTTCTCCTGGTGAGGTGGGTGAGCTGGGTGGGCGGCCGGGGACGCCCGGCAGGGGGGAGCCGGTGTCCCCGGCCGCGGTGCCGCTGCCCGGTTGCGGGCGGCGGCGGTCTGGGGTCAGCCGTGGGAGAAGGTGATGGTGGGCAGGACCCGGCGCAGCCAGGCGGGGCTCCACCAGGCGGCGTTGCCGGTGAGGCGGAGCATCACGGGCAGCAGCACGAGCCGGACGAGGAAGGCGTCGAGGAGGACGGCGACGCCGAGCACGATGCCCATCTCCTTGGGCGGCAGCGGCCCGGAGAGCGCGAAGGTGAAGAACACCGCGACCATGACGGCGCCGGCGGCGAAGATGACGCGGCCGGAGTGGGCCAGGGCGCCGACCATGGCCTCGTGCGGGTCGCCGGTGCGCTCGTAGTGCTCCTTGGCCGAGGCCAGCAGGAACACGGTGTAGTCCATGGCGATGGCGAAGATCATGGCGAAGAAGAACACCGGCGCCCAGGCGTCGAGGAACCCCTGGGACTCGAAGCCGAGCAGGTCGGAGCCGATGCCCTCCTGGAACACCAGGCGGGCCACGCCGAACGCCGCGGCGGTCGACAGCAGGCTCGCCAGCGTGCCGAGCAGGCTGATCAGCGGGGCCTGGAGGGCGACGAGCAGCAGCAGGAACCCGAGGACCAGGACGACCGCGATCACCAGCGGGGTGGAGTCGTCGAGCTGGGTCTTGAGGTCGAGGTTCTCCACCGCGGCTCCGCCGACGAGGGCGCTGTCGGGCAGCTCGGCTGCGGAGCCGGTCGACGGTGTCGCCGAGCGCGGGGTCGGAGGGGTCGACGGTCGGGACGGCCTGGATCAGCACGAGGCCGCTGCCGTCGCCGGCGGGCTGCGGCGGGAGGGCGGCGGCGATGCCGGCGTCGGAGGCGAGCACGGCCGAGGTGGCGTCGGCGTCGGCGGCGTCCGCGACGACCTGGAGGGTGCCGGGTGCGCCTTCGCCGAAGGCGTCCTGGACGAGGTCGTAGCCGACCCGGGCGCTGGCGTCGGAGGGGAGCACCTTGATCGAGGGCATCGCGGTCTGGAGACCGACGATCGGGGCGGCGAGGGCGAGCAGGACGACCAGCGCGGCCAGGCCGTAGGCGAGGGGGCGCTTCCACAGGCGCTCGCCCCAGGCGGCGAACCGGGCCGAGCGGTGCTCGCCGGTCTTGACCCAGGGCAGGGCGAGCTTGTTGATGCGGTGGTCGAGCTTGAACAGCACCAGGGGCAGCAGGGTGAGGGTGGCGGCGAGGACGAAGACGACCGAGAGCATGATCCCGCCGGCCATGGACCGGAACGACGGTGAGGGCACGAGCATCACGGCCGAGAGCGAGATGAGCACGGTCGCGCCGGAGAGCAGGACGGCCTTGCCGGCGGTGTCCATGGTCTCGGCGATCGCCTGGCGGGCGGTGTTGCCGGCGCCCATCCGCGAGGCGCGGTAGCGCACGACCAGGAACAGGGCGTAGTCGATGCCCAGGGCCAGGGCGAACATCATGGCGAAGTTCATCGCCCAGATCGACACGGGCACGAGCTCGTTGATGAGCACCAGGGAGCCGGCCGAGGCGACCAGCCCGGCCAGGGTGAGGATCAGCGGCAGCCCGGCGGCCACCAGGGCGCCGAACGCGAGCACGAGGATGGCCATGGTGACGGGCCAGGAGACCATCTCGGACTTGAGCATCGCCTCGAGGTTGGCCTCGTTGAAGTCCGACCACAGCAGCGAGGACCCGGTCGGGTTGACCTGGACGCCGTCGACCGAGAGGTCCTGGAGCTCGTCCTTGAGGTCGGTGGCGACGCGGACCATCTCGTTGGTGTCGGCGCCGGCACCGGCCAGGACGATGGCGGTCTGGCCGTCGGCGCTCACGGTCGCTCCCGGCATGGGGGCGACGACGTCGGCGATGCGGGGCTCGGCCTCGAGGACCGCGGTGACGCGGGCGAGGACGTCGGCGCCGGCGCCCTCGGTGACGGGGCCGTCGGTGGAGTGCACGACGACCTGGATCGCGGAGGAGGCGTTGCCGCCGAAGTGGTCCTGGGCGAGCTCGCGCGCGGCGACGGACTCGGACCCGTCGGCCTGCCAGCCGGCGCCGGACAGGTTGTGCTCGACCTGGGGGGCGAAGGCGCCCAGGCCGATGATCAGCAGCAGCCAGACGCCGGTGACGATCTTGGCGTGGTCGGTGACCCAGACGCCGAGCCGCCCGAGCGGTCCCGGGCGGTGCTCCGGTCGTCGGAGGCGGGGGAGGCGGGGAGCTCGGAGTTGCGGGTGTTCGACCCGCGGGCGGAGGTGGTGCTCATGGAGGTTCCGTTCGGTGAGTGGGTGAGCGAGGTCAGAGGAGGGCGGGGACTGCGCGGACGGCGGTGTAGGCCGCGACGGCGAGGACCAGGACGGTGAAGGCGGCCGAGAGCCGCCGGGTCTCGGTGCGTGCTGCGAGACGTGCGCCGAGCACGGCCGCCACTGCGGAGGTCGCGGTGAGGACCAGGACCGGGGTCCAGTCGGGTGTGGACCCGACGCCGGCGCGCGCTACCAGTGCCGCGGCGCTGGTGATGGTGATGACCACCAGCGAGGTGCCGGCGGCGTGGGTCATGGGCAGCGCCAGGCCGACCACGAGGGCCGGCACGACGAGGAACCCGCCGCCCACGCCCAGGAAGCCGGTGAGCAGGCCGACGAGCGTGGCGGTGATGAGCACCTTGAGGGCCCGTGGGCACGCGCAGGCGAAGGTCGGGGAGAAGGTGATGATCGGGTCGTCCAGACCAGGTCGCGCTGCGTGTTGCGGGCCGCCTCGCGCCGCCTGCGCCGTCCTCGCCGGCCGTGCGGTGGTGCCGGAGCTGGCGAAGGGCCATCACGCCGCCGACGAGGAGCATCAGCGCCGCGAACGCCGCGAGCAGGACGTCCTCATCGACGTGCGCTGATGCCTTGGCGCCGAGCACGGCGCCGCCCACGGCCACCAGGCCGAAGGTCGACGCCACGCGCGAGCAGGACCTGCCCACCCCGGGCCGCGGTCACCGCACCGACGAGCGCGGTGACGCCGACGACGACCAGGGACCCGGTGGTCGCCTGGGCGGGTGACTGGTCCAGGAGATAGACCAGGACCGGGACCGCGAGGATCGAACCGCCACCGCCGAGCGCCCCCAGGGCGAGCCCGATCAGCACCCCGGCGGCGACGGCGAGGACGAGGGTCACGTCAGGCCCCGGCGTTGGCAGAGGTGTCGTCGGTCCCGCTGCTGGTGCCGGGGTCGGTGTCGGGACCGACCAGGTGCAGCCCGACGGCTTCGGCGTTGTCGAAGGTGTCGTCGATGGCCACGGGGGTGCGGCCGTGGGCGTCGAGCATCGAGGCGGCGACGGAGGCGCGGTAGCCGCCGGCGCAGTGGACCCAGACCTCTCCGGCGGGCACCTCGTCGAGGCGGCTCCACAGCTCGTGCAGCGGCACGTTGACGGCGCCGCCGATGGCGGCGGCCTCGTGCTCGTCGGCGCGGCGGACGTCGAGGATGACGACGTCACGGTGGTGGCGGACCTGGGCGAGGTCGGCGAACGTCGCGGTGGGGAACGTCGCCGGGGCCTCGGTGGTCCAGTCCTCGGGGCTGCCGGTGGCGTGGGCGGCGGGGCGGTCGATGCCGATGCGGACCAGCTCGCGCTGGGCCTGGGCGACGTCGTCGGCGCTCTCGCCGAGCAGCGTGATCGGGGTGCCCCAGGGGATCAGCCAGCCGAGGTAGGTGGCGAACCCGCCGTCGAGGCCGAAGTTGAGGGTGCCGCGGGCGTGGCCGGCGGCGAAGGCGGTGCGGTTGCGCAGGTCGACGACCCACTCGCCGGCCTCGATGCGCCGGCGCAGCTCGTCGGCCTCGGCGCGTGCCGGCGGGGTCAGGTCGGGCGCGGCCGGGCCGGCGGCGTTGGCCGGTGCCATGTGCGCGTAGTACGCCGGCCAGGCGCCGAGTCCGTCGAGCAGCTCGCGGACGTAGGTCTCCTCGTCCTGGGTCAGGACGGGGTTGGACTCCCGCTCCCGGCCGATGGTCGAGGAGGTGGCGTCGGACTGGGTCGCGGAGCAGAACGAGCCGAACCCGTGGGTCGGGTAGACCTCGGTGTCGTCGGGCAGCAGGTCGGCCAGCCGGTGCGCCGAGGCGTGCTGGTGTCGCACGAGGTCGTGGGTGTGCTCGGCGCCGAGCAGGTCGGGCCGGCCGGTGGCGCCGTAGAGCAGCGACCCGCCGGAGAACACCCCGATCTCGGTGCCGGCGCCGTCGCGCGCCTCGGCGGGGCGTCGGTCGTCGCGTCGAGGGCGTAGGAGAGGTGGGTGAAGGTGTGGCCGGGTGTGGCGATCGCGGTGACCCGCATGCGTTCGCCGACCTCGATGACGTCGCCGTCCGCGACCGGGGTCCGGTCGAAGGAGACCTCGTCGGCGCCGTTGACGAGGTAGGCGGCGCCGGTGGCGGCGGCCAGGGCGAGACCGCCGGTCACGTAGTCGTTGTGGATGTGGGTCTCGAGGACGTGGGTGAGCCGGACGTCGTGCTCGTCGAGGAGCGCGAGCACCCGGTCGATGTCGCGCTGCGGGTCGACCACGAAGGCCACCTGGCCGTCGTGCACCAGGTAGCTGCGGTCGCCCAGGGTCGGGGTCTCGATGGGGATGACGGTGATGGCGTTCATCGGCGTCGCCTCCGTCCCGGCGATGCGGCTGGTCAGGCTGGCGCCGCGGACGACCGCACGGCCCGACTCGATCCAGGCGGCGGTGCCGCCGGCCACGTTGACCGCGTCGAAGCCTTGGGCAGTCAGCACGTCGGTCATGGCGGCGCTGCGGTTGCCCGAGGCGCAGATGACGTGCACGGGGGCGTTGCGGTCGAGCTCGTCGAGTCGGGCGGTCAGGCGCCCCATCGGGATGTTGACGGCACCGGGCACGTGTCCCGCGGCGTACTCGCGGGCCTCCCGGACGTCCACGACGACGGCGCCGGCCGCGATGGCTCGGGCCGCCTGGTCGGTGTCGATCTCACGCATGACAAGGGTCCTTCCTGGCAGATGTCGGTGTTCAGATCGAACCCCCCGGGGGGTTATGTCCACGAAGTTAGCAGAACCCCCCGGGGGGTTGTACAGTTGACGACATCAGCGCCCCAGGTCGGGGCGCACGCGACGCCCGCGAACAGACCGATGGAAGGCAGGACATGGCGGACTACACGCTCTCGATCACCACCGAGCGCCCCTACGAGGAGACCGTGACGGCGGTGCGCGAGCAGCTCGCCGAGGCAGGCTTCGGCGTGCTGACCGAGATCGACCTGCGCGCCACCCTCAAGACCAAGCTCGACGTCGACGTCGCACCCCAGGTGATCCTCGGCGCCTGCCGGCCGCAGCTGGCCCACCAGGCACTGCTGGCCGAGCCGTCGATCGCCGCGCTGCTGCCCTGCAACGTCGTGGTCAGGTCGGTCGGGGAGACGACCACCGTGGTCGAGGCCTTCGACCCGGCGATGATGACCTCGTTCGTCGACGACCCCAGCGACACCCTGCGCACCGTCTCCGAGGACGCCCGCGCCCGACTCCTCTCGGCCCTCGCGGCCGTCGCCGCCCAGGAAGGACAGAGCTGATGGAGCTCGAGCCCACCGAGATCAAGGCCATCATCACCCGCATGAAGAAGGCCAACGGCCACCTCGCCACCGTGATCCGCATGATGGAGGAGGGGTCGGACTGCGAGTCCGTGCTCACCCAGCTCGCCGCCGTCAACAAGGCCCTCTCCCGCGCCGGCTACGCCATCGTCGCCACCGGACTCCAGCACTGCCTCGAGGACGCGGGCGACGAGGGCCTCGAGAACGTCGACGTCAAGAAGATGGAGAAGCTGTTCCTCGCCCTGGCCTAACTCCTTGCGACCCAACACCGACGGCGCCGATCGGCGTTCAGCTGAGGGACGTTGACGTGCCGCGCAGTGGTAGCTGGTCTGCTCTGGAGCGCCGAGACCTGTCCATGCAGCACGTGACGGTCTCGTCCTTGACGTCGCGTCACCTGAGGTCGGCCGGTGTCGGTTCAGGTCCGGGGTCGCAGGACGTCGGCCAGGTCGGACAGTGACGTCGCCGTGACGTCCGGTGCCGGGAAGTAGGCGGGGTAGTGCTCGCCGGCCCGGTTGAGCCAGGCGGTGCGCAGACCGGCTCGGTGTGCTCCCGCGATGTCCCAGGGGTGGACGGCGACCAGCATCGAGTCGGCGGCGGCGGCATCACAGGCCCGCAGGGCGTAGGTGTAGGCGCGGGTATCCGGCTTCCACGCTGGGGCATCATCGACGCTCAGGAACCTCTCGAACAGCTCCGACGTGCCACAGCGTCCCAGGAGCGACTGCGCCACCGAAGCGGCGCCGTTGCTGAGGGTGACCAACCGTGAGCCCGCCTCGTGCAGCTGGGTCAGACCGTCCGCGACGTCGGGGTGCACGTCGAGAGCCGCGAGGGTCGACATGACCGTTTCGGTGGCTGCCGCGCCATCCACGCCCGGGGTGCGCGAGACCAGGACCGACAACGCCTCGGTCGCCACCGTCGTGAACGCGACGTTGTGCTCGGTGAGGGCCAGGGCGAAGGCGTCGCGCAGCACCGCGGCGAACCAGGCCGTAGCGTCGTGCTCGGCGAGCCCCACGCTCGCGAACGCCGCACCGAGCGGCCTCATGTCTGAAAGGGTTTCGTTGACGTCGAGGACGAGCAACGTGGGCGTCGGTGGCGGTGACGCCGCCGGGGTGGTCGGTGCAACGGCCATGGGGCCCACCCTCGTGGAATTGAGCCGCGGTCACAACCGGCTGGCGGTGCGGGAAGTCCCGGGGCCCGTCGGAGGGTTCCCCTGTCGTGAGTGAGTCCTCCACGGCCGACGAGGTCGCGCGCCTGGAGGCGTTCCGGGCCTTCGTCGAGCCGGAGATCGAGGTCCTGCTGCGTGTGGCGGGGGCGATGACGTCGAACCAGGCCGATGCCGAGGACGTGGTGCAGGAGACATTGGTGAAGGCGTTTCGCGCGGTGGACCGGTTCGACGGGCGACACCCGCGGGCGTGGCTGCTGACGATCTTGCGCAACACGAACGCCAACTCCCACCGGCGCCGCCGCCCGGGAATCATCGGGGACCTCGATGCACTGCGCACCGCTCGCCCCGCGTTCGGGAGCGCAGAGCTGCCCAGCGCCGAGGACACGTGGGTCTCCGAGGAGCTCACCGCCGATCTCGCAGCCGCCTTGGACTCCCTCGACGTGAAGTTCCGCGCCGTGGTCGTCCTGGTCGATGTGCACGACCTCAGCTACGCCGAAGCAGCGGCGGTGCTCGGCGTACCAGTCGGCACCGTCATGTCGCGGCTCAGTCGAGCGCGAGAACGCCTTCGCAGACAGCTGTCGGCGACCTACCGACGAGGAGCCCCGTCATGATCGGTGCCGCCCGTCAGATGGCGACCTGTCACTGGTCGGCACGACGCATCCAGCGATACCTCGACGCCGACCCGGGCGCGCCACTGACCCCGGGTGAGGTTGCGCGACTCGAGGGGCACCTCGCCACCTGCGCCAGGTGCTCGCGCGTCGTCGAGCAGCACCGCGTCCTGCACCGGGCCCTGTCCCGTCTGGCCGGCGCCACGGTCGATCCAGCCTCCGTCGACCGGGTCCGGACCTTCCTCGACACTCTCACCGTGAAGGACAACCCGTGAGCAGCACGCCCGACCCCGTCGACACGACCACCGACCCGGTCGAGGTCGACGACGGAGAGCCGTGGGACCTCCTCGTCATCGGCGGCGGCACCGCGGGCATCGTCGGTGCCAAGACGGCCGCCCGCCTCGGGGCGCGCGTCCTGCTCGTCGAGCGTGAACGCACCGGGGGTGACTGCCTGTGGACCGGCTGCGTGCCGTCCAAGGCGTTGCTCGCTGCCGCCCACCACGCCGCCCACGCCCGACGAGCCGCCGCCTTCGGTGTGCGGGTCGCGGGGGTCGAGGTCGACTTCGCGGCTGTGATGGCCCACGTCCGGTCCGCCATCGCCCACGTGGCGCCCGTCGACTCGCCCGAGGCGCTCGAGGCAGCCGGCGTCACGGTGCACGCCGGCACCGCTCGTCTGACGTCCTCGCGCACCGCGAGCCTGACCCCAGCAGCCGCACCTGCGATGAGCGGTGCGACCGGGGGGCGGACCCCTGCCCGTACGGTGCGGTTCCGTCAGGCGTTGCTGGCCACCGGAGCAGCGCCGGCGGTCCCGCCCGTCGACGGACTGCACGAGTCGACTACCTGACGAGCGAGACCGTCTGGGACCTCGATCGCCTCCCCGAGAGAGCTGGTGGTCCTCGGCGGCGGCAGCATCGGGTCCGAGCTCGGGCAGGCGTTCGCGCGCCTGGGCAGCCGGGTCGTGCTCGTCGAGGGCGCTGCGCGGCTGCTGGCCCGCGAGGACGCCCGGGCCGCCGCCCTGGTGGCGGCGCCCTGACCGAGGACGGCGTCGACGGTGCTGACCGGGAACGCCGCCGCCCGCGTCGAACGGACCGGAGCGGTGGTGTGGTGGTCCTCGACGACGGACGACGCGTGCCCTTCTCTCACCTGCTGGTCGCCGTGGGACGGGTCCCGCGCACCACGGGCCTCGGCCTCGAGGCCGCTGGGGTGGCGGTCGACGAGCGCGGGTTCGTCGTCGTCGACGACATGTTGCGCACCACCGAACCACGCATCTGGGCTGCCGGAGACCTGACCGGGCATCCGCAGTTCACCCACACCGCCGGTGTGCACGGCAGCCTCGCCGCCTCCAACGCGGTGCTCGGCGTACGCCGCAAGGTCGACCTGACCGCGATCCCACGGGTCACCTACACCGACCCGGAGGTCGCGGCGGTCGGCGTCTCGACCGGCCGGGAGCGAGACGGGGCTGCGCGTCATCGACTACTCGCACACCCACGTCGACCGTGCCGTGACCGAGCAGGCGACCGACGGGTTCGCGCGGTTGGCCGTCGACGCGCGGGGCCACGTCCTCGGGCGCCACGGTGGTCGGGCCTCGGGCGGGGGAGACGCTCGGCGAGCTGACCCTGGCGGTGACACGCGGCCTGACCACGCGCGACCTGGCCGGGGTACCCAGCCGTACCCGACCTACAACGACGGAGCCTGGAACGCTGCGATCTCCGACGTCCAGGACCAGCTCGAGACGCCCGCCACCCGTCGTTCGCTTGCCGGCCTCGCCGGAGCCCGTCGCTGGTGGGTCGAGCACCGCAAGCCGCTGAGCAGGGGCCTGAGCAGGCCCGGCTCAGCGCAGGTCGCGGTAGCCGCTGACCACATCCGCTGCGACGGCGCTGAGCGAGACGACGGCGGCCCAGACCGACCGCGATCGCGGCGGCGTGCTGGGGGACGAGCAGCCAGACGCGCGTGCACGACGATGGTCTCGGTGCCCTCGGCGAGGCCGCCGAGGAAGCTCAGCGAGCGTCCGTCGTCGGGGCTGCCGGCCGGTGCGCTCGGCGATGGAGGAGAACGCCAGGAACGCGGTCCCGTTGACGTAGTAGGCCAGCAGCACCAGCAGGAACGGCCACCACGGCGGCGCCCGTAGGCCGGGGTGCGCCCCGACCGCGACACCGACACGGTGGCGCCGTAGACGAAGAAGTCGGCGGTGATGTCGAGGAAGCCGCCCGCCCCGGCAGTCGCCCGGTCGGCCCCGCCGGGCGTCGGAGCGCCGCGCGCCGCGCGCCAGCGGCCCGTCGAGTCCGTCGAGGACCCGGGAGACCAGCCACAGGGCCAACGAACCACCACAGCTGCGCGCCGCGCACGCCGGCGCTGCCCAGGCCCGGAAGCAGGCCCAGCACGGTGAGCCGGTCCGGGGTCACGCCGGGTGGTCGAGCGCGCCGGCGGCGCCGTCCAGCGGCGCGTCGAGGCGACGCCGCAGCGCGGCGTCAAGCACGCGGACCTCGCGGGCCCGACGGCGCCGCGCTGACCCGTCGGCTGGCGGGGCCTGCGTCGCGGGTCGAGGCGGCGGCGGCGTAGCTGCCGGCCACGAGAGCACCAGCAGCCGCTCACCGCCGCCGCCAGGCCCCCGGCTCGGTGCCGTACGCGCCGAGCGCGGCGTAGGCGAGGCTGCCGGGGACCATCCCGACGGCGCTGCCGAGCAGGTAGTGGCGGAGTCGGACCCCGGACAGCCCGGCGGCGTAGTTGATGACGATGAACGGGAACAGCGGGGACCAGACGGACGATGAGGACCGCTACCAGGCCGTGGTCGCGCAGCATCGCGTCGACCTGGGCCAGCCTACCGCTGGTGAGCGGTCCACCGCGTCGCGGCCCAGGAGCCGGCCCAGCCCGAACGAGACCACGGCTCCCACCAGGGCGGCACCCAACGCCAGTGCGGCGCCCGGGACGAGACCGAAGAGGGCACCGCCGGCGGCGGTCAGCAGCGCCTTGGGGCACGGGATGAGCGAGAGACCCACGTAGGCGGCGAAGAAGACTGCGGGGCCCACGCGCCCGCGTCGTCGACACGGGCGCGTACTGCGTCGATGTCGGGTGGGCCGCAGCGTCAATGCCAGGACGCCGAGCCCGACCAGGATCACGGTCAGGACGGACACCTTGAGGAGGGTGTTGCGGCGCACGATGGTCCCGTCGGGTCAGGGAATGGGTGGAGGGATGGTCTGGTCACCGCAGTGCGGGTGGTGCACGCCGGTGGCGTGGGTGGGAAGGTGCTGGTCTGGGAAGTCCTCGAGCGCCTCACAGTGTTCCCGACACGACCAGCTCGTACTGCCACGGAGACCAGATGCGCATGTGCACCGCTCACCCGAACGAACCCGACACCTGCGCACCTTGCGTCGGCTGGGGCACGTGTCTCGTCCTGGCGCGGCTTGACGGGGCGGGTGGCGTGGGGGTGGCTGCGGCGCTCGCACTGGCGGCGTGTGCGGCGCCCGCGGCGCCCGGCGGCGGCGAGGCCGACGACCGCACGTGGGAGCAGGTCGTGCAGAGCTGCGCAGGGCCAGACGGTGGACCTGTGGATGTACGGCGGCGACCAGCAGGGCAACGCCTACGTCGACGACGTCCTGACCCCGGCCGCAGCGCGAGCCGGGGTGACCTTGCGCCGGGTCCCGGTCGCCGACACCAAGGAGGCGATGAACCGTCTCCTGGCCGAGCGCCAGGCCGGCACCGACGACGGCGCGGTCGACCTGGTGTGGGTCAACGGCGACAACTTCGCGACCGGCAAGCAGGCCGACGCGTGGCTGTGCGGGTGGTCGGAGGACCTGCCGAACATGTGCTGCGTCGACCCGGGGGACCCGCTGGTCGCCGAGGACTTCGGCACCCCGGTCGAGGGGTGCGAGGCGCCCTGGCACAAGGCGCAGTTCACCCTCGTCTACGACGCGGCGAAGGTCGACGACCCGCCGACGACCATGCCTGAGGTGCTCGAGTGGGCCCGAGCGCACCCGGGCCGTTTCACCTACCCGGCACCGCCGGACTTCACCGGTTCGGTGTTCGTGCGCCAGGTCCTCTACGCCACTGCGGGCGGTCACGAGGAGGTCCCTGCCCAGTTCGATCAGGGGCCTTCGACGACCTGACCCCGGAGCTGTACGACGCCTTGTCCGACCTGGCGCCGTCGCTGTGGCGCGACGGGCCGCACCTACCCCGTGACCAGGCCGCCCTCGACCGGCTCTTCGCCGAGGGCCAGGTCGACATGACGATGACCTACGGGCCGGCGACCTTGACCAAGCTGGTCGCTGATGGCACCTTCCCGGAGACCACCCGGGTCCTGGAGCTCGA
Organism: uncultured Actinomycetota bacterium; assembly: GCA_963830575.1. Lineage (GTDB taxonomy): Bacteria > Actinomycetota > Actinomycetes > Propionibacteriales > Nocardioidaceae > Nocardioides. The sequence continues at coordinate 161,621 of CAWHNR010000007.1, forward strand.
GGAGGGCACTGTCGGCAACGCCAGCTTCCTGGCCATTCCGGCCACCGCAGCCGACAGCGAGGGTGCGATGGTCGTCGCCGAATCTGGCGCTCTCGCCGGAGCAGCAGGCCGCGAAGGCCGACCCTGCGGTCTGGGGCCAGTTCACCGTCCTCGACCTCGAGGCGGCTCACGGACGCCGACCGCCGCCTGTTCGAGGCGCTGCCGGACTCGCCGGTCGTGCCGGCCTACGAGGTGCTGTCCCGCAACGCGAACCCTGAGCTGTCCTCGACGTGGGTGCCCGAGCTGGACGAGGGATGGCGGCGGGCGGTCCTGGGTGCCGGGTCGTGACACCCGGGGTGCGGCTGGTCACCCCGGCGCTGGTGCTGGTCGCAGCCGTCACCGGCACTGCCGTGGCGGCCGTGGTGGCGACCAGCCTGGGGCTCGTCCCGCTGGTCGGCCGGCCGCGTCTGAGCGTCGAGGCGTTCGCTGCCGACGCGACGGAGCTCCTGGCCGCGGCCCGTGAGTCGTTGCTCATCGCCACCGTCGCCACCGCCCTGGCCGCGCTGACGGGTCTGGGGCTGGCGACGGTGGTGCTGAGGAGCAGCCGCCGTGGAAGGGTGCTGGTCGCGCTGGCTGCTGCGGTGGTGACAGTGCCGCACCTGGTGGGCGCTGCGTCGACGAGCCTGCTGCTGTCCGACGTCGGGGTCGCACAACGGTTCGCCGGGGTGCCGGCGGCGTCGTGGCCGGAGCTGGTCGGCGGGGCCTTGCCGTGGGCGACCGTGCTCGAGCTGGCGTGGAAGGAGTCGGCGTTCATCGCTCTGGTCGTCGTCGGCTCGGCCGGCGCCCGCTTCGAGCCTCTGCGGGAGACCGCTGCTGTGCTGGGTGCGTCGAAGCGGCAGCAATGGCGTCGGGTCCTGCTGCCGCTGGCAGCACCGGCCCTGGCGGCTTCCTCGCTCATCGCGTTCGTGTACGCCGTGGGCAGCTACGAGGTCCCGCGCCTGCTGGGCCGCGCCTACCCCGAGCCGCTGCCGGTCATGTCGTACCGGTTGTTCACCGACATCGACGTGACCGCCCGACCCCAGGCCGCAGCCGTCGCCGTCCTGACCACGGCTCTCGCCCTCGTCGTGGCCGCGGTCTGTCTGCCCCTCGTCCGGCGCCTGGGAGCCGAGCGGTGAGCCAGACGACGACCCCGCCGCGCCTCGACGACCAGCCCGCTGCCGAGAGGATCCGGCGCAGCGGACCAGCGACGATGACGACGGCCGCGCTCGTGACGTGGCTGCTGGTGCCGCTGGTTCCGCTCGCGCTGTGGGCGTTCGCGTCGCGGTGGTCGGGGGATGCGAGGCTGCCGCAGGAGTGGGGGTGGCGCGGGTGGCGCGAGGCCCGGCAGGCCGGCGTCGTCGACGCGCTCCTGCGTTCGGCCGGGCTGGGAGCAGCCGTCGCGGCAGTGGCCACCCCGCTGGGAGCGCTCGCCGGGCGTGCACTGGGATGGCGGATGCTGCGCCGTCCCGCGCTCCCCACGTTGCTCCTGCTCCTGCCGGTGGTGCTGGCGCCGTTCGCGGTCGCGATGGGCCTCGACATCGTCATCCTGCGCGCCCGCGTGCCCGAGCCGGTCGCCGTCGTCGCGGTGCTGGCGGTGTTCGCGCTGCCGTATACGACCTTCACGATGCGGGCCACCTACCAGGGAATCGATCCGGCGCTCGAGGACCAGGCCCGCACCCTGGGTGCCACACCTGCTCAGGCACGCCGACTCGTCACCCGTCCGGCCGCAGCGACCGGCCTGCTCACTGCGACCGGCCTGGCGTTCCTCGTCGGATGGAGCGACTACACCGTCACCCTCCTCATCGGCGGCGGGCAGCTCGTCAGCGCCCCTCTGCTGCTCGGGTCGTCCGCAGCCGGGTCCGGGAACGACGCCCTCACGGCGGCCCTGGCTGCCTCCAGCAGCGTGCCGCCCCTGCTCGTCCTCGCGGTCCTCTCCCTGGCGCGGGGCCGTCGAGCTCACGGACCCGACAGGAGGCGCAGATGAGTGCCGCCCTGACGCTGCGCGACGTGAGCTTCAGCCACCCCGGCGCGGGGCGACCGACCCTCGATGCCGTCGATCTCGAGGTCGCGCACGGTGAGATGGTCGCCGTCCTGGGGCCGTCGGGGTCGGGCAAGACCACGCTGCTGCGCATCGCCGCGGGCCTCGAGCAGCCGCAGACCGGCGCTGTCCTCCTCGACGGCACTGACGTGCAGGGCGTCGGCCCCGAGGGACGCGACGTCACCATGATGTTCCAGAAGCCGCACCTGTTCCCGCACCTCGACGTCCGCGACAACGTCGCCTTCGCCGACCGCCTCGACGGAGTGAGCCGACGAGAGGCCCGCGCCGCCGCCCAGCGCTACCTAGACCTGGTGCACCTTGACGGGCTCGAACGCCGTCGCCCCCGAGAGCTGTCCGGAGGACAGGAACAGCGGGTGGCCCTCGCGCGGGCCCTGGCGGCGCACCGCGCCGTGATGCTCCTCGACGAACCCTTCAGCTCTCTCGACACCGACCTGCGCCGCCAGATGCACGACCTGCTGGCCGAAGTGCGAGCGGCGCTCGAGCCGACCGTCGTGATGGTCACCCACGACCTCGACGAGGCGGGACTGGCCGACAAGGTCGCCGTCCTCGTCGGGGGCCGTATCGACCAGGTCGGGCCCGTGGCCGACCTCTACACGCGCCCCGCCACCGTGGCGGTCGCCCGCCTCGTCGGGGGATTCAACGAGCTCCCCGGCGAGATCGTCGACCGACGGCACCACGGACCCCTCGGACCGACCCTGCTGCACCCCGCCTGCGACGTCACCGGCACGGCCATCGCCCTCGTCCGCCGCGAACACCTGCACCTGAGCGTCGAGCCGAGCCCTGGCCACCGCCGTCCGAGCGGCCGCCCGGATCCCGGCACCACGGGCGCGGCCGGAGCCACGGGGTCCGACCGCACCTCGGGGGTCGGCGGCGCCGGGGCGAGGGGCCGTGTCGTCGGGGTGCGGCACAGCGGGCCGCGGCTGCTCGCGACGGTTGAGCTCGAACGTGTCATGACCCGCGTGCAGGTCGAGACGGTGGCCGGCCAGCTCGCGAGTGTCGGTCAGCACGTCCGTGTCACCGTCACCCACGCCCATGCCGGCGCCTGGGCCGTGCCGGTCACCGACCCGCCGGGAACCCCGGTGGCACCGGCGCCTCAGCCCGCGCCAGGGGCGCGGTGAGCGCGTCGCGGGAGCTGCTGCTGGTCGGCGCGGGCCACACCCACCTCCACCTCGTCAGCCACGCCGCCGAGCTGCGCGCCGCCGGGTACCACGTCCGTCTTCTCGCTCCGGCTCTGTTCCACTACAGCGGGACCGCGTCGGCGACCGTCGGTGGAGGGTTGCCCACGTCGGCAGGAACGATCGACGTCCCCCGCTTGTGCGCGGTGCACGACGTCGAGCACCACGACGCCACCATGACCGGTGTCGACAGGGACGCGAAGGTGGTCGCCACCTCGAGCGGCACCCGCCTCGACTACGACGTCGTGTCCATCAACATCGGCAGCGTCGTCGCCGACCCCACAAACCACGGGGGCGGTCGCGTCCTGGGCTCGCGGGTCGTCCGGGTCAAGCCGCTGTCCGACCTGACGCGACTCGACGACCTGCTCCGCGCCCGCGCACCCGCGGTCGTCACCGTCGTCGGCGCCGGCACGACCGGAGTCGAGATGGCCGCGCAGCTGTCCACCCGTGCGGACGTCCGCCTGGTCCGCCTGCTCGGCACCTCGACCGAGCTGGCCCCTGCGCTTCCAGGTCGAGCCCGGACCGCTCTCGCACGTCTGCTGCGAGCCCGAGCGGTCGAGGTGCGTCTGTCGACCGACGTCGCCAACATCTCCGACCGCCATGTCGAGATCGAGGACGGCACCCGACTGGGGCATGACGTCGTGGTCGTCGCCACCGGACTCACCGCTCCACCGGCGATCACCGACCTCGGACTCGGCACCACCCGAGGCATCCCGGTCCGGGCCACGTTGCAGCACGCCGACGACGACGACGTGTACGCCGTCGGCGACTGTGCGCACTTCGTCCCCCAGCCGCTTCCTCGAGTCGGGGTCCACGGTGTACGCCAGGCGCCGGTGCTGCTCGACAGTCTGCTGTGCAGGTCGGCTGGCGTGCCGCTGCCGGTCTACGAGCCCCGACGACACGCACTGGCGGTCCTCGACCTCGGAGACGGCACAGGACTCGCTGCCCGTGGCCGGTGGTGGTGGCACGGAGCGTCCGCGCTGCGGCTCAAGCGCCACCTCGACCACCGATGGCTCCGCCGCTATCAGCTCGGCCCCTGACCGTGCGTGCCGGGGCGGGAGCAGCACGCCCCCGCCTCGGCCCGGCTCGAGGCTGCGAGCCGGCGCGCTCAGGAGAGGGCAGGTGCCTTCGGCATGTCGAGCTCGGTGTGCACGTGGTGGTTGAAGTAGTTGGTGAGCAGGTTCAAGGTCACGTGCGTGGTGAGCTCGGTGAGCTGCTCGGTGCTCCACCCCGCGTCGAGAGCTCGCTGCCAGGAGGCGTCGGTGGTGTTGCCGACGGCGGAGGTGAACTCACGTGCGATCGCCAGCAAGGAGTCGAGCCTGTCGTCGTCGACGTGGCCGCGACGTATGGCGATCATGTCGTCAGGGTCGAGGCCAGCGGCCTTGCCGCCTCCGGTGTGGGCGGCCTGGCAGTAGTCGCAGTCGTCCTCGTTGCCGACGGCCAGGGCAATGGCCTCCCTGGTGGCCGCATCGAACGTCGAGTGCTCACGGATGACGTCCTGCAAGGCGACGTAGGCGTGCAGCACGGCGGGGGAGTGCGCCATCTCGCCGTGGATGTTCAGGACCTTTCCGTACTTGGCCTCCAGCGCGCTCAAGGCCTCCCGGCTCGCGACGGGTGCATCAGTGGTGGTGTGGACGGGAATGCGGGGCATGGAACTCTCCAGGAGGCCGGTGGTGGGTCACGTCGGCAACACGACCACCGCGAGCCGGGATTCCAGGTCGAACGCCACGACTCCACAGCGCCTCGCGAGTCGCACCCGATCGTGTGGATCACATCTAGGCGGTCGAGCTCCGCCTCGGAGGGCAGGGCCGCCCTCAACATCTTCGGCCAGACCCAGCCCGCGGACCTCCCGCCCGGGTGCCTCGCCCCAGGCGCAGCGGTTGACGGACCAGCTTGCCTCCCTGGGCGATGTCGGCCGGCCAGATCGACCACAGATTCATCGCCTCGGCTTGTGGCTTGCCGGATGGCGGCCTGGGGTTGCAAGCAAGCAGGTAGCCTCGACCCCTGGGGGTCGCCATGCAGTCCGAGGTCAACGGTTCGAGTCGCTCGAGGGCGGTGCCTTGGCAGCACATCCGCCGCCTGATCGCCGTTTTCCTGGGGTACTCAGCATTCGCGGCCGTCCTGGCGATGCCGGTAGCTGCCGAGCAGGCCGTGGAGCACCTGAGCTTCCAGGACCGGATCGGTACTGTGCCAGTCGAGGTGTCGCTCGCGCACAACGGGTTGTCGACGGTCGACACCGGCGTGCTCGGGCAGCTGTACTGGGACCAGACTGGCGGGTTGGGCTTCGGGGCCTACGTGCGATTGACTGGCACGCCGCAGGCCGAGGGAACGTTGGCTTCGTACACGAGCCCAGTGTTCGTCCGTGCCAATGCGTCGTTCATCAGCGATCCTGCCGCGGTAGCCGCTGCCTATGGCGACGAGTTGCAGTCCCGTTTCTGGGTCCGCTTCCTTGTTTCAGAGGGAGTCGCCGCGCTCCTGGGGGGCCTTGTGCTGACGGCGGTCGCACGAGGACGTAGTCCTCGACTGCCCGGCGATCGATTGATGACGAAGATCGCGACGGCCGCGGCTGTCGTCGCCGCATTGGCGGGTGTCTCGATAGCAAGCGCGACCTGGTTGTTCTCGCGATGGGATGGCACTGTCAACGTCGACCAGCGGTACTCGATGCCTGGCGTCCCGGAGCTGTCGTTCAGCAGCCCGCAGACGCTCGAAGTGGCCCGGCAGATCGAGCCATTCCTGACCAAGAACAACGACCGGATCCGCGCCCGGAGCGAGGCCTACCAGGTGACGGTCGCAGCTTCGCTCGACGACGAGCTCGCTCTCAAGGCCGACGACTTGGTTCCCGATGACGGGGAACTCCTGATCCTCGCCGAAGCCGACCCTCAGGGCAGCGTCGTTGGCACCGCGGTAAGGCGCGCGATGTATCCGTCGCTGCTCGAGGCGCTAGGTGAGGACAGCTTTGCGTTGCGCTCCATCTCCGGTGACATCACGTCCAACGGCACGGTCGCAGAGGCAGGGTTTGTCGAGCAAGAGGCGAGTGCGAGCGGAACCATCCCGGTAGTCGCAGTCAAGGGCGACCACGACACGAGCGACACCGTGGAGCAACTCGATGATGAGGACGTCGCCAACCCAGACCTCGACGTCGAGGACATCGGTGGCCTCAACGTCGCTGTTGCGAACGACCCCGCCTTCAAGACGCTGTTCGGAGGGATATCGGTCAACGAGAGTGGCATCACGGAGTACGACCTCGGGGCCAAGCTCCGCGACGAGGTCGGTGAGGACTCCGGGGCACTGGTAGTGCTGCTGCACCAGCCGACCTCAGCCGCCGGTTACATTGGTGTCGAAAGCCTCTCAGTTCTCGACGACTCTTTCGGATTCGAAACCACTCCGCGTGATGACGGCATCCCGGACCTCCCCCCCGGCATTATCAACGTGGGTCACCTGCACGACCCGGAACCTCCCAAGGTCATCTGGAACACCGACACCGACCAGGTGACGTGGACCGTCTTGAATCAACTCGGGACCTCTGGCGGCGTAGAGGAGAGCCCGACGTTCAATCGGTTCTCGACTCCCTTCTCCGTGCCGTTGAAAACCCTGAGTGTCCAAATTCAGTACATCGACTCCGACACCGGCATGCAGACGGGCTATGCCCCGCTCGACGTCGCCGTCGACGGCATTGTCACGATTGGCCAGCGCATCAATTTGGGTCTACCCGACTGAGGATGCTGCCTGTCTCGCGTTGTTCAGCGCTGGGAGTGGCGGTGACGGCCGACCCGCCCGACCAACGGCGGCCGGTCGGTTGGCTGCACTCCCGTTCATTCCAGGGGTCTCAGGGTGCTGACTCACGAGGGAGGACGACGACGAATTCGGCACCCCCGTCCGGAGACGCCTGCACGTGGATATGGCCCCCATGCTCGGTCACGATTTCGTGAGCGATGTGAAGGCCGATCCCGACGCCCGCAGACACGTTCTCCTCGGTCCGGGCGGAGCGGAAGAACCGGTTGAAGATGAAGTCGCGGTCAGCAGCGTCGACGCCTCGACCAGTATCTGAGACCACAATCCTGACGTGGTTGTCGTTGTCCTCGAGTCGAATGTCGACCCGACCCCCTCGTGGCGTGAACTTGAGGGCATTGGAGATCAGATTGTCGAAGACCTCTGACAGTCGCGCCCCGTCGACGGTGATGGGCTCGATCGGGTCGGCGGCGAGGTTCAGCTGGACTCCTACCGAATCGGCTTGAGGCCTGGCCGACGCGATGGCGTGCTCGGCAAGGGGGCTGATGTAGGTCGGAGCACGGTTCATCTCGAGGTGAGCTCCGAGAGTTACGGGGTGCAACAGGCCGCCCAAGAGAGTCATCAGGCGCTCGCTGTTGCGTTGCACGATCGTGAGGTGGGTGCGGACCTCGGCCGAGATGCCGTCGGGTTCGTCAAGGACCAGAGCGAGAAAGCCGATGATGGACGCCAGTGGGGTGCGCAGCTCGTGAGAGACGTTGGCAACGAAGCGATCCTTCACGTCGAGCGCCTCGGAAAGCGCTGTGACGTCGCTCGCCACCACCACGATGCCCAGAATGTCGCCGTCGTGAGCGACGAGGGTCCTTGCCGTCATCGACAACACGAGCCGCGGTCCAGACTGGGGGCCAACCACTACTCGTAGGTCGGTGAACGAATCCCCTCTCATGGCTCGAGTCGAGGGAAGGTCCTCAACCTCGAGGCGCGTCTTGCCGTCGGCGGTGTAGACCTCTCCCACTTGACCAGCCTCGCCCAAGTGGCCCTCGACAAACCCGTAGCTCATCATGCGTCGCATGTCGGCGTTCATCAGCAGATGAGCCCCGTCGGGTGCCACGACCAACACTCCGACGCCAACACAGCCGACGACGGCTTCACAAAAAGAGCCGTACTGCTCGGGGTCCACGGAGATCGTCAACCTCTCGGGATGGCCTTGGAGCGGACCCTGTCCTTCGTTCATCTCGCTCCCCCCGGAACTGGTACTCGCCAACGACGAGCGCCGTTGCAACAGTGTGCATGACGCGGCTCGCAGTCAGCGTCAGTCGCCTGCCCCTCAGGTAGTGTGATACGGACGGCGATCGCGCCAAGCGTGACCGCGCCAATCCGGTGCGAAGGTGGGAAGCGGACTTCTGGTCTACCACTGCGAGTGGGCTTCACTCCGTCCGCGGCCGCCGCGGCCGCCGCGGCCGCCGTGCGGCCGCGCGCGCGAACCTAGGGTCGTTGTGTGCGAATTGGGAAGTCAGACTGCGCGGAGGCCATTGCGGCGCGACAGTCGACGGCTGATCTCGCGGTCCCGCTCCTGGCGGGAGTGCTGATAGTGGATGGCCATGCTCGGGGTGGAGTGGCCGAGGCGGTACATGAGCTCGGCAATGCTGGCGCCTTCTTCTGCGGCCCAGGTGGCGCCGGTGTGCCGGAGGTCGTGGAGGTCGAGGTCCTCGCGGCCGGCGCGGCGGCGGGCCTCGCGCCAGCCGAAGCCTGCCTTCCGAACACTGCCGTCGTCGTTGAGGACCGCTGCACGTCCGTTCATCGTGGTTTCGGAGAGGTGCTTGGTCTCGTCCTGGCTGGCGTGGAACAGCAGACCGACCGGTCCGGGGGCGGCGTGCCGGTCGAGGTGGTCCTTGATCGTGGGGATGAGGAAGTCCGGGATCGACACGGATCGAACGCCGGCGTCGGTCTTCGGTGGTCCGACGATGTCCTCGATGAGCCGGGCGGCGTCAGGGTCGGTCGTCCGCGCTCGTACGACGGCGCGGGAGACCTCGACCCAGGCGATCTCGGCTCCGGTCTCGTCGCGGGTGATGACGACGTCGCTGCGCCGCAGCTCACGCAGCTCACCTGAGCGCAGCGCACACCACGTGGCCAGAAGGAGTAGCAGCCGGTGCGGCTCCGGCATGGCATCGACCATCATTGCGAGCTCGGTGGCGCTGGCCGGGCGTAGGTTCTTGCGCCGCACCTGACGGGCTGCACCGCGGATGTGGGCCGGGTTCTTCTCGAGGAGCTCGTCGTCGACAGCTGTGTTGAGGATCGTGCGAAGGGTGGCGTAAGCGTCAGACCTGGCCGAGGGACCCTTGTCCAGCTCGTCGTGCCACTTGCGGACCGCCGTCCGAGTGATCTTGTCGAGCGGGACGTCGCCGAATGTCGGGTACACGTTGGTCCGCAGGGAAGAGCGGTACTTGTCCTTCGTGGTGCGCCGCAGCGGTTCGCCGCGCGAGCTGCGACGCGACTCGATCCACCGCTCGGCGTAGACCTCGAACGTGGGAGGGGCGTTGAGCTCCTCGTGACGTCGTTCCTCGACCAGCCGTTCCTTTGGCGAGTGCCAGGAACCGACGTCCTGGACGATGCGGCGCTCGGAGAGCAACCACGCTTCGGCGTCCATGCGCGTCAGGAACGTCATCGGTGCGGTGACCCGCTCGCCGGACTGAGCGAGGTAGCGGGCCTGGTAATTGCCGCTGGACAGGCGCCGGATGCTTCCAAATCCGCGCTTCTCGCGTCGTCGCGCCATGTGTCCTCCAGAACGCCGTGCCCAATACGTGCCCAATACGTGCCCAATAGAAGTCGTTCTGTGACCACGGCTGGGTGCGCCAAGAATACGTCGGGATACGCGTTTGTGCAGGTCAGAGCCGTGTTTTGGCCACGGATGTCCGCGGGAGTCCACCTGTGGATAACTGCGAAATATGCTTTCAAATCCCACCGCCACCGCCAGCACCCGACCGGCCCCCGCGCCCACCAGCGCCGGGGGCCGGTCGCTGTCTGCGGGTCCTCAGACCACGCGCGGGTCGCCGTCGACGACGTCGACCACGTCGACCGTCACGGCGGCCAGGGCCAGCGGCTGCCCGGTGAGGCGCGGTGATCTCGGCGGCCACCAGCGGTCGCACCTCGTCGGCCAGCGCCACCAGGTCGAGCCCGTACGACGCCACCAGGGCGACCTCCGCGCCGACGATCCGGTCGCCGTCGAGCTCGAGGCGGATGCCGCTCGGGGCGTGCGTGGGCGACTGGCTCAGCGCGACGCGCAGCGCGGTCTGCACGGCACGCGTCGAGACCGACGTGCGCGAGCCGTCGGGCAGCACCCGCACGACCAGCGGGTACGCCGGCACCGTGAGCGCACCCACGCGCCGCATGATCGCGTCGGCGAGCCCGGCCCAGCCCTCGGGCTCGGTCGAGCGCGCGGCCTCGAGGGCGCGGGCGAGCGGCACCGTGGTGCCGTCGTCGTCTACCGCCATCGCGCCATCCTCTCCGCCAGGGTCCGTCGTCCTCGGTGCAGGTGGCCGCGCACGCTGCCGACGGGGATGGACAGGGCCTCCCCGATCTCGGCGTACGACAGGCCCTCGACCTCCCGCAGCAGCCACGCGGCCCGCTGGTGCCACGGTAGTTCGTCCAGGGCCACCTGCAAGGCCTCGAGGAGCTCGCCGTCCAGCAGGTCCTGCAGGGGGTTGTCGTCCGCGGGCAGCGACCACGCGGGAGAGCAGCGCGTCGTCGATGGGGGTCGGACGCCGGTGCCGCTGCAGGTCGCTCGCGCGGCGGTGGACCAGCCGGAACAGCCAGGTCCGCAGGCTGGAGCGGCCCTCGAACGAGTCGAGGCTGCGCCACGCCGAGATGAACGCCTCCTGCGTCGCCTCCGCCGCGTCGGCGTCGCTGCCGCCGACCTGGCGCAGCGCGTAGCGGTACATCTGGGGGCCGTAGCGGTCCACGATCACCCGGAAGGCGCCCTCGTCGCCGAGCCGCGCCGCGCGCACGAGCGCGTCGTCGCTCGGCTCCGGGTCGCTCACGAGCACATCCTGGACCCGGGCGGCCGGATCGGCACCCATCCGAGCGCCGGTGTCGCCCGGTGAGGCAGGTCACAGGGATCCGGCGTGACGAAGTCCCGGCTCGATGCGACCAACCTACGAACACCCTGCAGCCGAGCAGGCGTACCCCGAACAGAGAGGTCGACGATGACCGAGAAGGCCACCACCGCCACCCCCAGCAACGGCACCACCGACAAGGCTCCCGTCGGGGCCGAGGTCGCCACCCGGGCCACCGGTCCGCTGGTGTCGGAGCAGGGCCGCACCTCGATCGCCGACACCGTCGTGTCCAAGATCGCCGGCATCGCGACCCGCGAGATCAGCGGCGTGCACGACCTCGGCGGCGGCACCGCCCGCGCCGTCGGCGCGCTGCGCGAGCGCATCCCCGGCTCGCGCACCAACCTCAGCCAGGGCGTCGGCCGTCGAGGTGGGCGAGCGGCAGGCCGCCGTCGACCTCGACATCGTCGCCGAGTACGGCGTCTCGATCGCCGACCTCGCCGTGCGCGATCCGCCGCAACGTCATCTCGCTCCGTCGAGCGGATGACCGGCCTGGAGGTCACCGAGGTCAACATCACCGTCCACGACATCTTCCTCGACGACGGCACCGACGACGCGCGCCGAGACCGGCCGCGTCGAGTGACCGCCCGCCCCGACCGAGGTGGCTCCCGCCGAGCTGGCCGACCGGGTGGCCGCGGCCGCGCTGTCGGTCCCCGGCGTGCACGCGCTGCACGCCGGTGTCGCCGGCGAGGTCGCGACCTACCTGCCCGGCCGCCGGGTCGACGGGGTCCGGCTGCGCGACGACGCGTGCGCGGTGCACGTCAGCATCGCCTGCGGCGCCTCGCTCGAGCGCGACGACCGACCTGGTCCGCGCCGCCGTCGCACCCCTCGTCGGGGCCCCGGTCGACGTGACCGTCGAGGACGTCGTCGCGCCCGACGTACGCCGTCCGTCGTGACCGGCGGCACCGAGCAGGAGCGGAGGGCGCGGCGCCGAGCCGTCGCCCGCGAGCTACCACCCGGACGTCGGCGGCGACCCCGCGGCCTTCGACCGCGCGATGCGCGCGCTCGACGAGCCGGCGCCCGCGTCCACCACGACGATCGTCCTCACCCCGTCCCACCGCACGCGCGTCCGGCGTCGTGCCACCGCCATCCGCCGGACCGCGGTCGCTCGTGCCGAGCGGCTGCTCCGCACCACCAGGCTCACCAGGAGAGCACCATGACCACGTCCACCATCGGCCTCATCGCCGGCCTGCTGCTGACCATCGCCATCGTGACCGGTGGCTTCGTCGGCCTGCTGCTCGCCGTCGTCCTCGGCGCCGCCGGCTACCTCGTCGGCGGGCACGTCGACGGCGAGCTCGACCTGGGCGCTCTCGTCCGAGGGCGTCGTGGATGAGCCGGTCGGTGCGGGTGCCGACGAGCGCGGCACGCTCGAGGTCCGTGACCGGGCCCTGCAGCACGTCGTCGAGCGCGTGGCGCTGGAGACACCCGGCACCGTGAGCCACACCAGCGTCCTGGGCCGCCTGCGCGGGGCGCAACACCCCCGCGCCGAGGTCACCCGCCAGGGCCGCAGCGCCCGGGTCAGCCTCGACGTCGGTGCCCGGTGGCCCTGCCGCGTCAGCGAGATCGCCGCGTCCGTGCGCGACGGCGTGCGCACCGAGGCCGCCCGGATGACCGGCGTCCACCTCGTCAGCGTCGACGTCACCGTCCACGCCCTCAGCGAGTCCGACCTCAGCACCGAGCCCGAGAGGAGGGTCCAGTGAGCACCACCGCCCGCGCCCCGCGCGCCCGCCCGCTCGCCGTACCCGTCGCCGTGCTCCTCGCCCTGCTCCTCGTCGCCGCCGCCGTCGTCGGTGTGCGCGAGCTGCTCGACCACCCGCGGGTGGGCGTCCGGCCGGCCCTGGCTGCCCGACCTCGTCAGCGACCTCGACGGCCAGACGGCCGGCACCGCGGTCGTCGCCGTCTCGGTCGGCGCGCTCGTCGTCGGTCTGCTGCTCGTCGTCGCGGCGCTCGCCCCGGCCCGCGCCACCCACGTGCCCGTCGAGGGGCCCGACGACCTCTGGCTCTCGCCCGGCGCCGTGGCCGCCCTCGCCGGCGCCACCGCCGACCGGGCCGGCGGCGTCGTCTCGGCCGAGGTCACGCAGTCGTCCCGGCGCCGGGTCAGCCTCGAGGTCGTCACCCAGCAGGGCGCCGCCGAGGTGACCGACGCCGTGCGCGCCGCCCTCGACGCCTCGCTGGCCGGCAGCACCGGCACCCGCTTCGCCGTCAGCACCACGGAGCTCCCCCGATGACCGCCCGCGTGCGCCGCCTCGACCGCGTCGTCGTGCTCCTGGTCGGCCTCGGCCTCGTCGTCGCCGGGCCTGTCCGGCCTCGACTGGCGCTTCGGCTGGCTGCTCGAGCGGCCCACGGCCGTCGACACCGACCCCGTGGGCGAGGTCGTCGCCGCCGGCTGGTGGCCGTGGGCGGCCGCCGCCGGCGGCGTCGTCCTCGGGCTCCTCGGCCTGTGGTGGCTGCTCGCCCACCTGCGCCGCCCCGGCCCCTCGTCGCGTGCGGCTCCCCGGCAGCGACGCCGCCGGCCTGCTCGAGGCCGACCTGCGCTCGGTGGCCTCGGCCTGCGCCGACCGCCTCGCCGCCGACGCGCCCGTGCTCGGTGCGCGCGGCACCACGGTCACGCGCGGCTCGCGCACGGTCGTGCAGATCACCGGCCGGATCGACCCGTACGCCGACCCCGCCACCGTGACCGACGCCGTCGCGCGCTGCACCGCGGACCTGGCCGCCGCGTTCCCCGGCCAGCAGCTCACCTGCCGGGTGCTGCTCGACGCGCCCCGCCGGTCGCGCCCGGGCCGCCGCACCCGCGTGCGCGTCCGCTAGGACCACCCACCAGGCCGGCCGGTCGGCACCTCGGGCGTCGACCGGCCCTGGTGGGTCCTCGGCTCCTCCCGTGGCAGGGTGGCCCGCGTGCTCCGCCGACTCGGCTCCGCCCTCGCGACCCTGGTCGTCCTGACCGTCGGCGCCTGCGACTCCGCGGAGCCGGGCCCGACCGGCCGACCGGGTCGTCCGGGTCGTCCGGGCCCGTCGTCCGCCGCGCCGGCGGTGCTCGACGGGGTCGCCGCGCTCTACGCCGGCGACGACCCGGCGCCCGAGGAGCGCGACGAGGCCGCGTGCTTCGCCGACGCCCTCCTCGCCCGGCTCGACCCCGACGAGCTGGCGGCCGCCGGCATCGTCGTCGAGGGCGCCGTCGCGCCCGTGCTCCCCGTGCTCGACGAGCCGACCGCCCGGACCTGGGTCGCCGCCCAGGCGCGTGCGTCGACTTCGTCGACGTCTCGACCCGCGCCGTCGGCGCCCAGAGCAAGGGCAGGGTCGACGCCGCGGCGTACGCCGGCTGCCTGCGCGACGGCCCTCACCGCCGACGAGGTCGACGCGGCGCTGGTCAACACGCTCACCGGCCGCTTCGACACCCCCGAGGTCGCGGCCCTCGGCCGGGCGCAGGCCGACTGCGCGCGGGCGGCGTCCCCGCCCGACTAGATCCGCGGACTCGCGGATCGCCGTACGACCGCGGCGATCGCGACTAGGGTGACCGCCGTCACGAAGGGGTGGTGGACATGGGGTCCCAGCAGGCTGCGCGTCGTCGGCGCACTCGTCGCCGGGGTGCTCGCCGCCACGGCCACGCTCGCACCGACCGCCGAGGCCGGCGACGACCGGCGCGCAGTCGCGAGCGTGCCGCGCTCGCCCGACGCGCCACCGGCGACCGACGCCACCCGCCGCGTCGTCTTCGTCGGCAACAACTGGGAGGGCACCGCGACCCTCGTCGACCCGCGCACGTTCCGCCGCCTCGGCGAGATCGACGTCGTCCCCGACTACGCCGAGCGCATGCAGGAGATCGCGACCAACCCCTACCGGCTGGCCTACTTCCTGGCGATCCGCGCGCTCATCGGCGAGGGCAACGACCAGTTCGTCGACGACATGTACTCCTCCAACGACGGCCGCCTCGTCGTCATCTCGCCGCCCGTCGTTCGCCGACGTCGTCGCGATCAGCCTGCGCACCCGCAAGATCGTCTGGCGCTTCCAGGTCGCGGGCGTCCGCTCCGACCACATGGCCGTCTCGCCCGACGGCAAGCGGGTCGTGGTCAGCGCCTCGACCGGCAACGTCGTCCACGTGCTGCGCATCGCCGACGGCAAGGAGGTCGGCCGCTTCGCCTCGGGCGGCTCGCCGCACGAGTCGATCTTCATCGACGGCGGCAGGCGGATCCTGCACGCCAGCATCGGCACCGTCTACAGCCCGCTCGACGAGCCCGCGATCCCCGACCCGCTCGAGGGCGACCGGGTGCTGCAGATCGTCAACGCGCGCACGTTCAAGGTCGAGCGGCGCTACGACCTGCGCAAGGCGCTCGACGCCCGCGGCCTGCACCGACACCAGCATCTCGGTGCGCCCGATGACGCTGTCGCCCGACGAGTCGACGTTCTGCTTCCAGCTCTCGTTCTTCCACGGCTTCGTCGAGCTCGACCGCCGCTCGGGCAGGATCACCCGCGTCGTGCGGCTGCCCAACCTGGTGCCGGACCACCCCGCGCCCGGCCTACGTCCTCGACTCCGCCCACCACGGCATCGCCGCCAACCCTCGCGGCACCAAGATCTGCGTCGCCGGCACGATGAGCGACTACGCCACCCTCGTCAGCACCCGCACCTGGAAGCACAGCCGGCTGCTCGACGGCGGCCTCAAGCCCTACTGGGTGACGCCGAGCGCCGACGGCCGCTACTGCTACATCTCGTGGTCCGGCTCCGACACCATCTCCCGCATCTCCTACGCCACCGGCCGGATCGCACCACCGTCCGCGTCGGCGACCACCCGCAGCGCATCCGCAACGGCGTCGTCCGCGCGCGACCTGCTCCGCGGCATCGGCTTCCACGACGTCCTCGGCCCCGCGCCGTACGTCGGCGCCCACGGTCTGGGAGCGCCCGACCGCGCGAGGCTGATCGGTCGAGGAGCCGGTCGGCCCTCCCCCAGGACCGACCGACCCTCGACGGACCCGGGTCGTGCGAGCGGCCGACCCCCATGAACCGGCCGCCCGCGGGTGGTCTAGAGGGCTGCCGCGGCAGACCGCGAGCAGTGCGCCCGACGGCGTCGCCGGTGAAGACGGCCCAGCCCTCGTCGAAGCTGACGTGCTGGACGCCGTCGTCGCGCTCGACCAGCGCCGAGCCCGGGATGACGTCGGGGCCGAAGCCCGTCGACCGAGCAGTCGTGCGCGGCCATCGAGGGCGTCGAGCGCGGCCTGCAGGCGCGATGTCGGCGGCGGTCGCGGCCCTGGTGTCGGCCGCGGCGCGACGTCCTGCGTCGGCGGCCAGCACCGGGCCGACGGCGAGGACCGTCGACGGTCGTGGCGACGGCGAGCTTGACGGCGCCGACGGCGCAGCGCAGCGCGCGGCTCGGTGTACGCAGCATGGCGAGGTCTCCAGGACAGGTCGTGGGGGGGCGAGGGGGTCGTGCACCGAGACACCTGCTCAACGAGGGCGTCCCGGCGCAGGTCACGACCGCGTGACGCAGCGACACCCACTGGTCCGGACCAGTGCCGGTGCGAGGATGGCGCGCATGACCTGGTTCGCCTCGCCCGCCGACGCCTCGACCCGGCTCCACGACGTCGGCTACCTCGCCGACGCGCGCGACCAGCACGACGTCGTACCTCGCCGGCGCGCTCGAGAAGCCGCTGCTCGTCGAGGGCCCGGCCGGCGTCGGCAAGACCGAGCTCGCCAAGGCGGTGGCCCGCGCGACGGGCGCCGACCTGGTGCGGCTGCAGTGCTACGAGGGGCTCGACGAGGCGCGGGCGCTCTACGAGTGGAACTACAAGAAGCAGCTGCTGCGCATCCAGGCCTCGCAGGGCAGCGACCAGGCGTGGGACGAGACCCACGACGACATCTTCACCGAGGAGTTCCTGCTCACCCGGCCGCTGCTGACCGCGATCCGCCGCGACGAGCCGACGGTGCTGCTCATCGACGAGGTCGACAAGACCGACATCGAGGTCGAGGGCCTGCTGCTCGAGGTGCTGTCGGACTTCCAGGTCACCATCCCCGAGCTCGGCACCATCACCGCCACGCGGCGCCCGTTCGTCGTGCTGACCAGCAACGCCAGCCGCGAGCTGTCCGAGGCCGTCAAGCGCCGCTGCCTCTACCTCCACCTCGACTACCCCGACGCCGAGCGCGAGCGCGAGATCGTCGCCTCGCAGGTGCCCGACCTCGACGACAAGGTCACCCGCCAGCTGGTCGCGACGATCGCGCCGGCTGCGCGAGCTCGAGCTCAAGAAGGCGCCCTCGATCGCCGAGTCCGTCGACTGGGCGCGCACCCTGGTCGCCCTCGAGATCGGCGACCTCGACGACAAGGCCATCGCCGACACCCTCGGCGTCATCCTCAAGCACCGCTCCGACCACGACCGGGCGGTCAAGGAGCTCAAGCTCCGGACCGACCGTGAGCCGGGCAGCGGGCTGGTCGACCGGCACATCGCCTTCCTCGAGGCGCTGCGCGGCGCCGGCCTGCCCGTCTCGCTGGCCGAGGACCTCGACGCCGTCGCCGCGCTCACCGCCCTCGACTGGACCGACCGCGCCCAGGTCAAGGAGGGGTACGCCGCCACCCTGGTCAAGCGCCAGGCCCAGCGCCCGACCTTCGAGGCCCTGTTCGACCTCTACTTCCCCCGGCTCGTCGGGCGGCGGCGGTCGCCGAGCTCGAGCGGGACGGCCGAGGCCGACGCCGACGGCCTCACCGGTGCGCGACAACGCCGCCGCGCTCGAGGCGTTCCGCGAGGCAGCTCGCCGACGGCCCTCGAGGCCGGCGACGAGCAGCGCCTGCAGGAGCTCGCCGCCGAGATGGTCGGCCGCTTCGGCGCCATGCCCGGGCGCGGTCCCGGGCTGTCGTCGTGGTCGGCGTACACCGCGATGCAGCGGGTGGCGCCGAGCGAGCTGGTCGACCGGATCGTCGCGGCCCTGCTGGGCGAGGGGCTCACCGCAGGAGGAGGCCGAGCGCGGCGCCGGCCGCCGCGTCGGCGCCTTCACCGCGCAGGTCGAGGCCGACGCCCGCCGCCGGATCGCCGAGGAGAAGGGCGCCGAGCACGTCGCCAACGTCGCGCTGCGCCCGAGCATCGACCGCCTCGACTTCACCGCCGCCCGGCGCGCCGACCTCGAGGAGATGCGCCGCGAGATCTACCCGCTGGCCCGGCGCCTCGCGACCCGGCTGACCAAGGAGCAGCACGCGCGCCGCCGCGGCCCGCTCGACTTCCGGCGCACGGTCCGCGCCTCGATGTCGACCGGCGGCGTCCCGCTCGCCACCCACCACCGGCCCAAGCGCCCGCACCGCACCGAGCTCGTCGTGCTCTGCGACGTCAGCGGCTCGGTCGCCAACTTCGCGCAGTTCACGCTGCTGCTGGTCTTCGCGCTGCGCGACCAGTTCCAGAAGGTCCGCGCGTTCACCTTCATCGACCACGTCCACGAGGTCACCCACCACTTCACGCCCGGCGCCGACGTCGTCGACGTGATGGCCGACCTCGCCGCCTCGACCGCCCACGCCGCGCTGTGGGGCCGCACCAACTACGGCCGCGCGCTGACCAAGTTCGTCGAGGAGCACCCCGACGCCGTCGGCCCGAAGACCTCGCTGCTCATCCTCGGCGACGCCCGCTCCAACTACTCCGACCTCCACGAGGGCGTCCTGAAGGACCTCGCCGCCACCGCCCGCCACTCCTGGTGGCTCAACCCCGAGCACCGCCGCCACTGGGGCACCGGCGACTCCGCCGCCCGACGTACGGCGACATCGTCGACATGGTCGAGTGCCGCAACCTGACCCAGCTCGCCGAGTTCGTGCACGACCTCGCCCTCTAGCCCGCGCTGACCCGGCGCGTAAACGCGCCGGGTCGACCGCCCGCGACCCGCTGACCCGGCGCGTGAACGCGCCGGGTCACCACGTCGAGGCTCGCTGACCCGTCCCCTGGAGGGACGGGTCGGCCTAGCCCGCGAGGTAGCCCAGGTCGACGAGCCGGGTGATCTCCTGCACCAGCGCCGGGTGGGTGGCGGCGTCGGCGGCGCGGCCGCCCTCGACGTAGCCGTCGCGCGCCGCCGTCGTAGACGACCGTGACCCGGTTGTCGGGCCGCCGGAGCCGATCAGCGAGCCGAGCAGCGCGATCGGGTCGGAGCGGTCCTCGAGCGACAGCACGCGGGTGGGCTCGGGGATCCGCGGCACGTGCGCCGAGGGGGCGCCGGCCGTGACGACCTGGTCGACGACGAAGGCCGGCGAGGCGGCGTCGGCGGCGACCTCGGCGGCGGCGACGCCGCCCTGGGCCGAGCCGACGAGCATGACGCCGGGGCGTCGTCGTCGTCGGCGACGGCGGCTCGATGCTGCGCACGACGTGGGCGGCGTACGACGACTGGTCGCCGCCGACGAGCCGCAGCGCGGCGCCGGGCCGCCGTCGGGGCCGGGGAGGTAGACGACGTAGCGGCTCGGCGCCGACGCGGCGCACGACGACGCTCGCGCGGGCGTCGGCGAGGGCGGTCATCAGGTCGGTCAGGTTGCGCGGGACGGCCGCTCGGCGGTGCGGGTGCGGCCTCGGCGTGGGCGGGCGCGGCCTCGACGACGCCGCCGGCGACGTCGCGCAGGGCGGCGTCGTAGCGGGTGCTGAACGGCGTCGACGCCGATCGCCCGCAGGCCGGCCTGCCCGGCGAGCCGGCCCTGGTCGCCGGACAGCACGCCGGCGGTCAGCAGCGAGCGCATCCGCAGGCCGTCGAGCAGCCCGCCGCCGCCGCTGGTGACGTGCTCCATCAGCTCGGGGTTGGAGCCCGCGAGCTCGTCGAGGTAGGCCGCGACGCCGTCGCGGTCGAGCGCGTCGGTCTCGATCAGGCCGGCGGAGACGATGGCGCCGCCGAGCGCGACCTCGGGGGCGAGGTAGCCGATGGCGCGACCGGCGATCGAGCCCAGCGTCTTGTACGCCGCCGACTGCAGCTCGTCGATCCAGCGGTAGGTCAGCACCGTCGCCCGCAGCACCAGGGCGTCGGCGTCGAGCTCGATCGAGCGGGTCAGCAGGCCGTTCTTGCCGGTGGTGGCGGCGCGGACGTCGTCCTCGGCCTCGGCGCACGTCGCCGGCGACAGCGGCTCGGACTCGGTGAACGCCGGGTCGGCGACGACGTCGGTGCCCAGGGCCGGCGATCAGTGAC
>CAWHNR010000008.1:0-25798 GCA_963830575.1 uncultured Actinomycetota bacterium
CTCGTCGAGCGTGGCGCCCTCGGCGAGGCGCTCCTTGAACTCTCCGGTCATGGCCTGGAGCTCGGCGTCGCTCATCTTGGTGAAGTCGCCCTCGATGGCGTTGACGGCCTTCGAGATGGACTCGAGCTGACGGAGGATCTTGCCCTCGCCGATACGGAGCAGCTTGTCGATGATCGCGGGCACGGCAGTGGACTCCTGAGCAGATTGGGGTGGGCCCGGAGAGGGCCGTCGACCATCCTAACGATCGCCGCGTGAGACCCGTTCCTCGGCGCGGCGTCGGGACGGTGCTCGGACGGGGCTCGGTGGCTATCGAGCGGCAAGCTCGGCCGCCAGCTCGGGCGCCAGGTCGCCGTTCGGCTCGGGCACCACCTCCTCGAGACCGAGCCAGGCGGCGAGCCGGGACAGCTCGGCGGCGAGCTCGTGGGCGGTGTCGGCGGGGGCGCCGTCCTCGGCGAACGCACCCTTGACGAGCAGCCGCCGGGTGGCGCGGTCGGCCTTGAGGTCGACGCGGCCGACAAGCTCGTCGCGCAGCAGGAACGGCAGCACGTAGTAGCCGTGCACGCGCTTCGCGGCGGGGGTGTAGATCTCGATGCGGTAGAAGAAGTCGAAGAGCTGCTCGGCGCGCTCGCGCTCCCACACCACCGGGTCGAAGGGGCTGAGCAGGGCGCGCGCGTGCACGGCGCGCGGACGGCGGGCGTCGCGGTGCAGGAACGCCGGACGGCGCCACCCCTCGATGCTCACGGGCTCGAGCTCGCCCGACTCGACCATCACCGCGACCGCGCGCGCGGTGTCGTCGATCTTCATGCGGTAGTAGTCGGCCAGGCAGCTCACGGTCGCGACGCCGTGCGAGAGCGCCGCGCGCCGCACGAGGGCCAGGTGCTGCTCGGGGACCGTGAGCTCGGGGGCGTCGAGCACGTGCTGGGGCAGGACCCGTTCGGGCAGGTCGTAGCGGACCTCGAACTGGCTGGTCCGCCCCACGATGGCGAGCTGCCCGGCCATGTAGAGGTAGTCGAGGCCCTTGCGCGCCTCGGACCAGTTCCACCCCCAGTGCGTCTTCTCGCGCGCCGGCTCGCCGACGTCGAGGTCACGGGCGGTGCTGGCGCCGCGCGCCGCGACCTCGGCCAGGAGCCGCCCGGCCAGCTCGTCGCTCACCTCGCCCCACCACTTGCTGCGCTGCTGGCGGTAGCGCTCGCGCCGGTGCGCCATCGCCGGCCACAGCTCGACGGGCATGAACGCCTGCACGTGGGCCCAGTACTCGACCAGCCGCCGCTGCTGCCGGCCGGACGCCGCCCGCTCGAGCAGGCCGGTGTCGTAGGGGCCCATCCGCGAGTACAGGGGCATGTAGTGCGCCCGCTGCAGCACGTTGACGGAGTCGACCTGCAGCACCCCGGTCCGGGTGAGGGTGCGCGCCAGGGTGCGCATCGTCGGGGCCTCGTGGGCGGGGTCGAGGAAGCCCTGCGCCGCGAGCGCGACCCGGCGTGCCTGAGCACGGCTCAGCGACGGGTCGGCTCACGGCGAGGTTCTACTGGACGCCGGTGACACCCGACGCTGCCAACCCCGGGAGACGTTCGGCGGCCCGCGGGCGTCGGGAGCGCGTCACCGGGTGCGTCCGAGACGCGAGGAACGAGCGGTCGTTCCTCGCCGCGCGGCTTGCTCGACCGACCGATGTAGCGGGCGCCGAACACGCGCCGCGCAGGACCCGCTAAGGCAGCTCGAGGAGGTTCTCGCGCACGGCGTACATGACGGCCTCCATGCGCGAGTGCAGCTGCAGCTTCTCCAGCATGTTGCGCACGTGGTTCTTCACCGTGTTCTCGCTGATGAAGAGCCGCGCGGCGATCTCCTTGTTGCTGTGACCCTGGGCGACCAGGCGCAGCACGTCGAGCTCGCGCTCGGTCAGGCGCAGGGCGGGGCCGCTCTCGCGCTCGGGGCGCGACATCTGCTTGAACTCGTCGATGAGCTTGATGGCCATCGACGGGCTGATCAGCGACTGGCCGTCGGCGACGACGCGGATGGCCTGGGCGACCTCCTCGATGGAGGAGTCCTTGAGCAGGTAGCCCGAGGCACCGCTCTTGACCGCCTCGTAGAGGTCGGCCTCCTCGTCGGAGACGGTCAGCATGATGATCTTGGCCGAGGGGACGGCCTCCTTGATGGCCAGGCAGGCCTCGATGCCCGACTTCTTCGGCATCCGCACGTCGAGCAGCACCACGTCGGGGGCGGCGGTCTCGGCGAGCGCCGTGCCCTCCACGCCGTCACCGGCCTCGCCGACGACCTCGAGGCCCGGCTCGACGGCCAGCAGCATCGTCAGGCCGCGCCGGAAGAGCTGCTGGTCGTCGACGACCAGCACGCGGATCGGCTCACGATCGGTCGACGACTTGCCCGCGGGATCTGACACGAGCGACATCCTCTCACGTGCTGGCCCAGACCACCGGTCACCGCTCCGGCGCGACTGCCCGTGGCCGGCTACTCCAGGTCGAGCGAGATCACGCCGTAGTCGTAGCCCCGGCGGCGGTACACGACCGAGGGTCGCTCGCTCTCCTTGTCGACGAAGAGGTAGAAGTCGTGGCCCACCAGCTCCATCTCGTACATCGCCTGGTCGAGGGTCATCGGCGTCGCCGGGTGGGTCTTCTCGCGGACGACGAGCGGGCCGTCCCCGGTCACGTCGATCGGGCCGACGGAGCGGTCGGTGGTCTCGACGTCGCCGGAGTCGTCCGCGTCGAGGGGGACGTCGGCCAGGGCCTGCCCGACCGAGACCGGCGCGCGGCGTCCGTGGTGCACGCGACGGCGGTCGGCCGCGCGGCGCATCTGGGCGGCCATCTTGTCGACCGCGAGGTCGAGGGCCCCCATCTGGTGGTCGGCGGCGGCCTCGGCGCGGATCACGGGGCCCTTGGAGAAGGCGGTGAGCTCGACGTGGATCGACTTGTCGTGCTGGCGGGGGTTGGGCTCGCAGTCGACCTCGACGTGGACCCGGATGATCCGATGGTCGTGCTTCTCGAGCCTGGCCAGCTTCTCCGCGCAGTGACCCCGGAAGGAGTCACTGATCTCGCAGTGACGCCCCGTGACGACAACATCCATGTTGAACCTCCCGCTAGCAGTTGGTTTCCTCGTGCCGTACCCGCCCGCGGGACTCCCACCCGCGGGAGGGGCATGGAGCCCGTCCGGCCGACCTGGTCTTCGACCCCACAACCGCCTGCTGAGGCTTCCGCAGCTTGAGTGCCACTACCGGCCTTCTCCCGGTGACGGTCGCATCTGACGACCGCTCCGAGGCAGGACTTACCTCTAAGCCGCACCGTGATCCTCGCGACCCGCCCTGACGGGGGGCCGACGAGTTACGTGGGCCGTTTCGCCTGCGACTGGCATCGGCTAGCCGACCCGAGGTGGACCCCGGGACGACGCAACCACGGACCCGGACGGACTCCATGCACCGACGTTAGTGGGTTGCTGGCTACGGCGTCACCACTTGACCCGACGAATCACCTGTGGGGGTCGCAGGACGACGGCGCGGCGTCGCGGCCACGGCGGCGACGCACAGCACCGGGACCCCGAGGGCACCGAGCGCACGGACCGCCTCCGCCGCGGTGCTCCCGGTGGTGACCACGTCGTCGCACACGACCACGTGCGCGGCCGGCGTCCCCCGCACCAGCCGGGCCAGGACGCCGCCCCGGCCCGCCATCGAGCCGGCGAGGTTGGCACCGCGGGCCACCACGTCGAGCCCGGCCTGGTCGACGACGCCGCGGCGGGAGCGGAGCAGCGGTGCCACGACGACGTCCGGACCCAGCAGGCGCGCGGCGCCGCGCGTCATCGCGGCCGTCGCGTCGTGGCCCCGGGCCCGCACCGTGGCCGCGCGCGACGGGACCGGCACGAGCACGACAGGTCCCTCGGCCCGGAGCGCGTCGACGGCTGCGGCCACGGACGCCGCCAGCACCCGGGCGAGGGGACGACCCAGCGCGAGGAGCCCGTGCTCCTTGTGCCCGATCACCAGCGAGCGCAGCAGCCCGTCGTACGGCCCGGCCGCCCACGTGGGTACCACCAGCCCGGCCGACGTCGTGCTCACCTCGTGCGCCGCCGAGGCGGTGGGCAGGCTGGCGAGGCACGCGCGGCACAGCACCCGGCCCGGACGCTCGCAGCCGACGCAGCGGCCGCCGAGCAGCAGGTCCGCGGCGTCGTCCCTCAGCTGTCCCATCGCTCCCATGCCAGCACGGAGCGCGCCGTCCGGCCAGCGGCGCCGCGTCACCTGTGGAGAGCGGCGGCGGCAGGGTCAGCCCACGTAGCCGATGCTGGTGGCCGGGTCGCCGGCGAAGCCGTAGAGGCCCCCCTCGCTGAGGTCGAGCCGGCTCCCCCGGATCACCGCGTAGGTCGGGAGGCCCGGCACCGGCGAGCCGACGAGCCCGCTGACCTTGTCGGTCAGGGTCGCGTCGAGCTCCTCGGTGTCGGGGGGCGAGCCGTCGACCGTCACCGACCGCACCTCGAAGATGGGCGCCGGGTCGAGCGGCAGCAGCAGGGCGAGGGTGTTCGGGGCCGACCACGCCACGTCGCGGATCCGGCCCTGGGGGCCCGCCGTGGCGAGGATCGAGGCGGTGGAGACCACGCGGTCGGGGCCGCCGCGGTCGGCGACGGCGACCCGGCCGACGCGCAGCTCGTCGGCGGTCGCACCCCGCACCACCGCCACGAAGCGGGTCCCGTCACGGGAGACGAGGAACGACCGCACGTCGCGCCCGCTCACCTGCGGCACGTCGATCGTGCGCAACCGACCGTCGACGACGACCCTCACCACGGCTCCCGCCGCGGTGCGGTCGACCACCCAGGTGCGATCGGCGAAGTCCCACGCCGGGCGCAGCAGGTCGGTGCCGGTGAGCACCGGCTGGGCGACGGCGGGCTTGTCGTCGGCCGGCGCCTCGAGGTCGGCCAGCAGCAGCGTGCGGCCGTCGGCGGTCACCGCCGCGGCCCGGCTGGCGTCGAGGTTGACCGCCGCCGTGCGGATGCGGGTCGCGGGATCCTTGTCGAGCCCGAGGGCGCCGTCGACCGGGAACAGCTCGTCGCCCTCGCTCACGGCGAGCAGGTCGTCGCGCACGGCGAACAGCCGGTCGGAGGCCAGGTACCCGTTGGGGTCGTACTCCAGCGCGTCGTCGATCGCGTACTCGTCGTCGGTGTCGGGTCCGCGCAGCACCTCGTCGCCGAGGGTCACCCGCAGCGTCGCGATCTCGGGATCCTGGGCGAGGGTCCAGGCCAGCTGGGCGAGCATCCGGTCGACGGCCTCGGGCGTCAGGGTGCCGGGGTCGCCGAGCAGCGTGACCTCGGCGAGGCCGGTGTCGTCGACGGGCACCGACGAGGCCGCCAGGCGCAGGCCGCTCGGGAGGTAGGACCGGTCGACGCTCCCGAGGTCGTCGCCGGGCCCGAGCAGGAGCCGCGAGATCAGCGTCGAGGCGAGCTGGTCGCCGCGCGGCACCGAGACGGGCTCCGGCACCAGGATCCGGCCGGACGGATCGAAGAAGTACAGCGAGGCCTGGTTGAACCGCTGGGAGAACCAGGACGTCGGCACGACCAGCGCGTCGGGCGGGTCGCTGATGCGGTACTCGCCGTCCTCGACCCGGAGCGCGAAGCGCAGCTGGCGGTCGGCCTCGGAGAGGTGACCGAGCCGGGCGCCGGTGCGGCCCAGCCGGACGGCGTCGCTCAGCGGCACCGTCACGTTCAGGCCGGTGAGCTGCGGGCTGAGCTTCTCGTCGGAGTAGGTGATGGTCTCGGCGTCGGGGTCCCACTGCTCGGAGGCCTCGGCGGTGAGGAACTTGCGCGCGACCTCGGAGCTGATGGGCCACGCCTGCATGGCCTCGAAGAACCCGCGGACGACGTCGGTCGCCGAGGCGCCGGCCCGCGGCAGCGCGGGGCTGAAGTCGCTCGGGCGGCTCTGGTCGACGCGCGAGCTGACGTCGGCGTCGACGACGGGGCCGTCCTCGGGCATGCCGGTGCAGGCCGTGAGCAGGAGGGCGACGGCCGCCACGAGGGCCGGGAGGGAGCGCCTCACTGCCGCACCTCGTCGGTGGCGCGGTCGCCGGCGTCCTCGGGCTGGAGCGGCAGCGGGCTGCGACGCAGCGCGTAGCCGGCCCGCCGCGGGAGCGTCAGCCTGAACTGCGCGCCGCGACCGGGCCTCCCCCACGCCTGCAGCCACCCGTTGTGCAGGTGGGTGTCCTCGAGGGCGATCGAGAGCCCGAGGCCGGTGCCGCCGCTGGTGCGGGCGCGCGCGGGGTCGGCGCGCCAGAAGCGGTTGAAGACCATCGCCGACTCACCGGGCTCCAGGCCCACGCCGTAGTCACGCACGGAGACCGCGGACGCCGTCCCGTCGACCCCCAGCCTCACCACGATGCCGGGCTCGCGACCACCGGCCTCGGCGTGGTCGATCGCGTTGGTGACGAGGTTGCGGATGATCCGCTCGACCCGGCGGGCGTCGGCCTCGGCCAGGCAGGGCCCGTCGGCGTCGACGACCGACACCGTGACGCCGCGCTGCTCGGCCAGCGGACGGGTCGAGTCGACGACCCGCCGCACGACGTTGCCGATGTTGACGTCCTCGAGCTCGAGCACCGCGGCGCCGGCGTCGAACCGGCTGATCTCGAGCAGGTCGGCCAGCAGCAGCTCGAACCGGTCGAGCTCGGTCTGCAGCAGCTCGGCCGCACGCGCCGTCGCGGGGTCGAACTTGGTGCGCGCGTCGTGGAGCACGTCGCCGGCCATGCGCACCGTCGTGAGCGGGGTCCGCAGCTCGTGGGAGACGTCGGAGACGAAGCGCCGTTGCACGCGGCTGAGCTCCTCGAGCTGGCGGATCTGGCGCTGCAGGTTGCTCGCCATCTGGTTGAACGACGTCGCGAGGCGGGCGAGGTCGTCCTCGCCGGTCACCCGCAGCCGCTCCTGCAGCCGACCGGCCGCGAGCCGCTCGGCGACCTGGCGCGCCATCCGGACCGGCGCGACCACCTGGCGGGTCACCAGCCAGACGAGTCCGGCGACGAGCACGAGGAGCAGGATCGCGGCGGTGAGCAGGCCCTGCGTCACCAGGCCGAGCGTCTCCTCCTCCTCGGTGAGCGGGTAGAGGAAGTACATGGCGTAGGTGCGGTTGTCGGCCGGGAGCCGGATCTGCGCCCCGACCACCACCCCCGGCTCGACGACCTCCTCGCCGTCGACCTCGGTGACGATGCGCGTGTAGGTCCAGGCCGAGCGTGCGCCCACCGTGGCGAGCCGTCGCTGCAGGGAGGCGGGGATGCTCGCGGCCGGGTCGAGCCCGCTCGTCCACTGCCCCCGTCCCTCGCCCACCGGGAGGCCGTCGTCGACGGGTCCGACCATGACCACGCTGTACCCGCGGTTGACCCCGACCTCGATGATCGGGTCGGCGAGGTCCTGCAGCTGCCTGTTGGCGTCGACGGTCTTGATCGCGGTCGAGCGGAGCTTCAGCTCGGCCCGCTTGACCTCGCCGGCCGACTCGGCGACCGAGGCGTCGACCCGGTTGTCGAGCAGCCCGTCACGGGTCTGCCTCAGCAGGTACCAGCCGACGGCGGTGATGACGATCGTGGAGAGCACCAGCGTGCTCGCCACGACCCGCGCCTGCGTCGAGCGTCGCCAGAAGGTGAGCGCCCGGCGTACCGGCAGTGGCACCCGCGGCGCCTTCACTCGGGTCTCCCCCGCCCTAGCCCTTGCCGGCCTTGTAGCCGACGCCGCGCACCGTCAGCACGATCTCGGGGTGCTCGGGGTCGTGCTCGACCTTGGAGCGGAGCCGCTGGACGTGCACGTTGACCAGGCGCGTGTCGGCGGCGTGGCGGTAGCCCCACACCTTCTCGAGCAGCATCTCGCGCGTGAAGACCTGCCACGGCTTGCGCGCCAGGCACAGCAGCAGGTCGAACTCCAGCGGCGTCAGCCCGATCGGCAGACCCGCCCGGCTCACCGCGTGCCCCGCCACGTCGATCTCGAGGTCGCCGATGCTCAGCGTCTCCTGCTGCTCCGGCAGCTCCGAGGCGTCCTTGCGGCGCACCCGCGCCCGGATCCGCGCGATCAGCTCCTTGGGCTTGAACGGCTTCACCACGTAGTCGTCGGCGCCCGACTCGAGCCCCACCACCACGTCGACCGTGTCGCCCTTGGCGGTGAGCATCACGATCGGCACGCCCGACTCGGCCCGCAGCTGCTTGCACACGTCGATGCCGTCGCGACCGGGCAGCATCAGGTCGAGCAGGACGACGTCCGGCCGGTAGTCGCGGAACGCCTCGACGGCCTGGTCGCCGCGCGAGACCGTGTGGGAGTCGAACCCCTCCTGCCGCAGCACGATCGACAGCATCTCGGCCAGCGCGGCATCGTCGTCGACGACCAGCACGCGACCGTTGGTCGCCAGGTCGTTCGACAGCTCGCTCATGCCTGCCATTCTGCCAGCCGGGGGTTGCGCCCCTGGTTTCCTGGCCGGGTCGGCCCGTCGGCTGCGGCCGCCGTGCCCGCCTCCGGCTGGTCTGCCGCCTGCGGCGGGGGCCGCCTGCGGCGGGGCTTGCCGTGACGGTCAGGGTCTGTGGGGGTCGGGTGGGCCCGGTGGGCGCTGCGGTCGGGCTCGGGTTGGCGGCTTGGGCCGCTTCGCCGCGACTCGAGCGGTGGTCGGGCTGGGTCTCCGGCTACGCGGATGCGCCGCCAACCCGACCCGCCCTCCGCAGCCCTCCGGCCCACCCGCCCCAGCTAGTCCCTGACCGTGCCGGTCGGGTGGGGGTGAGCGCGAGGTGGCGGTGACCCGTCCCGTTCGTGGGACAGGTCAGCGCCAAGCCCGGTGACCCGTCCCGTTCTTGGGACAGGTCAGCGCCAAGCCCGGTGACCCGTCCCGTTCTAGGGACAGGTCAGCGCCAAGCCCGGTGACCCGTCCCGTTTAGGGACAGGTCAGCGTCACTCGCCGACGTCCCGTTCGGACGGGTCACCGCACGACGGGGACCGCAGGCGGTCTGCGGGAGGTGGGGTGGGGGCGGACGGCCGGTGGGCCGGGCCCGGGGTGGGTCGCGTCAGGGGCTTGGCCGCGGCGCCGGCAGACCCAGACCGCGGCAGCCCTACAGGAGCCGTCCGAGCGACGCGCCGCCGCAGCGACCCACCCCGGAGCCGGACCGCCAGGCCGGGAGCCCCCACCCCACCACCCGACCCACGGCTACAAGATCCCCGTCGAGCCAACGCCCCGCCGCAGGCGGCAACCGCGCCGCAGGCGCTCAATCGCCGGAGGCGATCCGCGCCGCAGGCGCGCACGACGACCGCAGCCGCAAGACCGACCGGGCCACAGACCCCCAAAAACCCGAAGGCCGCCGCCCCCGGAGGGACGACGGCGATCGGAGGACGTGCGGTGGATCAGTAGCGGTAGGCGTCGGCCTTGTAGGGGCCGGCGACGTCGACGCCCAGGTAGGACGCCTGGTCCTCGCTCAGCTCGGTGAGCTTCACGCCCAGCGCGTCGAGGTGGAGGCGGGCGACCATCTCGTCGAGGTGCTTCGGGAGCACGTAGACGCCGACCGGGTAGTCCTCGGGCTTGGTGAAGATCTCGATCTGCGCCAGCACCTGGTTGGTGAAGGAGTTCGACATCACGAACGAGGGGTGGCCGGTGGCGTTGCCCAGGTTCATGAGGCGACCCTCGGACAGCACGATGATCGAGTTGCCGGCCGGGAAGGTCCACACGTCGACCTGCGGCTTGACGTTCTTGCGCGTCGCGACGCCCTCGGCCTCGAGGCCGGCCATGTCGATCTCGTTGTCGAAGTGGCCGATGTTGCCGAGGATCGCGTTGTGGCGCATCCGCGACATCTGGTCGACGGTGACGACGTCCTTGTTGCCGGTGGCCGTGATGATGATGTCGGCGATGTCGAGCACGTTGTCGAGGGTGTCGACCTGGTAGCCGTCCATGGCCGCCTGCAGCGCGCAGATCGGGTCGATCTCGGTGACGATGACGCGGGCGCCCTGGCCGCGCAGCGACTCCGCGCAGCCCTTGCCGACGTCGCCGTAGCCGCAGACGACCGCGACCTTGCCGCCGATGAGGACGTCGGTGGCGCGGTTGATGCCGTCGATGAGCGAGTGGCGGCAGCCGTACTTGTTGTCGAACTTCGACTTGGTGACCGAGTCGTTGACGTTGATGGCCGGGAAGAGCAGCGAGCCCTCCTTCATCATGTCGTAGAGACGCAGCACGCCGGTGGTGGTCTCCTCGGTGACGCCCTTGATCTCGCCGGCGATCGGCGTCCAGCGCTCGTTGGTCTCGGCGAGCGAGGCGTTGAGCACGTCGAAGATGATCTTCTGCTCGTGGCTCTTGGCCGACGCCGGGTCGGGCGCGACGCCGGTCTTCTCCATCTCGACACCGAGGTGCACGAGGAGGGTGGCGTCGCCACCGTCGTCGAGGATCATGTTGGCGTAGGTGCCCTCGGGCCACATCAGGATCTGCTGGGTGCACCACCAGTACTCCTCCAGCGTCTCGCCCTTCCAGGCGAAGACCGGGACGCCGGCGGGGGCGTCGACGGTGCCGGTGGGGCCGACGGCGACGGCGGCCGCCGCGTGGTCCTGGGTGGAGAAGATGTTGCACGAGGCCCAGCGGACCTCGGCACCGAGCGCGGTGAGCGTCTCGATGAGCACCGCGGTCTGGATGGTCATGTGCAGCGAGCCGGCGATCCGCGCGCCGGCGAGCGGCTTGGAGTCACCGAACTGCTCGCGCATGGCCATGAGGCCGGGCATCTCGTGCTCGGCGAGCGTGATCTCGGTGCGGCCGTAGTCGGCCAGGGAGAGGTCGGCGACCTTGAAGTCCATCTGGTGTGTCTCCTCGGGAGGCGTGTCGTGCAACGTCTGCGTCGCGCATCTGCGCGTTGGTGGGATCTCCCACGCGGACGAGGAAAGAGTAGAACCGCCAGAGGGGTGTCGAAGAATCCTCGAGGGTCAGTGCGCGGCGGCCTGGCGACGGAAGGGCAGGAGGTGCATGACCAGCACCACGACGGCGCCGACGACCAGCCCGACGACCGCGGACAGCGCGGTGTTGACCAGCCACGACACGACGCCGCCGATCGCCTCGACGGCGTGGGCGGCCTCCTCCTCGAGGTGGTGCACCTGCGCGTACGGCCAGTGCCACCCGAGCTCGTCGACCTGCACCAGCAGGATGTGGCCGCCGACCCAGAGCATCGCGGCGGTGCCGACGACGGCGATGATCGAGAGCAGCCGCGGCATGAAGGCGACCAGCCCGCGGCCCACCGTCTGCGCCACCTTCGAGGCCCGGCCCGCCAGCGCGAGGCCGACGTCGTCCATCTTCACGATCAGGCCGACGACGCCGTAGACGAGCAGGGTGATGCCCAGCGCGACGACGACGAGGACGGCGGCGCGGGCGGCGAACGGCTCGTCGGCGACGCTGTCGAGGGCGATCACCATGATCTCCGCCGACAGGATGAAGTCGGTGCGGATGGCGCCGGCCACCATCGCCGCCTCGTCCTCGGGGCCGATCTCGGACGCCGCCTCCTGCGGCTCCGGGTGGTGGCCGCTGACCGCCTCCCACACCTTGTGCGCGCCCTCGTAGGCCAGGAACGTGCCGCCGCAGATGAGGATCACCGGGAGCACCCAGTCGGGCGCGAACTGGCTCAGGAGCAGGGCGGCCGGGAGGATGAAGAGGATCTTGTTGCGCAGCGAGCCGATCGCGATCTTCTTGATGATCGGCAGCTCGCGCTCGGCGGCGACACCCGCGACGTACTGCGGCGTCACCGCGGTGTCGTCGACGACGACACCGGCCGCCTTCGCGCTCGCCTTGGCGCTGGCCGCGCCGACGTCGTCGATCGAGGCGGCGGCGAGGCGCGCGATGGCTGCCACGTCGTCGAGTAGTCCGAAGAGGCCGGCGCTCACGACGCCAAGCCTAGAGGGCGGCCGTCAGCCGTTCGCGTCCGGCCTGCGGGGGCGCGACCGGGGCGGCGGGGGCGACGGACCGCCCGCGCCACCAGCCCCACGGGTCCACGACCGGGGTGAACAGGCGCACCGACCGTGGTGTCGCGAGGGCCAGGGCGAGGCCGACCGCGCCCACGACCACGACCGCGGGGCCGAGCGAGGTGTGGACGGCGGCCCAGTCCTTGAAGCCCATCGCGTCGACGGCCCGGACCACGAACCCGTGCAGCAGGAACACCACCATCGTCGCCGAGCCCATGCGGCTGAACCACCCGTCGTCGCCCGGCACCAGCGACAGGACGCCGAGCGCGCAGCCCAGCCCGAGCAGCAGGAGGGCGGCGCGGACGGCGACGCCGTGCGCCCCGTCGGCACCGACCTCGTCGTACCCCCGGTAGTAGAGCCACAGGGTGCCGGCCCAGGAGTCGAGGTCGCGCACCAGGAAGGCGGTCAGCACCAGGGTGGTCCCGCCGGCGAGCTGGACCGATGGTCCC
The DNA here is from genome assembly GCA_963830575.1 of uncultured Actinomycetota bacterium. Classification (GTDB taxonomy): domain Bacteria; phylum Actinomycetota; class Actinomycetes; order Propionibacteriales; family Nocardioidaceae; genus Nocardioides. The sequence goes on from CAWHNR010000008.1 coordinate 12,366, forward strand.
CGCACCTGGGCGACGCGCTCCGGGGTGGCCAGCAGCCCGACCACGAAGAACGGCAGCATGCCCACGACCTTCGAGAGCGAGAGGTACGGGAGCTCGAGCAGTCCCCCGCCCAGGCTGACGGCCACCGCGGCGCCGACAGCCACCGGCACCGGCAGGCTGCGGAAGACCGGCGCTGCCAGCCGCCAGGTCACGAGCGCGACGAGGTACCAGAGCGGCCAGATCGGGACGAGGTAGAGGTCGACGCGCTCCGACCAGCCGAGCCGGACCTCGAACCAGGCCAGTGCGGTCGCGAAGACGAGGTAGGGCACGACCAGCGTGGTGACGAGCGACCACAGCCGCCGGGCCGACCAGTCGAACCGCTGCGAGAGGTAGCCGCTCACCATCACGAACGCCGGCATGTGCCAGACGTAGAGGAAGTCGTAGAGCGCCTGGTTGGTCGGCGTCATCGGCAGCAGGCTCCACGCGTGGCCGAGCACGGCGAGCGTCACCAGCGCCATCTTGGCGTTGTCGAACCACGGGTCCCGAGAAGACATCGGCATCGACGGTACGAATCAGCCGGCGACGCCGCCACTTGTCAGGTTGTCGGTCAATCCTCGACGAGGCCGAGACCGAGGTACTCCGCGGCGTAGGTGCCGGTGAGCAGGAGCGAGGCGTAGCGCGCGATCTCGGTGCTCGCGTCGGCGGTCACGGTCTCGACCCGGACGCCGCGTCCGGCGGCTGCGGCCTGCAGCCGGCCGCGGTGCTCGCGCACGAGCGGGTCGTCGGCCCCGTCGTCGAGGACGACGAGCACCGGGCGGAGGTCGCCCCCGCCCGACTCGGCGAAGGGGTCGTCGAAGACGTCGCGCGCCCGGGTGGCCTCGATCACCGGCAGCAGGTGCTCGGCGTCGCCCGCGAGCGCCGTCCGGCCGCTGGCCCGCCGGATGGACTCCGAGACCCGGCGCGCCGCGCGGGCGGCCAGCACCGACCCGCCCCAGACCAGGGGCGTCGCGTCGGCCAGGCAGATCGCCAGCATCTTCGCCGGGTTGATCGAGATGTCGCGCTGGGGCGAGCAGGCGATCGCCACGTCGTCGAGGGCCTGGGCGACCTGGTCGGCGCCCGCCTCGGGGCCGAGCCCGACCTGGTGGAGGTAGGAGAGGACGACGACCGCCGTGGCGAGCTGGTCGCTCGTCACGGTCGGCAGCACGGTCGTCCAGCGGCCCGCCGCGTGCTCGGCGACGAGCGAGGTGGGCGGGCAGGCCACCACGGCCTGGCAGCCACGGCGCACGGCCTCGGCCACCGCCGAGGCGGTGCCGGTGTCGGAGCCGTCGGGTGCGAGCACCACGACGAGGTCGAGGCTGCCCGCCCAGCCGGGCAGGCCCGGGTTGGGCCACGCCACGAACGGCACCGGGCACCACGGCTCGAGCACCGCGCGCAGGAGCCGGGAGTCCGGGCCGGCGGCGATCACCGCACGCGGCCGCTCGTCCTGCGACCGGACGACGCCCAGCGCGGTCGCCTCGGCGGCGCCCCCGGCCTCGCGGCGGACGCGGGCGCCCGACTCGGCCAGCGTGCGCAGCCGCAGGTCGGCCGACCCGAGCGCGTACTCGTCGTCGAGGCGGGCCTCGTCGAACCAGGTGCCCACGACCGGCCTCAGCCGGGCCGACGGGCTTCGTCGACCAGCAGCACCGGGATGTCGTTGCGCACCGGGTAGGCCAGGCCGCAGCCCTGGCACACCAGCTCCTCGCCGGTGACGGCGAGGTCGCCGTGGCAGTCGGGGCAGACGATGATCTCGAGCAGGGCGGGGTCGATCTCCATCAGCTGTCTCCCTCGGGTGCGGTGGGTCGGATCATGGCGAGCAGCTCGTCGCGGACGGCGACCATGGTCGCCTCGTCCCTGCCCTCGACGTTGAGCCGCAGCAGGGGCTCGGTGTTGGAGGACCGGACGTTGGCCTGCCAGTCGGCGTGGCTCAGGGTGAGCCCGTCGAGGTGGTCGGTGGTGACGCCGTCCTGACCGGTGTAGGCGGCCTCGATCGCCGCGGTCACGGCGGGGGCGTCGGCGACGGTGGAGTTGATCTCGCCCGAGAGCGGGTAGCGCTCGTAGCGCTCGAGCAGCGCACTGAGCGGTCCGTCGGTCTCCGCCAGGGCGGCGAGGGCGTGCAGCGCGGCGAGCATGCCGGAGTCGGCGCGCCAGAAGTCGCGGAAGTAGAAGTGGCCGCTGTGCTCGCCGCCGAAGACGGCGTCGGTCTCGGCCATCGTCGCCTTGATGAAGGAGTGCCCGACGCGGGTCCGTACCGGCGTCCCGCCGAGCTCGCGCACGATCTCGGGGACGGCGCGGCTGGTGATGAGGTTGTGGATCACCGTGCTGCCCGGGTGCTTGGCGAGCTCGCGCTCGGCGATCAGCGCGGTCAGCGTGGACGGCGAGACCGCGCGGCCCCGCTCGTCGACGAGGAAGCACCGGTCGGCGTCGCCGTCGAAGGCGAGGCCGATGTCGGCGCCGACCTCGAGCACCTTGGCCTGCAGGTCGACGAGGGTCGACTCGTCGATCGGGTTCGCCTCGTGGTTCGGGAAGGTGCCGTCGAGGTCGAAGTACAGGGGCACCAGGTCGACGGCGTCGCCCAGGCGGCCGAACACCGCGGGCGCGGTGTGCCCGGCCATGCCGTTGCCGGCGTCGGCCACGACCGTGAGCCGGCGGCCGGTCACCGGCGCGAGGGAGAGCAGGTGGGCGGCGTAGGCCTCGAGCACGTCGGTCGAGCTGATCGACCCGTGGCTCTCGGCGCGGACGACCTCGCCGGAGGCCACCAGGTCACGGATCTCGGCGAGCCCGGTCTCCAGGCCCACCGGCGTCGCCCCCGCCCGGCACAGCTTGATGCCGTTGTACTGCGCCGGGTTGTGGCTCGCGGTGAACATCGCGCCGGGCAGGCCGAGGCTGCCGGAGGCGAAGTACAGCTGGTCGGTGGAGGCCAGGCCGATCATGACGACGTCGGCCCCGGCCCGGTTCGCGCCGTCGGCGAACGCCCCGGCCAGCCCGGGCGAGCTCGGCCGCATGTCGTGGCCGACGACGACCTCGGTGGCGCCGAGCACCCGCACGAACGCCCCGCCCGCGGCGCGCGCGAGCGTCTCGTCGATCTGGTCGGGCACCGTGCCGCGCACGTCGTAGGCCTTGAACACCGCCCGGACGGTCGCGGGATCGATCGCCGGGTCGGTCGCGGGTTCGACAGCCATGGGCCGAACCCTATTGCGTCAGTCGCTGGTGAGGACCCGCAGGTGGCCGCGACGGGTGGTCTCGCGGCCGCCCTCCTCGGCCGGCGCGAGGCGCTGCACCGGCGCGGACCGCCCGGCCTCGCGGACGGCGTCGGCGAGCGCGAGGAGGTCGTCCTCGCTGGGGCCGCGGTCGACGACGTCGGAGACCAGCCGCAGCACCTCCCAGCCCCGCGGGGCCGAGAGCCGCTCGCTGTGCACGGCGCAGAGGTCGTAGGCGTGCGGCTCGGCGTAGGTCGCGAGCGGCCCGAGGACGGCGGTCTGGTCGGCGTAGACGTAGGTGAGCGTCTGCACGGCGGGACGTCCGCACGGGGAGCGCGAACAGCGCCGGGCGAGACTCACGGCCGCCACGCTACCTGTCGCGGGCACGGTTGCCGCCTAGGCTCGCGGTCGTGGCGAAGGCATCCGACGGGTCGACAGCGCGGCGATCACGCACCCGCGACCGCCGTGACCGCGGCATGCGCGGCCCGGCGGTGATGCCGCGCGATCCCGGCACCCCCGAGCTGCCCACCGCCCGCGACCGCTTCGACGAGCTCGTGCTCGCCGTCGTCGCCGACATCGAGGACCGCTGGCAGCAGCACCTCGGCCTGGTGGAGTACGCGGTGGAGGACACCCCGCAGCTCCCCGACGACTGGGACGGCGCCGTCCCGCTCTCCTCGCTGGTGCGCGGCACCGGCGCCACGCCGTCGCGCCTGGTGGTGTTCCGGCGTCCGATCGAGCACCGGTGCCGCGGCCGGGTCGACCTCGAGGCGATGGTGCTCACCGTGGTCGTCGAGCAGGTCGCCGAGCTGCTGGGCCTCGACCCCGAGGTCGTCGACCCGCGCGTCGGGGACGACGGATGAAGCCCGACGTCGGGCCGGCGCGTCGACCCGTCCGCCGAGCCGCTCCCGATCGCCTGGGAGGTGCCGACCTTCCCGCACGAGCCCGCCGACACCCAGGAGCTCGTCGAGGTCGCCGACGCCTGCCTCACACCGGTCAAGCAGGGCCCGATCCGCGCGATCGTGGAACCGACGCGGTGGCTGCGGGGCGCCGTCCACCGGGCCGACGGCCACCTGGTCGTGGCGAGCCAGAAGATCGGCGGGCTGCACGGGTCGCAGGGGGTCCAGGCCGACCCGAACCGGGTCCCGGTGCCGGCCGACGCCGAGCGACTCACCGGCACCTGGCTGTACGGCGGCCACTGGGTCCAGCACTTCGGCCACTTCTTCGTCGAGACGGTCACGACCCTGTGGCCCGACCCCGACATCCGGGAGCGCGAGGACGTGCAGGGCCTCGTCTTCCACCGCTACTTCGGCAAGGACGCCTCGACCCAGCCGTGGCAGCACGAGCTCCTCGGGCTCGCCGGGTACGGCGACCTGCCCGTCGTGGTGGTCGACCGCGAGCCGCACCGCGTCGACCGGCTCCTGGTGCCGAGCCGCTCGGTCACGGTCAACGGCTGGGCCCACCCCGGTGCCGTCGACGTCTGGCGGCGCATGGCGGACGCCGCCGGCCCGCCCGCCTCGGCGGGCAACCGGGTCTTCTTCAGCCGCCGCGACTTCAACCAGGCCCTGCGGGAGGCCGACAAGGCCGTACGCACCACCGCCAGGCGCGACCAGCGCCTCGACGAGGCCTTCGCCGGGGCGGGCTTCGACGTCGTCGCGCCCGAGACCCTCTCGATGCACGACCAGATCCGTCTGGCCGCCGGGGCCGACGTCCTCGCCGGCAGCGCCGGCACCGCCCTCCACCTCTCCGCCTTCGCCCCGCCCGGCACCCGCGTCGTCGAGCTCGGCGACCGCCGCTCCCCCACCGTCCGCGTCCCGACCCAGCGGGTGATCGACCACGTCCTCGCCCACCCCGGCGCGTTCATCCCCCACGACGTCCCGGCGTCGCAGGTCCCGGAGGTCCTGGCGGGCCTCGGCCTCTGAACCCGTGGAGGTCGAGGAGGCCGGCCACGGCCGTCACGAGACCACCGCAGGCACAAACGGACCCACCCCGTGAGGGTCGAGGAGGCCGGCCACGGCCGTCACGAGACCACCGCAGGCACAAACGGACTCACCCCGTGAGGGTCGAGGAGGCCGGCCACGGCCGTCACGAGACCACCGCAGGACAACGGACCGACCCCGTGAGGGTCGAGGAGGCCGGCCGCGGCCATCGCGACCGTCACAGGCACCGACCACGGCGAGGCGGCGGTGGTCGGCGGCCGTCCCGGCTGCGGGGGTCTCGAGACGGTCGTGACCGACCTCCTCGACCACCACGGCTGGCCGGCGGGTCTCGAGACGGTCGTGACCGACCTCCTCGACCACCACCGCGGTGGGGCTACGGGAGGCCCGGCGTGACCCCGGGCACGAGGCCCGTCAGCACCGGTTCGCGCACCCGCACGAGGGTCGCGCCGGCGTCCACGGTGACGAGGACGACGGCGGTGATCTGGGTCCGCTCGAGGCGTGACCGTCACGAGCCGGGCGGCCCTCGGGACGGCGACGGGGGTGGCGCGGCCGGCGGCGACCTCGACGCGCTCCTCGCCGACCTCGGTGCCGTCGGCGTCGCGGAAGGTGGCGGTGACGACGCCCTGTCCCGTGGCTCCCCCGAGCACGAGCCGGCCGCCGCCCTCGGGCAGCACGGCGGTGCCGGGTCCGGTGAGCGGGGCGACGGGCACGGCGGTGACGAGGTCGCCCTGCACGAACATCGCGAGGTCGGCGGTCGCGGCGACGGTCGACTCGACCAGGAGCCCGAGCGGCTGCTCGTCGCCGCTGCCGGCCTTCCGGAGCATGTCGGAGAGGCGCACCTGCACGGTCGACGCCGGGCGGCAGCGACGATGTCGTCGAACCCGGCCGGCGCGAAGGTCGAGTCGCGGGTGACGAGCTGGAGGGAGGCTCGGCCCTGCGTGGTCCCGGGGTTGGCGATCACGAGGGTGCGCGGGCCGGTGCCGCCGGGCAGGCCGAGCAGCAGGTTGCGCCGGGCGGGCGCCTCCTGGGAGGCGAGGCCGTCGTCGCCGGTGCGGCCGCGGCCGAGGCCGCGGAAGGTGTCGCGGACGCTGGCCGCGATCCGGCCGCGCGCGACGGTGACGTGGAGCGCGAGCTCGTCGCGCCGCGGCAGCACGCGTCGGACAGGTCGAGGCTGCGCGACTCCCCGCCCCGCACGGCGATGCCGCGCAGCCGCGGGGCGTCGACCACGCCGTCGCGCGCCGAGCACCGCCACGTCGACGACGGCGCGCCCCTCGTCGGGGTTGACGAGCTGCAGGTACGAGCGGTGCTTGGCGCCCGCGCCGACGCCGGTGAACCAGTGCTCGAAGACGGGCGGGCGGCAGTCGAAGCTGGCCAGCGGCGAGGAGAAGCGGCCGGCGACGAGTCCGGGCGCCAGCTCGTCCTCGCCGGTCACCACGACGGCACGGTCGCCGAGGCGGACCTCGCCGACGACGCCCGGGGCGAGGTCGACCTCCCGCGTCGCGGCACCGGCACGCGCCGCGACCGGGCCGCGGGCGTCGACGGTGGTGGTGACGAACACGGTGCCGCCGCCGGCGGGGCACACGATGCTCGAGCTCGACAGCGGCGTCTCGATCGGCGGCGTCGGCGGGCCGCGGGTCGGTGCCGGTGCTGACGCCGTAGGCGGCCAGGAGGGCCAGCAGCGGCACGCAGGACCGCCGCCACCGTGGTGACGTCGAGCCGCGCCCGTGAGGCGCGGCTGACGCGGGGCGCGCACCGGGTCGGGGGTGCTCATCGCTGCCTCCGCTGCCGGACGGTGGGTGCCGCGAGCACCAGCACCAGGACGAGCCCCAGGCCCTGCGACGAGCAGCAACAGCCGCCGCAGCCGGGAGCCGGGACCGTCGACCGCGTCGGGGTCGAGATCGCGGTTCACCTGCCAGGCCCGGCTGCCGGTGCCCGAGCTGACCTGCACCAGGCCGGACGCCGCGTCGAGGGTGGCCGCGATGTCGCCGTCCGCGGGTGCGGCCAGCAGGACGTACTCGACGCCCGAGCCCGGCGAGCCGGTCGACGACGTCCGGGGTCGGTCGCGAGACCAGGGCGCCCACGGCGCGCGTCGCCTCGTCGTCGGCGCCGGCCAGCGCCAGCACCTCGTCCTCGCCCAGGGTGACGCCGTCGTCACGTCGGACGGAGTAGCGCAGGCCGCTCTCGAGGTCGCCGCGCACGACCAGGATGCCGTGCTCGGGCCCGGTGTCGGAGCGCTGCACCATGTACTCGGGCACGGTCCGGTCCTCGGCGGAGTCGAGGCTGTCGTCGGCCGTGAGCCACCAGGCGGCACCGGCGACGGGCACCACCAGCGCGGCCGCGGCCGCCCCGACCGCGAGCCCGCGCAGCGGCAGCGGCGACCTGGCCCGCACCGCACCCTGCGCGCCCGAGCGCGACCGCGGCGACGAGGCACGCCTGCGCGACGAGCATGGTCGCGCCGAGGCCCGGCGGGCTGTCGGTGGCGGTGAGCGACAGGTCGACCGACCCGACGGCGAGCGCCACCGCCGTGCTCACCAGCGCGACGAGCCAGCAGAGCGTGACCGGGATCCGCGTGGCGCGCGGGCAGCAGGGCGAGGACGGCGAGCGCGACCATGGATCGCGCCCACCCACGCGGGGGCGCCGAGGTCGCCGAGGCGGCCCGAGCAGGACGTCGAACCGCCCGACGGGCTCCGACGGCACCCGTCCGGCGTCGAGCAGCAGGCCGCGCGCCGGCGCCGGTGGTCAGCGACGGCAGCCACCACGGCGCGAGCAGGACCAGCGGGACCGCGACGGCGGTGACCGGCGGCCCCCACACGGCCCGCGCCAGCGACGGCCCGGCGGGCGACCACGAGGCCACCGACGAGGACGACGACCACGAGCGCCACCGCGACGAGCCAGGAGAGCGGCGCGAACGCGGTCGCGAGCGTGAGCAGGAGCCCCACCCGCCAGCCGGCGCGGCACGACGGTCGGCGTCGGGCTCGGCGAACCCGAGGGCCGCGTGGGCGAGCCACGGGAGCACGGCGGCGGCGGCGACGAGCCCGAGCCGTCCCTGCCCCCAGGCGCCCGAGGTCAGCGGGGCGAGCGCGTAGGTCGTGGCGGCCGCCACGAGCAGCCACCGGGGCGCACCCTGCGGGCTGACGAGCCGGCCCGCGACGCGGAGGAAGCGCCACGCGCCCCACAGCGCCACGACCGGCCCGGCCACGAGCACGAGGCTGACCGCGCCCGTCGTGCCGACGCACGCGAGCCGAGCAGGGCCAGGGGCAGCACGTGCGGGGGCGCGGGGACGTCGGTGCCGAAGCCGATCTCGTGCCACGAGCGCAGGTGCAGCGACCACCAGTCGCCCACCGCGTCGGGCACCGGCGAGAGCGCGCCGCCGCTGACGTGGCCCAGCGCCGTGCGCGTGCCGACGAGCAGCACCACGACCACGGCGGCGAGAGCCAGCGTCATCGGGCTCGGTGACGAACCGGGCGAGCGCGCCGGTGTCGGCGATCGCGCCCTCGTCGCCGTCCTCCTCGCGCTGCTGCTCGGCCCGCAGCCGGGCGGCGGCGAGCGAGGACGGGTCGGCCTCGGCGGCGGCGACGCGGCGCCGCTCGGCGACGTCGGCAGCCTGGTCGAAGGCCGCGGACACGACGTCCCCGACGAAGTCGAGGCCGTGGCGGTAGGGCAGCCAGGCCGGGGGCAGGAGGCGCCTTGACCCGGTCGGCGTGGCCGGCAGGGTCGCGGCCGAGGGCGGCCCTGCGCTCGCGCCGCTCGCGGCGACCGGCGACGACCGCCCGCGGGCGGAAGACCACGGTGACCAGGGCAGCGAGGTCGTCGAGCGCCTCGCCGACCGAGCGCACGAGGAGGAAGCCGATCATCCGCACGACGGTGCCGAGGGTCAGCCGGACGACGCGCCACGGCAGCGCGGCGGCGCTGCTGTTGACGAGCAGCGTGTAGAGCGCCGCGCGGCGCTCCTGGTAGTGGGTGTGCCGGCCGGTCAGCGGGGTCTGCCGGACGCCGCGGTGCGCGGCCTCGGCGTGGAAGACCACGGCCGACGGGACGACGAGCGTGGTGTGGCCGGCCGCGGCGGCGCGCCAGCCGAGGTCGAGGTCGTTGCCGAACATCGGCAGTCGCGGGTCGAAGCCGCCGAGCTCCTCGAGCACGGCGCGGCGCACGAGCAGGCCGGCGCTGTTGACCGCGAGCACCTCGCGCTCCTCGTCGTGCTGGCCCTGGTCGTACTCGCCGGCGCTCGAGCCCGGTCTCGCGGCGGCCGGTGGCCGAGAGCGTGACGCCGAGCTCGAGCAGGCGGCGCAGCGAGGGCCACTCGCGGAGCTTGGGGCCGAGCAGGTCGACGTCGGGACGGCGTCCGGCGGCGTCGAGCAGGGCCGCGAGCGCGCCGGGGGCGGGACGGCTGTCGTCGTGCAGGAGCCAGACCCACTCGGCGTCGTCCGGGTGGCCGGCGGCGGCCGCGATGTGCTCGAGCCCCAGCCGGACGGCCGCGGGGTAGGCCGTCGCCGACGTCGCCTCGACCACGTCGAACGCCGGCCGGCAGCAGCTCGCGGCTGCCGTCCTTGCTGCCGGTGTCGACCGCGACCACGCGCGTCGAGCAGGTCGCCCTGCTCGGCGATGCCCTCGACCACTCCCGGCAGCCAGCGGGCGCCGTTGTGGGTCACCAGCAGGGCGACGACGGAGGGGGTGGGCACGACGAGCGAGCCTAGTGGGCGCACAAAACGGCGCCCGAAAACCAAGAGGACCCCGGCCGACGGCCGGGGTCTCCTCTTGCGGTTCGTGCTGCGACGTCAGACGACGCGCTTCTTCAGCTTGCGGCGCTCACGCTCGGACAGACCGCCCCAGATGCCGAAGCGCTCGTCGTTCGACAACGCCGACTCGAGGCAGTCGTCGCGTACCTCGCACGTGAGGCACACCTTCTTGGCCTCGCGCGTCGATCCACCCTTCTCCGGGAAGAACGCCTCGGGGTCGGTCTGGGCGCACAGTGCGCGCTCCTGCCATCCCGCTTCGTCCGTCGCCGGTTCCAGGAGGAATAGCTCCCTCATGGTTCCAACCTCTCGACCCGTTTCTCGGGATCCCCGGGGTGAAGCTGGGTGGGGGTCCCCCGAACAACATTGAAGGAATTACATGCCTGTCATCCCCGACTGTCAAGCGGAATGGTGGTATTGGCCGCCCCGGTAGGCCCTGGTCCAGACCCCTCCGCACCCCCGTCCGCACCGCGGGCGGCAGACTCGGGCCCATGAACCACCCCGTCCAGGCCATCACCGTGCTGTCCGGCGGCATGGGTGGCGCGAAGTTCCTGCAGGGCCTGCTGCACGGCATCGCGGCCGGCACCCTGCCGGGCGTCGCGCCCGACGCGCAGGTCACCGTGGTCGCCAACACCGCCGACGACCTGTGGATGCACGGCCTCAAGATCTGCCCCGACCTCGACACCGTGATGTACACCCTCGGCGACGGCATCGACCTCGACCGCGGCTGGGGCCGGCGCGACGAGTCGTGGCGCGTCAAGGAGGAGCTGGCGGCGTACGGCGTCGAGCCGACCTGGTTCGGGCTCGGCGACCGCGACATCGCCACCCACCTCGTCCGCACCCAGATGCTGGACGCCGGGTACCCGCTGTCGGCGGTCACCGCCGCCCTGTGCAATCGGTGGCTCACGCCGACGCACGGCACCGGCGTCCGGCTGCTGCCGATGACCGACGACCGGGTCGAGACCCACGTCGCGGTCGCCGACGACACCGCGCCGAGCGGGCGTCGCGTCGTGCACTTCCAGGAGTACTGGGTGCGGCTGCGGGCCGAGGTGCCCGCCGAGGCCGTCGTCGTCGTCGGCCTCGACGACAGCACGCCGGCGCCGGGCGTGCTCGAGGCGATCACCGACGCCGACCTCGTGGTGCTGCCGCCGTCGAACCCCGTCGTCTCGGTCGGCACCATCCTCGGCGTGCCGCGGCGTGCGCGAGGCGCTGCGCGCCACCGCGGCCCCGGTGGTCGGCCTGTCCCCCATCGTCGGCGGCACCCACGTGCGCGGCATGGCGCACCAGATGCTCACCTCGATCGGCGTCGAGGTGAGCGCCGGCGCGGTCGGCCTGCACTACGGCGCCCGCAGCGCGCGAGGGCGTCCTCGACGGCTGGCTGGTCGACGAGCAGGACGCCGACCAGGTGGCGGCCGTGCGGGACGCCGGGCTGCGGTGCGCCGCCGTCCCGCTGATGATGACCGACCACGACGCGACCGCGGCGATGGCCGCGGCGGCGATCGCCCTGGTGCACCGGCGCCGTGAGCCCGCGTGACGGTCTCGGCCACCGCGCCCGACGGCGTCGCCGAGGTGCGCGCGGGCGACGACCTCGCCGCCCTGCTGCTCGCGGCCCTCGCGGCGTCGACGCTCGCCGACGGCGACGTCGTCGTGGTGACCAGCAAGGTCGTCAGCAAGGCCGAGGGCCGGGTCGTCGCCGGCGACCGCGAGCGAGCACCTCGCCGCCGAGACCGCCCGCGTCGTCGCCCGCCGCGGCCCCACCACCATCGTGCGCACCCACCACGGCCTGACCCTGGCCGCCGCCGGCATCGACAACAGTCCAACGTCGAGCTCGGGTCGGCGGTGCTGCTGCCCCTCGACCCCGACGCCTCGGCCCGCCGGCTGCGCGCCGACGCTGCTCGAGCGCACCGGCCGCAACGTCGGCGTCGTCGTGACCGACACCGCCGGCCGCGCGTGGCGCGAGGGCCAGACCGACATCGCGATCGGCGCGGCCGGGCTGCTGGTCGCCGAGGACTTCGCCGGCCGCATCGACGCCCACGGCAACGAGCTCGCCGTCACCGCCCCCGCGGTGGCCGACGAGATCGCCGGGCCTCGCCGAGCTGGCGCAGGGCAAGCTCGGCGGCCGCCCGTTCGCGGTCGTGCGCGGCCGAGCCGACCTCGTGCTCGCCGGTCGGCGAGGACGGGCCCGGCGCCGTCGCCCTGGTGCGGGCCGAGGGCGGCGACCTGTTCGGCTACGGCGCCCGCGAGGCGGTCGTCCGCGCGGTCGCGCGGCGCGCCCGGCGACCGGCACGCGTTCGGGACGCCCGTCGAGCGCCGCCGAGCTCGCCGCCGCCGTGGCCGCCGTGCTCGGCCCCGATGCCGGCGGCGACCTCACGGTGGTGGACGACGAGACCCTCACGACGCCGTCCGACCCCGGCCCGCGGCGCGGCTGTCGTCGCCTTCGCGCACGGCTGGTCGGTGGCACGTGCACGCCGATCTGGATCTTTGCCAGGGCCACTCCGTAGACTCTGCGCGTTCCCGAACCCGGAAGAGGTAAGCCGAGCGTGGCCAAGCCGTCCAAGACCGCCAAGACCGAGCGCCAGCGGCTGATCGACGAGACTCTGAAGAAGCAGAGGTCCGCCGAGAAGCGCCGCGGCAACGTCATCATCGTCGACGGCCGTCGCGTCGCCCTGGTGATCATCGGCGTCGCCGCTGGTCCCCCAGTTCTACGGCAACTTCAAGGAGGCCGCCTACTCCGACACCCCGGTCGACGAGATCGGCGCGCCCGCCTCGGTCGTGCCAGAAGGTGATCGACCAAGGAGGGCACCGACGTCGGCACCCACGTCGGGGACGCGCAGACGGTCGACTACGACACCGCCCCCCGGCCTTCGGCGCCCACTGGAACATCCGCGGGCGTCGCCCCGCGCCCGTTCGCGGAGAAGTTCTACGACGCCGACGACCGCCCCGACCTCGAGGCCCTCGTGCACAACCTCGAGCACGGCTACACGATCATGTGGTACGACGAGACGATCGCCGACAGCGCGACCGAGCTCGCCCAGGTCAAGGCCATCGCCCGCAAGTTCAAGGAGTCCGGCGACAACATGAACTTCCGCAACAAGTTCATCGCCGCCCCGTGGACTGAAGAGCGACGAGGACGGCGACCAAGTTCCCCGACGGGCCAGCACGTCGCCTTCACGCACTGGAGCGGCGACACGTCCGACGCGCCGTCGACCGGCGTGTGGCAGTACTGCAGCGACGTGTCCGGCGCGGCCCTGACCACGTTCATGGACAACTACCCCTACACCGACGCCCCCGAGGCCACGATCCAGTAGCGCCTCGCTGCGGCGGTCGAGGAGGTCGCGCCAGCGACCGTCACCACACGGTGGTTGAGGAGACCGTCTCGACCGACGGTGGTCGAGGAGGTCGCGCCAGACCGTCACCACACGGTGGTTGAGGAGGTCGCGCTAGCGACCGTCTCGAAACCGCTGAGCCGGAACGCTTCGCTCGCGAAGCCATGGACCTCACCAGGTTTCGAGACGCTCCCTAGCGGGAGCTCCTCAACCGTTGGGTGG
>CAWHNR010000009.1:0-42450 GCA_963830575.1 uncultured Actinomycetota bacterium
ATGGTGAACGGCTCGAGGCCGGAGAGACGCATGGCGGGCTCGACGCCGCTCGGCTCCCGGCGGGTCCTGGTGGCGACGGCGTCGGCGATGGCGGCGATGTGGGCCGGGGTGGTGCCGCAGCAGCCGCCGGCGAGGTTGACGAAGCCCGCCTCCGCGAACTCCGCGAGCATGGCGGCGGTCTCCTCCGGCGCCTCGTCGTACTCGCCGAAGGCGTTCGGCAGGCCGGCGTTCGGGTAGCAGGAGACGAAGGTGTCGGCGATGCGGCTCATCTCGGCGATGTAGGGCCGCATCTCCTTCGCGCCGAGGGCGCAGTTGAGGCCGACGGCGAGCGGGCGCGCGTGCCGCACGGAGTCCCAGAACGCCTCGGTCACCTGGCCCGACAGCGTGCGGCCCGAGGCGTCGGTGATGGTGCCGGAGATGATGAGCGGCCAGCGCCGCCCGCGCTCGTCGAAGAGCGTCTCGACGGCGAAGATCGCGGCCTTGGCGTTGAGGGTGTCGAAGATGGTCTCGATGAAGAGGAGGTCGGACCCGCCGTCGACCAGGCCGTTGGCGGCCTCGAGGTAGGCCTCGACGAGCTCGTCCCAGCTGACGCTGCGCGCGCCCGGGTCGTTCACGTCGGGGCTGATGGACGCCGTCCGCGTCGTGGGGCCGAGGGCCCCGCCGACGTACCGCTTCCGGGACGGGTCCGCGGCCGTGACCTCGTCGCAGATGCGCCGGGCGAGGCGCGCCGCCTCGAGGTTGAGCTCGTAGGCGAGCTCCTCCATGCCGTAGTCGGCCAGGGACACCCGGTTGGCGTTGAACGTGTTGGTCTCGATGATGTCGGCGCCCGCCTCGAGGTACTCGCGGTGGATGCCGGCGATGATCTCGGGCTGGGTCAGGGTGAGCAGGTCGTTGTTGCCCTGGAGGTCGCTGGGCCAGTCGGCGAACCGCTCGCCGCGGTAGCCCGCCTCGGAGGGCCGGTCGCGCTGGATCGCCGTGCCCATGGCGCCGTCGAGCACCACGATCCGTTCGCGCAGCAGCGCGGTCAGCTCGTCGGTGGCGTCGGGGCGCAGGTCGGGCAACGGGACTCCTTCAGGGGCGGACCACGAGCCTAGGAACGGGTGTCCACTTCGTGGACCGTTTCCCAAATGGTGACACCGCGGGCACAGGCTCACCAATTCCTCAGGGGTGCCTGCGGTTCGCGGATAGGCTCTGCGAGTGATCGAGATCGACGAGACCCCCGACCTGGTGGACCCGCTGGTGATCGCCGCCTTCGAGGGCTGGAACGACGCCGCCGACGCGGCTTCCTCGGTCGTCGACCACCTGATGGAGGTCTGGCAGGCGCGGGTCGTGGGCGCCATCGACCCCGAGGACTTCTACGACTTCCAGGTCAACCGGCCGACCATCAGCACCGACGACCTCGGGCACCGCCGGCTGACCTGGCCCACGACCCAGATCGCCGTCGCCTCGCCGCCCGACCTCGACCGCGACGTCATCCTGATCCGCGGGATCGAGCCCTCGATGCGCTGGCGCCAGTTCTGCGCCGAGCTGCTCGCGGCCTGCGACGAGCTCGGGGCCGAGCTCGTCGTGACGCTCGGGGCGCTGCTCGCCGACACGCCCCACACCCGTCCGATCCCCGTGACCGGCACCGCGACCGAGCTCGAGCTGGTCGACCGGCTGAAGCTCGAGCAGTCGACCTACGAGGGGCCGACCGGGATCGTCGGTGTGTTCCAGGACGCCTGCGTCCGGCTCGACGTCCCCGCGGTGTCGTACTGGGCCGCCGTCCCCCACTACGTCGCCCAGCCGCCGTGCCCGAAGGCCACGCTCGCCCTGCTCGGCCAGCTCGAGGACCTGCTCGAGGTCTCCATCCCGCTCCTCGACCTGCCGGAGGACGCCAAGGCCTGGGAGCGGGGCGTCGACGAGCTCGCCGAGGAGGACGAGGACATCGCCGACTACGTCCGCGCCCTCGAGGAGACCCGCGACACCACCGACCTGCCCGAGGCCTCCGGCGAGGCCATCGCCCGCGAGTTCGAGCGCTACCTCAAGCGCCGCGGCGACGACCCCGGGCCGGGTCCGGCCGGCCACTGACCACTGACCCGCCCCACATGTGCGACGGGTCAGCGGTGACCCGCCCCACATGTGGGGCGGGTCGGCGCGAACGGGGCTAGAGGAGGATGCCGAGGGCGGCGTCGACGACGGCGATGACGGCCGAGGCGGCGTCGGCGTCGGTGGTGTCGGCCAGCCCGTCGGTGCCGAGGGTCGCCGCGGCCCAGGCGTCGACCGCCGCGACGGCGCGGGGGGCGTCGAGGTCGTCGGCGAGGGCGGCCAGCACCTCCTCGACCACGGGCCCGGCCGCGGCGCCGGCGCCGAGGGCGACCGCCTTGCGCCAGCCCGCGAGCACGTCCACCGCCGTCCAGAGCTCCTCGTCCTTCCACTCCCAGTCGCTGCGGACGTGGTGGCGCAGGAGGGCGAGGCGGATGGCCATCGGGTCGATGTCGCTGTTGCGCAGCGCCGAGACGAACACGAGGTTGCCGCGCGACTTCGACATCTTCTCGCCGTCGTAGCCGACCATGCCGGCGTGGCTGTAGGCGCGGGCGAAGGGCGTCCCGGGGTCAGCACCTGGGCGTGGCCGGCGCACATCTCGTGGTGCGGGAACACCAGGTCGCTGCCGCCGGCCTGGACGTCGAAGGCGGGGCCGAGGTGGTGGCGGGCGATCGCCGCGCACTCGATGTGCCACCCCGGGCGGCCCGGGCCGAACGGGCTGGGCCACGACGGCTCCCCCTCGCGCTCGCCGCGCCACACGACGCAGTCGAGCGGGTCCCGCTTGCCCTCGCGGTCGGGGTCGCCCCCGCGCTCGGCGAAGAAGCGGAGCATCGTCTCGCGGTCGTACCCGGACTCGGCCCCGAACTCCGGGTCGGCCGTCACCGAGTAGTAGAGGTCGGTCTCGACGCGGTAGACCGCACCCGCGGCGTCGAGCTCCTCGATCATCGCGACCGCGAGCGGGATCGACTCGACGGCACCGATGTAGTGGTCGGGCGGCAGGACCCGGAGCGCCTGCATGTCCTGGCGGAAGAGCTCGGTCTCGCGCTCCGCGAGCTCGACCCAGTCGATGTGCACCTTGGCGGCCCGCTCGAGCAGCGGGTCGTCGACGTCGGTGACGTTCTGCACGTAGGTGACGTCGTGGCCCGCGTTGAGCCAGGCCCGCTGGAGCAGGTCGTACCCGACGTAGGTCGCGGCGTGGCCCAGGTGCGTCGCGTCGTACGGCGTGATGCCGCAGACGTAGAGACCGGCCGGGCGCCCCTCCTGCGGCTCGACCGTCAGCCGACCGCCGGACGCCGTGTCGTGCAGCACCACCGGCGGCGCGGTCACGGGCAGGGTGGGGACCGCGGGGGCTGACCAGGAACGCATGGGGCGAACTCTAGTGACCGGCTCGCCCGTCGCGGCCGGCCGGCCGTCTCAGAAGGGCGGCCACGGGATGGCCGGGTACTGGCCGCGCGGAGCGGGCATCACGGCCCGGTCGAGCAGCCGCCGGCACCGCCGCGCGAAGCTGTCGATCTCGAGGCCGGTCAGGTGGGCCGCGAGGCGCTCGCCGAGGTCGCCGGCGAGCGCGGCGATCACCCGCTCCACCCCGTCGACGTCCTCGGCCTCGAGCGGTTCGCCGTGCCAGCCCCACAGCACCGTCCGCAGCTTCGGCTCGTGGTGGAAGGTCAGGCCGTGGTCGACGCCGTAGCGGTGCCCGCCGACCATCTCCAGGACGTGGCCGCCCTTGCGGTCGGCGTTGTTGGTGATGACGTCGAACACGGCCATCCGCCGCAGGGCGGCGGAGTCCTCGTGGACCAGGGTGACGTCGCGGTCGTGGTCGTCGAGCCCGTCGAACACCGCGAGCCACCCTCGGGAACGCGCCCGCTGCGCACCAGGCTGACGGCCTCCTGCTCGGGGTCCGGCTCCTGCCACTCCTGGAGCATCCCCGGGCCGTGGGGGCCGTCGCCGAGCCAGGTGCGCGGCACCACGTCCCAGCCGAGGCACGTCGGAGACCGCGTGGGCCGCCACCTCGCGGTCGGCGAGCGTGCCGTCGGGGAAGTCCCACAGCGGGCGCTCGCCGCGGACCGGCTTGTAGACGACGGTCGTGCCGTCGAGCTCGCCGACGAAGGTCGCGTTCGACGCGGGCATGATCCGCCCGCGCAGCTCGAGGTCGCCCACCGTCAGGCGCTCAGCTGTCCCTGGGGGTCGCGGCGGCGGAAGCCGTTGGCCCGCACGCACAGGTGGCCCTCGGGGTCGATGGGGTTGCCGCAGAACGGGCAGCTGGGGCGCCCGGCCTCGAGCACCTGGGCGGCGCGCTGCACGAACGACCGCGCGGCGGCGGCCGGCAGCCGCACGAGCAGCACCTCGTCGGGCTCGGGCTCCTCGAGGTCCTCGTCGAGCTGGTCGGGCGAGACGACGGCCGCCTCCATGTACGGGAAGACCTCGATCACCACCCGCTCGTCGTCCGGGTCCCACGACAGCGTCATCGTGCCGGCGCGGAACTCCTCCTCGATCGGCTGCTCGAGCGGCGCGGTGTCCTGGAGGCCGAGCGGGGCGACGGCCGGGACGACGCCCGCCGTCTGGGTCGACATGACCTCGTCGAGGAGCTCGTCGACCCGCTCGGCGAGCGCCGAGACCTGCTGCTTCTCCAGGGCGACCGAGGTGACCCGGTTGCCGCTGCGCGCCTGCAGGAAGAACGTGCGTGAGCCGGGCTCACCGACGGTGCCGGTGACGAACCGCTCGGGCGGGTCGTAGGCGTGGACGATGGGCATGCTTCTGACCCTATGACCCCGGCCCAGCGCCGCCACCCACGGGCGCGTCGTCACCGGTGGCCGGGGCCGGCGTCGAGGCCGCACGCGACCGCCGCGGTGCCTTCTTCTTGGCGGTGGCCGGCGGCGGGTTCAGCCACGCCAGGTCGCCGGCGTGGGTGTTCGTGGCGAGCACGTACGGGCGGGACGCCGTGTAGCGCACGATCGAGATCGAGGCGGGATCGACGTTGATGCGCTGGAACAGGTCGAGGTGCATGCCGAGCGCGTCGGCGAGCAGCGACTTGATGATGTCGCCGTGGCTGACGGCGACCCACACGGCACCGGCCCCGTGCTCGGCCTCGACGGCGGCGTCGTGGCGGCGGACCGCCGCGACCGAGCGCGACTGCATCGTCTGCATCGACTCCCCTCCGGGGAACGCGGCGGCCGACGGCTGGGTCTGCACGGTGCGCCAGAGAGGCTCCTTGGCGAGGTCCTTGAGCAGCCGGCCCTGCCAGTCGCCGTAGTCGCACTCGCGAGATGCCCTTGTCGAGGGTCACCCTGAGCGGCTCCTCGCGCGCCGCGACGAGGGCCTTCGCCGTCTGGCGGCACCGCTCGAGCGGGCTGCTCACGATGCCCGCCAGCCTCACCGGGGCCAGCCGCTCACCCGCCGTGCGGGCCTGCTGCTCCCCCACCTCGTCGAGGCGGACGCCGGTCAGCCGGCCGGCGAGCGTGCCGGAGGCGTTGGCCGTCGTCCGGCCGTGTCGCACGAGGATCACGGTTGCCATGTTTCGAACCCTAGTGGCCCTACCGTGAGCCCGTGATCGTCGACAGCGCCGTGTACCGCCAGGGAGTCCGGCTCGCGGTCGACGTGCGCGACCCACGACTACGCCGCGCTGCGGCGCGCGGCCGAGCTCGAGGAGGACGGCTTCGTGTGGGTCGGGCTGTACCAGCCGAGCCGAGCTCGAGCTCGGCGAGGTCGCCTAGGCCTTCGGGCTCCACGCACTGGCCGTCGAGGACGCCGTTCAAGGCCCACCAGCGCCCCAAGCTCGAGCAGTACGAGGACAGCCTCTTCCTGGTGCTCAAGACGCTCTGGTACGTCGACGAGGACGACGCGGTCGAGACCGGCGAGATCAACATGTTCGTCGGCCAGGACTTCGTCATCACCGTCCGCCACGGCGCGCGGCTCCGCGCTGCACGACGCACGGGTCTTCCTCGAGAACGTCCGCGAGCGTGCTCAGCCACGGCCCGTCGTCGGTCGTCTACGCCGTGTGCGACACCGTCGTCGACGCCTACACCGACGTGGTCGACCTCGCTGGAGGAGGACGTCGACGAGGTCGAGACCAGTCGGTCTTCTCCTCCGAGCGCACCAAGGACTCGGCCCGCATCTACACGCTCAAGCGCGAGATCGCCGAGGTACGTCGCGCGGTGCTGCCGCTGCGCGAGCCGATGCGCCGCTTCGCCTCCGGCATGGTGCCGTGCGTCGCCGAGGACGCGGCGCCGTTCTTCCGCGACGTCGTCGACCACCTCACCCAGGCCGCCGAGACCGTCGACACCCTCGACGGGCTGCTCTCGACGGCCTTCGACGCCCACCTCGCCGCGATCTCGGTGCAGCAGAACGACGACATGCGCAAGATCTCCGCCGGCGCCGCGCTGGTCGTCGTGCCGACGCTGATCGCCGGCGTCTACGGCATGAACTTCGACCACATGCCCGAGCTGCGACTGGACCCTCGGCTACCCGTTCGCCCTCGTGCTGATGGCCGGGGTCTCGGCACTGCTGTTCTGGTTCTTCAAGAGGTCCGGCTGGCTGTAGCCGGGCTACGTCGCCGACATCACGCCGGTCGCCAGCAGGCCCAGGAGGACGGCGCCCAGGGCGACGCGGTAGGGCACGAACCACGTGATCGAGTGGCCGGCGACGAACTTGAGCAGCCACGCCACCGCGGCGTAGGCGACGACGAAGCTGACCAGGGTGCCGACGACGGTCGGGCCGACCCCGATGCCGCTGTCGAGGGCACTGGGCAGCTCGTAGAGGCCGGCGGCCGTGAGCGCCGGGATCGAGAGGAAGAAGCTCAGCCGGGTCGCCGCGACGCGGTCGAGGCCGCAGCAGCAGGCCGGCCGAGATCGTGGCGCCCGAGCGCGAGACGCCGGGCACGAGGGCGACGCACTGCACCGCGCCGACGACGAGGGCGTCGCGCATCGTGATCGACGCGCTCGCTCACGCCCCGGGGACCGACCTGCGCTCGGCGACCACCATCACCGCGCTCCAGGCGACAGTGCGGCGCCCACCCACCACAGCGACCGCAGCGTCGCCGGAGATGACGTCCTTGCCGAGGAAGCCGACGACGCCGATCGGGATCGAGCCGACGATCACGTACCAGCCCATCCGGTGCTCGAAGTGCCGCGGTACTCCGGCTTGAGCGAGGCCCTTGATCCACGCGCTCGCGATGGCCCAGATGTCCTTGGCGAAGTAGACGATCACCGCCGCGATGGCGCCCATCTGGATCACCGCCGTGTAGGCCGTGACGCCGTCGTCGTCGATCTGGAGGCCGAGCAGCTTCTCGGCGATCGTGAGGTGGCCGGTGCTGGAGACGGGCAGGAACTCGGTGAGACCCTCGACGATGCCGAGGACGACGGCGTCGAGGTAGCTCAGGTCCATGGTGGACGCACAGCGTAGGACACGCCCACCGTCTCGGCCTGCCGCGCGTCGCCGCACCGGGACAGCCGTGGCTGACTAGGTTCTCAGGCATGCAGCAGCGCGCGGTGGGCAGCACCGGGCTCAAGGTCTCGCGCCTGGGGCTCGGCACGATGACCTGGGGTCGCGACACCGACGAGCACGAGGCCCGCGACCAGCTGATCGCGTTCGCCGAGGCCGGCGGCACCCTCGTCGACACCGCCGCCGGCTACACCGACGGCGACTCCGAGCGCCTGGTCGGCTCGCTGATCGGCGACGTCGTCGCCCGCGACGAGATCGTGCTGGCCACCAAGGCCGGCATCTCGCGCCGGTCGGGCGAGCGCGTCACCAACACCTCGCGCGGCCACCTGCTCACCACCCTCGACGCCTCGCTCGGCCGCCTCGGCGTCGACCACGTCGACCTGTGGCAGGTGCACGTCTGGAGCGACGAGGCGCCGATCGAGGAGACGCTCACCGCCCTCGACCTCGCGGTGTCGAGCTCCGGCCGCGCGTCCTACGTCGGCATCTCGAACTACTCCGGCTGGCAGACCGCCCAGGCCGCGACCTGGCAGCGCGCGGTGCCCGGCCGCGCCACGCTGGCCGTCGACCCAGGTGGAGTACTCCCTGCTCAACCGCCACGTCGAGCGCGAGGTGCTGCCGGCCGCCGCAGCCCTCGGCCTCGGCGTGCTGCCGTGGTCGCCCCTCGGGCGCGGCGTGCTCACCGGCAAGTACCGCGGCGGCACGCCCGTCGGACTCCCGGGGCGCCTCGCAGCGTCTTCGCGGGCTTCGTCGGCGCCTACCTCGACGAGGCCAGCGGGCGGATCGTCGAGGCGGTGGTCCGCGCCGCCGACGGCCTCGGCTGGACGCCGCTCGAGGTCGCCCTGGTGTGGGTGCGCGACCGGGCCGGCGTCACCGCCCCGATCGTCGGGGCCCGCACCGCCGCCCAGCTGCGCGGCGCCCTCGACATCGAGGAGAAGACGCTCCCCGAGGAGCTCGTGGAGGCCCTCGACGACGTCTCAGGAGGCAACCGTTGAGCTCGTCCCACCGCACCGACCGCCGTCCGCTCCGCCCGGGCGTGGAGTGGGAGTTCGACAAGGTGTCGTACTCGCCGCGAGTTCCCCCGCAACGTGGTCACCAAGCTGCTGGTCGAACGCGCCGAGCACGGCGGCTGGGAGCTCGACCGGGTCCGGATCGGCTCCGACGGCATCCGCCGCATCATCCTGCGGCGCAAGATCATCCGCGCCGTGCGGACCGCCTAGCAGCGGAGCGACACCTCAGACGTCGTCGAGGAAGCGGTCGAAGACCCGCGCCCCGAACTGCAGCGCGTCGACCGGCACCCGCTCGTCGACGCCGTGGAACAGCGCCGTGAAGTCGAGGTCGGCCGGGAGCCGCAGCGGCGCGAAGCCGTAGGAGCGCAGCCCGAGCTTGCGGAAGTGCTTGGCGTCGGTGCCGCCGCTCATCGTGTACGGCGCGACGATCCCCTCGGGGTCCTCGGCGAGGATCGAGCGGGTCATCGAGGCGACGAGGTCGCCGTCGTAGGGCGTCTCCCAGGGCTGCTGGTGGGAGAGGAAGTCCCACTCGACGCCGTCGCCGCAGAGCTCGCGCAGGGTCGCGAAGAACTCGTCCTCGTAGCCCGGGAGGAACCGGCCGTCGACGTGGGCGACCGCCTCGGTCGGCACCACGTTGACCTTGTACCCGGCCTCGAGCTGCGTCGGGTTGACGGTGTTGCGGATGACCGCCCCGAGCATCCGTGCCGCGCCGCCGAACTCCTCGATGAGGGCGGGGGCGTTCTCGGGCGTCGCCTCCGTCCCGGCGAGGTCGGCGACCGTGGCGAGGAGGACCTCCATCGTCGGCGTCAGCCGCACCGGCCACTGGTGGGCGCCGATCCGCGCGACGGCGCCCGCGAGCCGGGTGACCGCGTTGTCGCCGTTGATCATCGAGCCGTGGCCGGCGGTGCCGCGGGCCGTGAGCCTCATCCAGGCCATGCCCTTCTCGGCCGCCTCGATCAGGTAGAGCCGCCGCCCGCGCACGGTCGTGGAGAAGCCGCCGACCTCGCCGACGGCCTCCGTGCAGCCCTCGAGCTCGTCGCGGTGCTGCTCGACCAGCAGGTCGGCGCCGTGGTGTCCCCCGGCCTCCTCGTCGGCGGTGAAGCACAGCACGACCGGCCGTGCCGGCACCCGGCCGGAGCGCTGCCGCGCGCGCACGACCGAGAGCAGCATGGCGTCGAAGTCCTTCATGTCGACCGCGCCGCGACCCCACACGTAGCCGTCCTCGACCTCGCCGCTGAACGGGTGGACCCGCCAGTCCTCGGCCGCTGCCGGGACGACGTCGAGGTGGCCGTGCAGGAGCAACCGGTCCTCACGCGTGCCGTCGCCGCCCCAGTGCGCGACCACCGACGTCCGGCCGGGCACCGACTCGAAGAGACGCGACTCGATGCCGACCTCGTCGAGCAGCCCCGCGACGTACTCGGCGGCCTTGCGCTCCCCCGGGCCACCGGTCCCGTCGGGCTCGCCGTAGTTGGTGGTGTCGATCCGGATCAGCTCGCGGCACAGGTCCACGACCTCGCTCGACGGGTCGTGCCGGGGGTCGTGCTGGGAGTCGTGCTGGGGGTCCTGGTCGTGGTCGGCCATGGCCCCATCCTGACACCCGCCGGAGCACCCTCCCCGATGCGAGCAACCCCCATCCCCTTTGCTAGTGTTCCACCGCACTCGTCCGGGTGGCGGAATTGGCAGACGCGCTAGCTTGAGGTGCTAGTGCCCGTATTAGGGCGTGGGGGTTCAAGTCCCCCCTCGGACACCGCGAACCACCCTCGTTCCCGCTTCCAGGGGCCGGGGGTGGTTCGTTTCTGCGCGCCTCAGCACGCGTCAGCAGGTCGCCCTGCGGCCCGTCACCGATCGCACCACGAGCCGGTGACCCGACACCGACGCCGTCCAGTGGCGCGCCCCGGCGCCGGAGGTGCCCGACCCGGTCGTCGCGGTGCACGACAGCGACGACGTGAGCGTCCCGGTCGTGGTGAGCACGGTGCGGCTCGCCCCGAGCGCCGGCGTGTAGCCGTTGCCGAGCAGCAGGTGGCCCGCCAGCCGTGCGGTGCCCTGCACGGTCAGGAGCGGGGGCTTGCCGCTGAGCAGCCGCAGCACGAGCTCACCGCCCGGCTTCTGCACGTAGGAGCCCTTGATCCGCAGGTTGCCGGTGCCGTTGGTGCCGGGCGTGAGGGTGCCGCTCGAGGTGACGACGGCGCCGACGATCGCACCGCTACCGCCGACGTCACCGCTCGAGACCAGCTTGGTGACCGTGAACGGGTGGGCCGGTGTCGAGGTCACCGTCAGGTGCCCGGTGTTGAGGACGGCGCCACCCTGGGTGATCTCGACCTCGCCACCGACGGTGGTGTCGCCGGCGAGGGTCAGGCTGCTGGCACCGAGCAGGATCGAGTTCGGGAC
Organism: uncultured Actinomycetota bacterium; assembly: GCA_963830575.1. Classification (GTDB taxonomy): domain Bacteria; phylum Actinomycetota; class Actinomycetes; order Propionibacteriales; family Nocardioidaceae; genus Nocardioides. Next base: position 10,854 of record CAWHNR010000009.1, read on the forward strand.
CGCAGCCGTGCCCGGCGCGACGGTGGTCCTGGTCGTGAACCTCACCGTGCTCGGCTTGCCCCCTGCCGTCGGGTTCACGTGCTTCGACAGCGGGTCGTCGACCGGGTCGAGCGGACCAGCGACCCGGGCGCCGCCGCTGGTCTTCACCGTGATGGCTCCGCTCATCGCCCCGCCGCGCCACTCGAGCCTCCCCGCCCCGCCGATGGTGGCCGTGCCGTCGAGGGAGCCGGGATACCGCGCGAGGCGCAGCGTGGTGCCGACGCCCACGGTGACCGTCCCCCCGACCGAGGTCGGGGAGGCGACGTCGAGCGCGCCGCCGCCGGCGATCGTGGTGCCCAGCAGCGCGTCGGTGCCGCCCCCGGTCAGCTCGAGGGCCTGGCCGCCGGGGATGACGACGTCGCCGCCGGTCGAGGTGAACGAGACGAAGTCCAGACGGGGGTGGGGCGCACCGGCGCCGAGCTCGACACGGCCGCCGTTGTTGCGCACCTGACCGGGGTTCGTGCAGCACTCGCCGCTGATGGTGGTGCCGGCACCGAGGTGCAGCGTGCCGTCGGCGGCGTTGAGGAGCCGTCCGGCGTAGTTGTGGTAGCCGGCGCCGTCGGTGAAGGAGACCAGGCCGTGGTTGGTGATCGCGATCGGCTGGCTGGCGCCGTCGAGCCCGTTGAGGAACCTGGCCCCACCCGGCGTCCCCTCGGCTCGCACCGCGACGCCCGGGCCGATGGTCATGGCCGCCTGGATCAGCCCGCCACGCCACTCGAGGTCACCGCCGCCCGCGAGGGTGAACGTCCCCGAGAGGGTGTGGGTGCCCGTGACGCCGACGCCACCCAGCACGAGGGAGAAGTCGTCGCCCAGCGTCTGGGTGCCGGTGAGCACCGTGGTCGAGACGGCCCCGAGCTGCCAGGACCCCGAACCGGTGTACTGCGCCCCGCTCGAGGCCGTGCTGGGCGCGCGGTCGCTGGTCACCGACCCGGTGGCCGTGGTGTCGAGGGTGCCGTTCTGGTCGAGGGAGGCCGCCGAGATCCGCAGCGCGCCGCCGGTGGCCCGGAGCGTGCCGTTGTTGACGACGCGCGGGGGGTCGACGCAGCAGGTCGTGCCCTTGATCTCGTTGGGTCCGCTCGAGACGAGCGTGCCGCCGGCGCCGATGGTGACGTGCTTGCCGCCGGCCAGGTAGACCGCGTCGTCCTCGTCGAGGTTGCCCTCGAGCGTGAGGGTGCCGAGCACGGCGACGTCGGCCGCGAGCTGGCTGTGGACGTCGACCGAGAACGCGGAGCGGATCGTGCCCGTGCCGGTGGCGGCCAGAGTCAGCGGCGTGGAGAGCACCGCGCCGTTCTGGTCGTAGCTGCCGGACACCGTCAGCGACCCACCGGCGAGGCTGCCACCGCACACGCCGCTCCCGGGGCTCGACTCGTAGTCGGAGAGCGTCAGGTCGACGAGGGTCACGCCGCTGGGCGCACCGACCACGTGCGCGTTGCAGCTGCCCGTCGTCGGTGGCCGCACGGTGACGGAGTCGCCGTCGCCCGGCACGCCGTTCGGCGACCAGTTCGCAGCCTCGGACCAGCTGTCGGTCGTGCCGAGACCGGACCAGGTGTAGGCCGTCGCGGCGTGCGCGGGCGCGACGACGGCGAGCGGGCAGAGCGCGAGGGCGCCCGCGACGAGGGTGGACGACAGCAACCGCGGTATCGGGGCCATCCCGTCAGACTGACCCCCCGAGGCGCCGCCCACCAGGGTCGAGCGGGTTCTGGCACTCCGGCCCGAGATGTGCTGTGCCGGGGCCGACCACTACTTGTGCGGGACGCCCTGGACGGTGCCGCCGTCGACGATGAACTCGGTGCCCGTCGCGAACGACGACTCGTCGCTGGCCAGGAACAGCACGAACGATGGCGACCTCCTCGGGCTGCCCCGGCCGGCCGAGCGGGATCGGGATCATGTCGTCGGGGATGCCCGCCGTCAGCGGCGTCTTGATCAGGCCGGGGTGCAGCGAGTTCACCCGGATGCCCTGCGGGGCGAGCTCCATCGCCACCGACTTGGTGATGCCGCGGACGGCCCACTTGGTCGCGACGTAGCCGTGGGCCCACGGGGTGCCGCGGATGCCCTCGATCGAGGAGATGTTGATCATCGAGCCGCCGCCGGCCGCGATCATCGGGTCGGCCGCCGTCTTCATGCCGAGGAACGTGCCGGTCAGGTTCACGTCGAGGATGCGCTGCCACTGGTCCATGTCGAAGTGCTGCAGCGACGAGCCGTTGGCGATGCCGGCGTTGTTGACCAGGACGTCGAGCTTCCCGAACTCCGTCACGGCGAGCGCCACGCCCGCCGCCCAGTCCTCGGCGCTGGTGACGTCGAGGTGGACGTACCGCACCGCCTCGCCCAGCTCGGCCGCGACGGCCTCGCCCTCGTCGTCGAGCACGTCGCCGATCACCACCCGGGCGCCCTCGGCCACGAGCATCCTGCACCGAGGCCTCGCCGATGCCGCGCGAGCCTCCGGTGACCAGGGCGACCTTGCCGTCGACACGTCCCATCGTGGTTCTCCTTCAGCTCTGCTGGGGTCAGCTCGTGGTGGGCAGGGCGAAGACGCCCTCGCCGGTGATCAGGGGAAGGTCGAGGGTCGTGCGGATGCCCGGTGCGGCAGCGACGACCGCGGGGATCGCGTTCACGACACGGCCGACCCCGGCCAGGATGGCGGCGTAGTTGTGGTCGCCCTCGCTGCTCGTGGGGCAGATGTCGAGCACGTAGGACGGCTCGCCGGTGATCTCGACCCGGTAGGAGCCGCCCTCCTGGGCGGGTGCGGCCCAGTCGGGACGCTGTCCGGGAGCGGTGCGGGTGACGTGCTCGACGACGACCGCCGGGTGGTCGCCGACCATGCCGCACACCTCGAACCGCAGCGCGTGCTGGGTGCCCGCCGCGAGCGTGCCGATGGCGACCTCGAGGTCCGCAGCGCCGGGCTCACGCTCGGCGTGCTCGGTGATCCGGTCGACCTCGAAGCCGAGACCCTGGGCGATCTGGTGGATCGCGGTGCCCCAGGCCGCGGCGAGCACGCCGGGCTTGAGCAGCATCGGCGTCTCGTCGAGCGGCATCCCGAAGCCCATCACGTCGACCATCACCGGGACGCCGTCGTAGGAGGCGTAGTCGGCCAGCTCGAGGACGCGCACCTGCTGCACGGTCCGGCAGGTGCTCGCGATCGCGAACGTCATCAGGTCGTTGGCGAAACCCGGGTCGACGCCGTTGACGAAGAGGCTCGAGCCGCCGGCTGCGCAGGCCTCCTCGACCGGCGTGATGAAGTCCTGCGGCAGCGTCTTCCAGGGGTAGGCGAAGGTGCCCGGCGAGGTGCCGACGACGTCGATCCCGGCCGCGAGGAGCGTCGTGACGTCGGCGACGGCCTCGAAGAAGCGGGTCTCGGCGATGCCGCAGTACACGACGCAGTCCGGACGCGTCGCGATGAGCGCGTCGAGGGCGTCGACGGCGACGATGCCGGTCCCGACGCCCAGGCCGGCCAGCTCGCCGGCGTCCCTGCCCACCTTGTCGGGGTCGGCCACCAGGACGCCGCACAGCTCGAACCGGTCGTCGACGATCAGCTGGTGGAGGGCCATGGCCCCCGCGTTGCCCGTGCCGACCTGGGCCACCCGCACCGTCATCCGCCCCGCTCCTCAGTGGCTCGTCCACGCTGTCGAGCGGAGCGTACTAGAACACGTTCTACCGGCCAAGGCCCGGTCGGACACCTGTCCGATCGGAGCGACTTGAGCGATCCGGGGTGTGATTTAGCCCACATTAGGAGGGGGTCCCAGGCACGAAATCACCCCGATGGGCTATCAAGTCGCGTGTTTCGTAGCGTGAAGTGACTAGTTCCCGATACCGTTCGAGCGTCCCGGTCAGCCGAGCACACCCCGAACCAGTCAGCGACTGGGGGCCGGCCAGGACGACGTCCGACCAGCTCCACCGATCTACCCTCGGATCCACCCAGGATCCACCAGGCGGGACGACTCACACCCCGCCGAGAAGCTCGCACACCCGCCCCGGGTCTACTTGCCAGTTTCTTTGACAACATGTGACCAATACTGTCGCGCCCTGAAACCTCTCGGGTGCTCCCCCTCTCAGAAAGAGACCACCATGTCGAAGTTCCGCGCCATCCTCGTCAGCACCCTGCTCGCCTCCGCCCTCGCCGGCGGCACCGTCGCCGCGGCGACCACCACCGACGCGAAGCCCACGCAGGTCGTCAAGTCCGGCGGCGGCAACTGGTGCTGCTGAGTCGTCACCGGCTCCTCAGCTCGATCCGACCGACGTCGGTGCCACGGCTGTCTGCGGGCGCGACAGACCCGTCGATGCTCCCGCACGCTTGAAGGCGTCGAGTGCCTCGTCGACCACGCCGTTCTCCTGGAGCAGCGTGCCCAGCTCGAACCACAGCTGAGCTGCCTCGCGGTCGCTCCCGACGCCGCTGAGGATGACGATGGCGTGGCGGAAGCAGGCCATCGCGGTAGCGGTGTCGTGACGGTGTGCCGCGACCTGGCCCAGCAGGATCCGGGCCTCGGCGGCCAGCATCAGGCTGGAGCCCTGCGTGCTGAGGAAGCAGTCCTCGGCCAGGCGCTCGGCCTCCTCGGCGTCGCCGATGAGCAGACGGGCACGGGCCAGACCGAGCTGGACGCGACCACGGTCGGCGACACTCGCCTCGGTGAACTCCATCTCGTCGCGCGAGCGCGTGAGGTTGAGCATGGCGCCGTCGATCTCCGGCGGGCTCATCTCGAGCTGGAGCAGGCCCAGCTGCAGCCGCAGCTTGGCCATGTTGCGCGCGTCGTGGACCTGGTCGAGCAGCGCGACCGCCTTCTGCGCCAGCGGCAGCGCGGCGACGATGTTGCCCTGACGCTGCTGCACCATGCTGCTGTTCCAGTAGGCCGAGGCCCGGGCGGTCGGTGAGTCGAGCAGCTCGGCGCTCTCGACGGCGCGCTCGCACATGCGCGTCGCGTAGGTGACGTCACCGCGCTCGAAGTGCGCCGCCGCCACGGTGACCGCGAGCTGGACGCCCTCGGCACTGCCGTGCAGCTCGGCGGAGTCGATCAGCTTCTCGGCGCGCTCGCCGATCTCGCAGGCACGACCGAGGTCACCCAGCTCGCGGTAGCAACGGCTCAGGGCGATGAGGCTCTTGATCAGGAGCAGCCCGTCCTGCGACCCGAGCACGACCTGCTCCAGCTCGTCGGTGGCCGTGTCGTAGTCGCCGTCGGCCTCGAGGGCCAGCGCACGCTGGAAGCGAGCCTTGGCCCCGACCTCGGCCGGGAGCACCTCCTCGGACAGGATCGCGTCGAGCCGCTCGAGCGCTGCGGCGGACTGGCCGGTGCGCAGGTCGAGCTCGGCGTAGTCGAGCTCGAGGGACAGCCGGGCGAGCAGCTCGGCCGCCGCGGTGTCCTCCTCGGGAGCCAGCAGCTCCTCCGGGTCGCAGCCCAGGCGTTCGGCCAGGACCACGATGAGCTCGGCGCTGGCACGGCGCTGCCCTGCTTCGATGCGCGAGATGTAGGCCGTCGACATGTGGTCGCCGGCGGCCTCTCCCTGAGTGAGTCCGGCACGCTGGCGCGCGTGCTTGAGGCGAGAACCGACGAGGGTCGCGTCGATGTTCTTCGCCCTCACCCGGAGGTCGGGGGTGACGAGGTCTGAGGGGTTCACACGGACAGTGTGCCCGAATGTGACATGGCGTATGCAGTTCTTGCCCACTCCCGCCCTGTCCGGTCTGGACCTCTGGTCTGGACCTGTGACCTGGGCCACACCGTCCCGACGGCCATACTCGGCGCCATGACCTTCCGTCTCGGCTTCGTCACCGGTGCCACGCCGGACCGCTGGGCGGCGACCTGGCGCGAGCGCGAGAAGGAGCCGATCGAGCTCGTCCCGCTCTCCGAGGCCGAGCAGGAGACGGCCCTGCGCGACGGGCTCGTCGACATGGCCCTCGTCCGGCTGCCGGTCGACCGGGACGGCCTGCACGCGGTCGTCCTCTACGACGAGGTCGCCGTCGTCGTGGCGGGGCGCGAGCACCTCGTCGCGGCCGCCGGCGACGACGGGGTGGTGCTCGCCGACCTCGCCGACGAGCAGCTGGTCCTCCCCCACCCCTCGGGCTGGACCCCCGACGCCGAGCAGCTCGCGTGGCCGCCGATGTCGCCGAAGGACGCCGTCGAGACGGTCGCCGCCGGCACCGGCATCGTCCTGCTGCCGATGTCGGTGGCCCGGCTCCACGGCCGCAAGGACGTCGTGTCCCGGCCCGTGACCGACCTCGAGCCCACCACGATCGCCCTCGCCTGGCTGGTCGAGACCGACGGTGACCGGGCCCAGAGGTTCGTCGGCATCGTCAAGGGGCGCCGGGCCTCCTCGAGCCGCTGACTCCCTGCCCGACGCCGCCCGTCCTAGGGTGACCGGCGTGACCGACGTCGTGCACGTGCGCGCTCCCGGGCGGGTCAACCTGATCGGCGAGCACACCGACTACAACGACGGCCTGTGCCTGCCCGTGGCGATCGCTGCCGCCACCACCGGGCGGGCCACCAGGCGCGAGGGGCCCGACGTCCCGGATCGCCAGTGCCCAGCAGCCGGGCGCCTGGGAGGGCCTGCCCGCCGACGCCCGCCCCGGCGCCGTCGGGGGCTGGGCCGCCTACGCCGCCGGGACGCTGTGGGCGCTCGCGGAGGCCGGCCAGGCCCTCGTGCCGCTCGACCTCGAGCTCGACAGCACGGTGCCGCTCGGGGCCGGACTCTCGAGCTCGGCCTCCCTCGAGGCCGCCGTCGCCGTCGCCGCCGTCGCGCTCGCCGGGACCGACCCCGACGACGTCCGGGCCGAGCTGGTCGCCGCGTGCCGCCGTGCCGAGAACGAGGTCGTGGGCGCCCCCACCGGCGGACTCGACCAGAACGCGGTGCTGCTGGCCCGGGCCGGTCACGCGCTGCTGGTCGACTTCGCCGACGGCTCGACGTCGCACGTGCCGTTCGACGTGGGGGCCGCGGGGCTCGCCCTGCTCGTGGTCGACACCCGCGTCACCCACGCCCTGACCGACGGGAGCTACGGCTCGCGGCGCGAGGAGTGTGCCGCCGCCGCCGACCGCCTCGGCGTCGCGACGTTGCGCGACGCCGACCTCGACGCCGTCGAGGCGCTCGAGGACGACCTGCTCCGACGGCGTGCCCGGCACGTGGTGACCGAGAACGAGCGGGTCCGCAGCACCGTCGCCGCCCTCGGGAGGGGTGACTGGACCGAGGTCGGCCGGCTCCTCGACGCCTCGCACCGCTCGATGCGCGACGACTTCGAGATCTCCTGCGTCGAGCTCGACCTGGTGGTGTCGACGGCCCGCGAGGCGGGAGCGATCGGCGCGCGCATGACCGGCGGCGGCTTCGGCGGGTCGGCCATCGCACTGGTGCCGGCCGAGCGGGCGGACGCCGTCCGGCTGGCCGTCGACACCGCGTTCGCGGCCGCAGGGCTCGCCGCCCCGGGCCACCTCGACGGGACCGCCACCGACGGCGCGGCCGTCGTGCCCGGGCACGGCTGACCGACCGGGAGGGAGATCAGGTGGAGGAGACGCCGATCCGGCCCTCGCGGAAGGCGTCGACGAAGAGCGCGTGGTCCTCCCGGACCCGCGCGGCGTAGGAGGCGCCGAAGTCGGTGACCCAGGCGACGAGCTCGTCGTCCCGGCCGTCGACGTCGGCGACGACGGCGTCCTCGACCTGGAGGTCGACGAGGTCCTGGTCGCTGTCCTCGTCGGAGGCGCAGTGGATCTTCGCCGTCGCGCGACCCAGCAGCTCGACCACGAGGGCGATGTCGTCGGGCTCGATGAGGCCGCTCCAGTCCAGGTCGACCTCGTACGGGCGACACCTCGGAGACGACGTAGCCCACGCCGTCGAGGTCGGTGTAGCCCAGCATCGGGTCGGTGTGCACCTGCAGCGCGCGCTGGCTCACGACGGTCCGGTGCCCCTCGTGGTCGAAGTACCGCTCGACGTCGTCGGCGTCGACGAAGCGGCTGATGGCGGGCACGTTGGCCTGCTTCATCGACAGCACGACGTCGTTGTCGAGGGCCTGGCTGTACCCCTCGACGAGCAGGTTGTAGGCCGGCAGCCCGGCACTGCCGATGCCGAAGCCGGACTTGCCCACGACGTCGCGCAGGTCGTAGAAGAGGTCGCGCTCCGAGCGCCGCCGCGGCGGGATCGTCCCGAGGTACTGCTCGAAGGCCGCGACCACCTGACGGCGCTCGTCGTCCTCGAGCCGCCGGACCGACGGGTGGTCGGCGAAGCTCCGCGTGCCGTCGGCCTCGACCGTGTGCGCGTCGAGGAGGGTCGCCCGGCGCCGCCGACGCGCGGTCACCAGCGCCTCACGGATCGGGCCCTCGGTGTTGTCGAGGTGGAGCTCGAAGTCGTCGGTGTCGTCGTCGCTGTCGACGTACCGGTCCACCTGGTCGAGGTAGGCCCGCACGAAGGTCTCGGTGAGCGCCGCGACGTCGTCGTCCGGCAGCGCCTTCTGCCACCCGACCAGCGCCAGCGAGGCCGCGAACCGCTGCAGGTCCCAGGTGTACCGGCCGAGGTACGCCTCGTCGAAGTCGTTGACGTCGAACACCAGCCTGCCCCCGGAGCTGAGGTAGGTCCCGAAGTTCTCGACGTGCAGGTCGCCGTGCACCCAGATGCGGCCGCTGTCGCCGTGGCCGAACGGCTCGTCGCCCGAGGACCCACCGATCACGTCGTGGAAGAACAGGCACGCCGTGCCCCGGTAGAACGCGTGCGGGTCGCGGGCCATGGTGCGGTACTTCGCCCGGAAGGCCGCGGGGTCGGCGGACATGAGGGGCGCGAAGGCGTCGCCGAGCACCTCGACGATCTGCTCGGTGCGGCCCGACCCGCCGGTGTCGTCGCTCATGGCCCCACCGTGCCACCGCCCACCTGAGCACCGGCACTCAGGCCAGGTCGAGTACGCGGTCCCGGGCCGCCGGCCGCGGGCGCGGCGAGAGTTCGGGTCATGACGAACCCGACCTCCTCCCGGAACACCGCCGCCTTCACCGCCCAGGCCGGCATCGCCTTCGCGGTCGCCCTGGCCACGATGCTCTTCGCGATCCTCTACCTGCCCACCGACCCGTGGCCTCGCGCGTTCCTGGCGCTCGGCACGCTGTTCCTCACGACCTCGTCGTTCACGCTCGCCAAGTGCGTCCGCGACAACCAGGAGAACCAGGCGGTCGTGCAGCGGCTCGACCAGGCCCGCGTCGACAAGCTGCTCGCCGAGCACGACCCCTTCCGTTCGGTCTCCTGAGACTCCTCGCGGCGGCCCGCCCGTTCGGCGCCGTGCTTGAATCGGCGGAACCCCACCGTCGACACGAGGAGCCTGCCGCGTGCCCAACCCCGCCTTCGAGAAGCTCAAGCAGGTCCTCACCACGGTGATCGCCACCGGCGACAAGGTCGTCCGGCGCACCGCCGGCGGCGTCGGCTCCCGGTTGCGGTCGCCCGAGCCGGTGCCGGTCACCCCGGCTCCGGCACCGGCGGCACCCGCTGCGGCTCGGGCGAAGGCCCCGGCGGGCGCGAAGGCCCCGGCGGGCGCGAAGGCGCCGGCGGGCGCGAAGGCGCCGAACCCGGCCACGATCGCGAAGAACGTGGCGCACGAGCGACCGACGGCGAAGCCGGCGGCGGCTCCTGCCAAGAAGGCCGACGACTCCCCCGGCGGCAAGCTGCCGCCCCGGCGCTCCTAGGAACCGGGCTGGACCGGCTGCCCGACCCGGCGCTCGTCGTCCTGGTCGGTCCGAGCGGTTCGGGCAAGTCGACCTGGGCCGCCGCGCACTACCGCAGCGAGGAGGTCGTCTCCTCCGACGTCCTGCGGGGTGTCGTCGGCAGCGGGCCGCACGACCTCGACGCCTCGGCCGACGCGTTCGACCTGCTCGAGCGGGTCGTCGCGGCCCGGCTCGGACGACGGCTCACCACCGTCGTCGACACCCTCGGCACCGACCGGGAGCGCCGCGTGCGCTGGCGCGACCTCGCGCACGCCGCCGGGCTGCCGGCCGTGGCGGTCGTCCTCGACACCCCGGCCGAGGAGTGCCGGCGTCGCAACGCCGCGCGCGACCGCGCCGTCCCCGCGGCGGTGCTCGGGCAGCAGCTGGCCCGTCACCGGTCCGTCGTCGAGCACCTGGCCGGCGAGGGATGGGACGCCGTGGTGGCGCTCGCCGACGAGACCGGCGTCGCCCGGGTCCGCCCCGCGGCCAGGGGCGGAGCACCCGGCTCGGGCGGAGCGGCGCAGCTCGCAGGGGCTGCGCGTGGTGCTGCAGCTCTCGCGGTTCCCGTGGGGGGAGGAGCCGTCGGCGTGGCTGCGCGGGGTCGCGCTCGCGGCCGACCAGGCCGGCCTGGCCGGCCTCGCCCTGATGGACCACCTGATCCAGATCCCGCAGGTCGACCGCGCCTGGTCGCCGATCCCCGAGCCGTGGGTGACGCTGGGGCTCCTGGCCGGGCTCGACACCGGCCTCGCGCTCGGCACCCTGGTGAGCCCGGTGACCTTCCGCCCCGCCGGCATCACGGCGAAGGCGGCCGCCACCCTCGACGTCCTCAGCGGTGGCCGGGCGTTCGTGGGCGTGGGCGCCGGCTGGTGGGAGCGCGAGCACGCCGCCTTCGGCCTGCCCTTCCCCCCGCCGCGCGAGCGGCTGGACGCCCTCGAGGCCGGGATCGAGACCATGCGAGCCCTCTGGGCCACCGGCACCAAGGCCCTACGCCGGCGAGCGGGCCAGCCTGCCGGAGACGACGTCGTACCCGCGGCCGGTCGGGCCGCTGCCCGGTGATCGTCGGGGGCACCGGCCGGCGGACGCTCCGCATCGCCGCCACCCTCGGCGACGCCGCCAACGTGCCCTCCACGCTCCCGGCCCTCGACGAGCACCTCGCGGTGCTGCGCGGGCACCGGGACGACGTCGTGGTCACGGTCCTCGACCTGCCGACGATCGGCCGCGACCGCGACGACACCTGGGCCCGCGTCGAGCGGCTGCGCGGTCGCAGCGCGGCTGCGGCCTTCGCGGCGCGCACCCACGCCGGCACGCCCGCCGACCAGCGGGACCGCTGGGGTGCCCTGGCCGACCGCGGGGTCGACACCGTGTTCGTCGCGCTGGCCGACCTCGAGGGCGCCGAGGACCTCGAGCGGCTCGCGCCCCTCACCCGCTGACCCGCCCCACATGTGGGGCGGGTCGGTCGGCCGACGTGGCCGACACCACACCGCCGATCACCCGCGGAGGTGTCGTCGGTGCCGCCTGCGAGGGCTTGCATGGAGGCATGTCGCTCCTCAACACGCTCTCCTCGCTCACCCGCCCCGTGCTCGGTGTCGCGACCGTGCCCCTCAAGGTGGCCGGTCGTGTCGCCGGAGCAGCCCACGGGCTGCTGCCCGGCCGCGGAGGCTCGCAGCCCTCGACCCCGCCGGCCACCGACACCGCGCCGGCACCCGACCTCGACACCGCACCCGACAGCGCACCGGACAGTCCGGACACCGCCGCCGAGGCTCCCGCGACGGCATCCTCGGCCAAGGTGCAGGGCGACCCCGTGGGTCCGGCCGCCACGAAGCCCGCTGCCGCGAAGCCGGCCAAGCCCGCCACGGCCGGCAAGAGCACGCGCCACCAAGGCGCCGGCCAAGAAGACCGCTGCCGCCCCCGTCGAGCCCATGCCCGAGCCCGTCACCGAGATCGACGCCTCGGCCGACGCGAGCGACGTCGACGTGACCCCGGCCGACATCGCGGCGCAGGTCGGCACGGCGCTCGACCCCGACGCCTGAGCGGTCCCCCGCTGACGCGACGCGCCCCCCTCACCCGACGGGTGAGGGGGGCGCGGCGCGTGCGGTCACTTCAGCTCGGCGCTCGACAGCCCGAGGACCCGGCGGGCCACGATCAGCTGCTGGATCTGCTGGGTGCCCTCGAAGATGTCGAGGATCTTGGAGTCGCGGGCCCACTTCTCGAGCAGCTCGGACTCGCTGTAGCCGACCGAGCCGGCGAGCTCGACGCAGGAGAGCGTGATGTCGGAGCCGACGCGGCCGGCCTTGGCCTTGGCCATCGACGCCTCGAGCGAGTTGGGCTGCCGGTTGTCGGCCATCCAGGCGGCCTGCAGGGTGAGCAGGTAGGCGCCCTCCCAGTCGGACTCCATCTGCAGGAGCTTGGCGGCGGCGGCCGACTGGGTGACCGCGGGGCGGTCGTAGTCGACGACGACGCCGGCCTGCGGCCAGCAGGTCGCGGGTGAGGTCGAGCGCGGCCCGGGCGCAGCCGACGGCCATCGCGGCCACGAGCGGCCGGGTGTTGTCGAAGGTCGCCATGGCGCCGGCGAAGCCCTGCTTGACGTCGACCTCGGGCGAGCCGAGGAGGTTCTCCTTCGGCACGCGGCAGTTCTCGAAGATGATCGTCGCGGTGTCGGAGGCGCGGATGCCGAGCTTGTGCTCGAGCCGGTCGACCCGCATGCCCGGGCGTGCCCTTGGCGACGACGAACGACTTGATCGCGGCGCGGCCGAGCTCGCGGTCGAGCGTCGCCCAGACGACGATGTGGTCGGCGCGGTCGCCCGAGGTGACGTAGATCTTCTCGCCGTTGATGACGTACTCGTCGCCGTCGAGGACGGCGGTCGTCTTGATGTTGGCCGAGTCGGAGCCGACGCCGGGCTCGGTGATCGCCATGCCGGCCCACACGCCGTCGAGGCGCTCGAGCTGCTCGTCGTTGGCGACCGAGGCGATGGCGGAGTTGCCGAGGCCCTGGCGCGGCATCGAGAGCAGCAGGCCGACGTCGCCCCAGCACATCTCGGCGATCGACATCACCGAGGCGAGGTTGGCGCCGTTCTTGACGGTCTTGTCGCCGTCCCTCGTCCTCGCGGCGGACGCCGGCCGCGCCGGCACCCTCGCCCGCGCCGGACTCGGAGAGCCCGTCGATCATCGCGGCGAGCATGTCGAGCTCCTTGGGGTACTCGTGCTCGGCGCGGTCGTACTTGCGCGAGATCGGACGCAGCATGTTCATCGCGACCTGGTGGGCCTGGCCCACGAGCGGCTGGAACTTCTTCGGGTCGTCCAGGTTGATGGCCATCAGACGAGCACCGTTCCTTCCATGACGCCGATCGCCCGCAGGTCGCGGTACCAGCGCTCGACGGGGTGTTCCTTGACGAAGCCGTGGCCACCGAGCAGCTGGACGCCGTCGAGGCCGATCTGCATGCCCTTGTCGGTGCACGCCTTGCGGGCCAGCGCGACCTCGCGGGCGAAGTCCTTGCCGGCGGCGGCGCGGGCGGCGGCCTTGTAGGTGAGCAGGCGCATGGCCTGCAGCTCGATCGCGATGTTGGCGACCATGAACGCGACCGACTGGCGGTGGGCGATCGGCTCGCCGAACGCCTCGCGCTCCTTGACGTACGGGCGTCACGTAGTCGAGCACGGCCTGGCCGGTGCCGACCGCCAGCGCGCACCAGGCGAGGCGGGAGAGCCGCACGCACTCGGTGTAGGTGCGTGCCGTCGGTCTCGCCGAGGACGGCGTCGGCCGGGACCGTGACGTCGGTGAGGGTCAGCGTGGTGAGCGAGGCGGCGCGCACGCCCATCGCCGGGTCGCCCTCGACGGCCAGGCCGGCGGTCGACGGACTCGACGAGGAACAGCACCGGCTTGCCCTCGAGCGAGGCGCCGACCACGAACAGCTCGGCCTGGGCGCCGCGGGCGACGAGGGTCTTGACGCCGTCGAGCACGTAGCCGTCGGCGGTGCTGCGTGGCGGTGGTCGACGGCGAGAGCACGTCGAAGAGGACGGCGGGCTCGGTCAGCGCGAGCGCGGCGGCCGGGACGTCGTCGCCGGTGAACGCCGGCAGGTAGGTCTGCTGCTGGGCGTCGGTGCCCCACAGCCCGAGGGCGGTGGCGACCGAGCCGGGCGCGAGCGCGGCGACGGCGAGACCCATGTCGCCCTTCGGCGAGCGCCTCGGCGACGAGGGTGCCGGCCATGGCCGAGCGCTCCTCGGAGATGCCGCCGAGCGCCTCGGGGACGCCGAGGATCGGCAGGCCGATCTCGAGACCGGCCTTGAGCACGGCCTCGGGCGCCTCGCAGGTCTCGTTGGCCTCGGCGGCGGCGGGGCGCAGCGACCTCGTCGGCGTACTCGGTGACGACGTCGACGAGCATCTGCTCGTCCTCGGTCGGGGTCAGGTCGAAGACCCCGCTCGCGGCGGTCGCGCGCCGGCCGGGCGCCGGGCTTGCCGGCGCCCGCCTTGGCGAACGTGCGGCTGGCCTTGGTGAGGGTCTTGAAGCCGTCGCGGGTCACGGAGAAGACGGCCTGCTCGGCCGGCTTGCGGAGGCGGACCCGGTCGATCAGGTCGCTCTGGGCGAGCCGGTTGAGGCCGGCGACGAGGTAGCCGATCGGGTCGCGCGACTCCGTGCTCGGGACGCCGTGCCGGCCGCCCGGCTTGAGGCTGCTGAGGAGGGACATGCGACAACTGTAACTCTGAGTTACACAATGCGCTACACCTGCCCGCGTCGGCTGCGTCACAGCGCCGTCCCTAGGCTTCGGCCCATGCCCGACGCACCTGATCACGCTCCCTACGGCCCGCTCCCCGAGGGCGGCACCGTCCGCCCGATCACCCGCTGGGGCACGCCGGTGATGCACCGCCCGCAGGCGCAGGTGACGTCCTACGACGAGGCGCTGCGAGCCTCGCCGCCGACATGGTCGCCACGATGTACGCCGCCGACGGCGTCGGTCTGGCCGCCTGCCAGGTCGGCGAGGACGTCGCGATGTTCGTCTTCGACTGCCCCGACGACGACGGCGAGCGCTGGGTCGGCGTGGTGTGCAACCCGGTGCTGACCCTGCCCGAGGGCAAGGACCGCCAGCTCGAGGAGGCCGACGAGGGCTGCCTGTCCTTCCCCGGGGCGTTCGTCGACTGCGCCCGCCCCGACCGCGCCACCGTGACCGGCACCGGGCTCGACGGCGAGCCGGTCACCTTCACCGGCACCGGCCTGCTGGCCCGCTGCCTGCAGCACGAGACCGACCACACCCTCGGCACCGTCTTCGGCGACCGGCTCCCGACCAAGGCGCGCAAGAAGCTCCAGAAGGCGCACGACGCGGCGGCCGAGGACTATCCCCTCGACTGGCCTGCGAGCAACGACTGACATCCACGGTGGTCGAGGTGTGAGGAGCGAGGTACGAGCGACGAACCTGAGACCTCGGCAGGTCACGGCTCGCGAGGGGCTGGCAGGGGACGTCACCAGGTCTCGAGGCTCCTCCCTCGTCCCTCGGTCGGAGCACCTCGACCACCGTTGGCGTCAGCGCTTGCTCGTGACGTAGCAGGCGACCGCCGAGGCAGCGGCGACGTTGAGCGAGTCGACGCCCGCCGCCATGGGGATGGTCGCGCGGCGGTCGGCGGCCTGCTCCCAGCGGCGCGAGAGCCCGTGGCCCTCGGAGCCGAGCACGAGCGCGACCTTGTCGAGCCCGGCGACGGCGTCCTCGATCGGCACCGAGTCGGGGGCGAGGGTGAGGGCGACGGTGGTGAAGCCCGGCGGCCGAGAGGTCGGGCAGCGCGGTCTCCCAGCTGGGCAGCCGGGTCCACGGCACCGCGAACACCGCGCCCATGGCCACCTTGATCGAGCGGCGGTAGAGCGGGTCGGCGCAGCGGGGCGCGAGCAGCACGGCGTCGAAGCCCAGGGCGGCGCCCGAGCGGAAGACCGCGCCCGACGTTGGTGTGGTCGACGACGTCCTCGAGCACCAGCACCGAGCGGGCACCGTCGAGCACCTCGGCGACCGGCGGCAGCGGCCGGCGCTCGAGCGAGGCGAGGGCGCCGCGGTGCACGTGGAAGCCGGTGACCTGCTCGGCGAGCCGCTCGGTCATCACGAAGCACGGCGCGTCGCTGGTCGCGAGGACGTCGTCCAGGCCGTCGAGCCAGCCGCGGCCATGAGGAACGAGCGGGCGGTGTGGCCGGCCTCGAGGGCGCGGCGCACGACCTTCTCGCCCTCGGCGAGGAACAGCCCGTGCTCGGCCTCGAGGTTCTTGCGCAGCTCGACGTCGCGCAGGTCGCGGTAGTCGGCCAGGCGGGGGTCGTCGGGGTCGGTGACCTCGACCAGCTCAGCCATCGGCGTCGGCGTAGCGCTCGGGGTGGGCGACCGCGACGACGTCGCCGACGACGATGATCGCCGGCGGCGTGACGGCCTGCGCCGCGATGTCGGCCACGAGCTCGCCGAGGGTGGTGAGCACGGTGCGCTCGGCCGGCATGGTGCCGTCGCAGACGACCGCGACCGGCGTGGTCGACGGCTGGCCCCCGGCCAGCAGCGCCGCCGCGATCTGCGGCGCGTGCTCGACGGCCATCATCAGGCAGAGCGTGCCGCTGCAGCCGCGCGAGCGGCGTCCCAGTCGGTCAGCGACTTCGGGTGACCCGGCGGCAGGTGGCCCGAGACGACGGTGAACTCGTGGGCGACGCCGCGGTGGGTCACGGGGATGCCCGGCGATGGCGGGCACGGCGATCGGGCTGCTGAGGCCGGGGATCACCGTGACCGGGACGCCGGCCTCGCGGCAGGCGATGACCTCCTCGTAGCCGCGGCCGAAGACGAAGTTGTCGCCGCCCTTGAACCGCACGACGCGCAGCCCGGCCTGGCGCCTGCTCGACGATGATCCGGTTGATCTCCTCCTGCTGCGCCGAGCGGCCGCGCGGCAGCTTGGCGACGTCGATGAGCTCGACGTCGCTCGGCAGCTCGCCCAGCAGCTCGCGCGGCGCGAGCCGGTCGGCGACGACGACGTCGGCCTCCATCAGGGCCCGGCGCCCGGCCAGCGAGATGAGCTGCGGGTCGCCCGGTCCGCCGCCGACGAGGGTGACGCCGGGGGTGCGGTGGCGTACGCGGCTCGGAGCGGATCACCCCCTCGCGCAGGGCCTCGAGGATCTCGTCGCGGACGGCGGCCGAGCGGCGCGGGTCGCGGTCGGCGAGCACCGCCACGATGACGCCCGCCGCGCGGCCGACCGCGGGCGTGTAGGCGCTGCCGCGGGAGGCGTCGTCGGAGCGCACGCAGAAGACCCGGCGCTCCTCGGCCGCGGCCGCGACCGCCTCGTTGATGGCCGGGTCGTCGGTGGCGGCCACGACGTACCAGGAGCCGTCGAGGTCGGCGTCCTCGAACGGGCGCTCGTGCCAGGCGACCTCGCCGCCGGTCACCAGTCCCTCGATCGCCGGCGTCACCTCGGGCGAGACCACCACGACCTCCGCGCCGGCGGCGATCAGGCCGGGGACCCGGCGCTGGGCGACGTGGCCCCCACCCACGACGACCACCCGTCGTCCGGCGAGCCGCAGGCCGGTGGGGTAGGTCGCGAGGTCGTCCACGACGGCCATCATCCTCGAAGCTCGCGGAGCCGACCGGCGTGGGGGTGGGCGCGTGCCGGGTGGGGTACTAGGTTCGCCGTCATGGTTCTCGAACGCCCCGTGACCCCCGATCCCTACCCGCTGCTGCCGGCCGTGCCGTCGTTCTCGGTGACCAGCACCGACGTCACCGACGGCCAGCCGCTGAAGGACGACCAGGTCGCCTCGGCCGGCAACACCTCGCCCCAGCTGTCGTGGGACGCCGTCGACGGCGCCCAGAGCTACACCGTCACCTGCTTCGACCCCGACGCCCCGACGCCGAGCGGCTTCTGGCACTGGGTGCTGGTCGACCTGCCGGCCGACGTCACCTCGCTCGAGGCCGGTGCCGGCGCCGCCGGACGCCGAGCTGCCCGGCTCGGCCTTCCACTGCCGCAACGACGGCGGCGACAAGGGGTTCATGGGCGCCGCGCCGCCCGAGGGCGACCAGGTGCACCGCTACTTCTTCGTCGTGCACGCCGTGAAGGAGCCGCAGCTCGGCGTCGACTCCGACGCCTCCCCCGCCGTGGTCTCGTTCAACCTCGCGTTCAAGACCGCCGGTCGCGCGATCCTCCACGGCACGTACCAGCACTGACACGGTGGTCGGCTCCCTGTGACGGTCGAGGAGGCCGGCCACGGCCGTCTCGAGACCTCTCGCCCTCCGAGGCCGAGCCGGATGAGGTGCCCGTGGTGGGTCCCTGCGCTCGTCCTGGTCGCCACCGAGGCCCAGCTCGCCGTGGCGGAGTTCGTGCCGGGCATCGACCGGTTCGCCGACAAGGCGTTCGGGGCGCGGCTGCATCGCCTACCCGGTGCTGATGCTCGTCGCCCCCGCGATCTGGTGGCTGGTGCACCGGCGGCGTCCCGGGGGCGACCCAGCACCCGCCGTACCTCGCGTTCACCCTGATCATGCTGGGGTTCCTCGTCGACGTGACCGGCAACAGCCTCGACCTCTACGACTCGGTCACGTGGTGGGACGACGCCAACCACTTCGTCAACTGGTTCCTGCTGCTCTGGGGCATCGGGCTCCTGCTGCCCGTGCCGGCGCAGCGGTGGCTCGCGGTCCTGCTGGTCGCGGGCCTCGGGGCGCTGCTGGCGATCGCCTGGGAGGCGGGCGAGTGGTACACGTTCATCCGCCACGGCACCGAGATCGAGACGGCCTACGAGGACACGCTGGGTGACGAGGTGCTCGGGACGCTCGGAGCCCTCGCGGCCGGCGTCCTGGTGGCGCTGCGCGGACCGAGGCGCCAGGAGGCGTAGGCTCCCCCGTCGGTCACGGGAGGTCACAGTGTTGCTGTACGCGGCGATGGCGCGCGGGTCGTTCCGCCGCTACTCGACGTACACGATGGCCACCCTCGCCGGCGTCTTCACCAACACCGTCTTCGGCCTGATCCTGTGCTTCGTGTACCGGGCGGTGTGGTCGGCCAACCCCACGGCCGGGGGCTACGACGTGAGCGACGCCCTCACCTTCGTCTGGATCAGCCAGGGCCTGCTGATGCCGGTCGCGATGTTCGGCGGCGGCTCGCCCGACGACCTCGCCGCCCGCATCAAGAGCGGGGACGTCGCGATCGACTTCTACCGGCCGGTCGGGATCCTCGGCACCTACCTCGCCGCCGACCTCGGCCGGGCGCTCTACCACCTCCTCTCCCGCGGCGTGGCGCCGTTCGTGGTCGGCGCCCTGGTCTTCGACCTCAGGTTCCCGGCCGGACCGGTCGCGGTGCTGTGCTTCGCGGTCGCCGTCGTCCTCGCCGTGGTGGTCAGCTTCTGCTTCAGGATGCTGGCGGCGATGTCGGCGTTCTGGCTCCTCGACGACACCGGACCGCGCAACCTGCTGCTCTTCGTCTCGATCTTCCTGAGCGGGCTCACGGTGCCGCTGGTGCTGTTCCCCGGGGGCCACCCGCGACGTGGCGCTGCTGCTGCCCTGGGCCACCCTCGTGCAGCTGCCCGCCGACCTGTGGCTCGGCCAGAGCGAGGGCCAGGACGCCGTCGGCTCGTTGGCGCTCTCGCTCGGCTGGGCGGGCGTGATGCTCGCCGTGTGTGCCGGCGTCCTGCGCCTCGCCGAGCGCCGGCTGGTGGTGCAGGGTGGCTGAGTCCCGCCTGTCCCCCGTGGCGCGCGCGGGCGAGCCGCTCGTGGACTTCGTCCGCATCGCCCGGCTCTGGATGCGCGCGACGATGGCCTACCCGGTGTCGTTCTGGATGCTCGCGGTGAGCAGCTTCCTCGTGACCGGCCTCGACTTCGTGGGCATCTGGATCCTGTTCGGCAAGGTCGACGACCTCGGGGGCTTCAGCCTGCCCGAGATCGGGTTCCTCTACGGAGCCACCGGTCTCGGCATCGCCATGGCCGACCTGGTCGTCGGGCGCGTCGAGCGGCTCGGGCAGATGATCCGGATGGGCCGTCTCGACACGATGATGACCAAGCCGGCGCCGCTGCTCGTGCAGGTGTGCGCCGACGAGTTCGCGATCCGGCGGATCGCTCGGGTGCTGCAGAGCTCGGCGGTGTTCGCCTGGGCGTCGACCTACGTGGACTGGTCGCCCGCCCGCGTCGCGGTCTGCGCCGAGATGCTGGTGTGCGGCAGCCTGATCTTCTTCAGCCTGTTCGTGGGGCTGGCCTGCATCCAGTTCTGGACCGCGGACAGCTCGGAGGTGGCCAACGCCTTCACCTACGGCGGCAACACCGCGACGCAGTACCCGCTCTCGATCTTCCCCTCCGAGATCGTCAAGGCGATGACGTTCGTGGTGCCGATCGCGTTCGTGAACTGGTACCCCTCGCTGTACATCCTCGACCGCGAGGATCCCTTCGGCCTGCCCGCCTGGCTCCAGCACGCCTCGCCCCTGGCGACCCTCGTCTGCCTGCTGGCGGCCGCCCTCGCCTGGCGCACCGGCGTCCGCCACTACACCTCGACCGGAAGCTGAGCCACCCCATGCCGCTGATCGAGGCGCACGACCTCAACCGCACGTTCCGCGTCCGCAAGCGGGGCGAGGGACGCCGTGACGTCGTCGCCGTCAGCGACGTCTCGTTCGCCGTCGAGCGGGGCGAGATGGTCGGCTACATCGGCCCCAACGGGGCCGGCAAGTCGACCACGATCAAGATGCTCACCGGCATCCTCGTGCCCACCTCGGGGCACCTGCGCGTCGCCGGTCTCGAGCCCAGCCGCGAGCGCCGCAAGCTGGCCCGGCGCATCGGCGTGGTCTTCGGGCAGCGGACGTCGTTGTGGTGGGACCTGCCGCTGCGTGACTCCTTCGCCCTGCTGCACCAGCTCTACCGCACCGATCCCGCGCGCCACCGGGCGAACCTCGAGGAGTTCGTCGAGCTGCTCTCGCTCGGCGACCTGCTCGACACCCCGGTGCGCCAGCTGAGCCTGGGCCAGCGGATGCGGGGCGACATCGTCGCGGCGCTGCTCCACGACCCCGAGATCCTGTACCTCGACGAGCCGACGATCGGGCTCGACGTCGTGAGCAAGGGCCGGCTCCGCGAGTTCCTCCGCGAGCTCAACGCCAGCCGCCAGGTGACCCTGCTGCTGACCACGCACGACCTGCAGGACATCGAGGCGCTCTGCGACCGTGTCATCGTCATCGACCACGGCACGCTCGTCTACGACGGTGCGCTCGCCGGCCTGCACGACGTCGGCGGCTCGACCCGCACCCTCGTCGTCGACCTCGTCGACGAGGCCCCCCCGATCTCGGTGCCGGGGGTCTCCGCCGTCCGGGTCGAGGGCCCGCGGCAGTGGCTGTCGTTCCCCGCCGACGCCAGTGCCGCGCCGTTGGTGGCCGCCGTCGCCGCTGCCTACGACGTGGCCGACCTGTCGATCCAGGAGCCGGCGATCGAGGACGTCATCCGCAGCCTGTACGGGGCCTGACAGACGGCCGGCGCCCCGACAGCGCGTACCGGGCGCAGTCCGGGCTCAGGTCGTGGTCAGGTCGTGGTCAGCCGGGCGAGCTCCCTCACCCGGAAGCCGTCGTCGGTCTCCTCGACCGCGTAGAAGTCGGAGGCCGGCTCGGGCGCGAAGACGGTGACGACACAGCCCGCGACCCCGCCGTCGACCTTCTCGTCCGGGTCGGGACGTTTCTCGAGGTAGTCGTCGAAGCTGGCGTAGCAGTCGCCCACCTTCACGGTGGCGTAGCTGCTCCCGGTCCACCCCAGGATCTCGCGTGCCACGTCGGGCGCTGCGAGCCGGCGGGCGGCCTTGCGGTCGCCGGCCCGGGACACCTTCACCAGCTCCTTGACCGTCCGCTCCGCTTCTCGCGCCGACACCGAGCCGCCGTCGTCCGCGCGCTCAACCAGGTAGTAGCCCGTCAGGACGACGGCCACGACCGACGTCACCACGATCCAGCGCGAGCCAGGCACGATCGCCATGCTAGGGCTTGCGCGCCGCCTCCCCACGTCATGCGGCCGCCGGCATGCGTCTGCCACCACGTCCGCGACATGACACTTCGGGAGCGGTTCGAAGGCTCCGCGGCAGCCGGGCGGTCCACGAGTTGGTAGCAGGTGGTGCCTCGGCTAGTCAGGCTGGCCGACCGGCCGCGGAGGCCAGACCGACCCGTCGAGCAGCGCCCGGTCAGCCAGCGGCCGGTCGAGCACCAGCTCGCGGCGCACGCTCGGGTTGCCTTGGCAGGTGGCTCCGCCGACCATCGGCGTCGAGGTCCAGTAGACGGTGACGGACGTGTCGGTCTCGACGACTGCCGGCGGGTGCAGGAACGGACGGGGGTCGCGCGCCGAGGTGCATTGCAGCTCGTTGACGCTGACCTCGACCCGGAGCGGGTCGGCGGGGTCCGGGTGGGGTCGGGTGACCCGGGCCCAGGCCAGGCCCGGGCGAAGCACCGGTCCGAGGAGGGCGCAGCTGCTTCCACCGCCGAACTCCCACCCGTCCGGCGTGCGGGCCAGGTCCATCACGTAGGCCTCGCCCTGGGGGCCGTCAACGGTCCACGAGCCGGTGCCGATGAGCAGGTACTCGTCGGTCTCGGCCAGCACGCGGTACTCGGTGTCGATGCCGTCGAAGAGGAACGACAGCGAGAGCTCCCCTCCGACCTCGGGGTCGTCGAGGAGCTCGGCGAAGGTCTCGCGGGCCTCTGCGTCGTCGAAGCTGCTGGCGATGCCGTCGGTCATCGCCTCGGCCGGCCAGCCGGAACCTCCTCCGCACGTCAGGAGGGGTTCGCCGTCGACGAGCTCGATCGGGAGGTCGGTGCGGGCCCGGTCGGGCGCACTGTCGGAGGTGCGGTCGGCTGGAGGTGCCGTGCCTGACGGGTCGTCGCCGTCGACGGCCACAGCGGTGACCCCCAGCACCGCGACCACCGCGGCGGCCGCCACGACGGTGGCGACTCGGCGCTGTCGGACGCGCCGTGCGCCCAGCTGCTCGGCGGCCTCGACCAGCCCGGGACCGAGCGCGGGCCGTTGCTCGGCGAGCCGGTCGAGACCAGCCCTCAGATCATCCGGCTCGTTCATGGGGTCCTCCCGTCGATCACGAAGTCGTTGCCGAGCAGCGCCCGCACTCGGGCCGTCGCGCGGGTCGCGCGGGCTCGGACGGCCGTCTCGGTCGTGTCGAGCTCCTCGGCGACCTCGGCCGCTGAGAGGTCGTAGTAGTAGCGCAGCACCAGGACGCAGCGGTCCTCGACGGTCAGGGTCCCGAGTGCAGCCCACAGCGCGGCAGGCGTTGCGCCGTCAGGTGTCGTCGTGCGTTCGGGCACGGCATCCGTGACGACCTCGGTCGAGGTACGTCGTCGACGGTGGTCGATGTGGAGCCTGAGCAGCACGGTCCTGGCGTAGCCACCTGGGTTGTCGATCCGTCTGCGGCCGCGCAGGGCCACATACAGGCGGGCGAGCGTCTCCTGCACGAGGTCCTCGCTCGTGTGGGCGTCGGCCGTGAGCAGCCAGGCGGTGCGGTGCAGCATCGGGGCGAGGGCGAGCGCGAGGTCGGTGAACCCGTCGACTCCTACACTCCTCGCCACGTGTCGCACCTCCTCCTGGCCATACCTACTCTGACGTGGTGGCGCGCACGGTCGTGACGCGGCGTAGCGATATCGACTCCTCGGGCGGCTCGGGTCATCCATCGCTGCGCGGGGTGGTCGAGCGGATCTCGCAGAGCGGCACGAGCGGGCGTCTGACGATCTGGCATTGCCCACCGCGAGGAAACACAAGCGCCGTGAGCTCGTCGCTGCTGAAGATCACGGCATGACCCGACACCGTCCAGGTGGGTGACAACACGCTGACCGGCAAGGACAACTGCGACTAGCGGATCACTCTTCTGGTGCGCGGGTTCGGCGCGGTGCGGTTCTCGGTGAGCGTCTTCAACGTCTCCGAGTCGACCTTGTGCACCACGATCTGGATGGGTTCGGTCCCGTCAGGGTAGTTCTTCCAGGCGGAGTCCGACTGGCAGTACAGCAGCACGCTCTGACCTGCCCCGGGAGTGGTGACCCCGGATCCGGAGACAGCCGGGGAGGCATGGTCGGCGCTGTCCTCGGCGAAGTACTGGACCGCGGTGTCGCTGCTGTTCGCTCGATAGAGGTAGCACCGGCTATTCCCGGTCCCACCTCCCAAGTACGCGGAATAGCTGATCTCATACGTGCGCCCTGCCACCACCGGAATAGCGATCGTCGAGTGCAGCGTCGGTACCGTCTTGTTGATCTCGTAGACCGTGGCCACGTTCTGATAGCTCGACGGGGGCCTCCCTGCCAGCTGCGCTGCGTTCTTCGAACGCCGGACGGCGCGCAGCGAGCCCTCATCGACGTCCTTCCCTGACAAGCTGTCGTTCGCGACGTCCTTGCCCGAGATCGAACCATCCTTGATGTCGGCGCCGGTGATCGTCCTTGCGGCGAGGGCCGTCACGGGCTGGACCGCGGCGCCCAGAGCGAGGGCGCCGACGATCGCGCCGAGGATCGCAGTTCTTTGAAGCCTCATGATGCCCCCAGTGTTGGTGCCCGACACTGACTGGCGAGCGCCCTGCGGACGCTACGGCACGCCGTCGCTCGAGAGTGCCGATCGCCCGAACTGCCCACGCGGCTGGATGCGAGCGCCTCGCTACGGCCGGAAGGCGTACCAGCGGAGCTTGATGTCGCTGTCCGCGATCGACGCGGTGCCCGAGCCGTTGCAGACACGCACGTTCAACTGGCCATCGGCCGGGATGTCGAGCTCCTGGAAGGTCAGGTTCTTCGGCAGGCTGTCGCCCGAGGCCACGTTGAGGACGATGATGTCGCCTACCTTGAGGCTGCCGATGCCGAGCTGCACGTCAGAACACTTGTTGGCGCCGATGGAGGAGAGCCCGATCGTCCCGCCGGACGCTGTTCCCCGCCGGACGAACGAGGTCGAGTTGAGGCCGTCCAGCTTGTCGGCGTCGACCGCCTTGCCGTTGTTCCGCAGGAATCCCGCCGAGTCGATGCCGTCGAGGAAGCTCGAGTCCAGGCCGGATCCCTGGCCGTCGACCTGGGCGAGCTTGTCGAGCACCTGCTGCGGGGTGTCGGGCGAGCCGGTGCCGGGCTCACCCTGGGGGCCGGCGGGCCCGGGCTCCCCAGGGGAGCCGGCAGGCCCAGGCACCCCCGGGGAGCCGGCAGGCCCGGCCTTGCCCTGGATGCCCTTCTGGTTCCAGCTCAGCGCCCTCTGCTTCTTGTTGCACGACACCCCGGGCTGGACGATCTTCACGGTCCCGGCGCCCTTCAATCCCGACTTGGTGACACAACCGTGGATCACCGTCGCGGGCTTGTTCGCGAACGCGTACGCGCCGCCTCCGACGGCGATCACGAGTGCCGCCGTCGCGGCCACGTTGGCGTAGCTCAAGCGAGGACGGCGAGGGTGTTGAGTGCGCATGGAGATCCTTGAGGACGAGGTGTGGCGAGCCGGACAGGAACCATGACGACCTGATTCGCCACACCGCGATGCTCCCAGTGGTCGCCTGCCCGCGCATGCCCCGAAGTGACCATTTCGCCGCGGAGAATGCGCTCAGCAATTCGGTCGAATGATGGCGCTCATCGGCGTCCTGTTGTCCTGCGCGTTGCTACTCAATCCGCCCGACGCGTACTACTCCGTCGAGGGCTACCAGCCATCGTGCGGAGTGCCGCTCAGCCACCTCCTGGTTCGGCGAGACGGGTACGTCGAAGGCGCAGAGGACAGCGACATGGCTGGGTTCTACGGAGAGACCGTCGGACTTGTCCGTGACCAGTGCGTGTCGAGAGTCAGGACACAGGGCGGAGCTGGGCTGACACTCGGCGCACTTTCGATCGGCAGCGCGATCCTGCTTGCCCGTCGGGGCCGCGCGCGCCGAGCAGCATCGACTGCGAACTCGTAGCCGACAGGTAGCTCAGCCAATGACGCGATGCGAGCTCGGTGCCTGCGCTCGCTCGGGTGCGCGGCACGAGCGGGCTCCGACGCTGTGCCCAGGCAGCGGCATGTGAGTGCGCCGCACGGAATTGGCAATCAACAGGGGAGGATCGTCCGCGTCAGGAGGGGGACGATCCTCCCCTGTTCCCGGCTGCACCGATCCGGCGGTGGGCCACAGCAGGTTGACGCGGCAGAACCGGCACTCGAGCACCGCGCCCAGCGTGGTGGTGGCGCTACGACATCAGCATGGTCAAGCTCCGCGTCAGGCGGGATGGTCGCCGTGGCCGGCTCGTCGGCGTCGTCGGACCGCACGTCGGAGGGCGTTGTCGGTGGGCGCGGCTACGTTGATCAGTAGCTGCTGAACCTGGCAGCTGATGTTGGATCGAAGTCCCTTCAACTCAAACCAGGCACGCGGCTCTTCGGGGGCCGCAGACGATGTGGGAGAACTCCGGGTGTGCTCCGGGGAACGTCACGGTGGTGACGCACCACATCACAGTCCTCCATAAGTCCCGCGGCGCTCCACGAAGTCCGGGCACAGGTTCGTCGCAAGGCCACCGTTCCGATGCTGTACCCCACCACCACCGCCCCCGCGGCTGTCCTCGAGCACGCCTCGGACACCCTCGCGCCGCTGCAGCAGCGGTTGTGGGCCGCCGCCTGCGACCACGACCTCATCGACGCCATCCACGCCCTGGTCGAGCACGAGGCCAAGACCGCCGCCCTCCGCACCCGGCTCCTCGCCGAGATCGGAGCCCGGGAGATCGCACAGAAACAGCTCGCCTGGGCCTCGACCACCGAGTGGTACGCCCACCTCGCCGGCCTCTCCCTGACCGAGGCCCGCCGCACCGTGAAGAACGCACCCCACCTGACCGGCGACCGGGTCAAGACCCTCCAGGCCCTCACCGAGGGCCGGATCTCACCGGCCCAGGCCGACCTGATCTGCCGCACCATCGACCAGTTCCCCCTCAACCCCACCCTGCGCGAGCGCGGCGAAGCGGTGATGCTCGAGGACGCCACCCGCCTCGACGCCACCCAGCTCGCCAAGACCGCGACCTACCTCCTCGAACAGGTCGACCCCGACAAGGCCGAACGCAAAGCCGAACGAGACCTCGACCGCGAGGACCGCGCCGCCCACCTCGGCCGCGACCTCACCATCACCCCCGACGGCGCCGGCGGGGTCCGGATCCGCGGCCGCGGCACCATCGAGGACGCCGCCGCCCTCCGCGCCGCACTCCTCCCCCTCACCAAACCCGCACCAGCAGTCGACCCCGACAACCCCGACGACCCGGGCAGCCGGGTCGGCTGGGCGCGACCCCCGCGACCACGGCACCCGGATGTGGGACGCCCTCATCGCCATCGCCCAGCACGCCCTGACCACCGACCTCCCACCTACCAGCCACGGCGCCCGACCCCGCGTCTGCGTCATCACCCACCTCGAGGACCTCCGCGAGGACCTCCGCGACCACTACCGCGCCAAGACCCGCAACCACCCCGACCAGACCGACGGCCGACCCGACCGACCCGGCCGACCAGGCCGACAGCCCGACCAGGCCGACCCGGCCGCACAGCCCGACCCGAGCGAACAGCCCGACCGGCCCGAGCCCGCCAAGGAGCCGAACGAGGAGCAGCCGAGCGGCGGAGATCCGGCACAGGCTCCGCCCCCGTCCGACCCGTCACCGTCCCCGTCTCCGGCGCCGGCTGCGCCGTCAGGGGACGAGACCCCGGTCCAGTTCCCCGACGAGCCCCACCACCCCGGCCCGGTCACCGAGGACGGACTCACCCTCACCGCCGCAGCCACCCGCCGCCTGGCCTGCGACGCCGACATCATCCCCCTGGTCCTCGGCTCCCAAGGCCAGGTCCTCGACGTCGGACGCACCCAACGCCTGGTCACCATGACCATCTGGCTCGCCCTCATCGCACGCGACCACCACTGCACGTTCCCCGGCTGCACCCGCCCACCCCTGATGTGCCACGCCCACCACATCCGACACTGGGCCGACGGCGGACCCACCTCACTGGCCAACCTCGTCATGCTCTGCGGGCACCACCACCGCACCATCCACGACACACCCTGGGACGTCAGACTCAACCCCCACGACCACCTACCCGAGTTCCTCCCACCACCCCCACGACATGGCAGCGACGACGGACCCACCGTCCGGGACTGGGTCCGACATCGACCACGACACGAGTAGCACCGAGCGCCACCGGTCGAGAACCACGGTCAGCTGACGCGTCGCTGAGGTCCGACCGGGTTTCGGCGCGCCCTGGGTGCGACGGCTGCGGGGGTCTCGAGACGGCCGTGACCGGCCTCCTCGACCACCACACCGCGACCGGCCTCCTCGACCACCGCACCGTGACCGGCCTCCTCGACCACCACCGCTTGGCGCGCCCTGGGTGCGGAGGCTGCGGGGGTCTCGAGACGGCCGTGACCGGCCTCCTCGACCACCACCCCCGTGACCGGGCACCTCGACCACCACCGCCGCTACAGCGGGGCCTTCAAGGTCACGACCGCCGGGTGACGCACGCCCGCGACGTCGACCTCGAACCCACCGCGCGCCAGGTCCTCGCTGCTGACTGGACCGTCGAGCCGGAGTGAGGCGAGGCCGACGGAGGCACCCACCGTCGCGCCCCAGGCGGCGCTGGTCACCTGGCCGCGCACCTCGCCGTCGCGCAGCAGCAGCTCGCCGCCCCACACCATGGGCTCGGCGTCCTCGAGCACGAACGAGACGACGCGTCGTCTCGCGACCGCGGACTCCAGCGCCGGCCGGCCGAGGAAGTCCTTGGTGCCCTTGAGGGCGGTGGCGAAGACCAGGCCGGCCTCGCGGGGGGTCACCACGGGTGTCAGCTCACGACCGAAGGCGCGGTAGCCCTTCTCGAGGCGGAGCGCCTCGATCGCGAGGTAGCCGGCGTCGACGGCGCCGCCGGAGCGGACGGCGTCGAGGACGGCGGGAGCCTCGGCCATCGGCACCAACAGCTCCCAGCCGAGCTCGCCGACATAGGTCATCCGCGTGGCGCGCAGGGTCACGCCCGCCAGGTCGACGACGCGGCTCGTGGCACGGGGGAAGTCGTCGAGGTCGGCGTCGGTGAGTGTGCGGAGGAGCTCGCGCGACCCGGGGCCCATGACGCCGAGCACGGCGTGCTCGTCGGTGACGTCGCGCGCCGTCACGCCGTGGCGGGCCAGCCAGTCGAGGTCGCGCACGGTGGTGGCCGAGCTGCTGACGAGGAGGAACTCCTCGGCAGCGGTGCGCGTGACCGTGAGGTCGGCCTCGTAGCCCGCGGCGGAGTTGAGGAACGGCGTGTAGACGCACGCCCCCACCGGGACGTCGACGTCGGCGGCGCAGACCCACTGCAGGCCGGCCAGCGCGTCGGGTCCGTCGACGACGTACTTGGAGAACGACGACTGGTCGAAGACCGCGACGCCGGTGCGGCACGCGAGCTGCTCGGTGGCGCAGGCGTCGAGCCACGCCGGTCGGGCCCAGGTGTGGTCGAGGGACTCAGGTCCGAACACCAGCGGGCGCTCCCACCCCATGCGGGCGCCGAACACCGCCCCGGCCGCCGCCAGCTGCGCGTGCACCGACGACGTCCGCTGCGGGCGGCCCGACTCCAGCTCACGCAGCGGCCACGGCACCGCGTAGTGGAGGCCGAGCACCTCGGCCACGCGCGAGCGCAACCACGACTCGTCGCCGTGGAACGGCGCGAACCGGCGGACGTCGACGGCCACGAGGTCGTCCTGCGGCTCACCCGCGACGATCCACTCCGCCAGCGCCCGTCCGGCACCACCCGCGGAGGCGATGCCGACGGAGTTGAACCCCGCCCCGACGAAGTAGCCGGCCAGCCCGGGCGCCTCGCCGAGGATGAACTGGTTGTCGGGCGTGAACGACTCCGGGCCGTTGTAGAACTTGCGGATCCCGGTCCCGGCCAGCGCCGGCACGCGCAGCACCGCCTCGTCCATCAGCACCGAGAAGTGCTCCCAGTCCTCCTCGAGCAGCTGGAACTCGAACGGGTACGGCAGGTCGGACGGCGAGCGCCACGGCTTGGCCTCCGGCTCGAAGCCGCCGACGACCAGGCCACCCGTCTCCTCCTTGAAGTAGGTGTAGCCGTCGGGGTCGCGCATGATCGGGAGGTCCGGGTGACAGCCCGCCACGGGCTCGGTGACGACGTAGAAGTGCTCGGCGCTGTGCAGCGGCACGGTGACGCCCACCAGGTCGCCGAGAGCCTTCGCCCACTGGCCACCGCAGTTGACGACGACCTCGGCCTCGACGTCCCCGTGGTCGGTCCGGACGCCGGTCACCCGACGGCCCGACGCCGTCGCGGTGACGTCGAACCCGGTCACCCGGACCCGCTCGACGACGCGCGCACCCCCCAGCCGGGCACCCCGCGCGAGCGACTGGGTGAGGTCGGTCGGGTTGACCTTGCCGTCGCCGGGCAGCCAGAGCGCGCCGAGCACGTCGTCCACCTGCATCGCCGGCCACAGCTCCTGCGCCCGCTCGGGGGCGACGACCTCGCACTCCATGTCGTAGGCGGCGGCGTTGGCCGCGGTCCGGCGCAGCTGCACCATGCGGTCCTCGGTCCGCGCCACGATGACGCCGCCGACGTTGCGGTAGCCGGTGGCGAGCCCGGTCTCGGCCTCGAGCGAGGCGTACAGCTCGGCCGAGTACTGCACGAGCCGGGTCCCGCTCTCGGTCGCCCGCAGCGGCCCGACGAGGCCGGCGGCGTGCCAGGTGGTGCCGCCGGAGAGGTGCCCCTGCTCGAGCAGCAGCACGTCGGTCCAACCCAGCTGGGTGAGGTGGTAGGCGACGGAGCAGCCGATGACGCCGCCGCCGACGACCACCACGCGCGCCCGCGCGGGCAGGCCACCGCCCGACTCAGCCATGCGCCGTCTCCTCCAGCAGCCGAGCCAGGTGCGGGCCACGGAACGTCGCCTCGGCCTTCTCGAACCGTTCCCGGCCCCAGGCGTCGAAGTCGAAGTCGAGCGGCTGGTCGCGGCCTGGATGAAGCCCCACAGCGACCAGCCGTACTCGCTGCACAGCGACTGCAGCCCACGCGGGCCCGGTCGGCGCGCGTGGTCTCGCCGAAGTAGCCTCGGTCCACGCGTCGACCTGCTCGGCCGTGAAGCTGCACTCGGTCGCGGTGTTGCCCAGCTCGAAGCAGGCGTCGTTGTTGCCCGAGTACTCGTAGTCGATCAGCCAGGTGCGGTCGCCGTCGTCGATGAAGTTCGCGGCGAGCAGGTCGTTGTTGCACGGCACGCTCGGCCGCGGCGCCGCAGCGAGCGCGCGGCGGACGTCGTCCCACGCGTCCGCGTGGTCGTCGTAGGTCGCCGGCAGGGCGAAGCCGTGGTCGCGCACGGTCGCCAGGTACATGGCCTGGCGGGTGAACATGTCGAAGTCGCCGACGAACGCGCGGCGCCGCGTGGAGCCGCGGCAGGCGTCGGCCGCCCGGGTCATCGCGTCGGGCGTCGGCGAACGAGGCGTCGTCGAGTGTGCGGCCCGGGAGGTAGCCGATCACGAGCAGGCCGAGCTCGGGGCGGTACTCGACGACCTCGGCCCCGACGCCGTGGGCGCCGGCGAGCGCGGTGTTGACGTGCTCGGCGTCGCGGTCGATCCCGAGCAGCCCGGCGTCGCTCTGCGAGCAGCGCACCCGACGTCCAGGGACGGGCCGAGGTCGGTCGTGGTCACCCGCACGTTGTGGTTGGTCAGGCCGCCGGGCAGGTCGGCGACGCGCCAGGACCGCCCCGCCAGGCAGGCGAGGCGGTCCAGGCGCAGGTCGGGTGCGTCGGTCAAGACTCAGTCGTCGAAGGCCTCGATGACGGCCTTGTCGATCGTCACCTGGGGGCCCGTGAACCAGTTCTTGGCCGACACGCTCCACCAGACCGCGAGCACCGCGAGCGCTCCCAAGGTGAGGTCGGGCACGTAGTTGACGAACTTCCAGGAGAACTCGTCGTTGAACGGGTGCCCCCTGGCACGAACGGGAGATCGAGGTACACGTCGATGTCCGCGATCTCCGCGACGGCGACGAGGTTCATCCACTTGTCCTTCGACCCGTTGGTCCAGG
>CAWHNR010000010.1:0-116204 GCA_963830575.1 uncultured Actinomycetota bacterium
GGTCGATCCGGACCCGCAACCCGTCGGGTCGTCGAGCGGGCCGACCGGGCCCGGATGCCGTGGGCGACGGTGCTGCCGCTCACGATCACGGCCCTCGCGCTCGGCACGCTGTTCGGCGCGGCCGAGGTCACCACCGTCGCCTTCACCGAGGAGGCCGGCACCCCGGCCAGCGCCGGGCTCCTGCTCGCCCTGTGGGCCCTCGGCAGCCTGCTGGCCGGCGTGATCACGGGCGCGGTGGACTGGCAGCGCGACGTCGGGTTCAGGCTCCGCGCCGGCGCGGCCGCCATGGCCGCGACCATGGTGCCGCTGAGCTTCATCGGGTCGGTGCCGTTGATGGCCGTCACGCTGCTCGTGGCCGGTTTCGCGATCGCACCGACGCTGATCGCGACGATGTCGCTGACCGAGCACGTGGTGCCTCCGTCACGGCTCACCGAGGGCATGGCCTACGTGCAGACCGGCCTGGTGGCGGGCGTCGCACCGGGTGCGGTGCTGGCCGGGGTCGTGGTGGACGCCCATGGCGCCTCCGCCGCCTACCTCGTCTCGCTCGCGGGCGGCGTGCTGGCCCTGCTCGGCGCGCTGCTGACCCGGGTCCCGGCCATCGCCGAACCCGATCCCAACCTTTCGCGCACCTGACGGCGTCGATCTGGTCATGGATCCCTCCAGCACCGACGACAGCACCGACGGGTTCGCGGAGTTCGTGCACGCACGGTCCGCTGCGCTCCACCGTGCGGCGTACCTCATGGTCGGCGAGACCGCCCTCGCGCAGGACCTCGTGCAGGAGGCGTTGGTCAAGACCTACGCCGCCTGGCCGCGGATCCGCGACAAGAGCCGTGCCGAGGCGTACACGCGCAAGGCGATCACGACGACCGCGATCGGCTGGTTCCGCCGCCGGCGCTGGACCCATGAGCGGCCGGTCGAGTCGCTCCCCGAGCCGCCGGTCGGTGGACACGACGCCGGTGTCACCCAGAGCCACTGGCTCTGGACCGCCCTGCAGACGTTGCCGGCGCGCCAGCGCATCAGCATCGTCCTGCGCTACTACGAGGACCTCACCGAGGCCCAGACCGCCGAGGCCATGGGCTGCTCGGTCGGCACGGTGAAGTCCCAGGTCTCGACGGGGATCGCGCGACTGCGCGACGCCCTCGGCGACGACGACCCCGACCTCCTGCCCAGCTCGCTCCTGCGATGAACCGAGTGGTGACCCGATGACCGACAAGCTCAAGACCCTGCTCGACGAGCGCGCCTCCGCGCCGGACTTTCCCGTGCCCGACCTCGTCGCGATCCGCGCCGCCGGCACCACCCGCCGCCGGCGCCAGTACGCCGGTGCCGCGGCAGCCGCCGTCAGCGGCGTCGCCGCCACGACCGCGCTCGTGCTCGCCCTCGGCGGCACCACCGACTCCGACGACGCGAGGACGATCATCGCCGACGACCCGACGTCCCAGGTCGCGGCGCCGCGACCGTTCGACCTGGCGCACGCCACCGGCTCGACGATCTTCGACGCGGACGGCGACCCGGTCGTGACCGACGTCGGGCACCAGGTCGTCGCGATGGCGAGCACCGGCATCGGCTACGTCACCGCCGACCCCGACGGCGGCGTGTGGTCGGTGACCGGCAGCGCCGTGACGCGGCTGGGGCAGACCGACCCCGGTCACTCCAGCTCGCCTACGACCGCACCAGCGCGCTCGTCGGATGGATCGACCCCACCGGCGCCGAGCCGGTCTACGTGGTGGCCGACCAGACGAGCGGCGACGTGATCACCCTCGACGTCGGCGTGCCGACACTCCAGGGCGACGACGGGATGTCGTTCTACGCCCTCGACCGTGGTGTCGCCTACGTGCGTGGGGCCGCGGGTGCTGTCTCTGTCGACGTCGCCACCGGCGAGCAGCAGGTGGTCGACGCCGGCGCCACCAGCTTCGAGGTCCTGGGGGCGAACGACGGCCTGGTGGCGTTCGCCGGCACCAGCGACGAGGACGGATCCGGTGCAGTCCTCCTCGGCCCGACGCGAGCCGAGGCCGACGTGACGATCGATGCCCTCTACGGCAGCACGGCCTACTTCTCCCCGGACGGCGGTTCCCTGATCATCGAGGGCGACGTCCTGGCCGTCTTCGACACCGCGAGCGGCGATGAGCTCGACTTCGCCCTCCCGGAGTTCTCGGCCGGCGTCGGCTGGCTCGACGAGACGACCCTGCTCGCCATCCAGCTCACCCGGGACGACAAGACGATGCAGGTGCTCGCGTGCTCGGTCGAGACCATCACCTGCGAGATCACCGACCCGGCCGTCGTGCCCATGGCGGCCCTCAGGGCGGGCGAGTACGTGTTCGCGTCCGGCAGCGACTTCAGCCCCGACCGGAACTGAGCCTTCCTCCCGCCGAACCATTCCGGGACGTCGTAGCGTCCTCAGGGCCATGACACCCGCCCCTCACGCGACCGCGCCGAGTTCGCGGAGTTCGTCGCGGCCCGGTCCCAGCCCTCCAGCGCGCCGCCTACCTATGGTCGGCGAGCGCGGCCTCGCCCAGGACCTCGTGCAGGAAGCCCTGACCAAGACCTACGTCGCCTGGCCGCGGCTGCGGGACCGCCAGGCCGCCGAGGCCTACGCCCGCAAGGCCGTGACGACCACCGCGATCGACTGGTCGCGGCGCAAGGCGTGGAGCAGCGAGCGGCCCAGCGACCAGGTGCCCGAGGGCCGAGCGGCCGAGACGACCCGGCCGACCGGTTCGTCGTCCGCGACCGGCTCTGGAGCGGCGCTGCTCGAGCTGCCGGTCCGCCAGCGGACGGCGATCGTGCTGCGGTACTACGACGACCTCACCGAGGCCCAGACCGCCGACGCCATGGGGTGCGCGGTCGGCACCGTCAAGAGCCAGGTCGTCGGCCGGCATGGCCAAGCTCCGCGACCTGCTCGGCTCCGACGCCGACCTCCTGCCCACCCCTGCTGACCCCACGACCCCGGCGGTGACCCGATGACCGAACAGCTCTCCTCCCTCCTCCACGACCGCGCCGACGGCCTGGACTTCGACGCCGTCGACCTCGACCTGCTCCTCGCCACCGGCGACCGGCGGATCCGGCGCGCGGCGGTTCGCCGGTGCCGCCGCGGGCGTCGTCGCCGTCGCGGCCGCCGGCGCGCGTCGTCGTCGCGGTCGGCGGACCCGGTGACGACGAGGCGGGCGCCCGAGGTCGTCGACGTGCCCCGGCTCGCGGCCGAGCCCCAGCTACGCGACCGGCTCGACGATCCACACGCCCTCCGGGCGAGGTCGAGGTCGGGCCACCGGGTCGTCTCCTACGTCCGCACCGGCGTCGGGTACGTCACCGCCGACCCGCAGGGCCGCGTCTGGTCGGTCGTCGGCGGGGAGGTCGAGCAGGTCGGGCAGACCGACGCGCGGGACGCCGACCTCGTCGGCGACGTCGTCGTCGTCGATGGTCGGGTGGGTCGACCCCGCGGGCGACTCCCCCGTGTTCGTGGTCGAGGACCAGGCGACCGGCGTGCCACCAGGCGCTCGACGTCGACACGTCCGGGATGGGCGTGCTCGACGACGAGGCCGACCCGGCGTCGTTCTACGCGCTCTCCGACGGCGTCGCGTACGTGCGCACCCACGACGGTGCGGTCGCGGTCGACCTCGGGTCGGGCGAGCAGCCGGTGCTCGACCCCGACGCCCGCAACGGCTTCGACGTCGCGGGCGCCCACGACGGCACCGTCGCGTTCGCCTCGTTCGAGGGCGACGGCGTGCCCCCGGCACCTACCTGGGCCCGACACGGGCCGAGGCGACGCTCCTGCTGCCGGGGACGTCGGGCGACTACGCCTTCTTCTCTCCCGACGGTGCCCACGTGCTGCTCAACACCGACGACCTCGCCGTCTTCGACACGGCCACGGGCGCCCTCCTCGACTTCGGGCTCGACGCGGAGTACAGCGGCGGCTTCGAGTGGCTCGACGACGACACGGTGGTCGCGCTCACCGTCGACGAGGGCCGCGAGGACGGCGAGCGACGGCCCGGCCACGTTCCGCATGCTGACCTGCCGGGTGAGCACGGCGACGTGCGAGCCGGTGGCCCTCGACGTCCCGAACCTCGACGCGGCCGAGGGCACCGGGTTCGCGTTCCCGGGGGGCATCGACTACCGCGACTGACCCGCACGGCTGGGCGGGCTCAGACGCTGGCCGACCCGGTCGGCATCGGGCGCCTGCCAGCCGCGCCACAGCGCCAGCAGCCGCCAGACCAGGCAGACCAGCGCCCCGACGGCGGCCACCGCCACGACGGGCAGGTCGGCGCGCACGCCGAGCACGGCGACCGCCGCGCCGGCCAGGGCCGGGGTGGCGTACAGCTCGCCGCGGAAGATCACGGGCACCCGCCCGGCCAGGACGTCGCGGACCATGCCGCCGCCGATGCCGGTGACCATGCCCATCAGGGCCGCCGGGATCGGGCCGAGGCCGTAGTCGAGCGCCTTGAGCGCCCCGGCGACGCAGAACAGCGAGAGCCCGAACGCGTCGAAGACCGCGACCTGGCGCTCGAGGCGGCCGAGCGACGCCGTGGAAGACGAAGGTCACCAGGCCTGCCGCCACCGGCACCAGCAGGTAGCGCCAGTCGGCCAGCGCCGCCGGCGGCGTCGCCCCGATCAGCACGTCACGGAGGAACCCGCCGCCGAGGCCCGTCGTGCCCGCCAGCACCAGGACGCCGAAGATGTCGAGGTCCTTGCGGACCCCGACGAGGGCGCCGGAGATCGCGAACACGAAGATGCCGACGAGGTCGAGGACGACGAGGGTCGTAGGCACCGCCCCAGGCTAGGGCGCGCCGTCCGGGAACGGCGTGTCGCCTGCCGTAGTCTCGCGAGGGATGACTGTCGGGCACGAGATCGAGAAGGTGGGCCTCTCCATGGCACCCCCGGAGCAGCTGACGCTGGCCAGCGTCAGCGACGACGGACGCCGCCTGCTGCTGGTCGACGACCGCGGAGCCGAGTACACCCTCGCCATCACGCCCGCCCTCCGAGCCGCCCTCCGGGGTGACGCGACACGACTCGGCCAGTTGGAGATCAAGATGGACAACGCCCTGCGCCCCAAGGACATCCAGACCCGGATCCGCGGTGGCGAGAGCCCCGAGACCGTGGCCCAGGCCGCCGGCACGACGGTGGAGAAGATCATGCCGTTCGTCGGCCCGGTCCTCGCCGAGCGCCAGCACGTCGCCCAGCGGGCGCAGCGCTCGAACGTCCGCAAGCCGTCCGGCGAGGCCGGCGGCGCGGGCCACAGCCGCACCCTCGGCGACGCCGTCGAGACCCACCTGCGCTCGCTCAACGTCGACCCCGAGTCGGTCGAGTGGGACTCCTGGCGCCGCGAGGACGGTCGCTGGACCCTCGCCGCGACCTTCACCCTGAGCACCCGCAGCGGCACCGCGCACTTCACCTTCGACACCCCGGGCAACTACGTGGTGCTCGACGACGAGGACGCCCGCTGGCTCGTCGGCGAGGTCGTGCCCTCGCCGGCACCGGCCCGCGACGACCTGCAGTCCGTCCGCGAGCGCCGGCTGACGCCCGTCGCGCAGGACGAGCTGCCGCTGGGTGACGACGCGATCGAGCTGGTCAGCGAGCCGCCCGCCGAGCTCGACGAC
Organism: uncultured Actinomycetota bacterium; assembly: GCA_963830575.1. Taxonomy (GTDB): domain Bacteria; phylum Actinomycetota; class Actinomycetes; order Propionibacteriales; family Nocardioidaceae; genus Nocardioides. The sequence continues at coordinate 5,586 of CAWHNR010000010.1, forward strand.
CTCCCCGTCGAGGCCGACGACCCCGTCGAGGCCTTCCTCGACGACTCCCCCGCCTCCGACGACGCCGCCCTGCGCGAGGAGGCCGCCGAGGCTGCGGCCGCCGACGACGCCGAGGTCGTCCTGAGCGACCCGCCCGAGTCCGAGCCCGAGCCCGAGCCGCCCGCCCGGCGTCCGGTGCAGAAGAAGAAGGGGCGGGCGTCGGTCCCGAGCTGGGACGAGATCATGTTCGGTGGAAGCGACCAGTGACCCTGCGAGGAACGAGCAGGGTCACGTAGGTCGCGCCGGTCGAGCAAGCCCTGCGGGCGAGGAACGAGCCCGCAACGGGCGCGTCGAGACCACCGCAGCCGATGCGCCCAGAGCGAGCCCTGCCGCACCTGACTACCAACAAGTAGGCTCCGGCCATGTCGTACTTCGTGACTGGCGCCACAGGGTTCATCGGCCGACACCTCGTCGAGGAGCTCGTCGACCACCGCGAGGGCGACATCTTCGTGCTCTGCCGCGCCGGCTCGATGGGCCGGCTCGAGACGCTCCTGAAGCGCTGGGGCTCGAGCCGGGTCGTCCCGGTCGTCGGCGACCTGTCGCAGCCCGGCCTCGGCGTCGACGACGCGTGGGTGGCCGAGCACCGTGGCTCGATCGACCACTTCTTCCACCTCGCCGCGATCTACGACATGACGGCCGACGACGCCACCAACGAGCTGATGAACGTCGGCGGCACGCGCAACGCCGTCGAGCTCGCGGCGGCCCTCGACGCCGGCCGCTTCCACCAGGTCTCCTCGGTCGCCGCCGCCGGTGAGTACCGGGGCCACTTCGACGAGACGATGTTCGACGAGGGCCAGCACCTCCCCTCGCCGTACCACCGCACGAAGTACGAGTCCGAGAAGATCGTGCGCGAGGAGTCGACCGTCCCGTGGCGCGTCTACCGGCCCGCGATCGTCGTCGGTCACTCGCAGACGGGGGCGATGGACAAGGTCGACGGCCCCTACTACTTCTTCCCGGTGATGAAGGCGCTGCGCGACCGGCTGCCCGCATGGCTGCCGATGGTCGGCGTCGACCTCGGCGAGACCAACGTCGTCCCGGTCGACTACGTCGCGAAGGCGATGGACCACCTCGGCCACCTGCCCGACCGTGACGGCGAGGCCTTCCACCTGGTCAACCCCGAGCCCCAGAGCACCGTGGAGATGATCAACCTCTTCTGCCAGGCCGCCGGCGCCCCGCAGTTCGCGACGCCGTCCTCGCGCCTGCCGATCCCGGCGCCGTTCCGCGCGGCGCGGCTCATCAGCTCGGTGGTCAGCACGAGGCCCGCCCAGCTCCTCCTCGACCAGACGCTCGGCCGGATCGGCATCCCCGCCGAGGTGGTCGCCCACACCGGCTTCACCGCCGTCTTCGACTCCACCCGCACCGAGCAGGCCCTCGCCGGCTCCGGCATCGCCGTGCCCGACCTCGAGAGCTACGCCCGCACGCTGTGGGGCTACTGGGAGGAGAACCTCGACGCGTCGACGGGCAAGGACTCCAAGATCCGCGCAGCCCTCAGCGGCAAGCACGTGCTGATCACCGGTGCCTCCTCGGGCATCGGCCAGGTCACCGCCCTCAAGGTCGCGCAGGCCGGCGGCATCCCGGTGCTGGTCGCCCGCGGCAAGGACAAGCTGGAGGAGACGAAGTCGGTCATCGAGATGCGGGGCGGCACCGCCCACGTGTTCCCGTGCGACCTCTCCGACCTCGAGTCGATCGACCGCCTCTGCGAGCAGGTCTCGGCCGAGCTGCCGTCCATCGACTTCGTCATCAACAACGCCGGCCGCTCGATCCGCCGCTCCCTGCGCCTGAGCCACGACCGCTTCCACGACTTCGAGCGCACCATGCAGCTCAACTACTTCGGCGCGATCCGGCTGATCATGGGCCTGATCCCGGCGATGGAGAAGCAGAAGTCCGGGCACATCGTGAACATCTCCTCGATCGGCGTGCAGACCAACCCGCCCCGGTTCTCCGCCTACGTCGCCTCGAAGGCCGCCCTCGACTCGTGGAGCAACGTCGTCGCCTCCGAGGTCGTCGGCAACGGCGTCAGCTTCACCAACATCCACATGCCGCTCGTGCGGACGCCGATGATCGCCCCCACCAAGATCTACGACAAGTTCCCCACCATCTCCCCCGCCCAGGCCGCCGACACCGTGATCACGGCCATGGTCGAGAAGCCCCACGAGATCAACACCCCGCTCGGCAACGTCGGCGCCATCGCCCACACCGTGGCCCCCAAGCTCGCCTTCCGCGTCCTCAACATGGCCTACCACGTCTTCCCCGACTCCGCCGCCGCCAAGGGCCAGCCCGCCACCGGCGGCACCCGCGAGTCGGAGCAGATCATGCTCGCGAAGGTCTTCAAGGGCATCCACTGGTAACCCCCGCCAGGCGGCGCTCGAGCAGGTCGCGCGACGTGGTGGTCGAGGAGGTCGCGCACACGTGGTGGTCGAGGAGACGCGCGCGACGTGGTGGTCGAGGAGGTCGCGCGCGACGTGGTGGTCGAGGAGGTCGCGCTAGCGACCGTCTCGAGACCCCCGCAGCACCACAGCCACCCACGCCGTCAGGACCCGGACCGAGCACCCCGAGCTTGCGCTCGCACCCAGGTGCAGCAGGCCCCGCCGCCCACGTCGACCCCCAGCTGCTGTCGGGTGGGCCTCTTGCGGTGATGACGCAGCCGGGTGCCTCGGTCGAGATCTCCCTCGCCGTCGAAGTCCCGGCTCATGGAGGACGGCATCGGCGACGGACGCTCGCGCCGGTCCCAGCCAACATTTGGCACACTCTCGCTCATGACTTTCCTCCTCCGTGCCTTCGCCCCGCTCGCGGCCGCCTCGGCCCTCCTCCTCGCCACCGGGGCCGCCTCAGCCGCGACCGCGTCCGTGAGCGACCCCCGGGGCGACACCAACGGCGCAGACGCCTCGCGCGCGCAGGCGCGGACTGTCGACATCGTCAGGGTCACCTATGCCGTCACAGAGGAGCGTGTGATCAGCGAACCGTCACGACCCGCTTCGCGAACCTCGCTCAGACCCCGGGCGACCAGTTCGTCCAGTCGAACTTCCAGGTCGACGGCAGCGAGATGGCCCTGTTGAGCGAGGTCGGCAAGAAGCGTGTCCAGCTGTTCGACGGCGACCGCCTCTACCTCTGCCGCGGAGGTGTCGCGACTGCCGACCTCCGCACCGACGTGGTGCGCCAGTCGGTGCCGAAGAGCTGCTTCGGTACGGACACGGTGCGCCTGACGTCGTCGTCCAACCTGAGGAAGGAGAACCGGGAGTCGATCGTCAACGATGTCGCCCGTCGCAGTGGGGCGCTGGCCCTGGGCTGACCCTGGGCTGAGGACCAGGTCCTTGCCTCCCTGGCGATGCGTGGGCTGCTGACCGACACCGCACCCACCTCCAGGTCCGCGCACCGTCGTGAGCAAACTGGCGGCATGGCGCAGCAGCTGCCCTCGGGTCAGGTGACGTTCGCGTTCACCGACGTGGTGGGAAGCACCCGCACCTTCACCGAGCACGGCAAGGCCTACGCCAAGGCCCTCCCGGCGATGCACGCCGTTGTCGCTGCCGCCACCACCGCGCACGGCGGGGCGGTGGTGCAGACCGAGGGCGACGGCACCTTCCTCGCCTTCCCCACCGCCACCGCCGCCGTCCGTGCCCTCATCGAGATGCAGCAGGTCCTCGAGCGAGAGCCGCCCGAGGGGCTGTGGCTGCGGATCCGAGCAGGCGCCCATGCCGGGGCGGCACAGCCGGTCGACGGCGAGTACCTCGCGCTGGCCGTCTACCACGCTGCTCGCGTGTCCTCGGCAGCCGGGGCCGGACAGGTGCTGGTCTCCGACACCGTCATCGACGACGTCGACGACGCCGTGCTCGAGGAAGTGGCGCCCGTCGACGTGGGCGCCTTCGAGCTCAAGGACGTCCGCGAGCCGATGCGTCTGTGGCGGGTCGCCGGAGACGACTCGCCCCCGCGGGCCGTGCCCGCCCGGCGCACCAATGTCGCGGAGTCCCACTCGTCGTTCGTCGGTCGCGACGACGACCTGGCGGCCGTCACCGAGATGCTCGCCCGTCCAGGGCTGGTGACGCTGGTCGGGCCTGGCGGAGTGGGCAAGACCCGCCTGGTCAGTGAGCTCGCCCTGCGCACGGCTGCCCGCACCGAGGCCGGGATCTGGCTGGTCGAGCTCGCTCCCGCCACGACGGGCGAGGAGGTGCTCCAGGCCGTCGCCCTCACGCTCGGCCTCTCCGGGTCACCGTCCATGGACATCCTCGCGGCCGAGCTGGTGCGCCGGGGTCGGGTCGTGCTGGTGCTCGACAACTGCGAGCAAGTGGCCGACGCCGCCGCCGACCTGGTGGCGGAGCTCACCCATCGGCATCGCACGCTGTCGGTGCTGGCGACCAGCCGCGAGCCGTTGGACGTGCTGGGTGAGCGAGTGCACCGGGTGGCGCCGCTCGCGGTCTCCGACCCACGCTCACTCGTCGACGGCACCCGACCGGGTCCCGCCGAGGAGCTGTTCGTCGCCCGGGCGGAGTCGGCCGGGGGCCGCTTCGCCGCGGAGGACCTATCCGTCGTCGCCCAGATCTGCGACCTGCTCGACGGGCTGCCCCTCGCCGTGGAGCTCGCGGCAGCACGCGCCTCGACGCTCCCGCCGGCCGCTCTCCTGCAGGCGCTGCGCGAGGGACACGTGGAGCTGCGTCGGCGCGGTGGCGTCGACCGTCAGCGCAGCCTGGGGTCCCTGGTGCGGTGGGGGCTCGACCTGCTCGACGACCCGCATCGCGCCGCCCTCCTCGCCCTGTCGGTGTTCCCTGGTCGGTTCACCGTCGACATGGCCGCCCCGGTGCTGAACGCCTTGCCACGACCGCTGCCCGTCGGAGCCCTCGCCGAGCTGGCTCGCAGGTCCCTCATCGACCTCGACGGCACGGAGTACCGGATGCTCGTCACGATCCGGGGGGTCGTCGCCGACGAGCTGGACTCCCGCCCTGATCTGCGAACCGCTGCGATGGAAGGAGTGCTCGCCTGGGCCACCGGCCGCGCCTCCGAACCTTCAGAGACCCGCGCCGAGTGGTCCGAGCCCGAGATCCGAGCGATAGAGGTGGCCCTGCGGTGGGGCCTCCTTGCCGGGACCGAGGGTGTCGGGCGCTTGCTGGAGGTCATCGGCGCCTGGAGCCTGGGCCACACGGTGAGTCCCCTCGCCCTGCAGCTGTGTGACGAGGTGCTCCAGCGTCCCGCCCCGGACCCCGGGTCCATCGACGAGATCCGGCTGGTCGCAGCGGCCGTGCGGCTGGCCGGTGGCTATGCCTCGCGGGAGACGATCTCGGCCGAAAGGGCGCGTGACCTGATCACCGCGGCACGGCTGCACGAGGTCGCGCACCCCGCCGTGGTCGCCAATGTCTTCCACACGCTCGCGGCGGCTCTCGCGCGAATGGGTCACTTCGACGAGGCCCTGCCGCTTCTCGAGCACCTCGCCGACGTCGCGACGGACGAGGCCGAACGGGCCTACGCCACGATGGAGCTGGGGTCACGTGGCACTTGCGTGGCGATCTCCAGGCCGCCATGCGGTGCTACCGCGAAGCACTACGACTGCTCCCGACCAGGCAGGACGTCAACCGGACCATCCTGACCGCCAATCTCGGAGAGGCGCTCCTGGACGCCGAGCGTCCCGAGGAAGCGGCCGCCGAGCTGCGAGCTGCCGTCCGCCTCGCTCACGACCGGCCCGCCCTCCGGGCGATGGCACTGGGCCTGCTCGTCGAGGCCGAGGCAGCACGAGGAGCTCACCAGGCCGCCCACGCCCTGTCCTCCGAGGCGCGATCCGCCCTTGCGGAGGTGCTGGTGCTCGACGACTCCGTCTCGTACGTGCAGGAGCGGATGGAGGCGGCTCTGTCACGACTGCCGGCGGTCGCCGCGGGTGCCACCTAGAGCCTGACCGACCCAGCGCTCACGGCGATCGGCCGATCGCGACGGCGGATGACTCGCACCCGCCGGCACCGGACTCACCCTGGCGGGCCGTGTCAGCGCGTTTCGCACTGCCCCTCCGGAGCTGGACCCGCGCCTAGGGTGGGGCCATGACGTTCTCGATCGTGGCTCGCTCCGACGACGGTGAGTCCTGGGGCGTCGCCGTCGCCTCGAAGTTCCTGGCTGTGGGGTCCGCAGTGCCTGCCGCCGCGGCGGGCGTGGGAGCGATCGCCACTCAATCGGCAGCCAACACGACGTACAAGGCCGCGGCCCTGCTCCACATGCGCGAGGGTGCGACTGCTGCCGAGACCCTCCAGCGTCTGGTCGACGCAGACGACGGACGTGATGTCCGCCAGGTCGGCATCGTCGACAGGGAGGGCCGGGCCGCGACCTTCACCGGTGCGACGTGCCTGGACTGGGCCGGGGGCGTTGCCGGGGACGGGTACGCGATCCAGGGCAACATCCTCGAGTCCGGGGACGTCGTCAGTGCGATGCAGGCTGCCTTCGTCGACAGCGACGCGTCGGCCCCGCTCGCAGAACGACTGATGACCGCGCTTCGTGCCGGCGACGAGGCAGGGGGCGATGCCCGGGGCAAGCAGTCAGCGGCGCTTCTGGTGGTGAAGGACAAGGCGGGCTACATGGGCTTCGACGACATCGAGGTCGAGCTGCGGGTGGAGGACCACACCGAACCCATCACCGAGCTGGACCGACTGCTCGAGCTCCACCGGAAGACGTGGGCGGGTGGTGACGCCGTCCCTGAGGCCGAACGCACCCCGGACACCCCCGAGCTCCTGGCTGAGCTGGATGCCCGCGCGCAGACCCTCGGGCACAAGTCCCTGATCGTGTGGATGAGCCGCAACGACTACGAGATGTACGGCGGCGAGGACTGGACGGCCACGCGGGTCGTCGAGGAGCTCCGGGCCGCGACGCCGGACTTCAGCGGATAGGTCGTTCGCGAGCCGAGATCTCAACGAGCGGACCGGGGCGGCACCGCGGCGGAGCGGTTGGACGGACGGGGGTTGGGGCCGTCCTGTACTCCTGGGACCGTGATGGTGCGACTAGCGGTGCTCGGCGACTCGATCGCCTGGGGTCAGGGGGCTTCCCGGCCTGACGAACGCCTCGCTCCGAGGCTCGTCGCAGGCCTGGCGCAGCACCGCATCGAGGCCATCGCCCAGGTGTTCGCCGTGCCCGGAGCCAGGAGTCGCGGCCTCGAGGCACAGGTGGGCAGAGCCGGCGCCTGGCGACCTCACGTCACCGTCATCGTCATCGGAGCCAACGACCTGACGCACCTCGAACCCACCGAGGTCGCGGCCCGTCACCTGGCCACGGCCGTCCGTCGGCTGCGGGACGCAGGCAGCGAGGTCGTCGTGGCTCCTGCTCCCGACCTCAGTGCGGTCCCTCACGTCCCTGCACCTCTTCGTGACGTCGTCCGCGCTGCTGCTGACGACCTGCGATCGCTCCAGACAGCCGCGGTGATCGCCGCCGGTGGTCGAGTCGCCGATCGCGACCACGAGACCTCACGCGCCTTCGCCAGCGACAGGACCCTGTTCGCCGCCGACCGGTTCCACCCCTCGGGGGCCGGCTACGCCGTCATCGCTTCGACCCTGCTGCCCGTGGTCCTCGAGGCCGCAGAGAGCGTCCTCTCCTGACGGGGAGCCTGCGCGAACCCTGAGCCTCCCTCGGGAACCACCCTCAGTGGTCGTCGGGTTGCGGCTCGTACATGGCGATCGGGAAGTGGACTCCCTTCACCTCGACCTCACCGCGCGGCTCGCAGCGGACCGCGTCGGGGAGCAGGTGCCAGCTGGTCTTGGACAGCAGCACTGATCCGGGCTGGCACTGGGCCTGGACACGGGCGGCGATGTTCGTCTGCAGCCCGATCCCGGTGTAGGTCGCTCGGACCGCGGACCCGAACGTGCCGACCGACACGACGCCGGTGTTGATGCCGATCCTCGCTTGCAGGGCCTGGTCGATGCCGAGCGGGTACCACCGCTGGCTCCACGACGGCAGTGACCGCTGCAGCTCCTGCGCGGCCTCCAGGGCGACGCCACCTGGTCCCGGGGGTCGAGCTCGTCGGGGGCGCCGAAGATGGCCATGACGCCGTCACCGGCGAACTCGTTCAACGTCCCACCGTGCCGCTCGACGATCTCGGCCACCGAGCCGAGGTACTCGTTGACGATCTCCGCCAGCGCCTCGGGGTCGAGCCGATCGGCCAGCGTCGTGAACCCGACGACGTCGGCGAAGAAGATGGTGACCCGCCTGCGCTGGGCCGAGTCGACGGTGGTGTCCCCGTGCTCGATCCGGTCGGCGACCGTCGGCGGCACGTAGCGCCGGATCAACGCCCGGGAGGCGACCAGCTCGTCGTGCTGCCGGATGATCACCCGCTCGTCGACGAACCGTCCTCGCGAGCTCCGTTCGATGACCAGGGCGATCGCCAGGGCATAGGTCGAGGCTGCCGCGAGCAGCCAGAGCTCATAGCTGAGCGTGTTGCTCCAGGACCCCTCGCGCCTGGCTGCCAGGGCCGCGACCACGACGGTCACAGGCACCAGCAGCACCAGCACGACCGCCGTGCTCCGGATCGGGAACTGCAGCACCGGGGCGAGGAACAGGAACAGGACGGTGGTCGCGACCAACAAGGTGGGGGTGTTCTCCGCCCCGGACCAGCTGATGCAGGTCAGTCCGGTGAAGGTGGTGAGCGCCAGCACCACGGGTGGCATCCAGCCCCGGATGTGTCGTGTGGGCAGCACCGCGGACGCGAGGACGAGCGGAAGCCCCACGCCCCATGCAGCCAGGTAGATCTTGAGCGGGAAGGCGCCTTCGACGTTGAGGACGTAGGGCTGGAACAAGGGGTTGCTGACCCAGACGAACACCGAGATCCAGAGGATGACCCGTACCGACGACCACGACCGGACGAGCGCCCACCGGCGGTAGGCCGTCTCGGTCGGCTCGGGGAACCGTTCGAGCAACCCAGCGCGATGCAGCTCGGGAGGAACGGGGGTGTCCATGGCCGGACGCTACTGTTTCACGGCTCCAGCCGCCCCGACGTCTCAGTCGTCCCGACCACCGGCGCCGTCTCGACCGGCCGGGCCGGGTCCGACACCCACTCCGACCAGCTGCCGGGGTACAGCGCGGCTCCCGTGACGCCGGCGACCTCGAGGGCCAGGAGGTCGTGGCAGGCGGTGACGCCGGAGCCGCAGTAGACCGCGATGTCGGCGCCGTCGACCGCACCCACCTCGGCGTAGAGCCGCGCGCAGCTCGTCGGCCGGGCGGAACCGGCCGTCGCCGCCGAGGTTGCTCGACGTCGGCACGTTCACCGCACCCGGCACGTGGCCCGCGACGGGGTCGATCGGCTCGGTCTCGCCGCGGTAGCGCTCCGGGGCGCGGGCGTCGACGACGACCGCCACGTCCCGCACGCTCGTCGGGCCCGACGACGCGGGAGCCGGCCGGGCGCGCGCGACGAAGTCGCCCATCACCAGCTCGGGCGCGTCGGTCTCGACCGGGCCGCCGGCGGCGACCCACGCCGACCAGCCGCCGTCGAGCACCCGGACGTCGTCGTGGCCGTGGTGGCGCAGCAGCCACCAGCAGCGCCCGGCGGCGAGCGCCGTCCAGTCGTCGTAGACCACGACGGGCCGGTCGTGCCGCACGCCGCTGCGTCGCATCGCCGCCTCGAAGACGGCGGGTCGGGCAGCGGGTGCCGGCCGCCCGCGCCCGGCGGCGGCGCGAGGTCGGCGTCGAGGTCGACGTAGGCCGCGCCGGGCACGTGACCGGCGCCGTACTCGCCCGGGCCGGCCGGCGCCACCCAGCCGGTAGCGGACGTCGAGCACGGTCACCGAGCCGAGCAGCTCCAGCAGCTCCTCGGCGGAGATCAGCGGGTACACAGGGCCATCCTGCCGCGACGGACCGAGTTGACAATGATTCTCATTCGTGTTGAGAATCGTTCTCATGAGGTTGCTGTCGGTGGTCGTGACCGCTCGTCCTGGTGCTCGCCGGCTGCTCGGCCTTCGCCGACGACACCGAGGGCACCCAGGTCGCGGCGGCGTTCTACCCGCTCCAGTACGTCGCCGCAGCGGGTCGCCGGCGACCTCGCCGACGGTCGACAACCTGACGACCGCCGGCCAGGAGCCGCACGACCTCGAGCTGACCATCAAGGAGACGGCGCTGCGTCGCCCAGGCCGACCTCGTCCTCCACGAGGCCGGGCTGCAGCCGGCCGTCGACGACGCCGTCGAGCAGAACGCCGCGGGCGAGGTGCTCGACGCCGCCGCCGTGGTCGGGCTGGTGCCGTTCGCCGAGCACGGCGGCGAGGCGCACGCCGAGGACGACGGCCACGACCACGAGGGCGGGCTCGACCCGCACTTCTGGCTGGACCCGCTGCGGATGGCCACGCTCGGCGACGCCGTGGCCGCGGCGCTCGTCCGACCTCGACCCGGAGCACGCCGACGACCTTCGCCGCCAACGCCGCCGACCTGCGCCGCGACCTCGAGGCGCTCGACCGTGAGCTCGCGGCCGGCCTCGCCCGCTGCGAGCGCCACACGGTCGTGGTCTCCCACGACGCCTTCGGCTACCTGGCCAGGTACGGCATCGACGTCGCGGCGGTCGCCGGCCTCTCCCCCGACGCCGAACCCACGCCGGCGGTGCTCGCCGGGCTCCAGCAGCTGATCGAGGACGACGGCATCACCACCGTGTTCAGCGAGCGCCTCGCCAGCCCGCGGTTCATCGCAGAGCCTCGCCGACGACGTCGGCGTCGCGAGCGGCGTCCTCGACCCGATCGAGGGCCTCACCGACGAGACCGCCGACGAGGACTACCTTTCGCTGATGCGCGAGAACCTGGCCACGCTCGAGGAGGCGAACGGATGTCGGTGACCCAAGCCGCTCCCCGGTCCGCCTCACCGACGGCGCCGTCGCCATCGGCGGGCGGCCCGTGCTGCGCGGCATCGACCTGACCGTCGAGGCCGGGCGAGTTCGTCGCGCTGCTCGGCGCGAACGGGTCCGGCAAGTCGACGCTGGTGCGGGCCCTGACCGGGCTGCGACCGCTGGCGCGCGGCGAGCTCGACCTCTTCGGGACGCCGTTCGCCCACTTCGACGAGTGGCAGCGCATCGGGTTCGTGCCCCAGCGCAGCGGCGCGGCGTCCGGCGTGCCGGCGTCGGTCCGCGAGGTGGTGGCGTCCGGCCGCCTGACCCGGCGACGCCTGCTGCGCCCGCTCGGCGCCGCCGACCGGCGCGCGATCGACGACGCCATCGAGCTGGTCGGGCTCACCGACCGCGCCCGCGACGGCGTCAGCACGCCTCTCGGGCGGCCAGCAGCAGCGGGTGCTCATCGCCCGGGCCCTCGCCGGCGAGCCCGAGCTGTTCTTCCTCGACGAGCCGACCGCCGGCGTCGACCTGCCCAACCAGCAGGTGCTCGCCGACACCCTCGCACGCTGAAGGAGCGCGGCGCGACCATCGTCCTGGTGGCCCACGAGCTCGGCCCGCTGGCGCCGCTCGTCGACCGCGCCGTGGTGATGCGCGACGGGCGGATCGTCTACGACGGCGCCGCCGCTGACGCCGAGGACGGCGCGTGCACGGCCACCACCACCCGCCGCACGACCACCACGACCACGTCCCCGTGGTCGCTGGCCCCGTTCGAGCGGCGCCGACCATGAGCGCCGCCGAGCTCTTCAGCCTGCCCTTCATGCAGCGCGCCCTCCTGGCCGCGCTGTTCACCGGCCTCGCCGCTCCCGCGATCGGGACCTACCTGGTGCAGCGCCGTCTCGCGCTCATGGGCGACGGCATCGGTCACGTCGCCGTCACCGGCGTCGCCCTGGGGCTCGTCACCGGCTGGTCGCCGACCTGGACGGCCGTGGTGGTCGCGGTCATCGGTGCCGTCGCTGATCGAGGTGATCCGCGAGCGCGGCCACACCAACGGCGACGTCGCGCTCGCGCTGCTGTTCTACGGCGGGCTCGCCGGCGGCGTCCTGCTCACGGGGCTGGGTGGGCAGAGCGCAGCCCGGCTCCAGCAGTACCTGTTCGGCTCCATCACGACGATCTCGGCGGGCGACGTCGTCGTCACGATGGTCCTCGCGGCCCTCGTGGTGGGGGTGTGCGTCGGACTCTCGCCGCAGCTGTTCGCCGTGGCCCAGGACCCCGAGTTCGCGAAGGTCGCCGGGCTGCGCGTGCGGTTCTACAACGTGCTCGTCGCGGTCCTGGCCGCGGTGAGCGTCACCGTCGCCATGCGCACCGTCGGGCTGCTGCTGGTCTCGGCGCTGATGGTGGTGCCGGTCGCGACGTCGCAGCAGCTCGCCCGCTCGTTCCGGACGACGCTCGGTGCCGCGATGCTGCTCGGCGCCGTGGCGTCGGTGGGCGGCCTCGTCGTCTCGGCCTTCGCCTCCTACCACGCCACCGTGGCGCCGGGTCCGACGATCGTGCTGCTCTCGCTGCTCGGGTTCGTCGTCACGTGGCCGGTCGGCGTCTGGCTCCGGCGCCGCGCCCGGCTGCGGACCCCCTTCGCCGACGAGCCGGTCGGCCACGAGGTGAGCGACGAGCACCCCCACGCCCACGGGCCCGACTGCGGGCACGTCGCCGTCCTGCACGTCGACCACGTCGACTACGTGCACGACGGTCACCGCCACGCACCGCACGGGAGCCACTATGACGAGCACTGACGAGGGGCGCCCGCGACCCGACTCCCCCGTCCGGCCCACCCGCCAGCGTGCCGCCGTGATGGCAGCGCTCGACTCGGTCGACGGCTTCCGCTCCGCCCAGGAGATCCACGCCCTGCTCGAGGAGCGCGGCGACAAGGTCGGCCTGGCCACCGTCTACCGCACGCTGCAGCGCCTCGCCGAGGCCGAGGACGTCGACCAGCTGCGCACCGGCGACGAGGTGACCTACCGGCGCTGCTCCGACAGCCACCACCACCACCTGGTCTGCCGCGAGTGCGGCGCCACGGTCGAGGTCGACGGTCCCGCCGTCGAGCGCTGGACCCGCGCCGTCGCCGCCGAGCACGGCTTCGCCGAGGTGAGCCACACCCTCGAGCTCGTCGGGACCTGCGCCGCCTGCCAGGCGTGACGCGGGTCGCGGCCCCTCGACCACCGTCGGGCGTAGGTCGGACTCATGACCACGACCGGACGGCGCTTCGAGCGGCTCCCCGAGCCGGTGCGGCTCGAGGACACGATCACCTCCGAGGACGTGATCCAGGCGGAGCCGATCACCGACCTGGTGGTCGACGCCTGGCTCATCCGCAACGCCGCCGGCTAAGCCAAGGACGACGGGGACGGTCACGCCCTGCCGTAACGCCTGTCCCGCTCGGCGTAGATCTCGATCGCGCGCCACAGCGCCAGCCGGTCGACGTCGGGCCAGAGGACGTCGGTGAAGACCATCTCGGCGTAGGCCGCCTGCCACAGCACGAAGTTCGACAGGCGCTGCTCGCCCGAGGTGCGCCACACCAGGTCGGCCTCGGACTGCTCGGGCACGTACAGGTGCTTGGCGAAGGTCTTCTCGTCGACCTTGTCGGGACTCAGCCGGCCCGCGGCGACCTCACGGGCGATCGAGCGCGCCGCGTCGGCGAGCTCGGCGCGGCCGCCGTAGTTGACGCACATCGTGAGCGTCAGCACGTCGTTGTCGCGGGTCAGCTCCTCGGCGACCTGCAGCTCCTTGATGACCGACTTCCACAGCCGGGGCGCCCGGCCGGCCCAGCGCACGCGGACGCCGAGCTCGTGCATCTCGTCGCGACGGCGGCGGATCACGTCGCGGTTGAAGCCCATGAGGAACTTGACCTCGTCGGGCGACCGGGTCCAGTTCTCGGTGGAGAAGGCGTAGGCCGAGACCGCCTTCACGCCGATCTCGATCGCGCCCTCGACGACGTCGAACAGCGAGGCCTCCCCCATTTCGTGGCCCTTGGTGCGCGGCAGCCCGCGCTGCTTGGCCCACCGGCCGTTGCCGTCCATGACGATGGCCACGTGGCGCGGGACGAGCTCCTTCGGGATGCTCGGCGGGCGGGCCCCCGACGGGTGGGGGGTCGGCTGGCGGACGGCACGCTTCACGGCCGCGACGCTATCGCTCGACGTGCTCGAGGCTGCGCAGCGACCGCTCGAGGTGCCACGACAGGAAGGCCGCCACGAGCCCGCTGGCCTCGCGCAGGTGCCGCGGGTCGGTGGCCTCGACGGCGGGCCAGTCGCCGGCGAGCAGGTCGCCGAGCACCGTGAGCGTCTCGGGCGCGGGTGCCGCCGACCCCGGGACGCGGCAGGTGCTGCACAGCACGCCCCCCATCGACGGGTTGAACCAGCGGTGCCGGCCCTCGCGACCGCAGTGGGCGCACCGCTCGAAGGACGGCGCGTAGCCGGCCACCGCGAGCGCGCGGAGCAGGAACGAGTCGAGCACCTGCCCGGGACGCCGGTCGGGCCGCTCGTCGGAGCTGAGCGCCCGCAGCCCGCCGACGAGCAGCAGGAACTGCTGCACGGCCGGCTCCTTCTCCTCGGTGACGAGCCGCTCGGAGGTCTCGAGCATCGCGGTGCCGGCGGTGTAGCGCTCGTAGTCGTTGCCCAGCCCGGCGTGGAACAGCGACCTGGTCTCGGCCTGCGTCACGATGTCGAAGGTGCGCCCCTCGGCCAGCTGCAGGTCGACGTGGGTGAACGGCTCGAGCCGCGACCCGAACTTCGACGTGGTGCGCCGCACCCCCTTGGCGACGGCGCGCACCCGCCCGTGCTGACGGGTCAGCAGCGTGATGATGCGGTCGGCCTCACCCAGCTTGTGGGTGCGCAGCACGATCGCCTCGTCGGTGTAGAGAGGCACCCGCCCATTGTGCCGGGCGGCCCGCACCCGACGGCGAGGGACGCGCCGTCGGCGTGGCGGCGCGCCACACGCCGAGGGCGAAGCCGACCGCCGCGCGGTTGAGCCGCTCGGGCCAGAACCGCCACTCCAGGATGCTGTGCGCCCGCACGAACGTGGCGTTCGGCATCTCGGAGGCCAGCATGGCGGCGTCCGCGGCGGGGTGGATCGGGTCGGCGGGGTGGCCGACCACGAGCGCGGGCATCGTCATCGAGCGGCGCTGCTTCGACGACGGTGCCACCCGACCGAAGAACAGGCCGTGGACGACGGCCGCCATCGCGTCGGCCTGCTGGTTGCAGGTGTCGAGCACGATGCCGGCCCAGAACGGGACGAGGCCTCGCGGAACCGGCTTGGTGACCAGGCGCAGCCCGTTGACGGTGAACGGCAGGAACCGCGCCGCGAACATGAGCGGGGCGAAGGCGAGGATGCCCGCCTCGACCGCGTTGTCGAGCACCGGCATCTCGATGATGAGGCCCCGGACGCGCTCGGGAGCGATGGCGGCGACCTCGAGCGAGACGTTGGCGCCCAGGGACGTGCCGCCGATGATCGCCTCGGCCGCGCCGAGGTGGTCGAGCAGCGCGACGACCTGCTCGCCGAACGCCGTCATCGAGTACACGAGCGGGTCGGCCGGCCGGTCCGAACGACCGTGGCCGAGCAGGTCGAGCGTGACGACGTGCAGGCCCTCGGCGGCCAGCGCCCGCGCGAGCGGCTGCTGCATCCGTCGGGGCATGAGCTGGCCGTGGAGCAGCACGACCCACTGGTCGCCGCTGCCGTACTCGGTGTACTCGAGGCGGTCGCGCCCCGAGTCGCTCTCGAGGAAGAACTGCCCGATGCGCTCGCTGACCAGCATGCGCGCACTTTAGTACCGCCCGGTAACCGACCGGAGCCCGCCGTGCGGGTGTCGCCGGGGCTCCGGTCCAGACCAGAGTCGGACGTCACTCCCGATCTCCCGGCGGCGGCACCGCCGGTGCCGGACACTGACCGGGTGACCCCTCCGTCAGCCCGTCCGGCGCGCCAGGCGCTCGGGCTGCTCGCGGTCACCGCGGTGGTCGAGGCGTCGCTCGCGCTGCTGACCGAACCCGGGGACTACCTCGGCACCTGGTGGTCGGCGGCCGGCATCGCCATCGCGATGCTCGCCCTGGCTCCCGCCCGCTGGTGGGCCGGACTGGTGCCGGCCCTCGCCGCCGTCGTCGGCGCGGTCCGGCTGGCCGACGGCGTGCCGGCGCGGGACGCGCTCACCGACGCCCTCGTCTACGCCCTCGTCGCGATCGCCGGTGCCGCGGTGGTCACGCACGGCCTTCGCCGCCGCGGCCAGCTCGAGACGATCACCGACCTGGTCCGCGTGCTGTCGGCGGCCGGCGCGGGCGGCCTCGTCGTCGTGGTGCGTCTCGCCCTCGAGCGCGGCACCGACGTGACAGGGACCGACCTGCTGGTCCGGCTCGCGGAGCAGACCGTGCCCGCGTTGCTGCTCCTTACCCTCGTGCTCTCGCTGCGCGCGACGAGCCGGCCCCGGAGCGGATCGGCGCCCGAGCTGCTCGCCCAGGTGACCGCCCTCGCCGTCGTCACGGCCCTCACGATCGGCCCGGCGCAGGACGTCCCGCTGATGTTCCTCCCCATCCCGTTCCTCGTCTGGGGCGCGCTGCGCTTCGACCTGCGGGTGGTCGCCGTCGAGCTGGTGCTGCTGCCCCTCGGGGTCACCGTGGCCACCGCCAACGACTGGGGTCCGGTGGCGCAGAGCAACGTGGACGCCGAAGTCCTCCCCACCGTCGTGCTCGCCTACGCGCTGTGCTGCGCTCTGATCGCCCTGCCGCTCGCCCTCACCGCCAACCAGCGCATGCGGCTGCTGGCCCGGGTCAGCGCCGACGAGAACATCTTCCGCCGCAACTTCACCGAGTCGCCCCTCGGCATGCTGCTGCTGCACGAGACCGGCGGCGACCTGGTGGTCGACGACCTCAACAAGGCCGCGTGCGGCATCCTCGGCCAGACCACGGAGGAGGTCGTCGGACGCCGGTTCGCCGAGCTCGTGGGCACCCTCGACCCGATCGAGAAGGTGCTGGCCGGCGTCCGGTCGGGGGCCGAGGACACCTGGCACGGGCACGCGTCGGCGCTGTCGCGCCCGGGGAGCCGCCTCGAGGTCGCGGTGGCCGCGCTCGACTGGCGGGACGGGTCCCGCGTGTACTCCGCCCAGCTCCTCGACGTCACCCAGGAGCACGACGCCCACCGGCGCCTCCAGGCCGCGCACAAGCTCACCGACACCACGCTCGACACCACCGCCTGCGTGATCATGGTGACCGACGCCAAGGGCACCATCGTGCGGGTCAACGCGGCGACGAAGGAGATCACCGGCTACTCCGACGCCGACCTCGTCGGCCACCGCCTGTGGGAGACGACGCTCGGCGCCCTCACCCGCGAGGAGACCGAGGCCATGTTCGTGTGGCCGAACCGCTCGGGCTACCCGATCGTGCGCGAGCGCCTCTCCCGCTCGGCCACCGGCGATCCGCTGCGCATCGTGTGGAACAACAACGTGGTGCGCGACGAGTTCGGCCTGCCGTCGTACGCCGTCCTGACCGGCATCGACGTGACCGCCGAGCGCAGCAGCACCGGCCTGATGTCGCACCTGCTGTCGGCCTCGATCGCCACCGCCCTGATCGGCATCGACACCACCGGGCGGGTCACGCTCTTCAACACCGGCGCCGGCCACCTCCTCGGCTACACGGACGAGGAGGTGCTCGGCCGCCCGTTCGTCGAGCTCTTCGACCCCCAGCAGCTGCTGGCGCGGACCGGCGCCGTCGGCGAGCGCGACGCGTTCCTCTGCCTCATCGGCACCATCGGCGACGCGCGGAGTCGAAGGCGCGCGACTGGACGTGGCGCACCCGTACCGGCCACCGCCTGATCGTGTCGATGACGCTGAGCGTCACCGACGACCAGGTCGAGGACCGCGTCGGTTCCTCTGCGTGGGCCGCGACGTCACCGAGCAGCGCCAGGGCCAGGAGACGCTCGTCGTCGCCCTCGAGAAGGAGCGGACGGCGCTCGACCGGCTGCGCTCGCTCGACCGCGCGAAGGACGAGTTCGTCTCCACCGTCTCCCACGAGCTGCGGACGCCGGTCACCAGCATCATCGGGTTCACCGAGATGCTGCTCGACGGCTCGGTCGTCGACCCGCTCCCCGAGCAGCAGCACATGCTCGACACGATCGCGCGCAACGGCCAGAAGCTGGTGACCATCTGCAACGACCTGCTGCTGCTCAGCGGGTTCGACTCCGACGCCCCACCCCTCGTCGAGGTCCCCGTCGACCTGCGCGAGTGCCTGCGGCACGCGGCCGACTGGGCGGTCGCCGCCGGGGCCGACGCCGACCTCGAGGTCCGCATCGGCCCCGACGGCGACCCGGTCGTCGTCTCCGGCGACCCCGACCAGCTCGACCGCGTCCTGACCAACCTGGTGAGCAACGCGTTGAAGTTCACCCCGGCCGGCGGCGTGGTCACCGCGTCGCTGCAGGAGGTCGGCAGCTCCGCGGTGATCACGGTGACCGACACGGGGATCGGCATCCCGCCCGAGGAGCACGAGGCCGTCTTCCAGCGCTTCTACCGCACCGAGACCGCGCAGAACCAGGCGATCCCCGGCACCGGCCTCGGCCTGCCGATCGTCGCGGCGATCGTGCAGGCCCACCACGGCCGGATCGAGCTCGAGTCTGCTCCCGGGCAGGGCACCACGTTCCGCATCGTGCTGCCCTGCCTCTGACGCCGTTTCGGCCCGGCTCGATCAGCTCGAGCTGATCGAGCCGTTCACGCCCTTCGGGAAGAACCCGCCCTTGCCCGGTCTTCTTCGGGTTCAGGTAGACGATGTTGAGCACCTGGCCGGGCGTGCGGCTGAAGACGAGACCGTTGCTGTCGGTCGGCACCAGGTTGGCCGGGCCCTTCTTGCGGGCGATGCCCTGGTCGAGGTCTCGCCTGCCGTCGAGCGAGTCGCGCGCGTTCGAGAGCTTCTGCACCTCGTCCTGCAGGCCCTTCGCGTAGAGGGCGGTCCGGACGATGCCCGCGTGGTAGGCCTCGACGGCGAGCAGTCCGGCCGCGGCTCCCAGGAAGGTCTTGTTGTTGATGAGCGGAGCGGCGCCCTTGTAGGCCGTGACCCCGACGTCCTCGAACAAGAAGGCGGCGAGCAGGAAGTTGTTCTCGTTGGCGTACGGGTCGAACTGCTGCGTTCGGGCCGACGAGCCCGGCGGCACGCGCCGCTCCGGTGAAGCTGTTGCGGATGTCGATCTGCGGACGCGCGACCTTGGCGCTGCCGAGAGCGCCGCGCAGGAGCTTCACGTGGTCGAGCTCGTCGCCGGCGATCTCCTGGGCGTACTTGCGGATGGCAGGGGTGTCGAAGTTGACCTTGCGTCCTCCGGTGACCTTGCCGCCGTCGCCCTTGCCCGAGGTGAGCTTGTCGCTCAGCGTGCGGCCGAACGCCGCCTGCTGGTAGAACTCCGCCTCGAGGTACTCCAGGTTGAGGGCGAAGTTGAGGATCGCGGCGTCACTCGGTCCTGCTGCCTCCGCACCCTCCGGCATGAGCCCGGCGAGCGCCCCGGCTCCCACGACGCCCAGGCCCCCGACGCCGGCGGACTTGAGGAAGACCCGCCGGTCGGTCTCGTTCTCCGCACTGATGTCGATCATGTCGCTTGACAACTGATTTTCCGAACATGTCAGAACTCCTTGCGTAATCGATTTCGGGCATGCGAGCATCGCATTCGCCACAAATCGAGGCGCACGTACCGGCTCACGTGGCAGCCGGTCCCGAGACGCGACCTCGGGTGAGGGCGACGCCGTCGACAGCTGCGGCACAGGCCCCGCGTTCCTCCTCCGTGACTCCGCAGCCCTGCTGGGACTGGGGTCTGGTGATGCCGAGCTGCCCCTCAGCGAGACACCTGAACTCGACTTTGTCACCATCCACGGCCTGATTATTTCGAGATATCTCCGACGGGGTGATTGCCCGAGAATTAGCCGGCAGGGATGTTGATAATCCGCCCCACTCGCGAGTTGGTTGAGTCGCACGCGTGTTCCAGATGTCGACGAGGGTCGCGTCCCCGGGCCCGGGTCCGTGGACCGCTGCCGCTGCTGGGACCCGGCCTTCGTCACAGCGATCGCCTACGTCGACCCGGGAACTTCGCCACCAACGTCACGGCGGGTTCGACCTACGGCTACCTGCTGGTGTGGGTGGTGATCGTCAGCAACCTGATGGCGATGCTGATCCAGTACCTCTCGGCCAAGGCCGGGATCGCCACCGGCAAGAGCCTCCCCGCGTTGTGTCGCGAGCACTTCCCCCGCCCCGTGACCCGGGGGCTGTGGGTGCAGGGCGAGCTCGTCGCGATCGCCACCGACCTGGCCGAGGTGGTCGGCGGCGCCATCGCACTGAAGCTGCTCTTCGACGTCCCCCTGTTGGCCGGCGGTCTGATCACCGCCGCCGTCGCCTTCGCGCTGCTGGCCCTCCAGACGCCGCGGGCAGCGCCCGTTCGAGGTCGCGATCACCGGGCTCCTCGGCGTGATCCTGGGCGGGTTCCTCTACGACGTCGCGCGGAGCGGGCTCGAGGCCCCGGCGATCCTCAGCGGCACGGTCCCCGCCTTCGAGGGCAGCGACAGCCTGCTCCTGGCCGCCGGCATGCTCGGAGCCACCGTGATGCCACACGCGATCTACCTCCACGGTGGACTCACCAGCAAGCGCTACGTGCGCACGACCGAGTCACAACGCGTCGCCCTCCTGCGCAGCCAGCGCACCGACGTCGTGATCGCGATGACGGTCGCCGGTCTGATGAACCTCTCGCTGCTCGTCGTCGCAGCATCCGTCCTGCGCGGTGGCAACACACCCGGTGAACACCATCGAGGGCGCTCACGCCGGTCTGGGGGCGGCGCTTGGGACCCACGGCAGCGCTGCTCTTCGCCCTCGCGCTGCTCGCCTCCGGGTTCGCGGCGTCGAGCGTGGGCACCCTGTCGGGCCAGATCATCATGGAGGGCTTCCTCCAGGTGCGTATCCCGCTCGTCGTCCGACGCCTGGTCGCCCTTGCACCTGCGGTCGTCGTGCTCGCCGTCGGCATCGACCCGACGCGTGCCCTGGTGCTCTCGCAGGTGGTGCTCTCGTTCGGCATCCCGTTCGCACTGGTGCCGCTCATCCTCTTCACGCAGCGCGGCGACATCATGGGCCGTCTCGTCAACCTGCGCTGGACGACACGCATCGCCTGGCTGGTGGCCGCCGTGATCATCGTCCTCAACCTCGCGCTGATCTACCTGACGATCTCCTGAGAGTCGCCCCGGCGACCCATCCGGACCGAGAACAGCGGCGAACCCCTGGTGCCCCTAGCGCATGGCCTATCCGGGAGTGGAACCTTGCAACGAGTCACCGGCCCGACCCCAGACCAGCACCGCTTGACCGCACGGGAGACCGAGATCCTCGCCCTCGTCGCCAGCGGCATGAGCAACACCGACATCGCCACGAGCACCGGGGTGTCGATCAACTCGGTGAAATCGTTCATCCGCTCGGCCTACCGCAAGATCGGCGCCGAGAAGCGCGCGGAGGCGATCGCCTGGTTCACCGAGCACGGCCCGGGCCCACACGTCGCGGTGGCCGAGGCCGGCTGACCGACCGTCGAGAGTCACCGCGCGGTTGACCGCGCTGATGCACCGCCTTGAGCGACGCGGTCACGATGTTGGCGTCGAGGCCGACGCCCCACAGGACGTGGTCACCCACGGCGCACTCGACGTAGGCGGCGGCGATGGCGTCACCACCGGCGCCGAGGGCGTGCTCGTGGTAGTCGAGCACCCGGACGTCGAACCCCTGCGGCAGCCCGTTGATCGCCTCGACGAACGCGGCGATCGGCCCGTTGCCGGTGCCCTGGAGCGCGCGGAGCTCGCCGTCGACGTAGACGTTGACCGTCGAGGGCGTCCTTCTCCCCCGCCGCCGAGCTGGTGTGCACCGAGTCGAGCTGGAGCGGCACCTCGCGGTCGAGGTACTCGGCGCGGAACGCCTCCCAGATCTCGCCCGGCGTCACCTCGCCGCCCTCGGCGTCGGTGCGCTGCTGGATGACCCGGCTGAACTCGATCTGCGCACGCCGCGGCAGGTCGAGCTTGTGCTCGGTCTTGAGGATGTAGGCCACGCCGCCCTTGCCCGACTGGCTGTTCACGCGGATCACGGCCTCGTAGGAGCGCCCGACGTCCTTCGGGTCGATCGGCAGGTACGGCACGGCCCAGGGGTGCCGGCCGACCGGCACGCCGGCCGCCGCGGCGTCGCGCTCGAGGGCCTCGAAGCCCTTCTTGATGGCGTCCTGGTGGGAGCCCGAGAACGCCGTGTAGACGAGGTCGCCGCCGTAGGGGTGGCGCTCGGGCGACCGGCAGCTGGTTGCAGTACTCGACCGTGCGCCGGATCTCGTCGATGCCGCCGTTGCCGGCGAAGTCGATCTCGGGGTCGATGCCCTGGGTGAAGAGGTTGAGGCCCAGCGTGACCAGGCAGACGTTGCCGGTGCGCTCGCCGTTGCCGAACAGGCAGCCCTCGATGCGGTCGGCGCCGGCCAGGTAGCCGAGCTCGGCGGCGGCGACGGCGGTGCCGCGGTCGTTGTGCGGGTGCAGCGACAGCACCACGTGCTCGCGGTGGTGCAGGTGGCGGTGCATCCACTCGATCGAGTCGGCGTACACGTTGGGCGTCGCCATCTCGACCGTCGCGGGCAGGTTGATGATCACCGGCTTGTCGGCGGTCGGCTCGAAGACCTCGAGGACGTCGTTGCACACGCGTACCGCGAACTCGAGCTCGGTGCCGGTGTAGGACTCGGGGCTGTACTCGTAGAACACCGCGGTCTCGGGGATGCCCTCCTCGTACTTCTTGCACAGCCGGGCGCCCTGGACGGCGATGTCGGCGATGCCGTCCATGTCGAGCCCGAACACGACCCGGCGCTGCAGGGTCGAGGTCGAGTTGTAGAGGTGCACGATGGCCTGCTTCGCGCCCCGGATCGCCTCGTAGGTGCGCTCGATGAGCTCCTCACGCGCCTGGGTGAGCACCTGGATGACGACGTCGTCCGGGATGTGGTCCTCCTCGATGAGCTGGCGCACGAAGTCGAAGTCGGTCTGGCTCGCGCTCGGGAAGCCGACCTCGATCTCCTTGTAGCCCATCTGCACCAGCAGCTTGAACATCGTCAGCTTGCGCGCGGGCGACATCGGGTCGATGAGGGCCTGGTTGCCGTCGCGCAGGTCGACGGCGCACCAGCGCGGGGCCTTCTCGATCCGCTTGGTGGGCCAGGTGCGGTCGGCGAGGTCGACGGGGATGAACGGCTCGTAGCGCTGGAACGGCATCCCGCTCGGCTGCTGAGGGTTGCGCGGCTGCGGGTCGGTGCTGCTGGTCATGGTCTCTCCTGCTGGATGACGGGGGCGCCGGCGCACGCACTCTCCGCAGCGAGGAGGTCGGCTGTGGTCAGACCTCGCTGCGGCAGCGAAGGAGGAGTCGGGACGTCGTCATGACGGCACCACCATAGCCGGTCACCCCGGCCGCCGCTGCCGCCCGGCCCGACACGAGACACGATTCGGTCACGGTGCGCTGGATCGCTCGGGAGCGGGTACATGATCGCCTACACGCACGGGACCACCGGACGGAAGAGGCGCCATGGGGACGCACGAGGCTGGCAGCACGGCCGGCACGGAGCGAGCACCGACGCGAGCACCGACGCGAGCACCGCGCTCGCGGCGCTGCAGCTGCGCCTCGACCGCATCCAGCGTCTCGCGGGCATGGGCGACTTCTCCATCGACCTGCTCTCCGGCCGGATCCGGTGGTCCGACGAGCACTTCCGCATCTACGGCTTCGAGCCGGGTTCGTTCGAGCCGACGGCCCGCACCGTCCTCGACCTCGTGCACCCCGAGGACCGCGACCACGTCAACGAGGTCTCCACCTCGGCGCTCGCCGCAGGCGAGTCCTACCAGGTGGTGGGTCGCATCATCCGTGTCGACGGCGAGGTGCGCCACCTGCTCTCCTCCGGCGGAGTCGTCAGGGACGACGCGGGCACGCCGACCGCGATGATCGGCACCGTCATCGACATCACCGAGCGCGTCGAGGCGGAGCACGAGCACGAGGTCGCCCGCGCGCGGCTCGAGGCGGAGCGCGAGCGGCGTGCCCAGGCGATCGAGATCAACGACCGCGTGCTGCAGGGCATCAGTGCCGCGGGCTACGCCCTCGAGCTCGGCCAGCTCAGCCACTGCGCCACCTACCTGCACGAGACGCTCGACTCGGCGCGGCGGATGGTCGCGGACCTCATGGGCACCGACGAGGACGCCGTCCCGCTGACCCGGACCTCGCCGGTCGACCTGGGCGGTCTCGGCCGTGCCGCCGACCCGGCAGCGGGCTAGACGCGTAGGACGGGCAGGGACCTGGATCACCCGGTCGGTCGTCGCGCCAGAGCCGGTCGGGTGAATTTTGCCCAGAACGCCTGCGCGGACCGTTCGAACGGGTCCATGCTCGCAGCATGACGGGCGACGCAGCGGACGAGCTCGCGTCCGCGCGCGCTGCGCAGCACGAGGCGGAGGACGCGCTGGCCGCGCTCCAGAGCCGCGTCGACAACGCGCAGGCCCTCGCCCTCATGGGCGACTACGACTGGCACATCGCGACGGACACCAACACGTGGTCCGACCAGCTGTTCCGCATCTACGGTCTCGAGCCGCAGTCGTTCAACCCCACGTACGAGAAGTTCCTCTCCTTCATCCACCCCGACGACCGCGACCGGATCCAGGGCATCCACCAGGCGGCCTACGCCTCGGGTGAGCCGTACCAGATGATCGAGCGCATCGTGCGGCCCGACGGCGAGGTGCGCCACCTCTCCTCCAACGGCCAGGTCGTCGTCGACGAGACCGGGTCGCCGATCCGCATGCTCGGCACCTGCATCGACATCACCGACCGGGTCGCGGCCGAGCACGCCCGCGAGGAGGCGTCGAACCGGCTCGCGACCGAGAAGCAGCGGCGGGCGCAGGCCGTGGAGATCAACGACACCGTGCTGCAGGCCCTCAGCGCCGCCGGTTACGCGCTCGAGCTCGGTGAGACCGAGCAGGCGGCCGTGTACCTGCGGCAGTCGCTCGACGCCGCCCGCCAGATGGTGGCCGACCTGATGGGCACCGGCGACGACGAGGTCGCCCTGACCCGCTCGGCGCCGGCGTCCCTCGACCCGAGGTAGCGCCTCCCGGGTCGCGCTAGCGTCGAGGGGTGCCACGCCTCCTCGTCGTCCACCACTCCCCCACGCCGCTCGTGCGCTCGCTCACCGACGCCGTGGTGGCCGGGGCGAACGACGACGCGATCACCGGCGTCGAGGTCGTGGTGCGCGAGGCGCTCGAGGCGACCGCGGCCGACGTCCTCGCCGCCGACGGCTACCTGCTCGGGACGACGGCCAACTTCGGGTACATGAGCGGCGCGCTCAAGCACTTCTTCGACACGATCTTCCTCGAGGCGGGCGGGGCGCTGACCGACGACGGCTCGCGGTGCGTCGGCCTCCGGAGGCAGGAAGCCGTACGGGCTGTGGGTCCACGGCCGCTACGACACCACCGGCGCGGTGCGCAGCGTGGTGTCGATCGTGCAGGCCCTCCCGTGGGCCCCGGCGTCGACGGTCCTCGAGGTGCTCGGCGAGGTCGGGGAGGACCAGGCGGCGGCCGCCTACGAGCTCGGCGGCACGCTCGCCGCCCTCCTCGACCAGGGCTGATCACTCACGCGCCGGTAGAGTCACCCGGCGTGGCACGACGGGGTGGACGCGCACGGATCGCGGCTGTGGTCGCGGCGCTCGCGACCCTTGCCGGTGGGCTCACCGGTTGCGGCGACGACACCACTCCGCCGGGCGAGGGCCAGACCTCCTCGGCGTCCGCCGACTCGGTGGAGCCGCCCGAGCTCGGGGCGTGCCGCGTGCTGGCCCCGGCGGAGGTCGCGGCGCCCACCAACGCCTCGCCCACCGTGCCGTGCGACCAGAAGCACAACGCCCAGACCTTCGCCATCGGCGACGTGCCGGCACGTCTCGGCGAGGCCGACTACGACTCCCAGGAGCTCGCCGCGTTCGCGTACGAGACCTGCAACAGCGGGCTGCGCCGGTTCCTCGGCGCCGACGAGAGCCTGGCGATGCGCACGGTGCTGAGCTGGGCCTGGTTCCGCCCGTCGGCGGAGGCCTGGAAGGACGGCGCGCGCTGGTACCGCTGCGACGTCGTCGGCGGCGGTGAGCAGAGCGCCGCCCTCGTGTCGCTCCCCGAGTCCGCGAAGGGGCTGCTCGCCGAGCGGCCCGACGACCGCTGGCTGGTCTGCGTGGCCGGGCCGACCGTCTCGGGCGCGCCGAAGATCCCGTGCACCGAGCCCCACGACTGGCGCGCCGTCACGACCATCAAGCTCGGGGAGCCGGACGACCCGTACCCGGGCGACCGGCTGTCGGAGGTGCGCAGCCGCGACTTCTGCTCGCAGTCGGTGCAGGCCTACCTGAACTACCCGGTGCAGTACGACTGGGGCTACACCTGGTTCCACGAGGCCGAGTGGACGGCCGGCAACCGCCGGTCGGTCTGCTGGGCCAAGACCGATGAGTGAGGCGCCGGACGACCGGCTCCGGCGGCTCGCGGGTGCGCTCGCGCTGACGCCCGTGGCCCTGCTCGTGCTCGTGGCGGGCTGCACCGCCGACGACGGGCCCGGCGCAGCACCGACGCCGACCCCCAGCAGCACCCCGACCCCCACGCCGACGCCGCCGCCGACGGCCGAGCCGGTGCGCGGCCCCCGCGACCGCGCCTGCTACCCCCTGACCTACGCGGAGGCGGTCTCCCCCACCACCGACGTCGGCGCCATCGGCTGCATGCGGCCGCACACCTCCCAGACCTTCGCCGTCGGCCAGGTCGACAACCTCGTCGAGGGCCACCTGCTGGCCATCGACTCCCAACGCGTCCAGGACGGCGTCGCCCGCGACTGCCCGGCCGCCCTGGCCGAGGCGGTCGGCGGTACCCGCCGCGACCTCCGGCTCAGCATGCTGCGCGCCGTGTGGTTCACCCCCACGCTCGAGGAGGCCGGCGAGGGCGCGGCCTGGTACCGGTGCGACGTCGTCGTCCTCGCGGGCGAGGACAAGCTGGTCTCGGTGCGCCGCCCGCTGGTCGGCGTGCTCGCGACGCCCGAGGGCCGCGACCGGTTCGCGATGTGCGGCACCGCCAGCCCGGACGCCGCCGACTTCGAACGGGTGCCCTGCAGCGCGCCGCACACCTGGCGGGCCTTCGAGGTGCTCGGGCTCCCCGCCGGCAGGTACCCCGGCCGGGCCGCCGTCGCCGAGGCGGGCGAGGGCCCGTGCGAGGACGCCGCCGCCGGCGTCGCGGCCGACCCGCTCGACTACGACTGGGCCTACGAGGGACCCGACGCCGAGCAGTGGGCGACGGGCCAGACGTTCGTCCGGTGCTGGGCCCCGGACTGACTACAGCATGAACTCGTCGGCGTAGACGAGCCGCTGCTCCCAGATCGGCGTCGGGTCCCGGCCGGGGTCGCCGGCGAGCGCCGGGTCACCGGGGAACCGCTCCCACTCCTCGACCGTCACCCGCCACTCCGGCTCCACCGTGCGGGAGCGTGGCGCCGGACGCCGCAGCGGGAACCGCGACGGGGGCGTGCAGCTCGCCGACCCACGCGACGTCCCACGGGCCGACGTTGCCCTTCACCTCCAGCGGCTTGGTCACGACCGGCGTCCAGCCGAGGTCGGTCGGGATGTCGGGATCGCGTCGCGACAGCGTCGCGAGGACGACGCGGTGCGGGTCGACGCCACCTCGCAGCGGGGAGCGGCCCTGGTGGCCGACCGTCCCGCTGACGACCACGCGGACGCTCCGCTCGTCGGTACGGTCGACCGACGTGGTGCGCGTCGGTGGCAGCTGCACGTAGCGACACCGCACCGGGGCCGACAGGTGGTGGCCACGGATGCTCTCGGGCTGGTAGCGGCAGACCGCGAGCCGCAGGAACGGCCAGAACGACTCCTGCGGCCGGTCCCCCGTGCCCGCTCGAGACGTGCGCCCACGGGTCGACGGCCACGTCGACGTACCAGAGGCCGCGCTCCTCGTTGAACTGCGGACGGTAGGCGGCAACGGTGACCGGGACGCCGGTCGGGCGGCCGACGATGGCGAACTCCGCCTCGTCGAGCCGCAGGTCGTGCCGCACCTCGACCGGTCGACCCGGCCGGACGACGTCGTCCCAGTCGTCGCGCACCAGCAGCGAGGCGAGCTGGAGGTCGACTCGAGCGCCCGGTTCTCGACCTCGGGGGCGAACCAGATCGGGTCGGCCCCGATCTTCGAGACGAACGGGTAGCCGGACTGCTCGTCGGGGTCGTCGCCGAAGTCGTCGTCGCCGTTCCGGGCCAGCAGGACGCCGAGCAGCTCACCTTCCCCGCTGGAGAACCACGGCCGCTCCAGGTAGATGCGGACGCCGGTCGACCGCGAGTGGCGCCAGCCCATCGGCTGCTCCGACTCGGTGCCCGACGTGCCAGCGGAACAACGGCACGACCGAGTGCACCACCGGTGCGGCCGGACGCGCGGACGACGGGATGCTCACCTCGACCGGCGCGCTCACGACGGACAGCCCGTCGTCGCCGGGGATCCCGGGGTCGGGGGCCACCAGCGAGGGGTGGAAGTACTCACGGAACCGTGTGGTCGCGCGGAACGTGTAGGTGACGCGGCGGTGCTTGGTGTCGGGGAACAGGTGGACCGCGGCGCGCTCCGGCAGGTTCTCGGTGTCGGTCTGCCCCACGTCGTCGGCCGCCGCGAGGTCCACCACGTCGTCGTGCTCGCCGACCTCGACCGTGAAGCCGATCGCCGCGCTCGGCTTGAGCTGGGGCTGCGTCGGGTCGGTGATGACGTCGAGGTGCTCGGTCCACGCCGCCTCGGCGGTGACGCTCTGCGTGCTGCTGCCGTGCACGCGCAGCTCGCCCCGCAGCGCGGCGGCCGTCCTCCCCGACCGTCGCTCCACGCCCCGCGGGAAGAACCGCGGTGCCTCGACGGGCCGGGGAACGGCGTGGACCAGCAGCACGTCGTCGTACGGCGTCAGGCCCCACAGCCACCCGTCCTTCGCGGCCTCGGCGACCAGCGGGTTGCCGGTGAGGCTGGGCGACAGCTTGCGCCAGACCGCCATCAGGTCGAGCTCGTCGGCGCGCAGCGAGCTCGAGAGCCTGACCCGCTGCAGGTCGCCCGCCGGGAGCCCGACGGTGAGCACCCGACCGCGTCGGCTCGAGCCGAGCACGTGGCGCCCGACGAGGTCGAGCCGGATCGGACGCACCTTCGGCCAGCTGCCGGCGTACGCGGTCGTGAAGCCCTCGGTGGCGTCGAAGCCGGTGAGCCCGATGCCCTCCTGCGCCTCGGGGAAGACGAGCGAGACGCCGGCCGCCAACGGATCGGGCAGGTACGGCGTGACCAGCTCGTCGGTGTCGTGGACGACGTACTGCCCGGTGGGCGGTGCCTGGCCGGGGGCCAGTGGCAACGGCGCCGGCACCACGGTCGGGTCGTTGGCGGCGAGCGAGACGCCGTGCTGCGGGAGCCGTCCCCCGGCACGTCGAGGTCGGGCCGCTCCACGTCGAGGAGCGAGCCCTCCTCGGCGAGGGACCACGTCAGCATGCGCTGGCGGCGGGCCGCGGTCGACTCACCGATGGCCGCGTCGAGCTTGCCGTGCAGCTCGGCGGTGACCTGCGTGGTCTTCGGCGGCACCAGGTGGCGCTGGCAGTCCTCGTGGTAGCCGAGCACGGGGTCTGCCGCCGTCACGCCGGCGGCGTAGGGCTCCGGTCCGGTCACCACGACGTCGAGGGTCACGGGGTCCTGGCGCACGCCCGAGCGGATCACCAGCACCCGTTGCGACTCGCCCTCGGTGAACCGGCGCCGCGGCACGACGACCGGGGGTGCCACCGGGTCCCACCGCAGGAACGGCGTCAGTCTCGTCGTCGTGTCGAGTGCCTGGGCGACGACCGTCGTGACACCGCCGACCAGCGACAGGTCCGTCGCGGCCGCGGCGACGACGTCGTGCAGACCCTCGACGTCGCTGACCCGCGTGTCCACGACCAACGGCACGGCGAGGTCGGCGACCAGCCCGTCGGCGAAACCGGTCAGCAAGGCACGCCGGCTCGCCGCGGCGGTCGCGGAGGCAGCCGTCGGAGCGGCTGCGGCCCGGTGGGCGACGACGTCCACGGCGGCGCTGCGCAGGTCGGCCAGACCGGCGCCGGCGTCGCGGAGCAGCAGCCCGCGCAGCTGGCGCCGCAGCTGCGAGTGCGGGTCGACGGGCCGGCGCAGCGCGGGCGCAGGCAGCGGTCGCGAGTTGCCCGCCAGGTCGACACCGAAGACGCGGAACGCGTACAGCCGGCCGTAGCGCAGCCGCGGCAGGGTCCCCCGGGGCACGGTGTGCGAGGCGTCGAACGGGTGCGGCGGCTTCTCGCCCGGGATCGGCGCGGTCTTCTCGAGCACCTCACCCCCGGGGTTGGTGGCGTGGTCGGCCGCGTGGTCGTGGCGGATCCGCAAGCCGGGCCGCTCGACCGAGAGGCTCCAGCCCTCCCACCCGAACACGGCCTCGTGCACGTAGCGGGGTGAGTCGTCGACGCCGACCGTCCGCGTGACCGCCGTGCCCTGGACGAACCCGACGGTCGGGTCACCACCGAGCACCGTGGTCGCACCGACCGTCGAGCGTGGTGACCCGGTCGTGCAGTCCGTGCCAGGTCTTGGCGGTGTCGTCCCACACCTCGACGCGCATCCCTCGCATCACGTCCTCGGTGTGGAGCAGGTCGTCGGAGAGGTTGCCGAGGTCGATGTGGTCCTGCAGGCGGCTCTGTGTCTCGACCCGGCGCATCGCCTTCTGCGCCTGGTCGGTGCGCACCAGGGTCAGGCCGCTGGTCCGCAGGGCCGGCGGTGCCGCGTGGTGGCGGCTCCGCGCGTCGGCCTTCGCGAGCCGGGGCAGGGTGTAGGCGAACCGCTCGGTCTTGAGGCCGCTGCCGTCGACGTCGTGGTCGAGCACGGCGTAGTGCTCCTCGTCGCCCACACGCAGCAGGCCGTCCGACCAGTCCGGACCCTCGGCGACGGTGACGAGGGCGCCGTCGGCGAGGCCCTTCACCGCCACCCGGACGCTGCGGCAGCGGCGGTCGCCGTCGTCGGCGACGACGAGCCCGGCGAGCTGCGTCGGCCCTGCGCAGCCGCGCGGTGTCGCCCACCTCGAGGTCGATCACGAGGCCGAGCGCACGCAGCAGCTCGGGGTGGTCGCCGGCGGCGGTCACCCGCTCGTGGAACTCCGGCTCGCGCGGTGGCAGCGGCTGCGAGCCGATGGTCGGGTCGGGCTTGTCCTGGTAGCGCACCTCGGTCTCGAGGCGCTCGTAGAAGCGGCGCAGCCGGTGCAGCTGCTGGAGCGGGGTGACCTCGCCGGCGATCCGCTGACGGGCCCAGGAGTCGGGGGTCATCTCCAGCAGCCGGTCTGTCGAGCTGGCGGGTGACCGAGGCGTCGTCCCACGTGATGCGGCCGGGGTGGCGGAGGTTCAGCCCGAGAGCGGGCCCGAGCACGCTGTCGGCAGGCGCCGGCAGGTCGACGATGCTGCTCGCGACCGCGGTCACCTGGTGGTGCGCCGCGAGGTCGGCGACGGCCTTCGCGTCGAAGCTGCGCCAGTCCTGGGGTCGGTCGTTCCAGCCCTTCGGGACGCCGGTGCCCCTGACCGGGGTGCTGCCGGGGAACATCTGCTCCCACAGCGAGGGGTCGAACCGCCGGGGCACGACGCGGACGTCGAGCGGCCCGGCCTGGTCGTGGAGCTCGACCCGCAGCTCGGCCAGCAGCCGGCCCCAGGAGCGGAACAGGTCGAACTCGGCGAGGGTCGAGCGGTCGTCGTCAGGCGTCAGCCGCGGGGCGACGAACAGCGAGACGTGGAACGGCCGCTCGTCGTCGACGGGCGCCCACGAGCACGGGCAGGCGACGACGGTGTAGATCTCGGTGACCATGGCTCGTTCCCCTCAGGCGAAGGCGTCGGCAGTAGTCGGTCCAGTACGGCGAGGTGCCGTCGGCCGCGTCGAGGACGTCGCGGAAGCTCGGGTCGGCGTTGGCGCCGGCGAGCTGGCGCTCGGCGTGGATGCTCACCGAGCCCGAGAAGACGAAGACCTCGACCGTCACCGTGATGGTCGCGCTGCCGATCAGCTTGCCGGTGTCCATGTGGTAGACGAGCTCCATGTAGAGCTCGATCGAGGCCGAGATCAGGCCGAGCACGTCGACCTCGCCGCGGAGCCGGAAGTAGCCGGTCAGCGACCCCTTGTCGCTCTCGAGCCGCATGTAGACGCCGACCGAGGCCGAGATCGATCCGGACGCGACCCCGAAGTCGACCGCGAGGGACGCGGTGGCCTCGAGGCCGAGCTCGAGCACCTCGAGCCCGTCGGGCGCGACGCGCAGCGAGAGCCAGCCGCCGCCACCGAGGCACATCACGGTCAGCGTGAACGGCTTCTCCCGGGTGCAGAAGTTGAAGCCGGCCGTGAGCGATGCCTCCGAGGAAGGGCACGTCGACGTCGGCGCCCAGCGAGATGTTGGACAGGTTGAAGACGCCGACCGCGACCGTCGGGAGCGCGAGCGTGAACCCGGCGCGCGCGCCCTCGTCGTCGACCTCGACGAACGGCGGGTCGCTGAACCCGTCGAGCGGGATCAGGTCCTGGATCGTCTGCGACGAAGCTGAGGATCCCGAGGAACTCGACCGGCTTGAGCAGGGCGTCGACCTCGGTCTTCCCGGCCGTGCCGGCCTTGAAGTAGAGGTGGTCGAGGCCCAGGCGCATCAGCGGCTCGCCGGGGAACAGCAGCAGCGCGATGTCGCGGATCTCGGCGGTCACCGTGACCGCCGGTGGGCCGGACGACACCGGCGCGGCCCTCGACGCGGAGCGAGAGCACCTCGTCGAGCCTGCCGTCGGGGATCTCGAGGAACGGGAAGCGTCCTGCATCCAGTCGGCGCGCACCGGCGGGCGCCAGTCGTAGTGGAAGCTGCCCTCGAGCTTGCTCGGGTCCTGCAGCAGTCCCTCGATGAGACCGAGGTCGTCGGCGACCTCCTCGACATCGCGCGCGCCGTCGGCGACGACGTCGGCCAGAGCGAGCAGCTGCTGCCGCACCTGCGGGGTGGGGACGTCCGGGGCGAGGCCGCGGAGGTCGGCCCGCCAGCTGGGCGAGGGCGTCGGCGACGGCGTGGGCCGCAGCGACGCCGGGTCCGCCCAGGAGGACGGCGACCTCGGTCAGCACGTCGCCGGCGGACGAGGCCACGGCGTCGGCCTTCGTCCACGAACACCTGCGCCCCGGCTCTGCAGCCGGGCGGCAGCGTCCCGGGCGAGGGTCGACGGCGCGCTGACGTCGGCTCGCAGGCGGCGACCCGGCCGAGGGTCTCGCTGACCATCTGGGGCGCCTGGTCGAGGCCGACGCGCACCGCAGTGCCGGCGCGATCGAGCTCGTCGAGCGGGATCAGGCCGAAGAGCTTGGGCAGGACCCCGGCGAGGAAGTGCGGACGGCGTCGAACGTCTCCGGCCGCCACTCCGGCCGGGTCGCCGACCGGTCCGCCGTCGCGCGAGAGGCCCCGGACCGGGAGGCTCGGGCGTCAGGAACCCGCCGGCCTTGTCGCTGCCGGCGCCCGGACGGCGCCGAACTCGACCGTGCGTCGGCGCGCCGGCGACCGGATCAGGGCGGCGCGCGTCGTCGACCGTGAGCGCCCAGACCTGCCCCGGGCCGGTGCCCGAGGCCCGTCGGCGAGGTAGCCCGGGTCGTAGGCGATGTCGATGCCCGCCGACCGGTGAGAGCTGCTCGACGGCGTCGAGGCGGACCCGCGCGCCCGACATCCGCGGGGTGCTGCCGCCCTGCCGGGCCGTGCCCGCGCAGGTGGATGGTCTCGGTGACGTGGTGCGACGTCGGGGTTGCCCTCGCCCGCGTGCCACGAAGGAGACGTTCTGGCCGGCCGCGTCGACGTGCCGGTGCGGGAGCTGTCGTAGGCGTCCTGCACCTCGGCGAACCCGCCGAAGGCCTGGGAGACCCAGAGCAGCGGCGGGTGCGAGCCGCACCGGTCGTCCCTCGCGGTCGCGGGCGTCGACCTGCCACGGGAAGGTCGGCCCCGGCGACCCTCGGCCAGAAGTACTTGCTCCTGCGTCGGCCGGGTCGGGCTTGTCGATCGCCGGGGTGACGAGCGGGCCGATGTCGACGCGACCGAAGGGCAAGTCGCGCTTCGAGGTCCGGGTACACCCGGAACCGCTCGTTCACCACGATGAACATCCGCTGGTAGAGCGCCGCGACCGACGGCGAGACCGACTTCATCTTGCGCTCGGTGACCTTGACCAGGGTCGCGTTGTGGCCGAACGGGAAGAGGTAGCCCGGGTAGGTGACGCGCACGTACTGGTCGCGACCCATCGGCGCGATGTGGTCCCAGGTGAGGATCGCCTGGAGCTGCTGCTGCGAGTACGGCGCGGTGTCCCAGGCGCCGTGCAGGTCGAGCCAGGCACCGAGGCTCGAGAGCCACAGCTGGTCGGCCTCGACCGGGGACGGCGGGATCGTGGCGTCACCGACGTTGCCCCGCGTCCAGGTCTCGGCGGTCTGGCGCACGATCATGTGGCGGTCGGCGCGGTCGAGCGAGGCGAGGAACGGGTGGTGTCGCTGTGGTTGAGCTCCGGTCGGCAGCGACCCGCCGTCGTCGGGCTCGTCCCAGGTGGTGGTGCCGTCGCGGTCGCGGGCCCACACGGCCCGCACGGTGCGGTCGTGCGAGGGCCGCTCGTCGACCGCTCCCTCGGTAGCTGCGCATGCGCCAGCCGGCTGTGCCACAGCTCGACGTGCTCCGGCGCATCGGCGGCCGCGCACCGGGTCGGTGGCGTGGGTCCAGCCCGACGCGATGCTCGGCGAGATCTGGAGCCGGAACGGCGCCTCGATCGCGGTCTCGTCAGTCGCGCGGGGCCGGCTTGCTGAGCTTGCGTCGCGGACCTGACGGGGACGACGATCTCGGGGCACGAGCGGCCCGCCGGGACGGAAGATCGAGTCGTCGGTGAACCGGCGTGCGCGGGGCGACGGTGGCGGACTTGACGGCAGAGGATCTCGCGGGCACGCGCGATCGACGTCCGCAGGAGGGCCCGTCCCGCGGCGGTGGCCGGGTCGGGGGCGGGCGAGGCGGCGAGCAGCTGCCGGTTGGCGTTGCCGATCGACCGGTCCGAACGCGGTCTGCTGCAGCACCAGGCCGTCGCCCAGGTGGAGGAGCGGCCCCTCGAGGAGGTCGCCCAACTTCGGCCGCGTCCCGCCCGGGGTGCGGCGCCGTGCCGGGGGTCGCACTGGGGTGCACCTCGAGGGCGAGGCGCCCATCGCCTCGAGCACGCCGGCGCGGCGAGAAGTCGACGTCGCCGTCCATGCACGAAGACCACCCGCGAGGCCCGCGCCGGGCGGAAGCCGACCCGGGGGAAGACCGGGTCGACCACGATCGGCGGGTCGGTCGCCGGCAGCGGCGTGCGTCGGGGTCGCCGCCGGCGGCCGCCCGTGCTTGTCCGGCGTCGGCGCCGAGACCTCGAAGCGCGCCTCCTCCAGCATGTGCTGGAACGGGTAGGTGACGACGAGCAGCGCCTTCTTGTCGGGGCGCGGTCGCAGCACGGCCGTCCTCGGCTCCTCGAGCGCCACCAGGTCGCACTCGGTCGCGACGACCGTCAGCACGACGAGGTCCTCGGGGCGGACGACGTCGAAGGTGATGCCGCTGCGGCAGGCCCAGGTCGTCGAGGAGGTCGCCCAGGTCGAGTCCCAGGTCGTAGCCGGGGTCGATGTCGACGTCGAGGTCGGGGTGAAGGTCGAGCTCGGGCGTCACGTCGACCTGACCCAGCTGGGACAGCAGCTGGAACCGCGTCGGGGACAACAGCTGCCCGCGGTCGACCGAGAGCGTGCGTGCGGCTGGGACACGGTTGGGCGCAGGGATGCGCTTCCGAGATCGGACCATGGGACACGTCCTGGGCGAGAGCCGGGTGCTGCAGGTCGACCCGAGACTAGGGACCCCCAGGGCCGGGCCGACATGGCCCGAACGGGCTATATGGGCGCCCTGCGCTGGTCGAGGCGCTCCGGACGCCGTTGGGGCTGGTGATCCCGCTCAGAAGCCCAGCTTGCGCAGCTGACGCGGGTCCCGCTGCCAGTCCTTGGCGATCTTGATGTGCAGGTCGAGGTAGACCGGCGTGCCGAGGAGGGCCTCGATCTGGAGCCGCGCGCGCTTGCCGACGTCCTTGAGGCGGGCACCCTTGTGGCCGATCATGATCCCCTTCTGGGAGTCGCGCTCGACGTAGAGGTTGGCGTGGATGTCGAGCAGCGGCTTGTCGGCCGGGCGGTCCTCGCGCAGCCCCATCTCCTCGACGACGACGGCGATCGAGTGCGGCAGCTCGTCGCGGACGCCCTCGAGCGCGGCCTCGCGGATCAGCTCGGCCACGATGATCTCCTCCGGGGCGTCGCTGAGCTCGCCGTCGGGGTAGAGCTGCGGACCCTCGGGCAGGAGCCCCACCAGGAGGTCGGCGAGCAGGCCGACCTGGTCGCCGGCCTGGGCCGAGACCGGCACGATCTCGGCCCAGTCGGTGCCGGTCTCCGCGCCCAGCGCGGCGATGTCGAGGAGGTGCTGGCCGAGCTGCTCGGGGGTCGCGAGGTCGGTCTTGGTGGCGATCGCGACCTTCGTCGTGCGCTTGACCTTGCCCATCTCGTTGACGATGAAGCGGTCGCCGGGGCCGATCTTCTCGTTGGCCGGGAAGCAGACCGCGACGACGTCGACCTCGGCGAGGGTCGTCTTCACCAGGTCGTTGAGCCGCTCGCCGAGCAGGGTGCGCGGCCGGTGCAGGCCCGGGGTGTCGACGAGGATCAGCTGCGCGTCGGGGCGGTGCACGATGCCCCGGACGACGGTGCGGGTGGTCTGCGGCTTGAGCTGGTGATCACCACCTTCGACCCGACCAGCGCGTTGGTCAGGGTCGACTTGCCCGCGTTGGGCCGGCCGACGAACGAGGCGAACCCGCTCTTGTGCTCGACTCCGTCATCCATGGCGGTGTGCGTCCTCTGCTCGTTGGGGTGTGGGGTCGACCGCCCGTGGCTGCCGGCCGGCGACCGCGCGCCAGTAGCCCATCACGTCGTAGTGGGTGCTCGGCATGCGTCGCTCGCGCATGAGGTGCTTGCGGATGGCGCGCATCTGCGCGGACTCCCCCGCCATCCAGAAGTAGCCCTCGCCCGCGGGCCAGCTCGAGCCCGTCGACGACCTCGGCCAGGGCGCTGACGCCGTCGCCGGGCTGCTCGAGCCAGGTGACCTCGCCCGGCAGGTAGCCCGCCAGCGCCGACTCGTGGTCGGGGACCTCGGCCCAGACCCGCGTGGGCACCTCCACCGACTCGGCGATGCGGGCCATCGCGGGCAGCGCGGTCAGGTCGCCGACCAGCATCAGCCAGGCGGCGGCGGGCGGCATCGCGAAGGAGCCCTTCGGCTCGGTGACCGTGACGACGTCGCCGACGCAGTCGCCGGCCGCCCACTCGGTGACCAGCCCGACGTCGTGGACGACGACGTCGAGGGTGAGCTCGGAGCCGGTGAGGACGCGCACCGTGTAGTAGCGGCTCTGGAACTGGCCCGGGCACGACCAGCCCCACCCACTCGTCGGGGACGCCGGTGCTGGTGAAGCCGGCGAGACCCTCACCGCCGAGCACCAGGCGGACAGGTGGTCGGCGAGCGGGGTCCGTGAGAGCACCTCGGCCTGGTACGTCGCTCGCCCGGTCGTGCTCACCCGGCGAGGCTGCATCGGCGTCACCACGTCGGGCGCAGCGCGAACCCGTCCGACCCGTCGTCGCCGGTGCGGACGGCGAGCACCTGGTGCAGCTGCACCTCGTTGCGCTCGAACCCCACCCGGCAGGCGGCCATGTAGAGGCCCCACACGCGGGCGGTGCCGATGCCGACCTCCTCGACGCACTCGTCCCAGTGCTCGACGAGGTTGCGGTTCCAGTCGCGCAGGGTCATCGCGTAGTGCAGCCGCAGGTTCTCCGAGTGCATGACCTCGAGGCCGGCGTCCTGCGCCTCGCTGATGATGCGGCCCGAGCCGGTGAGCTCGCCGTCGGGGAAGACGTAGCGGTCGATGAACGCGCCGGTCTGCGCCGGGCGGTTGTCGTGGCGGGTGATGCAGTGGTTGAGCAGGCGGCCCTCGGGCTTCAGCTTGTCGCGCAGGAACCCGAAGTAGGCCGGGTAGTTGCGCGACGCCGATGTGCTCGGTCAGGCCGATCGAGCTGACGGCGTCGAAGCGGCCGTCGAGCACGTCGCGGTAGTCGAGGTGGCGCACCTCGGCGAGGTCGCGAGAGCCCGCGCGTCGTCGATCGCCTCCTTGGCCCACTCGGCCTGCTGGCGGCTCAGCGTCACGCCGAGCGCCTTGACGCCGTACTCCCGGGCCGCGTGCATCACCATGCCGCCCCAGCCGCAGCCGACGTCGAGCAGGGTCATGCCCGGCTTGAGGTCGAGCTTGCGCGCGACGAGGTCGAACTTCTCGGCCTGCGCCTCCTCCAGGGACGAGGAGTCCTTCGGGTACACCGCGCAGGTGTAGGCCATCGAGGGGCCGAGCACGTGGCGGTAGAAGGCGTTCGAGACGTCGTAGTGGTGGCTGATCGCCTCGGCGTCGCGGGTCAGCGAGTGCCGCATGCCCTCCATCAGCCGGCGCCAGCGCGGCAGGTGCTCCTGCGGGCGGCGGCGGCGGGGGCTTGAGGTTCGCCAGGCCGAGGCCGCGCACGATGGTGACCAGCTCGGCCGCCGTGGGCGCGCCGGAACTTGGTGTGGTCCTTGAGCTTCTGCATCACCTCGTACGGGTTGCCGGGATGGCCGCCGTGGACGACGAGGTCGCCGGCGACGTAGGCCCGGGCGAGGCCGAGGTCGCCCGGAGCGGTGACGAGGTACTGCAGGCCGCGCTGGCTGGTGAGCTCGAGCCCGATCTCGGCGTCCTCGGGGCCGGCGGCGCTGCCGTCGTAGGCGGTGAACCTGACCGGCATCCCGTCACGGGTGAGGTCGGCGACGACCTCGGCGATCTTGAAGGTGGGGGTGGCGCTGGGCAACGGTGGTTCCTCACTTCCTGCGGACGGTCTTGTCGTAGAGGCTCGTGAGCCGGTCGTCGGGGTCGTAGCCTGGCCTTCACCGCGGCCAGGTGGGCACCGCCGTAGAGGCGGTCGAAGGTCTCGCGGTCGTAGAAGGCCTCGGAGTAGAGCGACTTGTGGCCGCCGAGCTCGTGGACCTTCGCCTCGATGGCGCGGTTGCGCGGCGCGTCGACGGCCTCGGGCCCCACGTGCACGGTGCCCCAGAACCCGACGTTGACGTAGGTCTCCCCCGCCTCGAGCGGGTACGCCGGCCACGGACGCCGTGGCGACCAGCGGGCACAGCCACACGGGGCGCATGCCGATCTCGGCGTCGAACCAGTCGAGGAACTCGGGCAGCCGGTCGACCGGCACCTCGATGTCCTGGACGACGCGCTCGCGCTGCGGCCGGCCGGCCCGCCGGTCGAGCCGGTCGGCGACGTCGAAGCGGCGGTCGAGCCCGAGCAGCCTCATGTAGACGTCGGAGCGCCGGTAGCGCTGCGGCCAGAACCGGCGCACGCGCGGGTTCTGGGCGCCGAACGCGCCCGAGCACCAGAACCAGTCGGTGTCCCAGCGCCACAGGTAGTCGCGCACCGTGAGCAGGTCGGTCTCGCGCTCCTGCAGCGAGCGGAAGAAGACGCGCTGGCCGCCGACGTAGTCGCGAGGTGTCGCTGCCGTCCGCCGAGGCGAGTCGGTGAAGGTCGCGAGCGTCAGGTACAGCTCGTCGGGCTCGAAGGCGACGCCGTCGAGCCCGTCGACGCGGTCGCCGTCGTGCTCGCCGCCGAGGCGGTCACCTCGGCCACGGTCTTGGCGAGCAGCGCCGCGTCGTCGAACCGCACGTGTCGCAGCGCGACGTAGGCCGGCACCGCCTCGAGCCGGATGCGCAGCCGGGTGGCGTAGCCCAGCGAGCCGTAGGAGTTGGGGAACGCGTCGAACAGCTCGTCGCCGGGACGGGTCGTGACGACCTCGCCGGCGCCGGTGAACACGTCCATCTCGAGCACCGACTCGTGCGGCAGCCCGTTGCGGAAGCTGGTCGACTCGATGCCGAGACCCGGTCACCGCGCCGCCGAGCGTGATCGTGCGCAGCTG
Source organism: uncultured Actinomycetota bacterium (assembly GCA_963830575.1). Classification (GTDB taxonomy): domain Bacteria; phylum Actinomycetota; class Actinomycetes; order Propionibacteriales; family Nocardioidaceae; genus Nocardioides. The sequence continues at coordinate 45,438 of CAWHNR010000010.1, forward strand.
CGGCACGACCAGCGGGATCAGCCCGTGCGGCAGCGTCGCGTCGACGAGGTCCTCGTAGGTGCACATGCCCTGCACGTCGGCGGTGCGGGCCTCGGCGTCGACCTCGATGACCCCGGTCAGGCCCGGAGACGTCGAGGCCCGGCGCGGTGGTGGCGCTGCGGACCCGGAACAGGTTGGTGGTGCGCTTGGCCAGCCGGACCGGCTGCCCGGCCGGGATCGCGGCGTACGACGCCGCGAGCCGCGCGACCGCGCGTCGGCGTGCTCGAACCACTCACGGCACCGGAACATACCCCTGCGACGATGCCGGACGGGTCGCCGTGCCAGGTACCGTGCTGGGCCCGACGCCAGGTCGGTCCGGGCCAGGCTGGCGCTCGAGCGTGCCGCGCGCGTCGCCGAGGTGCACGACGACGTCCGGGCCGCCGAAGTCGCGCGAGCGCGGCCCGGTCGGCGTCGGCGATCTCGGCGGCGTCGCCGAGCAGCACGGCGGCGGCGAGGCCGCGGGAGCCCGAGGCGACCGCCATCGCCGACGCAGACCTGCAGCGCGCTGAGACCTGCAGCGCGGTCGAGGTCGACGGTGGCGCCGGCGTAGGTGCGGCCGTCGTGGTCGCGCACCGCGGCGCCCTCGGCGGCCTGGGTGCGGGCGCGGGTGGCGCGGGCCAGGGTGACCAGCTTGGCGTCCTCGGCGCTCGAGGTCCATCGGCGCCAGCCTAGTGCGCGCGGCTCGACGGCGCTCGGCGTCGTCGGTCCGTCGGGGCTGCCGCGGGCTCGACCGCGGCGGATCAGCACGGTGCCGATCTTGTTGCGGCGCCCGGCGGTGTCCTCGGCCTCGAAGCGCAGGCCGTGCGCCTCGACGTGCGAGCCGGGGATCGGGACGCGGCCGAGGTGCTTGGCCATCAGGCCGCCGACGCTGTCGACGTCCTCCTCCTCGACGTCGAAGCCGAAGAGCTCCTCGAGGTCGTCGACCGGGTAGCGCGAGAGACCCGGACGCCGCCGCCGCGGCCTCGCTCGAGCGTGCCTCGACCTCGACCTCCTCGTCGTCGTACTCGTCGGTGATCTCGCCGACGATCTCCTCGAGGAGGTCCTCGATGGTGATCAGGCCGGCGGTGCCGCCGTACTCGTCGACGACGACCGCGATGTGCTGGCGGTTGGCCTGCATGTCGCGCAGCAGGTCGTCGACCGGCTTGGACTCCGGCACCCAGGCGACCGGCCGCATGACCTCCTCGACGTGCTGGGTGAGCTCGACGTCGGGGGCCTCGAAGTCGCGGCGCACGATGTCCTTGAGGTAGGCGAAACCGCCTGATGTCGTCGAGGTTCTCGCCGATCACGGGCAGCCGCGAGAAGCCGCTGCGCAGGAAGAGCGAGCAGCGTCTGGCGCAGGTTCTTGTAGTGCTCGATGTAGACCACGTCGTTGCGCGGCACCATCACCTCGCGCACGGTGGTGTCGCCGAACTCGAAGACCGAGTGGATCATCCGCCGCTCGCCCTCCTCGATCAGCGCCGAGGCCTCGGCGATGTCGACCAGCTCGCGCAGCTCGGTCTCCGAGGAGAACGGGCCCTCGCGGAAGCCGCGGCCCGGGGTGAGGGCGTTGCCGAGCAGGATGAGCAGCTGCGGCAGCGGACCGAGGACCCGGGTGAACACGGTCAGCGGACCGGCCGACCAGAGCGCCACGCTCTCGGAGTGCTGGCGGCCCAGGGTGCGCGGGTCCGACGCCGATGACGACGAACGAGACCACGAGCATCGCGCCGATCGCGGCGACGACGCTGACCCACCGGTCGCCGTCCAGGCCGCGGTCGAGCTCGATGGTGACGAGCACGATCGCGGAGATCTCGCAGAGCAGCCGCAGCAGCAGCGCGGTGTTGAGGTGGCGCGGGGCGTCGTCGAGCAGGTCGAGCAGGCGCCGCGCGCCGGTCCGCTCCTCGGCGACGAGCTCGGCGGCGCGGGCCCGCGAGAACGAGCCGAGGGCGGCGTCGACCGCGGTGAACAGGCCCGGCGAGCACGACGAGGACGCCCGCGACGACGCAGGGTCATCGCGGCAGTCACCGGTGGGTCACCGGCTGCGCCACTGGCCGAGGAGCTGGTCCTGGAGACCGAACATCTCCGCGTGCTCCTCGGGCTCGGCGTGGTCGTAGCCCAGCAGGTGCAGGATGCCGTGGACGGTGAGCAGCTCGATCTCGGCGAGCGTGCCGTGACCGGCCGTCTCGCCCTGCCGCTCGGCGATCGCCGGGCACAGCATGATGTCGCCGAGCACGCCCTCCTCGGGCTCCTCGTTGACCAGGCCGGGCCGCAGCTCGTCCATCGGGAACGCCAGGACGTCGGTCGGCCCCTCCTTGTCCATCCACTGCTCGTTGAGCTGGGCGATGGTCTCCTCGTCGACGGCCTTGATGCAGAGCTCGGCGAGCGGGTGCACGCGCAGCTCGTCCATCACGAACCGGCTCAGCGTGGCGAGGTGCTTGACGTCGAGGTCGAGGCCGGACTCGTCGAGGACCTCGATGGTCACTCGGTGTCGTTTCCTTGGCGCTCGCGAGGCCGCCGCGGGCGTCGAACTCGTCGTAGGCGGCGACGATCTTGCCGACCAGCCGGTGCCGGACGACGTCGTGGGCCGTGAGCCGCTGGAAGGAGATGTCGTCGACCTCCTCGAGGATGCCCTCGATCACGCGCAGGCCCGACTTGGTGCCGCTGGGCAGGTCGACCTGGGTGACGTCGCCGGTGACGACGATCTTGGAGCCGAAGCCGAGCCGGGTCAGGAACATCTTCATCTGCTCGGGCGTCGTGTTCTGCGCCTCGTCGAGGATGATGAAGCTGTCGTTGAGCGAGCGGCCGCGGAGGTAGGCGAGCGGGGCGACCTCGATGGTCCCGGCGGCCAGCAGCTTGGGGATCGTCTCGGGGTCGACCATGTCGTGCAGCGCGTCGTACAGCGGCCGCAGGTAGGGGTCGATCTTCTCGCTCAGCGTGCCCGGCAGGTAGCCGAGGCTCTCGCCGGCCTCGACGGCCGGCCGGGTCAGGATGATCCGGTTGACCTGCTTGGTCTGCAGCGCCTGCACGGCCTTGGCCATCGCCAGGTAGGTCTTGCCCGTGCCGGCGGGGCCGATGCCGAAGGTGATGGTGTGCTTGTCGATCGAGTCGACGTACCGCTTCTGGTTGAGCGTCTTCGGGCGGATCGAGCGGCCGCGGTTGCTGAGGATGTTGAGGCTCAGCACGTCGGCCGGGCGCTCGGTGGTCTCGGCCCGCAGCATCTGGATCACGCGCTCGACGGTCTCGGACGTGACGCCCTGGCCGGTGCGGATGATGGTCACCAGCTCGTCGAGCAGCCGCTCGGCGAGCGCCACCTCGCCGGGGTTGCCGCGCAGCGTGATGCGGTTGCCGCGGACGTGGATCTCGGCCTCGAAGCCGCCCTCGATGATGCCGAGGTGCTCGTCGCCGGGGCCGAGGAGGCTCACCATGTCGATGCTGTTGGGGACCACCACGGTGTGCCGGGTCAGGAAGTCGCCCGCTGAGGTGGAGTCGTGGTGCGCGTCAGTCATGGGTGCCCGGTGCGGGCGGCCTTTCGGTAGGAAGGTTGCCGTGCGTCCATGCTACGCCGGTGATATCCGGCCGTTCCCGAGTGAGTATACGCCGTAGGTGGACCCATGCTGCGCGACGAGTTCGACGAGGACTACGCGCCTGACGACGCCTCGCCGCCGGTGTGGTTCCCCGGCGGGCACCTGCCCCCGGACGCCCGCCGGATGGGCCTGACCCACCACGTGCCCGACGGCGCCCTGCTCGACTTCGCCGGCAACCTCGACGGCGCCAAGCCGCTGCACCGGATCACGGCCTGGGTGCTGCTCGTCGTCTTCGGGATGCCGGTCGTCTTCGCCGTGATGCGGCTGCTCTTCGCGATGTTCTGACGACGGCGGTTGAGGTGCGAGCGAAGCGAGCCTCGAAACCCCGTCACCCCAGGGGAGCTGCCACCTCGGCGGACTCGTAGAACGGCGCCAGCCGCGCCCGCACCAGCCGCTCGAGCTCGCCGCTCTCCCGCAGCGACCCGACCACGCCCGGGCGCGAGCCGCACCAGGTCGGCGGTCAGGTCGGCCGTGTCGAGGTCGAGCTGCTCGAGCAGCTCGGGCCCCGTGTAGCCGCCGAAACGGTCGAAGAACGCGTCGACCACGGCCTCGCCCAGCGCCACGACGTGCTCGTTCGCCAGGGTGGTGATCACCAGGTCGTGGGCGGCGTCGGCGACGCCGTCGAGCTGGCCCTCCTCGACGCGGTCGCCGAGCCCGACGACGTGGCTCCTGCGGCGAGCAGGTCCCAGACCTGCAGCACCGCCTCGCGCGTCGTCGGGTCCTGCAGGGTCTCGACGACGATCCGGTTCATCCGGCCGACGGCGTAGACGCCGCTCTTGCCGACGGTGTCGCCGAGGAGGCCGTCGAACTGCTTGTCCGCCGCGCCGAGCAGGCCGGACGCGGCCGCCGTCCCGAGGGAGAAGAGCGAGCCGAGCCCCGGCACCTTGTCGGCCACCGCCTTGTTCGCCTGCACCACCTCGCCGACGATCCGCCCCATGAACCGAGTGGCCATGGTGCCGACGAGCGGGCTGGCGGAGAGCTGGTCCAGGGCCTGCTGAAGCAGGGGGGTGAGGGCCAGCAGCTCGTCGACGAGCCGCTCGACCTGGTCGCGGTCGACGACCTCGCCGAGCGCGAACTTCTCCTCCGGCCCGACGCGCACGAGGTCGCGCGCCAGCTCGACGAACCCGCTGACCGCCGCGCTGCCGGGCACCGTGGTCAGCGCCCGCCGGACGACGTCCTTGACCGCGCCGGCGTCGACGACGTCGGCGACCTGGTGGTCGCCGGCCGCGGCGAGCAGGTCGTCGACGAGCGCGACCACCGTGGCCTCGAGCCGGTCGTCGCCGAGCTGCGCGAGCTGGAAGGCGACGTGGGCGTCGAGGAGCTGCTGGGCGAGGGGCGGGGTTGCAGGCACGAGCGAAACGTACCGACGGCGCGGTCACCGCTCCCGACGGTGGTCGAGGTGTGAGGAGCGAGGGACGAGCGACGAACCTCGAGACCGCTGCGGCCCGGCTCCCGTCCCCACCACCGCGTCGTCGGGCTGGCGACCGACCTGCCAGGGGTCTCGAGGCTCCTCCCTCGTCCCTCGGTCGGAGCACCTCGACCAGCGTCGTCGGGTCAGTCGAGGCCGCTGAGGTCGCCCGGGACGTCGACGGCGTGCTCGCGCAGCACCTCGATCGGCACGATCTGCAGCACCGCCTCGTTGGTCGAGGCGAGGACGACGTGCGCCGCGGCTCCGTCCTGGTGGGCGCGGGCCCAGTTGTGGGCGGTGACGCACCAGCGGTCGCCGGGGACGAGCCCGGGGAACCGGAACTGCGGGACCGGGGTCGACAGGTCGTTGCCGATGAACCGCTGGTGCTCGAGGAACTCGGCGGTGACGACGGCGCAGATGGTGTGGCTGCCCCGGTCCTCGGGACCGGTGCTGCAGCAGCCGTCGCGGAAGAACCCGGTCATCGGGTCGGTGCTGCAGGGCTCGAGCTCGGTGCCCAGCACGTTGCGCTCGGTGCGTTCGGGGTGCCCGCTGCTCTCGCTCATCCGGGCGGCCAGCCCTGCTGGCGCCCGGCGAGCAGGTGGACGTGGGTGTGGAACACCGTCTGGCCGGCTCCGGCACCGGTGTTGAACACGAGCCGGTAGTCCTCGAACCCCTCCGCGGTGGCCACGGCGGCCGCCGTCGAGATCAGCTCGGCCGAGGCGACCGGGTCGCCGGCGGCGAGCGCGGCGGCGTTCCGGTAGTGGTCGCGCGGCACCACGAGCACGTGCAGCGGCGCCTGCGGGTTGATGTCGCGGAAGGCGAGCGGCCCGCTCGGTCGTGTGCACGACCTCGGCGGGGACGTCGCCGGCCACGATCTTGCAGAAGAGGCAGTCCGGTTCGGTAGGCACGCCGCCACGGTAAACCCACGGCCCTGGTGGCGCGTCGCACTACCGTGACCATTCATGCGATCGATCCGGGCTCCGCGGTGAGCGACGGGTCCTGGGACGCCGACGAGGCGGTCGAGGCGCTGTACGCCGCGCACTGGCGCCGGCTCGTCCGCCTCTCCGTGCTGCTGGTGCGCGACATCGGCACCGCCGAGGAGGTCGTGCAGGACGCGTTCGTCGCGATGCACGGCCGCTGGGGCCGGCTGCGCGACCCCGACAAGGCGCTCGCCTACCTGCGCCAGGCCGTCGTCAACAGGAGCCGGTCGGTGCTGCGGCACCGGGGCGTCGTCGACCGGCACGCGGCGAGGGAGCGCCCGACCGATCCGCTGCCCGCGGCCGACGTCGGCGCCATCGAGCGCGCACGCCGCGACGCGGTGCTCGACGCCATGCGCGCCCTCCCCCAGCGCCAGCGCGAGGTGCTGGCGCTCCGCTACTACCTCGACCTGTCCGAGGCCGACATCGCCGACACCCTGGGCATCAGCCGCGGCGCGGTCAAGTCCCACGCCTCCCGCGGCGCCGCCGCCCTCCGCCAGCTCCTGGGCGACCTCCAGAACGGAACAGACCTGTGACCAGCCACGAGCACGACGACGACCTGCGCGCCCTGGTGAGCGGCGCCGTCGACGACGTCGACCCCACCGACCGGCTGGCCGAGATCCGGCTCCGCACCCAGCGGCGCTCGCACCGCGGCTGGTACGCCGCCGGCGGTGCGGTCCTGGTGGCCGCCGCCGCCGTCGGTGACCATCGCGCTGGTCGCCCAGCCCGGCGGCGGGACGTCGGCCGACCCGGCCGACACCCCGACCGCCCCGGCCACCACCTCGACGACCCCCTCGACGACCCCGGAGGAGCCGACGCAAGGCGGACCCGACACCACTGCGACGGCGATCTACTACGTGGGCGAGACGCCGGTGGGGCCGCGCCTCTTCCGCGAGTACCGGCCGCTCACCCAGGAGGAGCGGCCCGACGTCCTCGACCTCGCGACCACGGTCGACGGTGCGCTCGACCCCGACTACCGCTCGCCCTGGCCGGTGCCGCTGACGGACTGGTCGTTCGACGGCGTCGGCGACGACGGCTCGTTCGGCGTCGTGATCCCCGACGACCTGGTCGACCTGCCCGCGGGCGTGCCCGACGTCGAGGCCGAGCTCGCGATCCAGCAGGTGGTCTACACGCTGCAGGCGGGCGCGGGAGCGGAGGCCCCGGTGGTGTTCTACCTCGGCGACGGCGACGAGGCCGCCAGCGTGCTCGGCGTCCCTGCCCCTGACCAGGGCTTCACCCGCGCGCCGTCGGAGGAGGTGCTGTCCCCGGTCAACATCTTCGACCCGGTCGAGGGTCTCCACGTCCAGGGTTCGTTCACGGCACGGGGGGTCGCCCTCTCCTTCGAGGCCACCGTGCCGTGGCAGGTCCGGGACGGCGACGGCGACGTCGTCCTGGAGGGCTCCGCGATGGCGCAGGACTCGACCCGACTGACGCCGTGGGAGACCAGCATCGACGTGTCCGGGCTCGAACCGGGCGCGTACTTCTTCCAGGCCGCCACCGACGACCCGTCGGGCGGCGAGGGCCCGGGCGCAACCGTCGACGACCGGGTGATCGTCGTCGAGGAGCCCGAGGACGGCGCCCCCACCGGTGCCCCGCAGGCCGGCCCGCCGACCAGGGTCTACGTGCTGGGACCCGGCCCCGACGGCCCGGACGCGCCGCAGGCGGCGCTGTACCGCGAGGACGGTGACCCCGACCCCCTGCTGGCCCTCATGGCTGCGCCGAGCGACCCCGACTACCGCACGCTGTGGCCGGAGGGCTCGCTCGTGAGCCTGTCCGGTCCGGAGTCCGGCGTGGTCACCGTGGTCGTCGACCCCGCGGTGCGCGAGCGGCCGGCCGGCATGAGTGCGCTCGAGGCGCAGCTGTCCGTCGAGCAGGTGATCCGCACCCTGCAGGACGTGTTCGCCGACGACCTCGCCGAGACCGGCCTGGAGTCGCTCGCGGTCCAGTTCCGCACCGAGGCCAACCCGATCGACCAGGTCTTCGGGATCCCGACGTCGGAGCCCGTAGTGGCGGGCGACGACCTGTCGGTGATGTCGCACCTGGTCATCGACACCCCGTCGGAGGGCGCCCCGGTGAACAGCAGGTTCACCGCCACCGGGCTCGCCAACGGCTTCGAGGGCACCGTCTTCTGCCAGGTCCTCGACGCCGAGGGCGAGCCGCCTGGCAGGACGCGACGATCAGCGGCGGGCTGCTCGACAGCGTCCTCGGCCCGTGGGAGCTCGAGGTCGACCTGACCGACGTCCCGCCGGGCGACTACACCTTCCGCTGCCAGACCGACGACCCCACCGGCGGCGGCGAGGGCCGTGGCGCGGACGTCGACACGCGCTCGATCACCGTCACCTGACGGCACCGAGCAGGAAGGATGGACGCCATGAACCTGAGGACCAGCCTGGCCGCGCTCGCCGTCGGTGCCACCCTGCTCACGGGGCTGACCGCCTGCGGCGACGACACCGACCCGGCGTCGTCCGACCCGACTCCGACGGCCACCGACACCGAGCCGGAGACCGCGTCGCCGGAGCCGAGCGAGACCCAGACGGCCACGCCCACCCCGACCGAGACCGAGACGGCGGAGCCCGGCACCCGCGCGGCGCCGGTGTACTTCACCGGCGACACCCCGTCCGGCACGCGCCTGTACAGGGAGTTCCGCGAGGTCGAGTCCGACAACCCGATGGAGGAGGCCGCAGCGTTGCTCCTCGCCGGCGACGCCCTCGATCCCGACTACGGCACCCTGCTGAACGGCGTGACGATCGACGCGATCGCCGAGGGTGAGGGACTCGTCATCGTGACGCTCGGCGAGGACTCGATCACCCAGGCGCCCAAGGGCTACACGCCCGACGACGCCACCGTGGCCGTGCAGTCGCTCGTGTACACGCTCCAGGGCGTCGCCCAGACCCGCGACCCGGTGAAGGTCACGCTCGCCGACGGCTCCCCCGTCGACCTGTTCGGCCTCCCCACCGGCGCCGGCATCAAGGCCGCCAAGCCGCTCCGGGTGCTCTCGCTGGTCAACATCACCACGCCCGCCGAGGGCGCCACCGTGAGCGCCGGCCGGCGCTGTCCGTCGAGGGGGTCGCCAGCTCGTTCGAGGCCACGGTGCCGTACTTCGTCACCGACGACGGGGGCACCGAGGTGCTGCGCGACTTCGCCACCGCCGAGGGCTTCCTCGACAAGCTCTACCCGTGGTCGGCCGAGGTCGACCTGGCCGACCTCGAGCCCGGCAGCTACGTGCTGCACGCCCAGACCGACGACCCGTCGGGCGGCGAGGGCCCGGGCCCGTTCGAGGACACCAAGACCTTCACCGTCGAGTAAGGCAGCACCCGGCGTGGTGAGGCTGTCGGCGCAGGCGCTCAACCGCACGCTCCTGCGCCGCCAGCACCTGCTCGAGCGGGTGCCGTCGACCCCGATCGACCTCTGCCGTCACCTCGTCGGCCTGCAGGCGCAGGAGAACCTGCCGCCCTTCCTCTCCCTCGCCGCGCGACTGACGACGTTCGACCCGCACGACGTCACCCGTGGCCTGGAGGACCGGTCGCTCGTCCGGTTCCTCACGATGCGGGGCACGGTCCACCTGCTCGCCGCCGAGGACGTCGGGCTCCGCGCCTTCACCACGACGGTGCACGAGCGCGAGATCAGGGCCAGCCAGAACGTCGGGGCCGCACGGGAGCTCGACCGCGACGCCTACCTCGCGGCCCTGCGCGACGTGCTCGCCGGGGGACCACTCCCCCAGAAGGCCATCGGCACGGCCCTGGCCGAGCGGTTCCCCGACCACCCGGCGGCCCAGCTCGGCCAGCTCGCCCGCTCCGCCGCTCCCCTGGTGCAGCTGCCGCCGCGCGGCACCTGGAAGGGCTCGGGCGGGGTCGTCTACGACCTCGCCGACCGCTGGACCGGGCACCCCCTCGACCCGCCTGACACCCAGGACCTGGTCCGCCGCTACCTCCGCGCCTTCGGCCCGGCGACGGCGGCCGACGTGACCGCGTGGTCCGGCGTCACCCGGCTGGGCCCGGTGCTCACCGGCATGGCCGACCTCGTGCGTCACGAGGACGCCGACGGCCGCGCGCTGCTCGACGTCGCGGACGGCGTCCTCGCCGAGGAGGACGAGCCGGCGCCCGTGCGCCTGCTCGGCACCTACGACAACGTCTGGCTCTCCCACGCCCGCCGCGACCGCGTCACCCGCCCCGGCACCCGCGACATCTGGATGGGCAGCAACGGCGGCATGGCGTGCACCGCTGTTCGTCGACGGCTGGCTCACCGGGCTGTGGCGCGTCGAGGACGGTCGCGTCGTCGTGCACGCAGACCCTGCGCCCCCTCACCCGGGCCGAGCAGCGCGAGCTCGCGGAGGAGTCCTCCCGCGTCGAGGCCCTGCTCGCCTCGTGAAGGTCGAGGGGGCCGGTCGACACGTGCTCCGTTACCGCGCCCGTCCGTAGCGCAGCACGCGCGTCACCGGCGTTGCGCCGGCCTTGCGGGCGGTGACGGTCAAGGACACAGCCTTGCCCCGGTGCGCCCGCTTGACCGTCATGACCCGGTCACGGTCGACGACCGTGCGTCCGACCTTCCAGGCGTAGGAGACGGTCGCCCCGGCGGCCCGGGTGGGGCTGACGGTGAGCCGGTTGCCGACCGCCGGCACCGTCTGTCCCGTCTTGGTCGACCACCGCTGGACCTCGACAGGAACGGATCCGCCCGGGGCGGGGCAGTGGTCGTTGTTGGTCGGGAGCGGGTTGTCGGCGGAGAAGTCGAACGTGTCGTGGTCGAACTCGAGCACCCAGGGTGCCGAGTCAGGAAGGGTGACGGTCAGGACGCCGTCCCATCGCGGGCCGAGTGACCGCTGGCTGTTGGGAGGCCGGACCGCCCACGACCCGATGATGCTGAACTCCGCAGGAACGGTCCGCTCGAGGGTCATCGGGAAGGAGTAGAAGGAGTACTCGGAGTGCACTGCCCGCGTGCCGCCGCAGCCTGCGACCTGCAGGTTGATCACCGTGCCGGCCGGCAGCTCCCTGGTGGTCTCGAACCACAGCGACAGCTCCTCCGGGCCGGTCCGGTACGACCACTGCTCCGGGTAGGCGATCTGCTCATCGCCCGCCGGCGCGGTCCCGGTGGCGACTCGTGCGGTGGCCGGGGTCGCGACAGCGAGCGCAACGAGCGCGAGTGCCACGAGTCGTACGAGCTGCGCCCTCACGGTGCCTGCCTGTCGTGCGGTGGGAGTGGTGCCTGACGGCGACGAGGTGGCCTCGTCGGTGCCGCGGATTCTGGCACGACAGCGGCGCTGCCAGCAGGAGATCGCCGAGACCGACCAGCGTCACGCCACTACCCTCTGGGCATGAGTGACGGCGCCACGGGGTCCAGGACGCGCCCGCCGAGCCAGACGTCCAACGCAGCGTTCTACGCCTTGCTCGTCGGGATGACGGCGTGCGCCGCCGCCGTGGTCGAAGGCTTCGCGATGATCCTGAGCAAGCAGGTCGCGGACTGCCCCGACGGCGCCGAGTTCGTCGAGGGCACCACCGGGTTCGACTGCCTCACGCAGCCCCAGACAGGGCTGGGGATCGGACTCGTCACGCTCGGCTTCGCCGTCGGCGCCGGCCTCGTGCTCCTGCACCTGGTGCTGACCGCCTTGCGCGCCGACCGGCAACCGTCAGCGACCTGAGCCTCGAGGGGCCGACCCCCGGACGGCCACCACCACCGTCGGGTCAACCCCAGCGAGGCGTGCGCGAGAGCAACGCGGCGACGGCCGCCACGCCCGCGGTCGACGTCCGCAGCACCTCGTCGCCCAGCCGCGCCACGACGGCACCGGCCGCGACGAACGCGGCGACCTCCTCCTCGCTGAGGCCGCCCTCGGGGCCGACGACGACCACGACCCGGCCGGACGACGGCACCGCCAGCGCAGCCAGTGGCTCGGTGGCCGCCTCGTGCAGCACGACCGCGAGGTCGGCGTCCTCGACGAGCGCGACGACGTCGGCCGTCGCGGCCAGCGCGTCGACCGCCGGGTGCCAGGCGCGCCGGGCTTGCTTGGCCGCCTCGCGCGCGGTCGATCGCCAGCGCGCCAGCGACTTGTCGGCGCGCTCGCCCTTCCAGACCGCCACCGACCGGGCCGCAGCCCAGGGCACCACCCGGGCGACGCCGATCTCGGTGAGCACCTCGACGGCGAGCTCGCCGCGGTCGCCCTTGGGCAGCGCCTGCACGACGGTCACCGACGGAGCGGGCTCGGCGACCACGTCGACGTCGGTGACGAGCACGGTGAACACGCGCTTGCCCGTGGTGGCGACGTCGCCGGCGACCGCCGTCCCGACGCCGTCGGTGAGGACGACGCGCTCGCCGGTCCGCAGCCGCCGCACCGCGACCGCGTGGTGCGCCTCGTCGCCCTCGACCCTCACCTCGGCGCCGACGTCGACACCGGCGAGGGTCGGCACCAGGTGCACCGGGAGGGACACGGGGTGCCCTCAGTGGCCGAACAGCCGGCCGAAGACCGACTTCTGCTGCTGGCCCTTGACCTGGCCGGTCGGGCGCTCCTCGCCCCGGATGGCTGCCAGCTCGCGCAGGAGCTCCTCCTGACGCGGGTCGAGCTTCGTCGGCGTCTCGACCAGGATCGTGACCACGAGGTCGCCGCGGCCACCGCGCAGGCCGGGCACACCGCGACCGCGCAGCACCTGCTCGCTGCCCGACTGCGTGCCCGCGCCGATCTCGAGCTCGATCTCGGTCTCGACGCCGGAGCCGGCACCGGACTCGAGGTCGGCCTCGAGCGTGGGCAGCGTCAGGTAGGTGCCGAGCGCCGCGGCGGTCATCGGCACCGCCACCGCGCAGTGGAGGTCGTTGCCGTGGCGGGTGAAGGTCTCGTGGGGCGCCACGTGGATCTCGACGTAGAGGTCGCCGGCCGGCCCGCCGCCGGACCCCACCTCGCCCTGCTCGCTCAGCTGCACCCGGGTGCCGGTGTCGACCCCGGCGGGGATCTTGACCGTCAGCGTGCGGCGGGAGCGCACCCGGCCGTCGCCGGAGCACTCGCGGCACGGGTCGGGGATGATCGTGCCGAACCCGCGGCAGGCGGCGCACGGACGCAGGGTGCGCACCTCGCCGAGGAACGAGCGCTGCACGTGGGCGACCTCGCCCTGGCCGCGGCAGGTCTCGCACGGCACGGCGTGGCTGCCGGGCGAGGCGCCGTCCCCCTGGCAGGCCGTGCAGAGCACCGCGGTGTCGACCTTGAGCTCGCGCGAGACGCCGAAGGCCGCCTCGGCGAGCTCGATCTCGATCCGGATCAGCGCGTCCTGGCCGCGCCGGACCCGCGACCGCGGTCCCCGTCCGCCGCCGGCGGCCTGGCCGCCGAAGAACGTCTCCATGATGTCGGTGAACGAGAACCCGGCACCCTGGCCGAAGCCGGCGCCGCCGAACGGGTCGCCGCCCCGGTCGTAGGCCGCGCGCTTCTGCGGGTCCGACAGCACCTCGTAGGCGGCCGAGACCTCCTTGAACTTCTCCTGCGTCTCGGGGTCGGGGTTCACGTCCGGGTGCAGCTGGCGCGCGAGCTTCCGGTAGGCCTTCTTGATCGTGTCGCCGTCCGCGTCGCGGGCGACACCGAGGAGGTCGTACAGGTCGTTGCTCACTGGCTTCCTTCGTGCGGTCAGGGTCGGGTCAGGTCGGCGGGCGCTCAGGCCTCGTCGAGGATGCGGGAGACGTAACGGGCGACGGCACGCACGGCCGCCATGCTCCCCGGGTAGTCCATGCGGGTCGGACCGACGACGCCGAGGGTCGCCATCGCGTCGTCGTGCCGGCCGTAGCCGGTGGTGACGACGCTGGTCGAGGAGAACTCCTCGATCGGTCCCTCGGCACCGATCCGCACCGTGATCGTGCCGGCGGCCGACGCCTCGCCCATGAGCTTGAGCAGCACGACGTGCTCCTCGAGCGCCTCGAGCAGGGGCCGGACGGCGGAGTCGAAGCTGTCGCCGTAGCGCGCCAGGTTCGCGGCGCCCCCGACGGCCACGCGCTCGTCGGAACGGTGGTCGCTCATGGCCTCGACGAGGACGCCGGCCACCGCGGCTCCCGTGCCGGGCAGCTCGTCGGCCAGGGCGCGCAGGGCGGTCGCGGCGTCGGCGATGACCTCGCCGGTGGCCGCACGGTTGAGGCGCGTGCGCAGGTCGGCGAGGGCCTCGTCGTCGACCGGCGACGCGAGCTCGACCACCCGCTGCTCGACCCGGCCCGTGCTGAGGATCAGGACGGCGAGCAGCCGGTCGCTGCTGAGCGCGACGAGCTCGACGTGCCGCACCGTGGAGCGCGACAGCGTGGGGTACTGGACGACGGCGACCTGGCGCGTCAGCTGCGAGAGCAGCCGCACCGAGCGGGTGACGACGTCGTCGAGGTCGACCGCGCCGTCGAGGAAGCTCGAGATCGCCTTCTTCTCCGCCTGGCTCATCGGCTTGACCGTCGTGAGCCGGTCGACGAACAGCCGGTAGCCCTTGTCGGTGGGCACGCGGCCGGCACTGGTGTGGGGCTGGGTGAGGTACCCCTCGTCCTCGAGCGCTGCCATGTCGTTGCGGACCGTGGCCGGCGAGACGTTGAGGTGGTGCCGCTCGACGAGGGCCTTCGAGCCGACCGGCTCCTCGGTGGCGACGTAGTCCTCCACGATCGCGCGGAGCACAGCCAGCCGTCGTTCCTCCTGCATCGCCACCTCCTACCCGGTCTCGGCACTCGATCGGCGGTCGATTGGCACTCGATCCCGCCGAGTGCCAATGCTACCGCCCGGGCGAGCACCTGCGGGTGCCGGACCCGCCGCACCCGGCGGTGCCGTCACTCCCTAAGGTGGCCGCATGCCGTTCACCGAGATCGCCGACCGGGTCTGGGTCGCCCGCTACCCCTGGTTCGACGTCAACGTGACGGTGGTCGGCGGCGAGCGCGGGCCTGCTGCTGGTCGACACCCACGCCTCGGCGGTGGCGGCGCGCGAGGTGGTCGCCGACGTCCGGGCGCCTCGGTGCCGGTGACGTCGTCGAGGTCGTCAACACCCACGAGCACTTCGACCACGTGCTCGGCAACGGCACGGTCCGCGAGGCCTACGGCGCCGTGCCGATCCACGCGCACGAGACGGCGGCCGAGAACGTGGTTGCCGCCGGCGGACCGGATCAAGGCCCGGTACGCCGAGCCGAGACGCCGACGACCCGCACGCGCGCCGAGGTGATCGCGACCGAGGTCGTGGCTGCCCGACCGCACGTTCTCCTCGCGTGCTGCCGCTCGACCTCGGCGACCGGCTGGTCGAGCTGGTGCACCCGGGCCGCGGCCACACCGCCGGCGACCTCGTCGTGCGGGTGCCCGACGTCGACGTCGTCCTGGCCGGCGACCTCGTCGAGGAGTCGGCTGCGACCGACGCCACCCCCGGTTTCGGTGGCGACTGCTGGCCCTTCGAGTGGCCGCTCACGCTCGACACCGTGATCGGGCTGACCACGACCGCGACGCTGGTGGTGCCGGGGCACGGCGCCGTGGTCGACCGCGACTTCGTCGAGCAGCAGCGCAACGACATCGGCATCGTCGCCGAGACGATCCGCGACCTGGCCGGCCGCGGCGTGCCGGTCGCCGAGGCGCTGGCCGCCGGCGGAGTGGCCGTTCGACCCGAAGCACCTCGCGGACGCCGTCCGCCGCGGGTACGAGCAGCTGCCGCGGGCGCCAGAAGCGGCTCCCACTCGATCTGATACCCGGCGGCGGGTACGTCGACGATGAGCGAGTCCGAGGACGAGCACCCCCGAGGCCATCGACGACGACCAGCTGCCCGAGGACCTGCGCCCGACGAGAACCCGCTCGCCGAGGGCCTCGAGCCCGGCGAGACGGTCGAGGGCCTGCTCGAGCGACGGCAAGACGGCCGAGGAGTCCGACGACGACGCGGCCGACGAGACGACGGCACACCCGACGAGCCGACCGGCCGACGGCGCGTCCTGACCCGGTCACCCGCCCGCGCCACCTAGCGTGGCGGGTGGATCGCTACGGCACCGACGTCCTCTCCGGTGACTGGCGCGCCCCCAAGGGCGGGCGGGCCGTCGAGGCCCCCGCCGAGCTCGGGGCCGTGGTCGAGGAGGTCATGACCGACTTCGTCGGCGAGATCGTCGCCGTCGACCGCGACCTGCACACGCTGACCCTCGAGGACCGGCGCTCCAAGCGCCGCACCTTCCCCCTCGGCCCCGGCTTCCTGCTCGAGGGCAAGCCGGTGATCCTCGTCGCCCCCGTGCGGCGGGCGCGCTCCGGCCAGGCCGACGCGCACGGCGTCCGGCTCGGTCGCCGTCGCCGGCGTCAGGGCCCGGGTGGCGCGGGCCAGCCGGATCTTCGTGGAGGGCCGGCACGACGCCGAGCTCGTCGAGAAGGTGTGGGGCGACGACCTGCGCATCGAGGGCGTCGTGGTGGAGCTGCTCGACGGCGTCGACCACCTGGCCGAGGTGCTGGCCTCGTTCGGCCCGGGGCCCGAGCGCAAGGTGGGCGTGCTCGTCGACCACCTCGTGCCCGGCTCGAAGGAGCAGCGCATCGCCGCGCAGGTCGAGGGCGAGCACGTGCTGGTCGTGGGTCACCCGTTCATCGACATCTGGGCGGCGGTGAAGCCCGAGCGCGTCGGCCTCGACCGCTGGCCCGACATGCCGCGCGACATCGAGTGGAAGAAGGGCGTCTGCGCCCACCTCGGCTGGCCCCACGCCGAGCAGGCCGACATCGCCCGCGCCTGGAAGCACATCCTGTCGCGCGTCGAGCTCCTACGCCGACTGCGACCCGGCCCTGCTCGGCCGGGTCGAGGAGCTCATCGACTTCGTCACGCTCGATGAGCCTCAGCGAGCAGGTCGCGGACGACGGCGTCGGCGAGCAGCCGACCGCGGCGGGTGAGCACCAGCCGGTCGTCGTCGAGCACCGCGAGCCCGCGCGCGACCACGCCGGCGGCGGCCGCCCGCCCGTCGTCGTCGAGGACGTCGAGCGGCAGCCCGTCGCGCAGGCGCACCTCGAGCAGCACCCGCTCGACGCGGCGGGTCTCGTCGTCGAGCACCTCGCGGGCGTGCGCCGGGCTGGCGCCGGCGGCGAGCCGGTCGGCGTAGGCCGCCGGGTGCTTGACGTTCCACCAGCGGGTGCCGCCCACGTGCGAGTGCGCACCGGGCCCGACGCCCCACCAGTCGCCGCCGCGCCAGTAGGCCAGGTTGTGCCGGCAGCGGGCCTCCTCGTCGCGCGCCCAGTTGGACACCTCGTACCAGTCGAGCCCGGCCGCCGTGAGCCGCTCGTCGGCCAGCACGTACTTGTCGGCGAGGTCGTCGTCGTCCGGCATCGGCGACCTCGCCGCGCCGCACCCGGCGGGCGAGCGCGGTGCCGTCCTCGACGATCAGCGCGTACGCCGAGACGTGGTCGGGCGCGCAGGCCAGGGCGGCGTCGAGCGAGGTCTCCCAGTCGGCGAGCGACTCCCCCGGCGTGCCGTAGATCAGGTCGAGGCTCACCTGGTCGAAGCCCGGCCGCCCGGGCCCAGCCGACGACGTCCGGCACGCGCGCGGGGTCGTGGGTGCGGTCGAGCACCTCGAGCACGTGCGGCACCGCGGACTGCACGCCGAACGAGACCCGCGTGAACCCGGCCTCGCGCAGCGCCTCGAGGACGCGCGAGGTCGACCGAGTCGGGGTTGGCCTCCGTGGTCACCTCCGCCCCGGGCGCGAGCCCGAACTCGCCGTCGACGGCCGCCAGCACCGCGCCGAGGTCGGCCGGAGGCAGCAGCGTGGGCGTGCCGCCGCCGAGGAACACCGTCGAGACCGGCAGGTCCGACGTCGCCCAGCACCCGGCGGGCCAGCCGCACCTCGGCGACCGCCGAGTCGGCGTAGGTCGCGCGCGACGCCCCGGGCCCGAGCTCGTCGGCGGTGTAGGTGTTGAAGTCGCAGTAGCCGCACCGCACCCGGCAGAACGGCACGTGGACGTAGAACGAGAACGTCGAGGCGCCCAGCTGCTCGAGCGCGGCCGCGGGCAGCCCGCCGTCGGCCGGCGCCGCGTCGCCGGGAGGAAGGGCAGACGGCACACCCCCATCCTCCCACCAGGTCGTCCGCCCCAGCGGGTCCCCTAGGCCGCGCCGAGGCGGACGACCGGAGCGTGGCGGGCGAGCCTGTGCACGAGCCCAGCGGGGGCGCGGGCGGACGCCGCATGATCCGGCCATGCCGAAGCGACGAGAGACGACCTGGAGGCCCCTGGCCGAGCAGCAGCGAGGGTTGGTCGCCAGGCGGCAGCTGCTCGACCTCGGCTTCGACCGCCACTACGTCGCCGGCCAGGTCACCGCCGAGCGCTGGCGCCTCGTCTCCGACGTCGTGGTGGCGACCGTGACCGGCGAGCTCAGTCGCGAGCAGCTCATGTGGGCCGGGGTGCTCCACGCCGGACCGGGAAGTGCGGTGGGGGGCCGGGCGGCCCTCGAGCTCGCCGGCCTGACGGGATGGGAGGAGGACGACGTGCGGGTCACGGTCGCCAAGAGCCACGGCCTCGAACCGCTGGCCGGGATCGACTTCCACGAGACCCGACGGGCGGCGGGACTGTTCACGACCACCTCGACGAGGCTGGGAGGACTGCCCGTCTGGCGCCCCGCGCCGGCCGCGCTGCTGGTGGCCGGCTACGACCTCGAGCCGCGACCCGCGTTCGGCCTGCTGGCCGCGGTCGTGCAGCAGCAGGTCGCACCGATCGACGATCTCGAGAGGGCGATCAGGCGGCTCCACCCGCTCCGCCGGGCGAAGATGTTCCGTGGGTACCTGACCGACTTCGCCGGGGCGTGTGCAGTCCGCGGGCGAGCACGACGTCACCGCGATGTGCCGGCGGTTCCGGCTGCCCAGGCCCGCGCGCCAGACCCGGCGCAAGGACGCGAGCGGGCGCTGGCGGTACACCGACTGCGAGTGGGTGACGTCGCTCGGCCGGATCGTGATCCTCGAGGTCGACGGCTCGTTCCACCTCGACGTCGACCACTGGATCGACGACATGGAGCGCGAGCGCGACCTCGTCGTGACGGGACCGGTCGTCCTGCGGTGCTCGACGTGGGACCTCCGCGAGACGCCGGAGATCGTCGCGCAGCGCCTCCAGGCGGTCGGCGTCCTGCCGCTCGCCGCCTGACCGCCTCGGTCGTCCGCCCCAGCGTGGCCTAGAAGTCCCTCCTGGGCGGACGACCGAGAGGTCAGACCGGGACGTTGAGGGTCATCGTGTAGCCGGCCGTGACGTCGCCGGTGACCTTGGCCAGCTGCAGGGAGTACCCGTCGCCGAACACGCCGTCGGTGTCGAGCGAGGCGCTCCCGAACGTCGAGAGACTGCCGTCGTAGCCCTCGGCGACGCCGTACACCTCCGCGCAGGTCTCGGCCGGGATGGCCAGCTGGCTGGTGCGCAGCCTGTTGCTGCCGGACGTCGCGTCGTCGAGGGAGCCGTAGACCTCGAAGTGCATGTGCGGCCATCGGCCCGAGTAGCAGGCCGGGAAGATCGTCGTGAACTCGACGAACCCGTCGTCGTCGGCCTCCTGCACCCCGCGCAGGTAGTTCTGGTCGGAGATCTCGGCGTCGTACATCGAGTACCGGCCCTCGCGGTCGCAGTGCCACAGGTAGACCGCAGCACCGGGCAGCGCCGCCACGTCGTCGCCGGTGAGGTCGTAGACCTTGAGCCGCACCGTGGTCGGCACGCCCTCGGCGACACCGGTGGCCCCGGCGAAGCTCGAGGTGAGGTCGCTGCGCACGACGCCGGACTCGGTCAGCACGTTCGGCCCGTTCGACCCGTCCCCCGGGTACGGACCGGCCGTCTCCTCCGGGATCTCGCCCTCGGCCACCTCGACCGACGAGCCGCCGCCGGCCGGCCGCGGCGCCACCGGGCGGACCACCCCGCGTGGCCGAGGTGGACGTCGACGGCGTCGTGGCGGTGCCCGTGGCGTCGTCCGTCGCGCACCCGACCACGGCGACCGCGCCCAGCCCGCCGAACAGCCCGAGCACCCCCCGGCGTCCGAGGTGGCGGCGGCGCTGCTCCGCCAGGCGGGGCAGGTCGTGGGAGAGGCCCAGGTCGTGGTCCTCGACGTCGTGCTCGTGGTGGCTGCTCATGCCTCCACCGTGGCGCGCCGCCCTGTGCGCCGGCTGTGTCAGCCGTAGAAGGCGGCGATGACGTCCTTGTTGTTGGCCTCGACCACGTTGCGCTTGACCTTCAGCGACGGCGTCAGCTCGCCGGACTCGATGGTGAGGTCCTCGGGGAGGATCTCGAACTTCTTGATCGTCTCCCAGCGGTTCAGCTTGGCGTTGAGCTGCTCGACGTAGCCCTCGACGAGGTCGTGGACCTCCTTCGACGCCACGACGTCGGCGTAGGACTTGTCGCCCATGCCGTTCTCCTTGGCCCAGTCGGCCATCGCGTCGGGGTCGAGCGTCACCAGGGCGACGACGAAGTTGCGGTCGTTGCCGAACACCATGAACTGGCTGGCGTACGGGCAGATGGCCTTGAACTTCGCCTCGATGGACGAGGGCGCGATGTACTTGCCGCCGGAGGTCTTGAAGAGGTCCTTGATGCGGCCGGTGATCGTGAGGAACCCGTCGGCGTCGAGGGAGCCCTTGTCGCCGGTGTGGAGCCAGCCGTCGGCGTCCAGCGCCTTCGAGGTCTCCTCCGGGTTGTTGTGGTAGCCGGCCATGATGTGCGGTCCGCGGAGGAGCACCTCGTCGCCCTCGCCGATCTTCACCTCGGCGCCGGGCAGGGCCATCCCGACGGTGCCCATCTTGTACTGCTCGGGGTGGTTGACCGTGGCGCCGGCGGCGTTCTCGGTCATGCCGTAGCCCTCGAGGATGAGGACGCCGGCGGCGTGGAAGAACGCGGCGATCTCGGGGTTGAGCGCCGCCGACCCGGAGATGAAGAACCGGACCCGGCCGCCGAAGCGGTCGCGGACCTTGCTGAAGACGAGCCGGTCGAACAGCCCGTGCTGCAGCTTCAGCGGCAGGGGGACCGACTTGCCGGACGCCGTGAGCTCGTCGACCTTGAGGCCGACCGCGAAGGCCTGCTTGAAGATCTTCTCCTTCAGCCCGCCCTCGGAGGCCTGCATCGTGACGATGCGCGCGTGCGCCTTCTCGAAGATGCGGGGGGCGGCGCCCATGAACGTCGGCTTCACGATCGCGAGGTTGTCGACGATCTTGTCGACCCGCCCGTCGATCGCCGTGGCGAACCCGCAGGCGAGCTGGGCCGAGAGCAGGACCTTGCCGAAGGAGTGGGCCATGGGCAGCCAGAGGAACTGGAGGTCGGTCTCGTCGAGGATGTCCTGGACCTGGATCGCGGCGCCCTCGTAGACCCACGCCTTGTGCAGCAGCCGCACGCCCTTCGGTCGGCCGGTCGTGCCCGAGGTGTAGATGAGGGTGGCGAGCTGGTCGGCCGGGATCGACTCGGCGGTGGCCGAGATGACGTCGGGGTGCTCGGCCAGGTAGGCGTCGCCGAGCTCGGCCAGCGCCTCCATGGTGATCACGCGGTCGCCGTCGGCCGTGCCGTCGAAGGTGATGATCTTGACCAGCTCGGGCAGCTTGGCCTGCTGCTCCTCGAGCTTGGCGAGCTGGTCGTCGTCCTCGGCGAAGACGAACCGGCACTCGGAGTCGCTCAGGATGAAGCCGGTGTCGTCGGCGTTGGTGCTCGGGTACACGGTCGTCGTGGCGCCGGCGGCGCACATCACGGCGAGGTCGGCGACGATCCACTCGTAGCGCGTGCCGGAGGCGATCCCGACGCGCTGCTCGGGCTCGAGACCCAGCGACAAGAGGCCGGCGGCGAGGCGGCCGACGAGGTCACCGGCCTGCTTCCAGGTCACCGACTCCCACGACTCCCCCCGCGGGAAGCGGAACGCCTCGGAGTCGGGCGAGGTGCGCACCCGGTCCAGGAACTGCACTGCGACGTTCTGGGGCAGGTGGTCGACGAACGTGACGTCGTGGTTGACGGGCATGGTTCTCCTGGCTCTGTCCTGCTGATGGAATCGCTGCGTCGTAACCTAGATCACGCGCCCTACTCGCGGGTAGGCGTCCCCACGACGACCGTCTGCCGCGACCCTACCGGCGTCAGGATTCCAGGCCCAGCACCCGCCGGAACGCCCCGGCGACCGTGACGTCGGTGCCGGGCCGGTGCACGACCTCGACCGCGTCGCCCACCTGCAGCACCCCCGGGACGACGACCCGCAGGTAGGCACCCGGGCGGGCGTCGAGGGCGAACCGCCTCACCCAGGCCCGGTTGTCGTAGCCGGTGTGGCCCATCCACGCCTTGAAGGTCTGGCACGGCGTGCGGAACGACGCCACCTCGAGCACCGGGCCGTCGCCGTCCCCGACCCGCCAGCGCTCCCCGAGCTCAGCACCGTTGACGTCGACGCCGAGGGTCGTCAGGTTCTCGCCGAAGTGCCCGTCGGGGACGGGCATGCCGAGGACGTCGGCCCAGCGGTCGAGGTCCTCGCGCGCGAACGCGTAGACCGCCTTGTCGATGCCGCCGTGGAACGCCTTGTGCGCCACCTCGTCGCCGGCCAGGCCGAGCGGGCCGACCTCGACGCGCCCGGTGACCGCCGCCTTCTCCATCGCGGTCCAGCCGTCGGGCGACCACGCGTTGGTGCGGGGACGACCGACGTTGACCGACACGATGTGCGACACGCTCAATCCTGCACCGACTTGGCCACCGTGACGCACGTGGTGAGCCAGGACCTGTCGGGGACGTCGTCCTCGAGCGCGCGCAGCACGTGGTCGAGCATCCGCACCACCACCCAGTCGCGGGCGCGGTCCTCGTCGAGCCCGGCGGCGTCGACGGTGGCGTGGAAGCGGCGCCGCACCCCGCCGCGCACGTCGCCGGCGAGCTCGGCCCAGCGGTTCCAGAGCAGTGGCGCGACCTCGTAGTGGGGGTCGCCGGACATCGGCTCGGGGTCGATCGCCAGCCACGGCGCGCGCCCGGCCGCCAGCACGTTCGCGTAGTGCAGGTCGGTGTGGAGCATCCGCCCGTCCGTGGCCGGGTCCGCGGCGAACGCGCGCGCCAGCGACACGGCCTGCTCGACGAGGCGCCGCGGCACCGGGGCGTCACGCGGCAGCCCGGCCAGCCGGTCGGCCCGGTCGGCGACGTACGCGGAGAGCCGCTCGAGCTGGGGCGGCGCGGGCCGGTGCAGCCGGCCGTAGAGGCCGGCCACGGTCTCGCAGGCCTCGAGGTCCCACGCCTCGGTCAGGTCGACGTGCGACAGCCGCTCGAGCAGCAGCGCCGCACGGCCGGGGTCGGCGCGCAGCAGCCGCACCGCGCCGTCGCCGTGCCAGTGCTGCAGGGCGAGGGCCTCGTGGTCGGCCGCGGCGCGCGGGGCGCCGACCTTGAGCACGGCCGGCTGGTCGTCGTCCGTGGTCACCGGCACGATCGCCGCGGCGTGCCCGGGTCGCGGCTCCCCGTCGGGGCGCAGCGCCCACTCCTCGAGGAGCGCGGCGACCGGCCGCGGCAGGCGCACCCCGCTACTTCTTCGGCTTCTCGCCGCCCGGGCCCGAGTTGGAGAGCGCGGCCACGAAGGCCTCCTGGGGGACCTCGACGCGGCCGACCATCTTCATCCGCTTCTTGCCCTCCTTCTGCTTCTCCAGCAGCTTGCGCTTGCGGGTGATGTCGCCGCCGTAGCACTTGGCCAGGACGTCCTTGCGGATCGCGCGGATGTTCTCGCGGGCGATCACCCGGGCGCCGATGGCGGCCTGGATCGGCACCTCGAACTGCTGGCGCGGGATGAGCTCCTTGAGCTTGCCGGCCATCATCACGCCGTACCCGTAGGCGGCGTCCTTGTGCACGATCGCGCTGAACGCGTCGACCGGCTCGCCCTGCAGCAGGATGTCGACCTTGACCAGGTCGGCGGCCTGCTCGCCCGAGCGCTCGTAGTCGAGCGAGGCGTAGCCCTTGGTGCGGGACTTCAGCGCGTCGAAGAAGTCGAAGACGATCTCGCCCATCGGCAGGGTGTAGCGCATCTCGACGCGGTCCTCGGAGAGGTAGTCCATGCCGCCGAGGGTGCCGCGCTTGGTCTGGCAGAGCTCCATGATCGTGCCGATGTACTCCGCCGGGCTCAGGATCGTGGCCTTGACGACAGGCTCGCGCACCTCGGAGATCTTCATCTCGGGGAACTCGCTCGGGTTCGTCACCTCGATCTCGGTGCCGTCCTCGAGCAGCACCTCGTAGACCACGTTGGGCGCGGTCGAGATGAGGTCGAGGTCGAACTCACGCTCGAGCCGCTCGCGGGTGATCTCCATGTGGAGCAGCCCGAGGAAGCCGACCCGGAACCCGAAGCCGAGCGCGCCGGAGGTCTCGGGCTCGTAGACGAGGGCGGCGTCGTTGAGCTGCAGCTTCTCGAGCGCCTCGCGCAGGTCGCCGTAGGCGTCGCCGTCGATCGGGTACAGACCGGCGTAGACCATCGGGTTGGGGTGCTTGTAGCCGCTCAGCGCCTCGGTCGCGCCGTGGTGCTGGGTCGTGATCGTGTCGCCGACCCGCGACTGGCGGACGTCCTTGACGCCGGTGATGAGGTAGCCCACCTCGCCGACGCCGAGGTCGCCGGACTTGACCGGCTCGGGGCTGATGACGCCCACCTCGAGCATCTCGTGGACGACGCCGTTGGACATCATCTTGATCCGGTCGCGGTGCGACAGCTTGCCGTCGATGACCCTCACGTAGGTGACGACACCGCGGTAGGTGTCGTACACGGAGTCGAAGATCAGCGCCCGGGCGGGCTTGTCGGCGCGGCCGACCGGAGCCGGCGTCTCGGCGACGATGTGGTTGAGCAGCTCGGCGACGCCGACGCCGGTCTTGGCGCTGACGCGGAGCACGTCCTCGGGCTCGCACCCGACGAGGCCGGCGATCTCGGCGGCGTACTTCTCGGGGTTGGCGCTCGGCAGGTCGATCTTGTTCAGCACCGGGATGATGTGCAGGTCGGCGCCCATCGCCAGGTACAGGTTGGCGAGGGTCTGGGCCTCGATGCCCTGGGCGGCGTCGACCAGCAGGACGGCGGCCTCGCAGGCCTCGAGGGAGCGCGACACCTCGTAGGTGAAGTCGACGTGGCCGGGCGTGTCGATCATGTTGAGCACGTAGGTGCCGGGCTCGGCACCCTCGCCGTTGCCCGCCGGCACGGTCCACGGCATGCGCACGGCCTGGCTCTTGATCGTGATGCCGCGCTCGCGCTCGATGTCCATCCGGTCGAGGTACTGGGCTCGCGCGGCGCGCGCGTCGACCACACCGGTGAGCTGCAGCATCCGGTCGGCCAGCGTGGACTTGCCGTGGTCGATGTGGGCGATGATGCAGAAGTTGCGGATGATCGCGGGGTCGGTGTGACCCGGCTTCGGGGCGGCGGCAGTCATGTCGGGCCCCATTCTTCCAGCCCCGGTCGGACCTACCTATTCTCAGCCGGCGAACCGGTCGGGGTCCGCCGCCTCCCAGTCCGCACGCCACGGGTCGGGTGCGGCCGTGAGCAGCTCGCCCGGCTCGAGGAAGTCGAAGATCTCCGCGTACGACGCGATGGTGCCGTGGTCGACCCGCCGGCGCAGCATGCGCGGCTCGAGCTCGTCGAAGGAGCGGAGCCCCATCGAGGCGACGATCTGCATCGCCGACCTCACGACGTCCTGCTGGTAGCGGGTGACCCGTTGGGTCTTGTCGGGGACGTCGAGCGCCCGCGTCCGCTTCGGGTCCTGCGTCGCGACGCCGACCGGGCAGGTGTTGGTGTGGCAGGTCTGGGCCTGGATGCACCCGACGGCCATCATCATCGAGCGCGCCGCGTTGGTGTAGTCGGCGCCCTGGATGACGCGCTTGACGACGTCGACGCCGGTCGCGACCTTGCCGGAGGCGCCGATCCGGATCCGGTCGCGCAGGCCCACCCCGACCAGCGCGTTGTCGACCGTCATCAGGGCCTCGGTCAGCGGCATGCCGACGTGGTCGGAGTACTCCATCGGCGCGGCGCCGGTACCGCCCTCCGCGCCGTCGACGACCACGAAGTCGGGCGTGACGCCCTCCTCGAGCATCGCCTTGCAGATCGCGAGGAGCTCCACCCGCGAGCCGAGGCACAGCTTGAACCCGACGGGCTTGCCCTGGGCGAGCTCGCGCAGCCGGGCGACGAAGAGCACCAGCTCGCGCGGCGTCGAGAAGGCCCGGTGGTAGGCCGGCGACACCACGGTCTGCCCGACCGGCACCCCGCGGGTCTCCGCGATCTCGGCGTTGACCTTGGCGCCGGGCAGCACTCCCCCGAGCCCCGGCTTCGCGCCCTGGCTGAGCTTGAGGTTGACCATCTTGACCTGCGGGTCGGCCACCTTCGCCGCGAACTTCTCCTCGTCGAAGTCGCCCTCCGGCGTCCGGCAGCCGAAGTAGCCCGACCCGATCTCCCACACGAGGTCGCCGCCGTGGCGGTGGTGCGGACTGATCGCACCCTCGCCCGTGTCGTGGGCGAACCCGCCCGCGGCCGCTCCCTGGTTCATGGCCCGGATGGCGTTGGCGCTCAGCGACCCGAACGACATCGCCGAGACGTTGAGCAGGCTGATCGCGTAGGGCTGGGTGCAGTCGGGGCCGCCGACGAGCACCGTCGGCGGCTCCGGCATCGGGTCGACCGGCCGCGCCGAGTGCACCAGGTACTCGTAGCCGACGGCATACAGGTCGCGCTCGGTCCCGAACGGCTGCTCCTCCTTGATGCCCTTGGCCCGCTGGTAGATCGAGGACCGCGTGTTGCGGTCGTACGGCCTGCCGTCGAAGTTGCGCTCGATGAAGTACTGCTGCAGCTCGGGGCGGATCTCCTCCATGAGGAACCGCATGTGGCCGATCACCGGGTAGTTGCGCAGGATGGCGTGCTTCTTCTGCACCAGGTCGTGGACGCAGACCACCGTCAGCACGACCGCCAGGGCGACGAGCAGGAACCAGCCCGGGCCGCCGATGGTCGCGGCGAGCGTCGCCACGGCGCCGACCAGCACGAGGACGCCCAGCACGTAGAACCGCAGCACGGTGTGAGTTCTACCAGTCGCGACACCCGCAACCCGGTCGCCGCGTGCGGTCGACGTCGGCGAGGATGTCGCGCGTGAGCCCCGCCACCCCCTACCCCGCCCCGGTCGGCCGGACCGCGCGCCGCCTGGAGTGGCTGCACCTGCCGCCCGCCCTGCGTGCGGAGGTCGAGCGCCGGATCGGGACGCGGGTGGCCGAGGCGGTCTCGCAGACCTCCGGCTTCACGCCCGGCTTCGCCTCGGTGCTCGTGGGGGAGGACGGCTCGCGCCACTTCGTCAAGGCGGCCTCGGTCAAGGCCCAGCAGCTGTTCGCGGAGTCCTACCGCGAGGAGGCACGCAAGCTCGGCGCGCTGCCGCCCGGGGTGCCCGCACCGCGGTTGCTGTGGGTGCACGACCGCGACGACTGGGTGGTGCTCGGGATCGAGCACGTCGAGGCCCGGGCCCCCCGACGCCCGTGGACGACGCCGGACCTCGAGGCCTCGCTCGACGCCCTCGCCGCCACGGCCGCCCTGCTGACCCCGCCGCCGCCCGGCCTCGAGCTCGGCACCTTCGCCGACGAGTTCGCCTCCTGGCCCTCGTACTGGGACTACGCCCGGTCGACCTTCGTGCTGCCGCACGGCGAGGAGGCGGCCGCGCTCGCCGCCCGCTTCACCGAGGTCTGCGGCGGCACCACCCTGGTCCACACCGACGTCAGGGACGACAACCTGCTCATCACCGCCGACGGCCGGGTCCTGCTGTGCGACTGGAACTGGCCGGTGGTGGGCGCCTCCTGGCTCGACTCGCTGTTCCTGCTCATCGGTCCGTGCGGCGACGGCCTCGACGTCGACGCCGTCCTGGCGACGCACCCGACGTTCGCGGGCGTGCCGGCCGAGGCGGTCGACATCATGCTCGCGCTGGTGATCGGCTACTTCCTCAAGAGCTCCGACGACCCGGTGCCGTCGTCGTCGCCGTACATCCGCGACCACCAGCGCTGGCAGGGCGACGTGCTCTGGGACTGGCTCTGCGCGCGGCGGGGGTGGGAGGACGGCGGGTGAGCGGTCCTCGTGCCGTGGGGCACCGCATCCCGTACGCAGCGGCGCCGGACGCCGTGCGCGAGTGGGTCGACGCCGCCCTCGGCTCGCCGGTCGTCGAGGTCGCCGACCAGGTGGGTGGCTTCTCGCCGGGCCCGGCCGCGCGGGTGCGGTGCGCCGACGGCACCCGGGCGTTCGTCAAGGGGGTGGGCTCCGAGCTCAACCCCGACTCGCCCACCCTGTTCCGGCGCGAGGTGCAGGCGCTCACGCTCCTCGGGTCGCACCCGCTCTGGGCGGACCTGCTGGCGTCCTACGACGCCGACGGCTGGGTCGTGCTCGTGCTCGAGGACGTCGAGGGCACGAACCCCGACCTCGCCGACGACGCGACGATGGAGCGGCTGCTGGCCGCGACCGACGAGCTGGTGCGGGTGCTGCAGGAGCGCGTCCCGGAACCCCCAGAGCCGCCCGCCGGTGAGGGGATCGCCCTGTACCGCCCCGGGCTCGTCGACCTCCGGGCGGTCTTCGAGAGCTGGCTGACAGGCCTCGACCACGCCACCGAGCTGCCGGCCCACCTGGTGCCGCGCTGGGTGGGCGAGCGCGCCGACGACCTGCGTGCCGGGCTGAGCGAGCTGGCGGCCACCCCGATGCAGCACCTCGTGCACTACGACATCCGCAACGACAACCTGCTGGTGCGACCCGGCGGCGAGGTCGTCTTCGTCGACTGGGGCGCCTGCGGCGTCGGCCCCGACTGGCTCGACCCGATGCTCGCCCGGGTCGAGCGCGTGCACCTGCCGTGGTTCGACGAGTCGCTCGCCACGTCCCCGGCGCTGGCCAGGGCCGGGGACGACCTCGTGACGGCGTCCCTGGTGGGGGTCGGCACGTATCTGGCCTACCGGGCGCACACGTCCGAGGTGGTCGGGCTGCCCACGATCAACGACTTCCGCAGGACCGAGTCGGCCCGCTTCCTCGCCGCGGCCGCCCGCCGTCTCGGTTTTGGCCACTGATCGCCCCACTGGTAACTTGGTCCGTCGCGTGTCCGGCGCTCCACCGCGCCCATGCGACCCAGACTCAAGCACCACCTGTCCAGCAACACGAGCATCGAGGCGAAGGCACCCCAGTGGCGAACATCAAGAGCCAGATCAAGCGCAACAAGCAGAACGAGAAGGCCCACGAGCGCAACAAGGCCGTGAAGTCCGGTCTGAAGACCGCGATCCGCAAGTTCCGCGAGGCTGCCGAGTCCGGCAACAAGGACGAGGCCGTCGCGCTCGGCGCCGAGGCCAACCGCCAGCTCGACAAGGCGGCGTCCAAGGGCGTCATCCACAAGAACCAGGCGGCGAACCGCAAGTCGTCGATCTCCAAGAAGGCCGCGTCGCTCTGACCTGAGCCCGCCTTCACGCTGACCCGTCGCACATGTGCGACGGGTCAGTGCTTTGGTCACTCCGGCGGTGCGCTGACCGATGCCCTTCCCTCGTCGCGCGCACGCCTCGCTCCTCCGTCGCTGCCGCGCACGCCTCCTCAGTCCAGGCCATCGGGCGCACCGCCCTGCGTTCCCTACCTCTCGTCGCGCAGGGAGGCGACGGTGAGCACCAGCCGTTCCAGCGCGTAGGACGCGTCGCTGGCCGCGCCCTTGACGTCGGCGTCGGCCTGGGCGACGGCGCGGATGGCGCGGGAGAGCCCCGACTCCGACCACGACTGCGCCTGGCCGCGGATGGTCTTCAGCTTCCACGGCGGGACGCCGACCTCGCGGGCCAGGTCGGCCTCGCGCATGCCCCGCGGCGCGCCCTTGTAGCGGGCGAGCCCGCGGGCGCTGCCGGCGAAGGCCGAGGTCACCAGGACCGCCGCCGTGCCGTTGTCGAGCGCCCAGCGCAGCTCCTCGAGGGCCTGCTCGCGGCGGCCGGAGAAGGCGTGGTCGGCCACCGCGAACGACTTGGCCTCGGCGCGGCCGCCGAAGTACCGGCCCACCTTGTCGGCCGTCAGCTTCTCGCCGAGGAAGTCGTTGGTCAGCTGGTGGGCCGCGGAGGCGAGGGACCGCAGGTCCTGGCCGACGGCGTCGACCAGCGCGCGCGCCGCGTCGTTGTCGATGCTCGCGCCGTGGCGGCGCACCTCGTTCGTCACGAAGCCCGGGTACTCCGAGGCCTTGAGCTCCTCGCTCTTGATCTCGCTGACGGTCGTGAGCTTGCGCAGCTTGGTGAGCGTGCCGCTGCCCTTGGCGCCGCCGCCGTGCACGAGCACCAGCGCGACGTCGTCCGCCGGCGCAGCGGCGTAGTCGACGATGCCGGCCACCGAGTCCTCGGGCAGGTTCTCGAGCCCGCGGACGACGACGCACCTGGTCGAGGAGAACAGCGACGGTGCCGACATCTCGCCGAGCGAGGCCATGGTGAGGTCGGAGGCGGAGGTCTCGGTGAGCTCGGCCTCGGCGTCGTGGGTGCGCACCACCTCGCGGACGGCCTGGACGGTCCGCTCGTTGAGGAACTCCTCCTTGCCGGTGACCAGGGTGACCCGGCCCAGCACCTCCCCCGCACGCACGTCTGGCATGGCGCCAGACTTCCACACCGCACCGACGGTCCGGCGTCACCGGGTGCGCAGCACGGGCCCGCCGTCGCCCGCCACGACGAGCAGGTCGCCGTCGAGGTCGGTGCGCCCGACCTCGGCCCCGGAGGCGCGCGAGCACGTCGAGCAGCTCGGGTGCCGGGTGGCCGTAGTCGTTGTCGGCACCCACCGACACCAGGGCGAGCCGGGCCCCGAGCGACCGCAGCCAGTCGACGTCCTGGTGACGGCTGCCGTGGTGGGGCACCTTGAGGACGTCGACCGCGAGACCCGGCAGCGCTGCGGCCAGGGCCTGCTGGGCGGGCGGCTCGACGTCGCCGGTGAGCAGGATGCGCAGCCCGTGGGCCCGGGCGACGAGCACCACGCTCGCGTCGTTGGCCGTGCTGCCGTCACCCGGCCCGGGCCGCAGCGGACCGGGCGGGGGCCAGACCGCCTGGAGCACCACCTCGCCGCACCTGCCGCGCCCCCGTAGGCGGCTGGCCCGCCCTGGCGCCGTCGGCGGCCAGCAGGCGGTCGACCTCCTCGACCGCCTGCGGCGGGTCGAGGAGCCGGGTGGTCCAGACCTCGCCCACGCTGCGCCCGTCGAGGACTCCCGCAGCCCGTCGACGTGGTCGGCGTGGAAGTGGGTGAGGACGAGCAGCGGCACCGCGACGATGCCGAGCCGGTCGAGGCACCCGTCGACCGGCGCCGGGTCGGGACCGGAATCGACGACCACCGCCGGCCCCCGGACCGGCGCGCAGCACGAGGGCGTCGCCCTGCCCGACGTCGCAGACCGCCATCACCCACCCCGGGGCCGGCCAGCCGGGAGACGGCCAGGGCACGCACGTCGCGACCAGGGCGGCCACGACGACCGGCACCACCCAGCGCGGACGGCGCAGCACGGCCGGCGCCGCCACCGCGGCGAGGAGGCAGAGCAGCGGTGAGCAGGACCAGCGACCCGCCGCCGGTCCCCCAGTCCGAGCGCGGCGAGCGGCAGGTCGGCGCCGGTCCGCGCGACGACCACGATCCAGCCGACGCACCACCCGGCACCCGTGCCGCAGCAGCCGGCCGAGCGGCGCCCACACCAGCCCGAGCAGCCCGCCGGCGAGGCCGAGCACCGTGGCGGGACCGACCACCGGCGCGACCAGGAGGTTGGCCAGCGACCGCGACGAGGCTCACCTGGCCCGAGAACGCGGCCACCACCGGGGTGCAGGCGAGCTGGGCGGCCGCCGGCACCGCGACGGCCTCGGCCAGCGGCCGCGGGACCCACCGCGCCAGGGCGTCGCGCCACCCGGGCGCGAGCACCACGATGCCGGCGGTCGCGAGGACCGAGAGCGCGAACCCCGGCGCCGTGGCCAGCGACGGCTCCACGAGCAGCAGCACCACGACCGCGACCGACAGCGCACGGAACGCGCGCCCGCTGCGGTGGTGCCAGCGCGACGAGGCCCACCGTGCCCATCGCCGCCGCGCGCAGCACGCTGGGCTCGCGTGCGGGCGAGCAGGACGAAGCCGACGATGCCCAGGGCACCGACGAGCACCAGCCAGCGACCCCGCACGCGGCACCACCGGGCGCAGACGAGCAGGAAGCCGACGACGAGGGTGAGGTTGGTGCCGCTCACGGCGGTCAGGTGGGTCAGCCCGGTGGTGCGGAAGTCGGCCTCGAGCTCCGGGTCGAGACCGACGTCGTCGCCGTCGACGAGGGCCGGCACCAGCGCCCGCTGGTCGGGAGGGCGGTGGGCGACGGCGTCGCGGATCGAGGCCCGGACCGCTCCGGCCGCCCGCCACCACACGTCGGGTCGCAGCACCGTCACCGGCGGCGACGCTCCCGTGACCAGCGCGGCAAGACCGTCGTCGTCGGCCGGCACCAGCCGACCGGTCGTCCGCACCGTCGCGCCCAGGCGGGCGGCCGCCCAGGCGGGGTCGCCGATCACCAGCACCGGCACCGCGACCCGGTGCCGCAGGCCGCGGCCGACGACCTCGTGGGCCTCGAGTCGCACGACCACCTCGACGCCGAACCGCCCCGTGACCGGACGCGGGTCGGACCTCACCTCACCGACCAGCTCGACCACCGCGCCCTCGTCGGCGAGGTCGGTCACCGGACCGGTGGTCACCGCCTCGGAGCGCACCGTGGCCGACGCCAGCACGCCACCCGCCACCAGGACGCCGGCGAGCACCGTCGCACGGACCGACGGCGAACGACGGGTCAGGGCCAGCGCGAGGCCCGCCGCGAGCAGGGCCGTCGACAGCCACCACGGGGCCAGGGCCGCCAGCCCGCCGACCCACGCGGCCACGGCGAGCCACGGCATGCGGAGATCGGCGGGGGCGGTGCGCGCCCCGGTCGTCCGCTCGACCTCCGGCACTGCCTCACACCGTCACCAGGGGCGTCAGCGTGGCCAGCGTCGCGTCACCGATGCCGCTGACCTCGAGCAGCTCGGTGACCGCGGTGAACGACCCGTGCTCCTCGCGCCAGGCGATGATCGCCGCGGCGGTCACCGGGCCCACCCCGGGCAGGGTCTCGAGGCTCGGCCTGGTCGGCGAGGTTGAGGTCGACCAGGGCGGCCGGGCGCGGACCCGCCGGGCGGGAGCGTGCTCGTCGGCGGCGCGACGGCCGTGCGCCTGGGGCGGTCCGACGCCGACGAGGATCTGCTCGCCGTCGACCAGCAGCCGCGCGAGGTTCAGGGTCGTGAGGTCGACCCGGGACCGCGCTCCCCCGGCCCGTCGCAGCGCGTCGACCACCCGGGCGCCCGCGTCGAGCACCACGATGCCCGGGCGGCGCACCTGCCCGGCGACGTCGACGGTCACCGTGCCGCCGGCCGTCGCCGCCGGCGCCGCGGGCGGACCCGGGTCGGCCGGCGCCGCCGGCACCAGGTCGGCCGCGGGCACGCTCGCCGGTGCGCCCGACCGGCACCGGGGCGGGCGGGTCGTCGCGGACGACCTGCCAGGCCAGCACGGCGCAGCGCCACGGCGACCAGCACGGCCACCACCGCGAGCGGGCCCGGCCCCACGCCGAGCCCGGCCCGCGCAGCGTCGCGGGCAGGAGCCCCGTCCAGGCGATCGGCGCCGGCCGCGTGCCGGCCGGGGAGCGGGAGCACGGCGGGCGCGGGGCGGAGTCGAGGGTGTCGGGGTCGGGTACGAGCTCGGGCACGACGCGCAACGGCGCGCGCTGGGCGCGTGGCGGCGACACCCGCGTGTGGTCGTCCCACCACTCAGCGCCGACCGCCAGCGGCTCGCGGGCGCCCTCGCGCGCGTCGTCCGGGACCGGCGCGGGCGGCCGCCAGCTGCTCGGAGAGCAGGGCGAGGCGACGCGACACCGCGTCGTGGTGCTCGGGACTCGTCCGTCGACTGCGCATGGCCGCGACGTTAGGGACACCGGGCGACCGTCCGCCCGGCTCCGGCGCGACCCTGTGGACAACGGCCCGGACGGCCGTGCCTGTGGACGGTTCGTGGTTCGTGTCGCCGAGGTGCAGTCTCCCTCCTCGCGACCTGTCGCGCGCCGGTCTCGGCGCGCTGGTCGGCATCCTCGTCGCCGGTGGGTGCGCCCGGCTGCTCCCGGGCGGGCCCGAGGCGCTGCCGTACATCATCGCGCCGATGGGCGCGGGCGCCGTGCTGCTGTTCGCCGTGCCCGCCAGCCCGCTGGCGCAGCCCTGGCCGGTGGTGGGCGGCAACCTGGTCTCCACCCTCGTCGGGCTCGGCCGCCCACTGGCTCGTCGCCGACGTCCTGCTGGCCGCCGCCGTCGGGGTCGGGGTCGGCCATCGCGATCATGATGCTGCTGCGGCTGCCTGCACCCCCCGGGCGGCGCCTGCGCCCTGCTCGCGGCGACGGCGACCCCGGCCATCGACCAGCAGGGCCTGGCCTTCGTGCGCGCTGCCGGTCGCGGTCAACACCGTGGCGCTGCTGCTGGTCGCGGTCGCTGTCAACAACCTCACCGGGCGGCAGCTACCCGCACCGCCCGCCGGTCCCGGCGGCCGAGCCGGGCGGTGACCGAGCGGCTCGGCGTCCAGACCGACGACGTCGCCGAGGCCATGCGCCGGCTCGGGCAGCGGCTCGACGTCCTGCCCGGCGACGTCGTCGCGCTCGTCCGCGACGCCGAGACCCACGCCCTCGACCGCCGGCTCGGGTCGCTCCCGGTCTCGGCGGTGATGAACCGCGACGTCGCCGCGGTGCTGCCGTTCGAGTCGATCTACCGCGCCCGCGGCGCTCATCGTGCAGCGCAGGGTGAAGTCGCTGCCCGTCGTCGACGACGAGCGCCGGGTCATCGGCATCGTCTCGATCACCGACCTGTTCACCCGCGACCATCGTCGAGCTCGAGCCGGTCGAGTCGATGATGACCACCGACGTCGTCACGCTGCCCGAGACGGCGCACGTCGCCGAGCTCGTGCCCCTGATGACCGACCAGGGCTACCGCCACCTGCCCGTCGTCGACGCCGAGGACCGCCTCGTCGGCATGGTCACCCGCGGCGAGCTGGTCGCCGTGCTGCACCGCGCGCTGCTCGGCGAGCGCTGGCCGACTGACCCGGGCTCGACCGAACGCGCCTCAGCCGTCGAGCGCCGGCGCCACGCAGACCGCGATCATGCCCGGGCCGACGTGGGCCCCGAGGACGGCGCCGACCTCGGCGCACCAGACCTCGCGGTCGCCGAGCTGGTCGGCGAGCCGCTCGGCCAGCTACGCGGCGAGCTGCTCGGCCCGCTCGGGGCTGGCGAGGTGGGCGACGCACACGTCGACCTGCCGGTCGCCCGCCGCGGCCACCGCGAGGTCGCCGAGCCGGGCGAGGGCCTTGCCCGAGGTGCGGACCTTCTCCAGCGACGACACCATGCCGTCCTCGATCGACAGCATCGGCTTGACGGCGAGCGCACCGCCGAACAGGGCGGCCGCCGCGCCGACCCGGCCGCCGCGGCGCAGGTACTCGAGCGTGTCGACGTAGAAGAACGACGAGCAGGCGGCGGCCCGCTCGCGCGCGGCCTCGGCCGCCTCCTCGGCGGACCCACCGGCGGCGGCGACGGCCGCCGCGGCCAGCGCGCCGTACCCGGTCGCGACGCCGACCTGCCGGCTGTCGACGCACACCACCGGGCAGCGGGGCGTCGCGCGCGGCGACCTGGGCCGACTCGACGGTGCCGCTCATGTCGCCCGAGAGGTGCACCGAGACGATCGGCCGAGGCACCCTCGGCGGCGAGCCGCTCGTACACCTCGCGCATCGCCGCCGGTGCGGGGCGCGAGGTGCTGACCGGGCGGAACTCCCGCAGCGCCGCGGCCACCCGCTCGGGCGTCGCCTGCTCGGAGCCCTCGTCGAAGGACTCCGCCCCGATCACGACCTGCAGCGGGACGACGGTGATGCCGTGCTTCGGCCGCCAGCTCGGCGGGCAGGCTGCGCGGTCGAGTCGGTGACGACGACGACCGGACGCGGGCATGGGTCGGCACGAGTCTAGACGACGACGTTGACCAGCTTGGGCTCGCGCACGATCACCTTGCGCACCTCGCGCCCGTCGATCGCGGCGACGACGGCGGCGTCGGCCATGGCCAGCGCCTCCAGGTCGGCCGCGCTGATGTCGGGCGGCACCTCCAGCCGGGCCTTGCACCTTGCCCTGGATCTGGACGACGGCGGTCACCGACTCCTCGACCAGCAGGGCCGGGTCGACGACGGGCCAGGCGGCCTGGGCGACCGACGGGCGCGTGGCCCAGCCGCTCCCACATCTCCTCGGCGACGTACGGCGCCACCAGCGACAGCAGCATGGCCACCGCCTCGGCGGCCTCGCGCACGGCGGGGTCGGCCGGCCCGCAGCCCGAGTCGATGGCCTTGCGGGTGGCGTTCACCAGCTCCATGGCGCGGGCGACCATCACGTTGAACCGGTGGCTCTCGACCAGCGTCTGGGCGTCGGCGCACGACGCGGTGGGTGACCCGGCGCAGGGCGACGTCGCCCGTCGCCGGGTCGGCGCCCGGCGCCGAGGTCACGTCGCCGCTCAGGCGCCAGGCGCGCTGCAGGAACTTCAGCGACCCGGCCGGGCTCATGTCGGCCCAGTCGATGTCGTCCTCGGGCGGGCCGGCGAAGATCAGGGTCAGGCGCACGGCGTCGACGCCGAACGCGCTCAGCTGGTCGCCCAGGCTGACGCCGTTGCCCAGCGACTTGCTCATCTTCTTGCCCTGGTTGATGACGAAGCCCTGGTTCAGCTGCGCCGCGAACGGCTCGCCGAACTCCAGCAGCCCCATGTCGCGCAGCACCTTGGTGAAGAACCGCGCGTACAGCAGGTGCAGCACGGCGTGCTCGACGCCGCCGATGTAGATGTCGGCCGGCATCCACGCGTTGGCCCGGGCCGGGTCGAACGGCCCGTCGGCGTAGCCCGGCGAGGTGAACCGCAGGAAGTACCACGACGAGTCGACGAAGGTGTCCATCGTGTCGCTGTCGCGCTTGGCGGGCCCGCCGCAGGACGGGCACGTCGCACGTTGACCCAGTCCGTCGGCCGCGGCCAGCGGCGAGGTGCCCTTGGGCTTCAGGTCGGCGCCGCGCAGCTCGGGCAGCTCGACGGGCAGCTGGTCCAGCGGCACGTCGACCTCGCCGCACGACGGGGCAGTGGATCGACCGGGATCGGCACGCCCCAGTAGCGCTGGCGGCTCAGCAGCCAGTCGCGCAGCCGGAAGTTGACCGTGCCGCGGCCGGTGCCCTTCGACTCCAGCCAGCGAGATGACCGTCGACTTCGCCTCGGCGACGCCCATGCCGTCCACGCGAGATCTCGTCGTTGGCCGAGTTGATCGCCGGGCCGTCGCCGGTGAACGCCTCGCCCGTCGAAGTCCTCGGGCGGCTGCACGGTGCGCACCACCGGCAGGTCGAAGACCTGC
Organism: uncultured Actinomycetota bacterium; assembly: GCA_963830575.1. GTDB lineage: Bacteria > Actinomycetota > Actinomycetes > Propionibacteriales > Nocardioidaceae > Nocardioides. The sequence continues at coordinate 82,670 of CAWHNR010000010.1, forward strand.
GCGAAGTCCCAGTCGCGCTGGTCCTGGCCGGGCACGGCCATGATCGCGCCGGTGCCGTAGTCGGCCAGCACGTAGTCGGCGGCGTACACCGGGATCTGCGCGCCGGTGACCGGGTTGGTGGCGGTGACGCCCAGGTCGACGCCGGTCTTGGGCCGGTCGCTGGCCAGCCGGTCGATGTCGGAGGCCGTGCGGACTCGACTCGAGGTAGGCCTCGTACGCCGGCCGCTGGGCGTCGGTGACCAGCTCGGCGGCCAGCGCGGCGTCGGCGGCGACGACCATGAACGTCGCGCCGAACAGGGTGTCGGGACGCGTCGTGTAGACGGTCAGCGGCTCGTCGCGGCCCTCGACGACGAAGTCGACGTGGGCGCCCTCGGAGCGACCGATCCAGTTGCGCTGCGCGGTGATGACCCGGTCGGGCCAGCGTCGGCGCCAGCGTCGTCCAGGTCGTCCAGCAGCTCCTGGGCGTACTCGGTGATCTTGAAGTACCACTGCGTCAGGTCGCGCTTGGTGACCACGGCGCCGCACCGCTCGCAGGCGCCGTCGACGACCTGCTCGTTGGCCAGCACGGTCTGGTCGTTGCGGGCACCAGTTGACCGGGCTGTTCTTGCGGTAGGCCAGCCCGCGCTCGCGGAACTTCAGGAACAGCCACTGGGTCCAGCGGTAGTACTCCGGGTCGGAGGTGTGCAGCCGGCGCGACCAGTCGAAGGCCAGCCCGTAGTTCTTCATCGAGGCGGCCTGGGTCTCGATGTTGGCGTAGGTGTAGGTCGCCGGGTGCTCGTCGTTGCGGATCGCGGCGTTCTCGGCGGGCAGGCCGAAGGAGTCCCAGCCCATCGGGTTCAGCACCTCGTAGCCGCGGAAGCGCCAGTAGCGCGCGATCACGTCGTGCAGGGCGAACACCTCGGCGTGGCCCATGTGCAGGTCGCCGCTCGGGTACGGGAACATCGTCAGCGCGTAGCGCTTCTCGCGGACGCCGCCGGTCACCGCGTCGTCGTCGGCGCGGAACGGCTCGAGCTCGTCCCAGACCTGCTGCCACTTGGCCTGCACGGCCTCGACGTCGTACGTCGCGGCCTCGCCCGCGCCCTCGTGACCCTGGTGGCCCTCGTGATCGGTCTGGCTGCCCTGCTCGCTCATCGTGCTGCTCCTGGTCGTCTGTTCCTGGACATGAAAAAACCCCTCGCATGGAGGGGTGGCCGCGCGATCAACGTTCGATCAGCGCGGCTGTCCAAGAAGCAGGGTGTGGGTGCTCACGAGGTCACTGTAGCGCGCCGAGCACCGACCCGAGGAACCCGACCTGGGCCGCCACCGATCTCTCGAACGGCTCGCCCTCGTAGATCGCGAAGTGACCGACGTCGAGCCGCAGCACCTCGACGCGCCCGGACGCCTTGCGCGCGACCGCCTCGACGGCCGAGGGCGGGGCGATGGTGTCGTGGGTGGCGACGACCAGCATCAGCGGCATCCGCACCCGCGACGCCACCGCCACCGGCCGGTTGAGGCTGATCGGCACGATGCCGCGGGCGAGCATCTCGTTGCGGAACGTCGGCCCCATGATCAGCTCGTAGCCCGACGAGCCCGTCGTGCGAGGTGATCGCGGCCAGCGAGCCCGGCTCGCCGACGATCGGCACGGTGTAGCCGCGCTGCACCACCCCGCGCAGGGCGTGGCCGGTGATGCCGCAGCAGCTGCCTGAGCCCGGCGTACCGACGGATCTCGAGCACGGCCGCGAACCCGTCCATCGCGGCGCCCTGCGAGACGACGGCGGCGATCCGCGGGTCGCCGGCGGCCACCGCCACCACGTGGCCACCCGAGTACGAGCTGCCCCACAGCACGACGCGTGTCGGGGTCGATGCCCGGCATCGACCGCACGTGGGCGACGACGCTGCGGTAGTCGTCGCGGTGCCGTCGGTGGTCGACGTGCTGGCGCGGCGTGCCGTCGGAGGTGCCGAAGCCGCGGTAGTCGAACACGACGACGTCGGCGCCGGCCGCCGCGAACCGCTCGGCGAACGGCGTCAGGCCGGCGTCCTTGGTGGCGCCGAACCCGTGCGCCATCACCACGCACGGCCGGCCCGCCGGCGTCGTCCAGGCGTCGGTGGCGGCTCGGTAGTGCCAGCCCGAGAGCCGGACGCCGTGGCTGGGGATGTCGACGTCGACGGCACCGGAGGGCATGACGCGACCCTAGACGGCCCCGCCACGCACGCAGGGCGTGGGCGGCGACTGCCGTCCACGCCCCGCGTGGTCACTCGGTGCTACGGGTGGTGCCGTGCTGCTCAGACACGCGTCACGACGAATGCGTGTGCGTGTCGACCTCCACGAGCGTGCGTGTCGGACGAGCCCGCGTAGGCGACCGACCCGCGGTAGCGGGTGTCGGCCGCGAGGCCGGACCAGCTGAGCGTGAACGTCGACTTCTTGCCCGCGACGACCGGCACCGGGTCGGGGGTGGCCGTCAGGCTGCCCACGCCCGGCGTCGCGCCGAGACCGAAGTAGTCGAGGTCGTAGGCGATCGGGCTGCCCTGGGCGCCGGCCTCGTAGCCGTCGACCTCCACGATGTAGGCACCCGGCTCGGGGTCCTCGATCGTGACGCTCTCGTCGGCCGAGCCCGTGGCGGAGTCGCCGACCTCCTCGACGATGTCGTTCGGGTCGCACGAGTCGCTGAGGTACACGAACATGTCGAGGTCGGCGGTGTTGTCGAGCGAGTCGAGGTCGAAGACGGCCGTCGTCGTGCCCGGCTGCACCGTGAAGCACTGCAGGTCGTAGTCGTCGACCGCGACGGCACCGGACTCGGTGACGGCGGGCCACAGACCCTGCGGGCGTGACGTCGATCGTCCCGGTCTCGCCGGAGACGATGTCGACGTCGACCGAGCCGGTGGTGCCGGTGCCCGAGACCGAGTCCGGAGCGTCGACGGCGACCGGGCGCAGCGCCACGGGGATCCGGACCTTGGTGGGTCCGTTCAGCGTGATCGCAGCCCATCGAGTAGGCGTCGATCGGCGCCGTGGTCCGGGTGAAGGTGAACTTCACCGAGATCTGGTCGTTGGCGCGGGTGGCCGTGACCCGGGGGCGGCTGGTCTTCACCGTGAAGCCCGGCACCTTGATGTTGAAGTTCCACTGGCCCTTGCGGGTCGAGGTGAAGGTGCGGGTGATGACCGTCGAGCCGGTGACCGCGCTCTGCGCGATCGACGGCACGTTGAGGTCACGCGGCCGCGATGGCCGGGACGCCGGTCGGGAGGCCCTGACCGGTCAGGAAGCCCTGCCACTGGCGGGCGCCTGCGGTGACGAAGAGGCCGGGGTCGAAGAACGACCGCGGCTGCACCTGGCCCGAGCCGCCGGCGAAGGCGTCGTTGCGACGGCTTGCCGTTCTCGTCGAGCAGCGGCTTGGCGCTGGTCATCATGGCCGACTTGACCTGCATCGGCGTCCAGCCCGGCTGGTCACCGATGATGAAGGCCGCGAGGCCGGCGATGTGCGGCGAGGCCATCGACGTCCCGGAGTACAGGTCGTAGTTCCGGTCGGAGTTCGACGGCGGCGCGACGGCGGCGAGCACGCTCGCACCCGGCGCGGCGATGTCGGGCTTGAGCAGGTCACCGTCGTTGGCGATGGCCGGACCGCGCGAGGAGAAGCCCGCGACCTGCGGCAGCGGCGGCACGGACGGCGTCTTGTTGCCCAGCACGAACGAGGCCTTGGCCGAGGCGCCCTGCGCCTGCGACGTAGGCCTTGATGGCGGCGCCGGCGGTCTCGTCGACGTGGATCGTCGGCACCGAGTGGAAGTCGGCGTCGAGGCTGTTGGGGCTGACGTTGGCCAGGATCATCGCCTTGCCCCCGGCACGCTGCGACCTCGGCGCTCTTGGCGACGCGGTCGTAGGTGCCGCGGTTGCAGACGACGATCTTGCCGGTCACCTTGGCCGGGTCGAGCGTGTCGGGACCGCACAGAGCTGCGTCGGCCGCGTCGCCCTCGGAGACGACCGACGTCACCGGCGAACACGAGCGGCGAGCTCGGGACGGCCGTGCCCGAGATCGAGGCGCCGGCGAACTTCTTGCCGTTGCCCAGCACCACGGTGTTCTCGTAGTTGTAGTGCGTCGACGCGGCGACCGTGGTCAGCCACGGGCTGTTGTGCGCGACGGTCGACTCCTCGGGGCCGCTGTTGCCTGCCGACGTGGCGACGAAGACGCCGGCCTCGGCCGCGCCCTCGAAGGCGACCTCGACGGCGTCCACGACGGTGTCCGTGGCGCCCGAGATCGAGTAGTTGATCACGTCGACGCCGTCGGCGACGGCGTCGTCGATCGCGGCGAGCGAGCGACGAGGTGTAGCAGCCGCCGGTGTCGGGGTCGTCGTCCTCCCAGCAGATCTTGTAGATCGCGAGGGCGGCGCCGGGGGCCATGCCGGTGACGGTGCCGAACTTGCGGCCCTCGACCGTCACGTTGTCGACGATCCGGCCGCCGGCCGTGCTGGCGGTGTGCGAGCCGTGGCCGGCGCCGTCACGGGTCGAGATGAACTCGGCCGGCGAGCGGTGCTCCTCCGGCACGTCGAGCAGGAAGGCGTCGGCGTAGTAACGCGCGCCGATGATCTTCGAGCTGCAGTCGCTGAGGGTCCAGTTCTCGCCGGTCTCGCACTGCCCGTTGAAGATGCCGCCGTCGACCTTCTCCATCCGGGTCGCGCCGTTCTTCTTCATGGTCGCGTCCCAGCGGCGTCACGGGCTGGGTGCTGAGCTTCTTGCCGCGGAACGACTTCGACTCCGCCCAGGCGCCCGAGTCGAGGACGCCGATCACGACGCCCGCCCCGGCCTTGTTGGTGCCGCCGTGGGCCTTCCAGACGCCGTTCTTCCCGGCGAGGCCGAGGAAGGTCGGGGTGTTCCAGGTGTCGACGTGGCGCTGGGTGTCCTTCTGGACCACCAGGACGCGGCGGTCCGAGGAGAGCCGCAGGGCCTGCTCGGCCGTGAGGCTCGCCGCGAAGCCGTTGCTGGCGATGGTGTAGCGGTCCTTGATGGCGATGCCGAGCTCGGAGGCGATGCCGTCCTGGCTCTTGCGCAGGAACGCGGAGTACTGGCGGACCGCGCGGCGTGTCGGCGCGGAACTGCTGACCGCCGGTGGCGCGCGTGGCGGGCAGGCCGGCACGGCCGCCCGCGTACGTCGCGGCGGAGGGGGCGCGCAGCAGCACGACGTACCGCCCGGCGCCCAGCTGCGTGGCCTTCGGCGCCTTGCTCACGGCCGCGGCCCTCGGTGCGGCCGCACCGGGCACCGCCGGGGCAGCCTGCCCCGGTGCGGTCATGGCGGCGAGCGCTACGGCGCCGACGCCGACAGTGCCGAGCAGACGCCGACGCGTCCCTCGGCCTGGCATGGAGATCCTCACGAGTTCATCCCTCCGATGAAGCAGATATGCAGGAAGCCGCGTCGGGCGCCGGAGAACCGTCGCCGAAGCACCGCGGCCCCCGCATCCTCTACCCGGCTGGGGTTCAATGCAATGACCGGGTGGCGGCGGTCACCTGCGGGTGGTGGATCGCGTGCTCCTACGATCACCGCATGACCGTCACCGACCTCTTCGACCTCGACGGCAGGGTCGCCGTCGTCACCGGCGCCTCGAGCGGCCTCGGCGTCGCGTTCGCCCAGGCCCTGGCCGAGGCCGGCGCCGACGTCGCCCTCGGCGCGCGCCGCGCCGACCGGCTCGCCGACACCGCCGCCCTCGTCAGCGCCACCGGACGCCGTGCGCTCACCGTGGCCACCGACGTCGCCGACCCCGACTCGTGCAGCAACCTCGTCGCCCTGGCGATGGAGGAGTTCGGCCGCGTCGACATCCTGGTCAACAACGCCGGCATCGGCACCGCCGTCCCCGCGACCCGCGAGACGCCCGAGGAGTTCCGCGGCGTCATCGACGTCAACCTCAACGGCTGCTACTGGATGGCCCAGGCCTGCGGGCGCGTGATGCAGCCCGGCTCGAGCATCATCAACATCTCCTCGGTCCTCGGCATCACCACCGCCGGGCTCCCCCAGGCCGCCTACGCCGCCTCCAAGGCCGGGCTCATCGGCCTGACCCGCGACCTCGCCCAGCAGTGGACCGGCCGCAAGGGCATCCGCGTCAACGCCATCGCGCCCGGGCTTCTTCACCTCCGAGATGACCGACCAGTACCCCGACGGCTACCTCGAGTCCATGAACGCCCGCATCCCCACCGGCCGCAAGGGCGACCCCGCCGAGCTCGCCGCCACCGTCGTCTTCCTCGCCTCCGACGCCGGCCGGCTACATCACCGGCCAGACCCTCGCCGTCGACGGCGGCATGACCATCACCTGACCCGCCGTCGCTGACCTCGTCGCAGCATGCGGGCGGGTCAGCGGGTCGATTGGTCACCCGATGGTCACGTGGACGTCGGTCGCCGGTCTCCCCGAGGTCCGTTGCCGTCGCGAGGTTGCTCCCGGAACATCCGACGAAAGGACCACCTGTGCGACGCACCCGTACCACCCTGGTCGTGGCCGGCCTGGCCGGCACTGGTGGCGCTCGGCGCCACCACCGCCACTGGCCGGCCCCGGCGCTCCCCGCCGCGGCTCGCCCCCGGCTTCACCCAGGACGTCTCGGCCGACCTCGCCGCGAAGCATCGACCCGAGCAAGCCCCGCAACGTCATCCTGATCATCGGCGACGGCATGGACGACTCGATGATCACCGCGGCGCGCAACTACGCCGTCGGCGCCGGCGGCCGGTTCCCCGGTCTCGACAGCCTCGCGTTCACGGGCGCCATGACGACCTACGGCCTCAAGGCCGGCGTCGGGACCCGACTACCCCATCGCCTACGTCTCCGACTCGGCCCCGACCGCCAGCGGCTGGTCGACCGGCAAGAAGACCATCGACGGCCGCCTCTCCCAGGGCCCGAGCGTCGCCGCCAACGTGCCCGGCGAGAACTACGAGACCGTGCTCGAGAAGTACCAGGAGGACGGCAAGCTCGTCGGCAACGTCTCCACCGCGGAGATCACCGACGCCACCCCGGCCGCGGCCGCCTCGCACATCAGCCAGCGCGGCTGCCAGGGCCCGACCGACATGACGCCGTGCGCCTCGGAGAAGAAGTCGGCCGTGCCCGCCGGCCTCGGCTCGGTCGCCGAGCAGCTCGTCGACCACGAGATCGACGTCCTGCATGGGCGGCGGCAAGAACCGCTTCGCTGCAGGCCACCGACGCCGGCGGCACCGCGCTCGCCGACGCGCAGACGACCAAGGGCTACCGCCTCGTCGAGGACAAGGCGGCGACTCGAGCGCCGTCACCTCGCTGGACGACGGCCCCGTGCTCGGGCTGTTCGCCACCGGCAACATGACCCCGCGGTACAACCCGCTCGTCGCCACGCGCCGCCGGGCGCGGGCGGGCCGACCACGACCTGCACCGACGCCGACCGCGGCAACCAGCCCGACTTCTCGGCGATGACCGAGAAGGCGATCGAGCTGCTCGACAACCCCGACGGGTTCTTCCTGCAGGCCGAGAGCGCGATGATCGACAAGCAGGAGCACACCGCCGACATCTGCGGCGCCATCGGTGACCTCATCGAGCTCGACGAGGCCGTGCAGGTGGCGCTGGACTACCAGGCCGAGCACCCCGACACCCTGATCATCGTCACCGGCGACCACGCCCACTCCACGCAGATCGTCGGGCAACCCGGCCGACGACGGCCGCCAGACCGCGACGGTGCTGACGGCCGACGGCGACCCGATGTCGGTCGCCTACTCGACCAACGCGGTCGGGCTCGGACCACACCGGCACCCAGATCCGCGTCGCGGCGTCCGGCCCGCAGGCCGCCAACGTCACCGGCGTCATCGACCAGACCGACCTGTACCGCACCCTGCTCGGGCGGACGCCGAGCGTGCTGCCGGCGGCCCGGGCGACCCGGACCCGCTCGGCCCGGCCGTCCAGGTCGCCGCCCTGACCAAGGTCGCCGGCGCGCGACCTCAAGGCGCCGGGCCTGCCGAGGTCTCGGTCGCGGCGTCCGGCGCCACCCGGTCACGGTCACGCTGCTGAGCAAGGGCACGGTCGCTGGCAGCACCAGCAACCTGCGGCGGCGACGGGCGGCCGACACCAGGCTGCGGCGACGGCGTCACAAGGTCACCGGCGCTCGGCGGCACCGCTACCGCGTCAGGATCGGACGACCCGGTCCGAGGTGGCCACGGCTCGTGACACCCCGGACGGGTCCCCGTCACGCGGGCGCTCGACGCGGCGCCGGCATCGGGCTCACGTCCCTCCCGTCCACGGGTCGCGGTCCACCGCGCCCGTGCGTGGAGGTAGGCCGACGGGCTCGCGTAGCCCAGGTGGCTCGCGAGCTCGGTCGAGCGGCATCGAGCGACCGCGCGACAGCTCCGTCGCCAGCGAGGACCGCACCTCGTCGAGCAGCTCCTGGTAGCCGACGCCCTCGGCGCCAGCCGCCGGCGGAGGGTGCGCTCGGTCCAGCCCAGCGCGGCGGCGACCTCGGGCATCGGCGCCCCGTCGCGCAGGCGCTGGGTCACGTGCACCCGGACGTCGGCCGCGAGGCCGGTGCGGGCCCGGCGCCGGTCGACGACGTCGCGGCACACCGCCCCGGCCAGCGCCAGCCGGTCGGCCCGCCGTCGCGGCAGCGGCCGGGCCAGCTCGGCGGCACCGAACACCACGGTCGCCCGACCGTCCCCCACCTCGAGCACCGAGCCGACGCCGCCGGGGACCAGGTCGTCGAGCACCAGCCGGACGGCGGTCGCGTCGCGCTCGAGCAGGAAGCGCCGCACGTCGCCCGGCACCTCCCGGCGTCCATCGTCACGCGCACGACGTCGCCCTCGACGTCGGCACGCGGGATGACGAAGGCGAAGCTGAGGTCGATGAAGCGGAGCGCCGTGGTCATCGCGTCGAGCACGGTGCGGACCGGCCAGCATCGCCAGCCCGAACGCGCCGAACGTCGCGATGCCGTAGGTCGGCGCCGACCTCGGCCCGCCACCTCGCCGAGCTCGCGCCGCAGCGTGCGCACCACCCGCAGCTCCTGGTCGGCGGTGACCTCGACGTCCGTGCGGTCGAGCACCGAGGCGTCGAGGCCCGTGCCGGCCAGCGCGACGTCCGGCGGGACCCCGCGAGCCGCGGCGAACCGCACGAGCAGGGCGACGCCGGTCGCGCCGCGCGGCGAACGACCAGTCCCTCGGCAGCGGGCTCGGGAAGACGCATGTCCGGAATTATCAACCCCGTTGCCCGGCAGTCCTGTCCCCGGGGCGCCCCGGGCCCTAGCGGTCGTCGTCATGGAGCAGATCAGTCCGCGCGTGGTCATCATCGGAGCCGGCTTCGGCGGGCTCGGCGCCGCCCGCGCCCTGCGGCAGCGGGGCATCACCGACATCACCGTGCTGGAGCGGGCGGACGGGTGTCGGCGGCGTGTGGCGCGACAACACCTACCCGGGCGCGGCGTGCGACGTGCCGTCGCCGCTGTACTCGTGGTCCTGGGCGATCAACCCCGCGTGGGGCCACCGCTACTCCAAGCAGCCCGAGATCCTCGCCTACCTGCGCGGCGCCGCCGAGCGCGAAGGGCTGACCGACCTCGTCGTCACCGGCGCCGAGGTCGTCTCGTGCGTGCTCGACGAGGAGTCCGGCACGTGGCGCGTCACCTGCGCCGACGGCGACGTCGTACGAGGCCGACCTGGTCGTCTCGGCGGTCGGCCAGCTCTCCAACCCCGTCGTGCCACGGGTCCCGGGCCTCGAGACCTTCGCCGGTCCGGCGTTCCACTCCGCCCAGTGGCGCCACGACGTCGACCTCGCGCGGCAAGCGGGTCGCGGTGGTCGGCACCGGGGCGAGCGCGATCCAGTTCGTGCCCGGCATCGTCGACCGGGTGGGCGCGATGACGGTCTTCCAGCGCTCGGCGCCCTACGTCGTCCCGAAGCCCGACACCGAGTACCAGCCGCGCCACCACCGCGCCTTCGAGCGCTGGCCGGCGCTGCTCGGCGGCGAGCGCCGGTCGTGGTTCTGGGTCAGCGAGAAGCTCAACGCCGCGCTCGGCGGGCAGGTGCCGCTGGTCGAAGGCGTTGCTCGGCACCATCGAGAAGGCCTGGAGGCTGCACCTGAGGCGCCAGGTGCCCGACGCCGCCCTGCGCGCCAGGCTGGTGCCCGACTACGACATCGGCTGCAAGCGGATCCTGTTCTCCAACGACTGGTACCCGGCCCTGGCCCGCGAGCACGTCGACGTCGTGACCCACGCCGTGACCGCGGTGGAGCCGTCCGGCGTCCGGACCGACGACGGCACGCTGCACGAGGCCGACGTGATCATCTGGGGCACCGGGTTCGCGGCGACGGGGTTCCTCGCCGGCATCGAGGTCACCGGCAGCGCGGGCCGCGACCTGCACGCGGAGTGGAAGGACGGCGCCCACGCCCACCTCGGCCTCGCGGTGCCCGGCTTCCCGAACTTCTTCTGCATCTACGGGCCCAACACGAACCTCGGCGGCAGCTCGATCATCGCGATGATGGAGGCCCAGGCGGGCTACGTCGCCGAGGTCGCCGCGCGCGTCGCCGACGGCGCCCGGTCGGTCGAGGTGCTCCCCGAGGTGGCGGAGGCCTACGACCGCGAGATGCAGTCGCGACTGCGCGACTCGGCGTGGAACGGCTGCGACAGCTGGTACGTCGACGGGCCACGGATCACCACCAACTGGCCCGGTCGCGTCGCGGAGTACCAGGACCGGACGGCGTCGGTGGACTGGAGCGAGCTGCAGGTCACCTGACGACGACCGGCGTCCCCCTGCTGGTGCGGGCGTCGGGGTCGCCCGTCGACGAGCCAGGCGCGTTGCCCAGCTCGAGCAGCACGATCTGGACCCGCGCCAGGCTCGTGCTGCCCGTCACCCCGCCCGACTTGAGCACGCCCAGCCGCACCTCGTGGGACCCGCGTGCCAGGTCGACGACCCCGAGGGTGGTCGTGTCGCGTTGCACGGTGCTGCCCGCCGCCGCCCCGACGACGCCGCCCGTGCCCGCCACCGGCACCCGCGCGCCGCCGTCGACCAGGTAGGCGCCGTACTCGAAGGTGCAGCTCCCGCCGCCGCCGGGACAGGAGACCGTCTGGTCGACCGTGAGCTGGACGAGCACCCGGGTGGGCCTGGCGAGGACGATCCTCGCCGGTCCGAAGCAGCAGCTCGACGGCGTCGCGGGCGGGCTCGACGACCACGCCCAGCGTGCCGAGGCCGCCCTCGGGCAGCGCGCCCGGTCCCAGGTCCCGGCGCCTCAGCGAGCCGTCCTTCACCTTGCCGGTGCTGACGGAGCCGTCATGCAGGTCGGCGGAGGTCAGCGTCCCGTTGTCGACGGCGCGGGAGGTGACGGCGTCCTTGGCGAGGTCCTTCGCGGTGACCTTGCCGACGGCGTAGGCCCCGGACGTGCCGAGGGCGAGCACCAGGGCGAGGGTGGCGGCGACCGTGTTGTAGCGCTCCGGCGCGTGCTGCTCATGGCGCGACGCTAGGACTGCGCCATCCCGCGCCACCAGGCCCGACCGGGCCATCTGCGCCCTCAGACCACGGTCAACGGCAGGGAGCGGCGCGGCTCGAAGGCGAACGCCGCGCCGGTGCTGAACTTGGTCATCACGACGGCCTCGTGCTCCTTGGCCGCCTGCTCGCGGACCACGACCGTCGCCGTCCACGAGCGGGCGTCGCCCACGACCTCGACGTCGAGGTGGGGGTCGACCGCGCGGACGGCGGCCTGCAGCTGCTCGGGGCGGGAGGGGCCGAGCAGCGCGAGCCACCCGCCGTCCTCGTGAGCGGCCGAGGGCCGCACGGTGAGCGTGGCACCGGAGCGGACGACGTCGACGTAGTCGTGGGGATTGAGGAGCGGGTGCAGCTCGAGCAGCCGCGCGACGTCGTCGGGCGAGGTGCCGAGCCCGAGCGCGCCGTGCATCCGCTCGGCCGTGATGCCCGCGACCCCGACGGCCTGGTTCGACACGACGCGGTCGAGCTCGGCGACGTCCGTGGCGCGCTTCTCGACGGCGGCGTGGAACGAGAGGTTGAGCAGGTGCATCTGGATGACGACCTCGTCGACGATGCGGACCAGCGCCGAGTGCGAGTAGAGGGAGAAGTCGAGGTCGTCGACGACGGGCCCGCTGTAGTCGGACAGCCCCTCGTCGGAGGCGTCGATCGGGTCGAGGACCAGGGTCGCGGCACGGGTGTCGCGGGTGAGCGCGAACTCGGGCGCGGGCTGCAGGTCCTCGCGCTCCGGGTCGATGTCGACGATCCACTCGCAGGCGGGTGTGCGGCCGGCGGGACGCCGTGGCGGGCGGTGCACCGGCCGCATCCGCGCCTTGGGGTTGGTCGCCACGGCCGTGGCGTCGAACGTGGGGTCCTCGATGTCGTGGCACATCTTGGTGACGTAGTCGTCGCCCATGGGCTCGACGTCGACGAGGGCACCGCAGTGGGCCAGGGAGAACCCGCCGGTCCACCGGTCCTGCAGCGTGTAGCGGAAGTCCATGAACTGCGGCGGCGCCCCGATGTCGAGCTGCATGCCCTTGAAGATCGCCGGCAGGTCGCCGGTCGCGTAGTCGAGCGCGTCCTGCATCCGCCGGGTGTAGACGGGACTCGCGCCCATCCACTCCTCGATGGCGATCTCGGTCATGCCGTCCTGCCCGAAGTGCTGGATGCAGTACGGCATGCCGGCCCGGTCGATCAGCTGCCCGCACAGCAGCAGCTCGGGGGCGAGCGCCGCGAGCTGGGCGCGCGTCAGGGAGGCGTAGCGGCTCGTCACCCGACCATTCTGGTCACATGTCCAGACATGTGTCCAGCCACAGCTCGACGGGAGGAGTCGCCTGGGAAAAACACCGGAGGCCGGTCCGCCGGACCGGCCTCGGTGCTCGGTGGAGGTGAGGGGACTCGAACCCCTGACCCCCTGCATGCCATGCAGGTGCGCTACCAGCTGCGCCACACCCCCGAAGGACGCCGTCGAGACGACGACGGGGAAACATTACTCAACCTCCCCCGGCCTTGTGAAATCGGGGTCAGCCCGCCACCCGGTTGTAGGCCTCGAGCATCAGGACCCCGGTCGACGGGTGCTCGCGGAGCACCACCCAGCCGCAGTTGTCGAGACCGCGCAGGGTGTGGAACAGCGCCTCGGGCCACCCCAGGACGGCGCCCGCGGCGACCCGGATCGACCCGCCGTGCGAGACGGCCACCGCGGTCTCCCCCGGCTCCAGGCCTGCCAGCAGCTCGCGGAGCACCTCGACCATCCGCGCCGCGACCCGGACGGTGCGCTCGGAGCCCTGGACGGCGTCGTAGTCGCCGTGCCGGAGCAGCGCGAAGCCCTCGGGGTCGCGGGTCGGCGAACTCGGCGTGCGAGAGACCCTCGCGGGCGCCGAACCCGAACTCGCGCAGCCGCTCGTCGTGCACGACCTCGAGCCCGCAGGCCGCGCCGACCAGGGCGGCCGTCTCCCGCGCGCGGCCGAGGTCGGAGCTCCAGACCGGCGACGGGGGCGAGCGCGGCCAGCGCCGGGGCGACGCGCGCCGCCTGCGCGCGGCCGACGTCGTCCAGGCCGATGTCCTGGTGCCCCTGGATCCGGCCCTCGTGGTTCCACGGCGTCCGGCCGTGCCGCAGCAGGACCAGCGTCCGGCTCACGGCTCGGCTGCTCGCGGCTGGTCGGGCTGCTCGCGCGGCCGCTCGTGGGCGCTGACGTCGGCGGGCAGCTTGATCATCGGGCAGTCGCGCCAGAGCCGCTCGAGGGCGTAGAACTGCCGCTCCTCCTCGTGCTGCACGTGCACGACGATCTCGCCGTAGTCGATGAGCACCCAGCGTCCGTCGCGCTCGCCCTCGCGGCGGATCGGCTTGGAGCCGATCTCGCGCAGCTTGTCCTCGACCTCGTCGACGATGGCCTTGACCTGGCGGTCGTTGCTCGCGGAGGCGAGGACGAAGGCGTCGGTGATGGCGAGCTGCTCGCTGACGTCGAAGGCGATGATCTGGGTGGCCAGCTTGTCGCTGGCCGCGCGGGCGGCGGCGACGACGAGCTCGATGGCGTGGTCGGTGGCGGTCATACGGCTTCTTCCTGGGGCCCGCGGGGGCCCGGTGTAGAGGCGGTGCTTGTGGATGTACTGGACGACGCCGTCGGGCACGAGGTACCAGACGGGCCGGCCCGCGCTCTGCCGCGTCGCGGCAGTCGGTCGAGCTGATGGCGAGGGCGGGGATCTCGAGCAGGGTGACGCGATCGTGCGGGATGGCCTCGACCGTCGCGGGTCCGAGCTCGGAGCCCGGGCGGGTGCAGCCGACGAAGTGCGCGAGCTCGAAGAGCCTGCTCGGCGTCGCGCCAGCTGAAGATGTCGGCCAGGGCGTCGGCGCCGGTGATGAAGTACAGGTCGGCGTCGGGCAGCTCGGCGGCGAGGTCGCGCAGCGTGTCGATCGTGTACGTCGGGCCGTCGCGGTCGATGTCGACCCGCGAGACCCGGAAGCGCGGGTTGGACGCCGTCGCGACGACCGTCATCAGGTAGCGGTGCTCGGCCGGCGAGACGACCTCGGTCGGACTTCTGCCACGGCTGGCCGGTCGGCACGAAGACGACCTCGTCGAGGTCGAACCACGCCTGCGCCTCGGAGGCCGCGACGAGGTGCCCGTGGTGGATCGGGTCGAAGGTGCCACCCATGACGCCGACCCGACGCCGGGTCATCGGACGGGCCATCAGCTGTGCTCGCGTCCCCCGCCGAAGGCGATGAGCGCGACGAGCAGGGCCAGCAGGATGCCGAGGGCCAGGCCGCCGATGACCCAGGGGCTGACGGCGGGCTCGGAGCTCGGCGCCGGTCTCGGCGACCAGGGCGACGACGGTGCTCAGCGACATGGGCGTCACCTTATCGCGTGCCTCAGAAGAAGGCGAAGTCGGCACCCAGGAAGAGCAGCGCGAACCGGAGGGACCGGCCGACCAGGACCGTCGGCACGAAGACCCACTTGCGGCATCCTGAGCGGCGCCGGCGACCACCGACATGACCAGCAGCGGCGGGATGCCCGCCGAGGCGGCGAGACGAACATGATGGCGCCGGCGTAGACCGGTCGCCCGTCCATGCGCGCGCTCCACCTGTCGTAGGAGGCCTGCAGCTTCGGCTTGGCGAGCTTCTTCTGGACCCAGCTCGTCTCGATGCCGCGGCGGCCCAGCTCGTACCAGACGAGCTTGCCGACGGTGGCGCCCGCGCCGGCCGCGATCCCGAGCGCGATCCACGCGCCGGTGCCGTCGGTCGTCCGCGGCGGCGCCGCCGATGATGAACGGCTCGATCGGCAGGAAGGGCAGCAGCGCCGAAGCCGCGCTGAGCCCGAACGAGCTCAGCAGAGCCAGAGCACGCAGGCCTACCGGCCGTGGGTGTCGGCGCCCTCGGGGCGGACGCGGCAGCCGGGATCGGGAGGCCGAGCTGGAGCAGCCAGCGCAGCGAGACGACTTATGACCAGGAGCCCGATGGCGATGATCAGGCCGAGCCACCACCAGCCGGTGACGAGGAGCAGCACGGCGAACAGCGAGGAGTTGAGGGTCTTGGCCGGCATCGACCAGTTCCACTCGTAGATGCGGCGGTCGACCTCGTAGAAGTAGTTGGGGCTGCGGATCGGCCAGGCGAGGAAGGCCAGCGACAGGAAGAAGTCGACGGCCAGGAACTCGAAGAGGTAGACCGACACCGGCAGGATCATCTCGTGCTGCAGCGCCAGCAAGCCGAGGTAGAACGTGGCGCAGTTGAGCCGGTCGCAGAGCATGTCGAAGACCGCGCCGATGCGGGTCTCGCAGTCGAACAACCGCGCCCAGCGCCGTCGAGGCTGTCGCCGACCCAGTAGACGCCCAGCCCGACGACGAGCCAGGCGAGCTCCTCCTGCCACACCCCGACCAGGCACAGCGCGAGCGACGCGATCGTGCGGACGAAGGTGATGACCGTCGCGCCGGTCCAGAGCCTCTCGGCGGCGGGGTCGGCGTACGTCGCATGCTCAGGCACGCGGGAACACGGTACCCGCGGGGGTGTGCAGTCAGCGGACGTGGCCACGTCCCCATGACGACGTACTTGGTCGACGTCATCTCGGGCAGCCCCATCGGGCCGCGCGCGTGCAGCTTCTGGGTGCTGATGCCGATCTCGGCGCCGAAGCCGAACTCGCCGCCGTCGGTGAACCGGGTCGACGCGTTGACCAGCACCGCGGCCAGTCGACGGCCGCGACGAACCGGCCGGGCGGCGCCCAGGTCCCGGGTCACGATCGCCTCGGTGTGGCCGCTCGAGAAGCGGCGGATGTGGGCGATCGCCGCCGTCGACGTCGCTCACCACGGCCGCCGAGATGTCCATGGAGAGGTACTCCGTGGCGTGGTCGTCGTCGGTGGCCGGGCACGACGCCCGTCAGCCGGGCGACGGTCTCGTCGCCGTGCACGGTGACCCCGGCCTCCTGCAGCGCCGCGACGACCGTCGGCAGGAAGCTGCTCGACCAGGTCGGCGTGCACGAGCAGCGACTCGGCGGAGTTGCAGACGACTGGTGCGGTGGGTCTTGGAGTTGAGCACGATCGCGAGCGCCTGGTCGAGGTCGGCGGCGGCGTCGACGTAGACGTGGCAGTTGCCGACGCCGGTCTCGATGACCGGCACCGTCGACTCCTCGACGACGCTCTGGATCAGGCCGGCCCCGCCGCGCGGGATCAGCACGTCGACCAGCCCGCGGGCCCGCATCAGCGCCTTGACGGTGTCGTGGGAGTCGGCCGGGACCAGCTGGACGCACGTCGGCCGGCAGGCCCGGCCGCGGCGACGGCGTCGCGGAGCACCTCGACGATCGCGGCGTTGGACGACGCGGCGCTCGAGGCCGCGCAGCAGCACGGCGTTGCCGCACTTCAGGCAGATGCCGGCGGCGTCGGCGGTCACGTTGGGACGGGCCTCGTAGATCATCCCGACGACGCCGAACGGCACCCGCACCTGCCGCAGCTCGAGCCCGTTGGCCAGGGTGCTGCCCCGCACCACCTCGCCCACCGGGTCGGGCAGCGCCGGCGACGTCGCGCAGCCCCTCGGCCATGCCGCCGAGCCGCTCGTCGGTCAGCCGGAGCCGGTCGACGACGTTGGCGGCGGTGCCGCGCCTCCTCGGCGCGCTCGACGTCCTCGGCGTTGGCGGCCAGGAGCTCGTCGCCGTGCGCCAGCAGGGCGTCGGCCATCGCGTGCAGGGCGGCGTCCTTGGTGGCGCGCGTGGCCAGCGCCAGCTCGTGCGAGGCCTCGCGGGCCCGGACCGCCAGGGCGCGGACGGCGTCGTGGGGGTCGGCTGTCGTGCTCACGGGCCAGGCTACGGTGCGACGGGCCGCGGCGAGCGCACCTCGACCGGCCTGCGAAGTGCCGACCGCGTGGCGTCTCGATCGCGCTGACGACTGACACCTGCGGTGGTCTCGACCCGCCGGCCGCGGCTTCGTTCCTCAGCCGCGCGGCTTGCTCGACCTGCGCCCGCCACGCCGGGCGCTCGTTCCTCGCACCCGGCTGCGGGCTTAGCTCTTGCGCTTCTCGATCTGCTCGGTCGCGGCGGGCAGCACCTTGTGCAGGTCGCCGACGACGCCGAAGTCGACGAGCTCGAAGATCGGCGCCTCCTCGTCCTTGTTGACCGCGACGATGGTCTTCGAGGTCTGCATGCCGGCGCGGTGCTGGATCGCACCGGAGATGCCGTTGGCCACGTAGAGCTGCGGCGAGACGACCTTGCCGGTCTGCCCGACCTGGAAGCTGTGCGGCATCCAGCCGGAGTCGACGGCGGCACGCGAGGCGCCGACGGCGGCGCCGAGCGCGTCGGCGAGGCCCTCGATCGGCTCGAAGTCGCCGCCGGTGCCACGGCCACCGGAGACCACGATCGCGGCCTCGGTGAGCTCGGGGCGACCCGTGGCCTTGCGCGGCTGCGCGGCCACGATCTTGGCGGTCTTCGCGGCGTCGGAGATCGTCGCGGCGAACTCCTCGACGGTGCCGGCCGAGCCGGTCTCCTCGGCGGGGCCGAGTTGGGCTTGACCGTGATGATCGGGGTGCCCTGGGTGACCTTGGCCTTGACGGTGTAGCTGCCGGCGAACACCGACTGGGTGGTCAGGCCGTGCCGTCGTCCTCGATGTCGACGGCGTCGGTGATCAGGCCGGAGCCGGTCTTGATCGCGAGCCGGGCCGCGACCTCCTTGCCCTCGTAGCCGGAGACGAGCAGCACCGCGGCGGGCGAGGTCTTCTCGACCAGCTGCTGCAGGGCCTCGGCCTTGGGGGCCACCAGGTAGCCCTTGATCTCGGCGTCGTCGACGACGTAGACCTTCTCGGCGCCGTGGGCGCCGAGCTTCTTCGCGGCCTCGGCGCCGGCCTCGGCCGAGCCGAAGAACACCGCCGACGGCTCGCCCAGGCGGCGGGCCAGGGTCAGGAGCTCGAGCGTGGGCTTCTTGACAGCGCCGTCGACGTGGTCGACGACGACCAGGACTTCAGACATGTCGTTGCTCCAGTCCTGCTCAGATGAACTTCTTGGACACGAGGAAGCTCGGTCAGCGCCGAGGCGCCCGACCCGTCCTCGTCCTTGACGATCTCGCCGGCCTCGCGCGGCGGGCGGGCGGTGGTCTCCTCGACCGTCGACCAGGCGACGGAGAGCCCGACCTCGCCGGCGTCGACACCGATGTCGCTCAGCGACAGGGTCTCGAGCGGCTTCTTCTTGGCCGCCATGATGCCCTTGAACGACGGGTAGCGCGCCTCGCCGGTCTGGTCGGTCACCGAGAGCACCAGCGGCATCGTGCGCGCCGATCACCTCGGTGGCGGTGTCACCGTCGCGCTTCACGCGGACCTGGTCGCCCTGGGTCTCGATGACCGAGGCGAACGTGACCTGGGGCAGGCCGAGGCGCTCGGCGAGCATCGCCGGGACGACGCTGCCCGACGCGTCGGTCGAGGCCATGCCGCACACGACGAGGTCGACCGGCGTCTCGGCGCCGAGCTTCTCCACGGCCTTGGCCAGGACGAGCGAGGTCGCGATGTAGTCGGAGCCCGCGATGGCGTCGTCGGTGACGTGGACGCCCTGGTCGGCGCCCATCTGCAGCGCCTTGCGGACGGCGTCGACGGCCTTCTCGGGGCCGACGCACAGCGCGGTGACCGTGACGTCGTCCGGGGAGTCGGACTTCTCCTTCAGCTGCAGCGCCTGCTCGACGGCGTACTCGTCGAGCTCGGACAGCAGCCCGTCGACGCCGACGCGGTCGACGGTGTTGTCGGACTCGAACTTGCGGTCCCCCGTGGCGTCGGGGACGTGCTTCACACAGACGACAATGTTCATGGTGGTGTGGCCCGGTGGGCCCCTCCTGATGCACTAGGTGGGCCGAACTGTGCGGCCCTGATGACGCGACACGTGCAGGTTACCGCCGCGTCACACCACTTAGGTGTGACGTCCGTCGCGGGCAGCGGGGACGTGGCCCATCTCACGTCCGCCGTGGGTCGCCTCAGGGGCGGACGACCCGGTCGAGGACCTTTCCGAGCACCAGCCACACGATGGCGGCGAGACCGTAGTTGAACAGCGCGGTCTTGACGTCCTTGGCGACGTCGGTCTGGTCCTTGTCGAAGTCCTTGATGGGGTTGTCGAGCGCGAACACGCCGAGGTCGACGTCGTCCGCCCGCTGGATCACCCAGCTCGACGAGTCCGTTCGCCGGGTTGGCCTCGAGCGCGATCAGCAGGGCCGCGATGGCGAGGATCAGCGCGAAGAGCACGCAGATGCCCCACAGCACCCGGGCCGCCAGGGTGCGGACGCCCTTGGCGTCGCCCGGCGAGCTTGGGCAGCCTGCGGCTGCCGGTCGTCGTCGTCGACTCTGTCGGTGTCGCCTTCTCAGCCACTAGCGCCCCTCGAAGTTGCTTTGCCCGGACCCTGCTCGACGAAGGATCGCATACCGCTCTGGGCGGTCGTCGGTCGCGAAGATCGCGGCGAACTGGGCGCGCTCGATCTGCAGCCCGGTGTCGAGGTCGGTGTCGAGCCCCTGGTCGATGCACTCCTTCGCCGCCCGCAGCGCGAGCGCGGCCGCCGTCGTGAACTGCGAGGCCCACGCCACCGCGGCCTCGTACACCTCGGCCGCGGGGAGCAACCGGTCGACGAGGCCGATCGCGAGCGCCTCGTCGGCGTCGACGAAGCGTCCGGTGTAGATGAGGTCCTTGGCCCGGCTCGGACCCACCAGCCGCGCGAGCCGCTGGGTGCCGCCGGCGCCCGGGATGATGCCGAGCAGCAGCTCCGGCTGACCGAGCTTGGCGTCGTCCGCGGCGAACCGGACGTCGGCCGCCAGCGCCAGCTCGCAGCCGCCGCCCAGGGCGTAGCCGGTGATCGCCGCGACGACGGGCTTGGGGATCTCGGCCACGGCGGTGACGGCCGAGGTGGCCGAGGCGGCCACCTTCACCATGTCGGCGTAGGGCAGGCCTGCCATCTCCTTGACGTCGTTGCCCGCGGCGAAGACCCGCTCGCCGCCGTAGAGGACGACCGCGCGGACGTCGTCCCGCTCGGTGGCCTCGGCCGCGGCCTCGCGGAGCTCGGCCTGCACCTGCACGCTGATGGCGTTCATCTTCGGCCGGTCGAGCCGGATCGTGCCCACGCCGTCGGCCACCTCGAGCCGCACGAACTCCGCCATCGCCTGTTCCTCCACGCCGTCGTCGACCCGCCCACCCGGTCGGGTGCCGGACGTCACATACCTACCACTCCCCTAACGTTGGGCGGCATGGGAGCCGGGATGTGGCGTGAGCTGGGCGAGCGCGCCGCCGTCTGGCCCGGCCGGCTCGAACCGTTGGGTGCCACGTGGTCGCCGGAGTCGACCAACTTCGCGGTCCACTCCCCCCGCGGCACGGCGGCCTGGGTGTGCCTCTTCGACGACGACGGGGTCGAGACCCGGCACCGGCTGACCGAGCACACGCTGGGCACCTGGCACGGAGCCCTGCCGGGCGTCGCGCCCGGTACGCGCTACGGGTTCCGGGTCGACGGCCCGTGGCAGCCGGCCGCCGGCCTGCGGTTCAACTGCGACAAGCTGCTGCTCGACCCCTACGCCCGGGCGGTGAGCGGCCGGCTGCTCCCCGACGAGTCCGTCTACGGCTTCGACCTCGACGACCCTGAGGCGCTCAACGAGCTGGACTCCGCCGGGCACGTGCCCACGGCGGTGGTGGTCGGCCCCGACGACTTCGACTGGGGCGGCGACCGTCCGCGGCGCCAGCGCTGGCGCGACACCGTCGTCTACGAGCTCCACGTGAAGGGCGTCACCGCGCTGCACGACCGCGTGCCCGAGCACCTGCGGGGCACCTACGCGGGGCTCGCGACCCCTGCCGTCATCGAGTACCTGCGCGACCTGGGCATCACCGCCGTCGAGCTGCTGCCGGTCCACCAGTTCGTCTCCGAGCCGGCGGTGTCGGCGCGCGGGCTCTCGAACTACTGGGGCTACAACACCCTCGGCTACTTCGCGCCGCACGCCGCCTACTCCGCCTCGGGCGACCGCGGGCAGCAGGTCACCGAGTTCAAGCAGATGGTGAAGGCGTTCCACGACGCGCAGATCGAGGTCTTCCTCGACGTCGTCTACAACCACACCGCCGAGGCCGGCACCGACGGGCCGACGCTCTCGTTCCGCGGGCTCGACGACACCGCGTTCTACACCCGCTCCCCCGGCACCGACGACTACTGGGACGCCACCGGCTGCGGCAACACGGTCGACACCAACGACCCGTTCGCACTGCGGCTCGTGCTCGACTCGCTGCGCTACTGGGCCGGCGAGATGCACGTCGACGGCTTCAGGTTCGACCTGCTCTCGGCCCTGGCGCGCACCGACCGCGAGATCGACATGCGCTCGCGGTTCATGACCGCCGTCGGCCAGGACCCGGTGCTGCGCGGCGTGAAGCTGATCGCCGAGCCCTGGGACGCCACGATGGACGGCTACCTCGTGGGCAACTGCCCGCCGCCGTGGGTGGAGTGGAACGACCAGTACCGCGACACCATCCGCGACTACTGGCGCGGCCACTCCTCCGGCATCCGAGACGTCGCCACCCGGCTCGCCGGCTCCTCCGACCTCTACGCGGACGACGGCCGCTCGCCGTACGCCTCGGTCAACTTCGTCACCGCCCACGACGGCTTCACCGTGCGCGACCTCGTCAGCTACGCCCAGAAGCACAACGAGGCCAACGGCGAGTCCAACCGTGACGGCACCGACAACAACCGCTCGGACAACCACGGCGTCGAGGGCGAGCCACCGGGGATCGACGCCGAGGTGGTCGCGCAGCGTCGCCGGACCGCCGCCAACCTGATGGCGACGCTCTGCCTCTCCAACGGCGTCCCCATGATCACCGCCGGCGACGAGCGCGGCCGCACCCAGCGCGGCAACAACAACGCCTACTGCCAGGACAACGAGACCTCGTGGATCGACTGGCGCGCGGACGACGCCTGGCTCGACGTCTACGAGGTCACCAAGGCCGCGCTCCGGCTGCGCAAGGAGCACCCGGCCCTGCGGCAGCGCCACTGGTTCGCGGGCAGCCCGACCATCGAGGGAGGCCCCAAGGACCTCGCCTGGCTGCACCCCGCGGGTCGCGAGATGACCGCCGAGGACTGGCACGACGGCGACCTCGCCACCCTCGGCATGTTCGTCCTGGGAACCCCCCTCCGCTCGCCCGGACCGCAGGGCGAGCAGCTCTCCGACAAGTCCTTCGTGCTGTGGTTCCACGCCGGCGCCGACCCCGTCGTCCTCGACCTCCCCGAGAACAAGTGGGCCCGCGCCGGCGAGGTCGTCCTCTCGACCGACCCCGCGATCGCCCACGGCACCACGGTCAGCGCCGGTGAGGTGCTCACGCTGTCGGGCCCGTGCGTCGTCGTGCTCCGCGAAGCCTGACCGGCCACGGCCCGCCGTCCACCGCCGTCCAGACGCTCGCGATCGCCGCCGCGACGGCGGCCGGCGTCGTCCGGTGGACCCAGCGGGACGTCGGGGTCACCTGCCCGGGGAGGCGACCAGCCGCACGAGGCAGAAGTCGTCGACAGCGAAGGTGTCGACGCGTGCGGCGATGACCAGCTGGGTCCAGGGTCCGGTGCCACGACGGGCCGCACCCTGGAAGCTGGCGAGGGCGGCCTGACCCTCGGGGGCGACGTTGATGACCTGGACCGACGCGCTGAACACCGAGCTGCCGGCGTCCGCGTTGTCGCCGCTGCGGCCCTGGACACCGATCACCTCGAAGGGCTCGCTGTCGGTCACCCGTTCGACGATGACGGACACCAGGTTGGCGCTGGTGTCGCACCGCGCCCGGACCTTGAAGTCGTCGGTGACCAGCACCTCGATGTCGCCTCCGGTGTCGGCCAGCTGACGCGTGAGGGTGATGTCGGCCGGCCGCCTCGCTGCCGGCGCGAGGTCGGCGGAGTCCGACACTGCCGTCCTTGAGGTCGCCCGCGGTCACCGAACCGTTCTTGATCTTGACCGTGGTGACCGCGTCGGGCTTGAGCTGCGCGGTGCCGACGCTGTTGCGCGCCAGCCCGGCGGCGTACGACGTGGAGCCGGTCGCGACCAGCAGCGCGAGGACGGCGACGACGAAGGACAGGGACGGACGACGGGGCGAGGTCATGGCCGGACGGTAGTCGCGTGGTGCCGTCGGCACCATGACACTCACCCCGGGACTCACACCGGCGCGGCTGGCGCACGGCCCTAGGGTCGGGTCCATGACCATGCGCACGGCCGTCCCAGCCCTGCCGGTGCGTGACGTCGGGGCAGCGGTGCACTACTACGCGACTCGCTTCGGCTTCGACTCCCCGCACCACGAGGCCGGCTTCGCTGGTCGTGCTCCGGGACGAGGCGCGCCTCCACCTGTGGCAGGCCGACGACGACGGGTGGCGAGGCCGACCGGTCGACGACCTGCGGGAGTGCCCCGTGCGGTCGGGTGCGGAGAGCTTCCTGGCAGGAACGGCCAGCTGCCGCATCGCCCTCGACCGGGCCGAGGCCGTGGACGAGCTCCACGCCGAGCTCGGCGCAGCCGGTGTGCTGCACCCGGGTGACGCGGGCGCGCCGCGCGACACCGACTTCGGCACCCGGGAGTTCGCCACCGTCGACGCCGACGGCAACCTGCTGGAGTTCTACTGCTGGCTGGCCTGAGGCCGCGTCGCCCCGACCCCTCGGACGGTGGAGGTTCGTCCCCCTCCTGGCGCCGACGATCCTCCACTGTCGACGCCCGTGGGGCGTCAGGCCGTGGCCACCACACCCAGCTCGGCGTACGAGGTGAGCAACCCGTTGCACGGCACCACGCGGACCGTGTAGCCGAACGCACCCGACCGCGCGAGCGCGACCGAGCCGTCGAACCGGTGGCGGCCGCCGTCGTAGCTCTCGGCCAGCGTGAGGGTCACCGCGGTGGTGTCGACGAGGGTGTCGTCGGACTGCGCGCGGCCGTGGACGAGCTGCACCTCGACGTCGGCGGGGGTCAGCGTGCCCAGCGACACGAACGCCCGCGCGGTGAGGGTCTCGCCGACCTCGACGGCGTCGCCGACGCCGCTGCTCTCGACGTGCTCGACCTTGACGTCGGGCCAGCCGGCCTTGACCTTGGCCTTCCAGATCGCGAGCTCGCGCGCTCCGGCGTAGTCGGAGTTGAGGGCGCGGGCGTTGACCGCGGCCGGGGCGTAGAGCTTGCGGGTGTAGTCGCGCACCATGCGGGTGGCGAGCACCTTGGGGCCGAGGGACTTGAGCGTGTGCCGCAGCATCTCGACCCAGCGGGTCGGGACGCCGTCGGCGTCGACGTCGTAGAAGCGCGGCGCGACCTCGTTCTCGATGAGGTCGTAGAGCGCCTCGGCCTCGAGGTCGTCGCGCTTGTCGACGTCCTCGACACCGTCGGCGGTCGGGATCGCCCAGCCGTTCTCGCCGTCGTACCACTCGTCCCACCACCCGTCGAGGATCGACAGGTTCAGGCCGCCGTTGAGCGCGGCCTTCATGCCCGAGGTGCCGCACGCCTCGTAGGGGCGCAGCGGGTTGTTGAGCCACACGTCGCAGCCCGGGTAGAGCGGCTTGGCCATGGCGATGTCGTAGTTGGGGAGGAAGACGATGCGGTGGCGGATCTCGGGGTCGTCGGAGAGCTTGACGATGTCCTGGATCAGCTTCTTGCCGCCGTCGTCGGCCGGGTGGGCCTTGCCGGCGATGACCAGCTGCACCGGGCGCTCCGGGTCGAGCAGCAGCCGCTTGAGCCGCTCCGGGTCGCGCATCATCAGGGTCAGCCGCTTGTAGGACGCCGCCCGCCGGGCGAAGCCGATGGTCAGGACGTCGGCGCTGAGCGCCTTGTCGATCCAGGCCAGCTCGGCCTTGGCGGCGCCGCGCTTCTCCCACGACTTCGCCAGGCGGAGCCGGGCGTCGTCGACGAGGCGCTGGCGGAGCAGGTGCTTGACGGTCCAGATGTCGGAGCCGGGGATCTTGTCGACGGCGTTCCAGAAGGCGTCGGTGTCGTCGGTCTGGTCGTCGGCACCGTGGGCGCTCGCGAGCGCGAAGACCTCGCGGGCCACCCACGACGGCGCGTGGACGCCGTTGGTGATCGAGCCGATCGGCACCTCGGCCTCGTCGAAGGCGGGCCAGAGACCGTTGAACATGCCGCGGCTCACGTGGCCGTGCAGCACCGAGACCCCGTTGGCGCGCTGCGCGAGCCGGAACCCCATCACGGCCATGTTGAAGACGCTGGCGTCGCCGCCGGCGTAGTCCTCGCTGCCCAGCGCGAGCACGCGCTCGGCGGGGACGCCGGGCGTCGCGCCGGTCTCGGTGTGCAGGTACTGCTCCACGAGCGACCGGGGGAACCGGTCGATGCCCGCGGGCACCGGCGTGTGGGTGGTGAAGACCGTGGAGGCCCGACCGACCTCGATGGCGGTGTCGAGGTCGAGGAGCGGACCGTCGGCGGCCACGGTCAGCTCGCGGATGCGCTCGATGCCGAGGAAGCCGGCGTGGCCCTCGTTGGTGTGGAACACCTCGGGCTCCGGGTGACCGGTGACCTCGGAGAACACGCGGAGCGCGCGGACGCCGCCGACGCCGAGCAGCAGCTCCTGGCGCAGCCGGTGCTCGGAGTTGCCGCCGTAGAGCCGGTCGGTGACGTCGACGTAGTGCTCGGGGTTGCCCTCGACGTCGGTGTCGAGCATGAGCAGCGGGACGCGGCCGACGCTGGCCACCCAGATCCGGGCGACGAGGTCGGGACCGCCCGGCATGGCGATCGCGACCGTGGCGGCCGAGCCGTCGGGCAGGCGGAGCAGCGAGATCGGCAGCTCGTCGGGGTCGAGCACCGGGTAGGTCTCCTGCTGCCAGCCCTCGCGCGAGAGCGACTGCTTGAAGTAGCCGTGCCGGTAGAGCAGGCCGACGCCGATGATCGGGACGCCGAGGTCGCTGGCCGCCTTGAGGTGGTCGCCGGCCAGGATGCCGAGCCCGCCGGAGTACTGCGGCAGCACGGCGGTGATCCCGAACTCGGGCGAGAAGTAGGCGATCGCGCGCGGGCCCGGGGCGTCGCCGGCCGCCGCGCCGTTGCCGTCGCCGGCCACGCGGTGCTGGTACCAGCGGTCGGCCGTCAGGTAGCGGTCGAGGTCGGCACGGGCCACGGCCAGCCGCTCGAGGAAGCCCGGGTCGGCGGCGAGCTCGTCGAACCGCTCGCGACCCACGGCGCCGAGCAGCCGGACCGGGTCGCGGCCGGTGGACTCCCACAGGTCGGGGTCGACCTCGGCGAAGACGTCCTGCGTCTCCGGGTGCCAGGACCAGCGCAGGTTGCCCGCGAGCTCACCGAGCGGGGCCAGCGCGGCTGGGAGGACAGGACGGACGGTGAACCGACGGATCGCACGCACGTGCCGACGGTAGCCGGAATTCTTGGATCGTTCCAAGTAATCGTCACAAACGAGACCTCGCACAGGTTGGACGTCCGACCTGCATAACCCCCGGCGCGGTCCGCCGTTGGACGGGCATGACCCTCCTGACGACGCGCCGCCGCCGGATCTCGGCCGCGGTGAGCGCTCTGCTGGCCATCACCTTGGTCCCAGGGCTCAACCAGGCGACTGCGGTCGCCGACGAGACGACGAAGCCGGCCACCCTCGCCGACCTCGCGACGACGTTCCGCGGCCTCGGCGACGAGGTCCCCGGCCTCTCCGACGTCGACACCCGCGGCACCGCCCTCCCGAGCCTGGCGCAGAAGCGTGCCGCGGCCGCCCTCGGCGACGTGACGCTGCGGTGGAACTCCTTCGGCACGCCGGCCTCGATCCTCCCGGCCGACGGCGTCCTGGCCCGGGCGACCTCGAAGGACCCGGTGACGGCCGCGCGCAGCTGGCTCCGCAGCAACGCCGCCCTCTTCGGCATCACCACCGCGCAGGTCGCCGGCATGCAGGCGATCGACCAGGAGCTGGCCGCCGGCGGCGGCCACGCGGTCTTCTTCCGCCAGACCTTCGGCGGCCTGCTGCCGGCCGTCGGCAGCGCCGTCACCGTGGGCGTGGCCCGCGGCGAGATCGCCTACGTCTCCTCCTCGGTCACCAAGACGACCCAGGCTCCCCCCGCCGCGGTGATCACCCCCGCCGCCGGGTGGCTCAAGGCCGCCGCGAACGTCGGCCTCGACGTCCCGGACGACCTCGACTCCATCGTCCGGACCGTCTCGGGCGGCTGGACCCGCCTGAGCATCCCCGGCATCGCCCAGGAGCAGCAGGTCCGCCTCCGTGCCCTCGCGAACGCCGACGGGTCGGTCCGCCCGGTCCTCGAGGCCAACGTGGTCTCCGTGGCCGGCGCCGAGCTGCTCGGCTACACCGTGCTCGTGGACGCCGTCGACGGCACGATCCTGCACCGGCAGAACCAGGTCCTCAACCACAGCGACGTCCCGACCGGCACTCCCGCCGCCCTTCCCGCCGGGCTCGTCGGCGGCGGCCTCCCGGCCAGCAGCGGGGCCTTCCCGTACACGGGATCGATCACCGCCACCACCTGTGGCCCCAAGCACGAGTTCACGCTGACCGACGGCGCCACCAAGTCGATCGTCGCGGTGGCCGCGATGCTCAACACCGCCAACGACATCACGCTCAACCTCTACGACAAGAACGACGCGGTCATCGCCTCCCAGGACCTCGCGACCAGCCCCGAGGTCCTCACCTACTCCGCCGACAGCATCCCGGCCGGCAAGTACGCCATCGAGGTGTGCCCGTTCGACAGCCCCGACGTGCCGTTCCTGCCGCCGGGCAACTACTCGCTCAACGTGCTGACCAGCGACCAGGGTGCCGGCACCGGCGAGCTCCCGGGCAGCGGCTCCTACAACCCGCGCTGGCGCTTCTTCCCGGCCAACCCGAAGCTCGACTCGCCCTCGCAGACGCCCAAGAACAGCGTCGTGGGCTGCTGGCTCCAGGCCTCCGGGCTGCACGCTGTCGACCGGCGAGTTCAACAACATCGCCGCCTTCGGGCCCTGGGACACCGTCCCGGCCACGGGCATGTCGACCTTCACCACCACCGGCAACAACGCCGTGACCCACGAGGCGTGGGCCAGCCCCCTCACCCCCGGCGGCCTCGCCCAGGCCCCGATCTCGCCGGTCGGTGACTACCGCCAGCCGTTCACCGACGCCTGGAACAACTCCGAGTGCAACCCCGCCGAGCTCACGCCCGGTGGCAACGACATCCTGTTCTCGGTCGCGAACCTGTTCGTGGTGCACAACCGGATGCACGACTTCTCCTACTACCTGGGATTCACCGAGAAGAACTACAACCTGCAGACCGACAACGTCGGCCGCGGCGGCACCGACCTCGACCCCGAGATCGGCAACGTGCAGGCCGGCGCCATCGGTGGCGTCCAGAGCGGGCTGGGGCGCGACAACGCCAACCAGATCGCCCTCCAGGACGGCGTCCCCGGCATCACCAACCAGTACCTGTTCCAGCCGCTCGCCGGCGCGTTCTACGCCCCGTGCACCGACGGCGGGCTCGACATGGGCATCGTCGGCCACGAGTACACCCACGCCATCAGCAACCGGATGGTCGGCGGGCCCGACGAGGGCCTGACCTCCGAGCAGGGTGGGGCCATGGGCGAGTCGTGGGGCGACCTCACCGCCGGTGAGTTCCAGTTCAGCCACGGCTACAGCAACGGCGGCAACACCTGGGCCGTCGGCGCCTACGCCACCGGCAACCTGAAGACCGCGATCCGCGACTACGCGATCAACCACAACCCGCTCAACTACAGCGACTACGGCTTCGACACCACCGGCCCCGAGGTCCACGCCGACGGCGAGATCTGGAACGGCACGCAGTGGGAGGTCCGCCAGGCGCTGGTGAACAAGTACAACAAGAAGTTCCCGTACAGCAGCCACAAGCTGCAGCTCGAGTGCGCCCAGGGCAGCCAGATCAAGGGCGTGCTCCGGCCCTACAAGTGCCCGGGCAACCGTCGCTGGATCCAGCTCGTGTTCGACGCCTTCCTCCTGCAGCAGGGCGCGACCACCATGCTCGACGCGCGTGACGCCATGATCGCCGCCGACCAGCTGCGCTTCGGTGGGCACAACCGCAAGGTCCTCTGGGACGCCTTCGCCCGCCGCGGCATGGGCGTCAGCGCCAAGGCCAAGGACGGCGAGGACACCGACCCGCGCCCCAGCTTCAAGTCGGTCGGCGGCAACCGGGCCAACACCAAGGTCACCTTCAAGACGCCCGGGTCCGGCAAGATCTACGTCGGTGACTTCGAGGCGCGCGCGACCCCGGTGGCCGACACGGCCAAGAAGTCGAAGCTCAAGCTCACCAGCTCGGCCTACTTCACCCCCGGGCACTACGACATGCTGTTCGTCGGCACCAAGTACGGCTTCCAGCGCTTCAAGCTCGACGTCGTCAAGGGCCAGCGCACCAAGGTCGTGAAGGTCGTCACCACGAAGAACCTCGCTGCCAAGAAGTCGGGCGCGAAGATCCTCCGGTCGACCGCCGGCAGCCGCAACCCCGGTCAGCTGATCGACGGCACGGAGTTCTTCTCGTGGGCCGGCGTCACCGACGGCCAGGTCGACGCGACCCACCCGTCGATCGACGTCGACCTCGCGGGCAGCAAGCCGGTCACCATCCGCACCGTCAACGTGAGCGCCTACCTCCGTCCCGCCTACGGCGACGACGCCGACGCCGGCTCGCGGTTCACGGCGCTGCGCAAGTTCGCGATCGAGGCGTGCACGAAGAGCTGTGGCAAGGCCGGCAGCTCGTGGCGCCGCGTGTTCGTCTCGAAGGACGACGCGTTCCCGGCGGTCCGGCCGCGTCCGGTGGCCCCGACGCTCAACATGCGCTCGTTCGCCATCAAGCCGACGAGGGCGGCCGCGCTGCGCCTCGTCGTCCTCGAGAACCAGTGCACCGGGTTCAAGGGGTACGCCGGGGAGATCGACAACGACCCGCTCAACGACACCGACTGCAAGACGGCGTCCGACCGCGGCACGATCGTCCACGTGGCCGAGCTCCAGGCGTTCACCTCGTCGTTCCGGTCCTCCGACTGGCGCTCGTCCTACGGCCTGGTGAACAGCAACCGCCACTTCGGCTGATCCAGCGGCCAGACCTCACCCCGGGACCCAGCCCGTTCTGGTTCACCCGGGGTGAGGTTGCACCGCTTGGTGCGACCCGCAAGGGTTGACGCATGGTCGGACGCATCCCTGTCATGGACGTGCACCCGGTCGTGGACCTCGGGCGACTGCCTGCCAAGGCCACGGCGGGTGAGCCGTTCCCTGTCTCGGCGACGATCTTCAGGGAGGGTCACGACAAGCTGGGAGCCGAGGTGGTGCTCACCTCGCCACGCGGCGTGCGGGGCGACCCGGTGCGGATGGTCAAGCAGGAGGACCCGGTCGACCGCTACCTCGCCTGGGTCACCCCGGACGAGCAGGGCGCCTGGACCTTCGAGATCCAGGCCTGGTCCGACCCGGTCGCCACCTGGCAGCACGCCGCCGGCATCAAGGTCCCGGCCGGCATCGACGTCGAGCTCATGTTCACCGAGGGCCGGCTGCTGCTCGAGCGCGTGCGGGCCCTGGTGTCCGGCGACAAGGCGGCCCGCGCCGTCGTGGACGCCGCCCTGGCGGCCGCGACCGACACCACCCGCCCGGCGGAGGCGCGGCTCGCACAGCTGGAGTCCGCGGAGGTGCGTGCCGTCCTGGCCGCCCACCCGGTGCGTGAGCTGCTCACCGTGGCCGGGCCCTTCCCCGCCTACGCCGACCGCGTCTTGGCGCTCTACGGCAGCTGGTACGAGTTCTTCCCGCGGTCCGAGGGGGCGACCCGCGACGAGGCGACCGGAGCCGTGACCACCGGGACCTTCGCCACGGCGGCCAAGCGCCTCGACGGCGTCGCCGCGATGGGCTTCGACGTGATCTACCTGCCCCCGATCCACCCGATCGGCGAGATCAACCGCAAGGGACCGAACAACACCCTCACCCCCGGGCCCGACGACACCGGCTCGCCGTGGGCGATCGGCAGCAAGCACGGCGGTCACGACGCGATCCACCCCGACCTCGGCACCTTCGCCGACTTCGACGCGTTCGTGGCCCGGGCGCGCGACCTCGGGCTGGAGGTCGCCCTCGACCTCGCGCTGCAGGCCGCGCCGGACCACCCGTGGGTCACCAGCAACCCGCAGTGGTTCACCACCCGCGCCGACGGCACGATCGCCTACGCCGAGAACCCGCCGAAGAAGTACCAGGACATCTACCCGGTCAACTTCGACAACGACCCGCAGGGCATCTGCCGCGAGGTGCTGCGGATCGTGAAGCTCTGGATCAGCCACGGCGTGAAGGTGTTCAGGGTCGACAACCCGCACACCAAGCCGCTGGCCTTCTGGGAGTGGCTGCTGCGCGAGGTCCGCCGTACCGACCCCGACGTGATCTTCCTCTCCGAGGCGTTCACGAAGCCGCCGATGATGCACGGCCTCGGCGCCATCGGCTACCACCAGAGCTACACGTACTTCACCTGGCGGACCGAGAAGTGGGAGATCGAGGACTACCTCGTGGAGGTGTCCTCGGAGTCCGACCACGTGATGCGGCCCAACTTCTTCGTCAACACCCCGGACATCCTCCACGAGTTCCTCCAGTACGGCGGTCCCGCGGCGTTCAAGATCCGTGCGGCCCTCGCGGCGCTGAGCGTGCCCAGCTGGGGCGTGTACGCCGGCTACGAGCTCTTCGAGCACGTGGCGGTGAAGCCGGGGAGCGAGGAGTACCTCGACTCGGAGAAGTACCAGATCCGGATCCGCGACTGGGAGGCCGCGGAGGCCGCCGGGCGCTCGCTGGCCCCGTACCTGACGATGCTCAACGAGACGCGTCGCTCGCACCTCGCGCTGCAGCGGCTGCGCAACATCACCATCCACCGCACCGACGACGACCACGTGCTGGCGTTCAGCAAGCGTGCGGTCCTCGACGACGGGACCGACGACGTGGTGCTCGTGGTGCTCAACCTCGACCCGCACGGCACCCGCGAGACCACGGTGCACGTCGACCTGGCGGCGCTCGGCCTCGGCCCGCACGACTCCTACGTCGTCCACGACGCGGTGACCGACGCCGCCTGGACCTGGGGCGAGCACAACTACGTGCGCCTCGACCCGCACCACGAACCGGCGCACGTCTTCAGCGTCAGGAAGAACAATTGATGAATGCCCCTCTCGGGACCACGCCAGCTGCACTGACCCCGCTCAACGAGAGCGCCGACTGGTTCAAGACGGCCGTCTTCTACGAGGTGATGGTCCGCAGCTTCCGCGACTCCAACGGTGACGGCACCGGCGACTTCAAGGGGCTGACGGAGAAGCTCGACTACCTGCAGTGGCTCGGCGTCGACTGCCTCTGGGTGCCGCCGTTCTTCATGTCCCCGCTGCGCGACGGCGGCTACGACGTGTCCGACTACACCGACATCCTCCCCGAGGCCGGGACGGTCGACGACTTCCACCACTTCCTCGACGAGGCCCACGCCCGCGGGATCCGGGTGATCATCGACTTCGTCGCCAACCACACCAGCGACCAGCACCCGTGGTTCCAGGCCAGCCGCAGCGACCCCGACGGGCCCTACGGCGACTTCTACGTGTGGTCCGACACCGACGAGAAGTACCAGGACGCCCGGATCATCTTCGTCGACACCGAGCCGTCGAACTGGACCTGGGACCCGGTGCGGCAGCAGTACTTCTGGCACCGGTTCTTCCACCACCAGCCCGACCTCAACTACGAGAACCCGAAGGTCCACGACGCGATCCTCGAGGCCATCTCGTTCTGGTTCGACATGGGTCTCGACGGGTTCCGGCTCGACGCGGTGCCCTACCTGTACGTGCGCGAGGGGACCAACGGCGAGAACCTGCCCGAGACCCACGAGTTCCTCCGCAAGGTGCGCTCCTACGTCGACGAGAAGTACCCGGGCAAGATCCTGCTCGCCGAGGCGAACCAGTGGCCCTCCGACGTGGTCGACTACTTCGGCAGCTTCGAGTCCGGTGGCGACGAGTGCCACATGTGCTTCCACTTCCCCGTGATGCCGCGGATCTTCATGGCGGTGCGGCGCGAGTCGCGCTTCCCGATCTCGGAGATCCTCGAGCAGACGCCGCCGATCCCCTCGGGCTGCCAGTGGGGCATCTTCCTGCGCAACCACGACGAGCTGACCCTCGAGATGGTCACCGACGAGGACCGCGACTACATGTGGGACGAGTACGCCAAGGACCCCCGCATGAAGGCCAACATCGGCATCCGTCGCCGGCTGGCGCCGCTGCTCGACAACGACGTCAACCAGATCGAGCTGTTCACC
>CAWHNR010000011.1:0-93018 GCA_963830575.1 uncultured Actinomycetota bacterium
CGGCCTGCAGTACGGCGTCCGCTCGAGACCTACGTCTCGAAGTTCACCAACCTGCGCTTCGAGCCCGCCGGCCTCACCGACGACCCCGACGTCCGCATGGCGCAGTCCCTCATGGACTACGTCTGGCGTCGCCTGGCCCTCGACTACCTCGACTTCGACACCCGCTCGATGATGGGCATCTACACCGCCGAGGAGCGCCAGCGCCACCTCGAGACCGGCTCCTACGAGCTCGTCGAGGAGACCGGCTCCGCCGCCGAATTGGTGGTCGAGGAGGTCGGTCACGACCGTCACGAGACCTCTGCAGCGGTGGAGGTCGAGGAGGACGGCCACGACCGTCACGAGACCAAGGACACCCGCGGCTCCGAGCAGCGCGAGGTCCCGGCCCAGCCCGCCAAGAAGGCTCACACCTCCGCCGAGCTCCTCGAGCAGCTCACCGGCACCGCGGTCGACTCCCCGCTCTGCATGACCTGCGGTACCAAGATGCGGCCCGCCGGTTCGTGCTACGTGTGCGAGGGATGCGGCAGCACCAGCGGCTGCAGCTGAGAGTGGCAATTTGAAGGGTCCGGGTGCTGTGCGCCCGGGCCCTTGGCTGCCTGCTTGGGGGCTAGCTTCCGACGCGCGGGGTTGCGAAGCTGCGCCATGCCTACGTCCCGCTACGAGCGCTTCGTCCGATCGTCACTCACCGACAGGGACCGCGAAGAACTGGACACCGTGGACCGCCTGGCCGCGCAACTGTCCCAGCACCTGGTAGATCGCGCGCCAGGAAATCGCATTGGTCCACGTGCATCGGGCGCAAAGCAAGGCGGTCCAGGATGTAGTGAGCATCTATTCCGGTCGAGATCGGGTTCGGTGAGGAAGTCGTCTTGACCCCGCAAAGAAGGGTTCGTCACTCGCGCGCGACCCGACTTCTACTTCGAACTCGCTGAAGGCCGAGGCGTGTTGGCGGAAGTGGAGCGTGGCGGAACAACAACCAACAACCACGACTTGAAGGACCTCTGGAAGGCGCATATCGCGTCAGATGCGCAGCATCTGTTCTTGATCGTCCCGCTCGCGAACTGGAATGAAGCCGGCCACCCGCGCGAGCGACCGTTCAGTCGCGTCGTCGCTCGCCTTGCAGCCTTCTTTGGTGAACCGCGACGCGAGGTGGATGTAGTCAGTCTGCACATCTTCGGCTACGGCGCTGAAGTGCTCGGAGGGTAGGTCGTGCTCACCTAGCGGCCGTCATCGCCTTGCGCGCTAGGGCGCGCATCGGTTGGGCCTACGGCGACTGCATGTGCCGCGCAGCCGAGGAGGACGGTCTGAACTTTGCGAACACGGCTAGCGAAGATGCGGTAGTCAGCGCGACGCATCCGCTGTGTCATTCGCCATTGCAGCCCTCAGGCCGTCACGTACACCCGGCACGCATCGGCGTCCGTGTCGACGGCCTCGGCGGCGTCCTCGTGGACGTCGGCCCACGACGTCCGCTTCGCCCACGCAGGAGCAGGGATGGTCGACCAGAAGCTGGCGTCCGTGTTGTACGACCAGCGGCCGGTGCCGACGCCGCGGTGATAGCCGAGCGAGCCCTCGCGGCTGAGGCGGGCGAGGTTGGCGGCGAGGTAGGCGGACGCGGTGTAGGGCGTCGGTCCGGTCGCGCTGTGGCCCCACGTCTTCACCATGAGCGCCCAGCCGTCGGGGTCCTTGGCGGCGTACGCCTCCTCGACGAGGCCGTACTCGAACCAGCCCTTGCCGAGCTTCTTGACGATCTTGGGCAGCACGCCGGCCAGGTCGAGCTGGTTGGCCATCGGGCCGAGGCCGACGGTCTCGGGGACGGCGCGGGCCTCGATCCAGGTCCACGGGCCCTTGGCCGGGTGGCCGGAGCGGTCGCACTCGAAGTCGTAGGAGCCGTCCTGGAGCAGGTAGCCGGTGGCGTCCTCGTCCATGTGGAAGTGGCACTGACGGATCATGGCTGGTCCTTACGTTCGCGCGAGAGGTGGCAACGGGTCGGACTGCATCCGTCACTTCGACGGTAGCGCTTGGCGGGGCTGGGGTCGGCATCGCTGGTGGTGGGTGGGTTGGGAGCGGTCGGCTGGGGTGGTCTCGAGACGGTCGTGACCGACCTCCTCGACCAGCGTGGTCGTGGCCGACCTCCTCGACCAGCGTCGTCGTGGCCGACCTCCTCGACCAGCGTGGTCGTGACCGACCTCCTCGACCAACCTCGGGAGTGACTGAGTTGTGGAGGGTCCGCCAGAACGTCGGCGAGCGCCGGTAACCTCACAGCCGCAGCGGCGCCTTCCCCGGTCCAGCGCTGCTCGTCGACGACGACCGATCGGGCGTGCAGTGGGAAAGAACAACAAGGCCCGTCGGGCCGCGAAGGCGAAGTCGCGTCAGCGGGCCGGACGCCGTCCGGGCGGGCAGGGCGCGGACGGGGCGAACCCGTTCACCAACCCGTTCGGTGAGCCGGGCCCGTGGCCGACCGAGCCGCCGCCGACCCGGTCTGCCGGGCCTGAGGCACGGTGGCGGGACATGGAGGCGGCCGCTCACGCGAAGAGCGACGCGGTGCTCCAACGCCTCGCCGAGCGGATGGTGCGAGACGACGCGACCGCCGTCGACCGCGTCGCCGAGCAGCTGCTGACGTCGTACGTCGACCAGCTCTGGCGTGCCGGGTGGCAGCCGGCCGAGGTGGTGCGGCAGGCCCAGCGCAAGGCGACCAAGGCCGCAGCCGAGGTCGTCGAGCTGGCGATCCACGCCGACCACGAGAAGCGGTCCGGGCAGGTGGTCGACCCGCGGTGGGCGGAGCAGCTCGCCGAGCTCGGTGGCCGGGACGTCCCGACCCGCCACGGGTGGCTGCACCTGTGGCGCGGCCGCCGCGGCCACGACGCGACGTGGGCCGCCGTCCAGGTGGCCAAGGCGATGGCGGCGATCGCCTACCTGCCGATCCTCGACGTCCTGATCCCGCCGCCGGGCCGACCGGGGGAGCCTGTGCGCGGCGTCCCGAACACCATCGGCTCCGACGATCCCGGTGCTGCGGCGGGTACGCAAGCTGCTCGACAAGGCCGAGTCGACCGAGTTCGACGGCGAGGCCGAGACGCTGACGGCCAAGGCGCACGAGCTGATGACCAAGCACGCGATCGACCAGGCGGTGCTCAACCAGGCCGAGCCGAGCGACGTCCCGTGCACGATCCGCGTGCCCATCGACGCGCCGTACGCCGACGCGAAGTCGTACCTGCTGCAGGTCGTGGCCGCGGGCAACCGGTGCCGCGCGATCTACCACGGCGGCGGCATCGAGCTGAGCTCGGTGGTCGGCCACGCCGGCGACCTCCGCGCCGTCGAGCTGGTCTTCACCTCGCTGCTCGTGCAGGCCCAGCACGCGCTGGCGACCGCCGGCGGTCAGGCGCACGGCCGCACCCGGAGCCAGTCGTACCGATCGGCGTTCTACGTCGCCTACGCGAACCGCATCTCGGAGCGGCTGCACGCCGTGACCGAGGAAGTGCTCGCCGAGGC
Source organism: uncultured Actinomycetota bacterium (assembly GCA_963830575.1). GTDB lineage: Bacteria > Actinomycetota > Actinomycetes > Propionibacteriales > Nocardioidaceae > Nocardioides. Next base: position 3,481 of record CAWHNR010000011.1, read on the forward strand.
CGGCGAGGGTGCCCACCTGCCGGTGCTGGCCGCGCGTGAGGACGCCGTCGAGGCGGCGTTCGACGAGCGGTACAGCGCCACGCTCACCAGCAGCGCCGTGCGCGGCGGGTACGACCCGCTCGGGCATGCGCATGGTCGCCAGGCTGCCGATGCGGCCCGGTTCGGGCGTGAGGCGATCGGGGAGTAGCGCCCCGACGACCGGGCGGCGGAGCTGGCGCGCAGGTCGCTCGGCGAGGAGGCCTGACCTCGCGGCCCCCTCGTAGCCAGACGTACAGAGATGGCGCCGAGGTCGTCCCTGCGGTCGTGGCTGAGCGTGCGGACCGGCCGGTCAGCCCATCTCTGTACGTCTGGCTACGAACGGCGGACGAATTGAGGCGCTGGCTCGCCTCCTCGCGCCTCGACCGCACTCACCGTTCCGTGTGGCTGCAGCGGGTCTCGTGACGGTCGTGGCCGACCTCCTCGACCACCACCCGGCGGGTCTCGTGACGGTCGTGGCCGACCTCCTCGACCACCACCCCGGCGGGCTCTCGTGACGGTCGTGGCCGACCTCCTCGACCACCACTCGGGCGGGGTCTCGTGACGGTCGTGGCCGACCTCCTCGACCACCACGTCGGCGGGGTCTCGTGACGGTCGTGGCCGACCTCCTCGACCATCAGCTGCGGTGGGTCTCGTGACGGTCGTGGCCGACCTCCTCGACCACCACCGGCGGTCTCGTGACGGTCGTGGCCGACCTCCTCGACCACCGGCCGGCGGGTTATCCACAGATCGCGTTTGCCCACTACCGACAGGGCTTCCGGCCGACCACGCTGGTCGACATGTCTCGGAACCCGAAGCCCTCGAAACCCACGAAGCCCTTCACGTCGGTCGCCAGCAAGATGACGCTCGACCACTACACCGCCGTCGAGGAGGCCAGCGCCGCCGAGCTCCGCGGCGACTGGTCGACGGCGTACGAGCGGCACCGGTCGGTGCCGATGTTCCGCGAGTCGCAGCACGGCGGGTGGCTCCGGCTGCTCGCCGACCTCGGCGACGACGCGCCCGACTGGCTCGTGACGCGGTTCGTCACCTACATGGCGCACCGGCTCGAGCAGTACGGCCAGCCGCAGCGGTCCGGCCGCGTGCTTCAGCACCTCGTGCCGCAGATCTACCCGCGCGGCATCCACCTGGCGCAGATCGGGTGCGAGCACCCCGAGCAGGTCGGGGCGTTCATCTTCGGTCGCGACTGGGTGGTGCGCCAGGCGAACATCTACGACCTCGGCGGGCTCGAGGACCTGCTCGGCGACCGCAGGGCTGCCGGCGTGCTGGCCAAGGCGCCGCTGGTGGACGACTGGCTCGACGCCCCGATGGGCGGCTACCTCGTCATCGACGTCGACGCCGGCGTGCTGCGGGTGGCCGACGCCGCGAGCGGCGAGGTGCTCGAGCTGCTCGACCTCGGGCTGACGACGCAGCGCGAGCTCGGCAGCTACGTGCTCGGCCGGGTCGTGCCGACGTCGGTCGAGCCGGGGCTGCTGTTCGACTGGCAGCCGGTGCCGGTCGACGCCCGCACGGCCCGCGACGTCGCGCGGATGCCGGACCGGTGGCTCTCGATCGTGACCGAGCGGACGTCGTCCACGGCGTTGCCCGAGGGCTTCTCGCACCTGCCCGACGCGTCGCTCTCGGCCGACCTGCCGCGGTGGTCGTGGGGCGCGCTCATCGGCGACCCGATCGACGACCTCAAGCGGCACCCGGCGACGTCGGCGCCGCGGGCGCTGGCCGCCGCGCTCGAGCTCGCCGGCGACGCGGACGCCGTGCGAGCGAAGCGGCACCTGATCAGCGAGCTGCTGCTCGACGAGGCGGTCGACCAGCGGCTGCTCGCGACGTACGCATCGCCGCGTCACCGGGAGGCGTGGGAGGCGCTGGCCGCAGGCGCTGCCGGCGCACGCGGCTCGGCGCTGCCACGAGGCGCTGTGGCTGACCGAGGCGGCTGGCGAAGGGCTGGCGGGCTGATGTCGAACCGGAGGAAGCCGAAGAGCTCGCGTCGACTGTTCCACGCCGCCGAGAACGTGAAGCGGCACCTCACCACCGCCGAGCTGCCGTGGATCTGGGCGATGCAGGACGCCGACGAGGCCGAGCGGCGGGGGGACGCGGAGGCGGCGCTCGCCGCCATCCGGCGTCGCGAGATCGACCCGAACGGCAGGCCGTTCTGGCGCGCCTGCCGCGTGCAGTCCCTGGAGCAGCTCGTCGCACTCGGCTCGGCGGCCCCGGGGTGGGCGGTGTCGCGCTGGGTCCTCGCCCAGGCGCTCCAGCACCTCGACCCCGCGGAGATGGGACGGGCGACCGCGTCGCGCTCCGCGCGCGCCGCCGAGGTCGCGATCGAGCTGCGCGGTGGTCTCGCCGGGCTGCCCGGCGTCGACGACGTGGACCGCCAGGTGAAGGTGAACGACCACGACTGGATGGCCAGGCAGCTGCAGCTGTACGACCTCGGCGCGCTCGAGGCGTTCCTCAGTACTGCCGCGACGCCCGACCTGGTCGCGAGTGCCGACCGCATCGAGGAGTGGGCGTTCGCCGCGATGGGCGGCTTCCGCTACCTCGGTGCCAGCGGCGGCACGCTGCTGTGGCGGGACCTCGAGACCCAGACGGTGTTCCAGACGCTCAACATCGGCAGCGCAGCCCTGGTGCTCAAGGGCGAGCACGTGATCGGTCGTCTCGTCCCGACCGCCGGCGGGCCGATCCTCGAGGGTCCGCCACTGGTCGTCCCACGGGAGGTCGCCCGCGACGTCGCCCGCCACCCGTCGGCGTGGCTGAGCGTCCTGCAGGGAGCCGGCGAGCTGGTGCGCGAGGAGACGATCAACCTGTACGACCCGTCCTGGCGCACGGTGCTCAGCGACGTGCCGATCTTCCAGACCACCATGGTGCTGCTGAGCCACGGCAGTACCGCCGCCTCGTTCATGTCGCTGGCGCGCGACGTGCTGGACCTGTCGCTCCGCGAGGTGGACGACGGCTCCGAGGACTGGTGGGAGGGCTCGGCGCTGCTGCACGCGGCGGTCGTCTCGCCTGGGGTCCTCGCGGCGCTCGACGGTGCCCTGGGTCCGCACGACCTGGAGGTCCTGGCCGAGGTGGCGCCGCTCGTTGCGGAGCCGGCCCGTGGGCTGCTGCTCCGGCTGGTGGCGGGCTCTCGCGAGGCCGCATGAGCGATGTCGATCCTCCTCGAGGTGGGTCTCCCGACGTCGGTGAGATCTGAGTGCTGGCATGCTCCAGCCGTGACCAACCGCAAGATTCCGCGCAACAGGGACGACGACTACTCGCCGGCGGCGATCAAGGCGCGAGCGGAGTTCGTCCGCGAGCACACGGCGTCCACGCTGGAGCACGTCTCGTCGTACTCGCTCGACCCCACGACGCTGCCCGGCAACGTCGAGCACTTCATCGGGGTGGCGCAGGTGCCGATCGGGCTGGCCGGGCCGCTGCTGGTCAACGGCGAGCACGCGCAGGGCGAGTTCTTCGTGCCGCTCGCCACCACCGAGGGCACGCTCGTGGCGTCGTACAACCGCGGCATGAAGCTGGTGCGGGACGCCGGTGGCGTCACCACCACGGTGCTCGACGACCGGATGCAGCGGGCACCGGTGTTCACCTTCGCCAGCGCGCGCGAGGCGCGGGCGTTCGGCGTCTGGCTCGACGAGCACCTCGCGGAGATCGCCGCGGCGGCCGAGACGACGACGAGCGTGGGCAAGCTGCTCGACGTCCAGCAGTTCTCGGTGTCGAAGCTGCTCTACACGCGCTTCAACTACTCCACCGGCGACGCGGCCGGGCAGAACATGACCGGCAAGGCGACGTTCGCGGCGTGCGCCTGGATCAAGCAGAACTACCCGGGTGAGCTGCACTTCCTGCTCGAGGGGCAGTTCGCGACCGACAAGAAGACGTCGGTCGTCAACATGCTCCACACCCGCGGCAAGCGGGTCGTCGCCGAGATCACGCTGCCGGCCGCGCTGGTCGAGGAGCAGATGCACGTGAGCACCGACAAGCTGTTCAGCGCGCGCATGAAGGGCCAGCTCGGCTCGATCATGTCGGTGACGAACAACAACGGGAACCACTCCGCCAACGGCATCACCGCCATGTTCATCGCGACCGGCCAGGACGTCGCCAACGTGGCCGAGTCCTCGGCGCTGTACGGGTTCTCGGAGCTGCTGCCCAACGGCGACTTCTACGCCTCCATCACCCTGCCGTCGCTGATCATCGCGACCTACGGCGGCGGCACCGGCCTGGCCACGCAGCGCGAGTGCCTCGAGGTGCTGGGCTGCTACGGCGCCGGGGGAGCGCTGAAGCTGGCCGAGATCGTCGCCGCGACCGTGCTCGCCGGCGAGCTGTCGCTCGGGTCGGCGGTCGTCGCCGAGGAGTGGGTGCAGGCGCACGACGACCTGGGCCGGAACCGGCCGTAGGGCAGGGCGGCGCGGTGGTCGAGGTGCGAGGAGCAAGGGACGAGCGACGAGCCTCGAGGCCAGTGGCGCGACGGCGCCAGGGGTCGCGTCGGTTCGAGGCTGCGGAGGTCTCGAGGCCGCTCGCTCGTTCCTCGCTCGCGGCACCTCGACCACCGTTGTCGGCTGCGGGGGTCTCGAGGCCACTCGCTCGTTCCTCGCTCGCGGCACCTCGACCACCGTTGTCGGCTGCGGGGGTCTCGAGGCCGCTCGCTCGTTCCTCGCTCGCGGCACCTCGACCAGCGTTGCGCGCCGGGGAGTGACGGCGATGGAGGTCGTCGCCACCTGGCCCTCGCAGATGCCGCTGCGGGACGTCGCCGCGTGGGCCCGGCGGGTCGAGGGGCTGGGCTTCGACACGATCCACGTGCCGGAGACCGTGCACGACCCGTTCACGGTCGCCGCGCTGATGGCGACGGCCACGGAACGGATCGGGCTGCGCACCAGCATGGTCGTCGCGTTCGCCCGTAGCCCGATGGTGACGGCGTACTCGGCCTGGGACGTCGCGTCGCTCTCCGGCGGACGGTTCCAGCTCGGCGTCGCCTCGCAGGTGCGCGGCAACGTCGTCGGCCGGTTCTCCTCGGAGTGGTCCGAGCCCGTCGGACGGCTCGAGGACTACGTCAGGGCTCTCCGCGCGATCTTCGCCGCGTTCCAGTCGGGCGAGCCGCTCCTGCACGAGGGTCCGCACTACCGGTTCGACCGGCTGCAGCCGTACTTCAACCCCGGTCCGCTCGACAGCGGTCCTCCCGAGATCTGGACCGGCGGCGTCAACCGGCGCATGTGCGAGCTGGCCGGCCGGGTCAGCGACGGGTTCGTGTGCCACCCGACGAGCTCGCACCCCGACGTGCTGCGCGCGCTGATCCTTCCTGCGCTCGGCGACCGGCCGCGCGTCGTGGCTGGTCCTCAACCGTTGATCTCGCCGACCGCGACGCAGCTGGAGGAGCGGCGGCGCGAGCTCGCGTTCCTCTACTCCACGCCCGCCTACAGGCCCCAGCTCGAGGCGCTCGGCCTCGACGCCTGGTCGGACGACGCCCTCGACCGCGTCGTGCCGATCGGCACGCACGACGAGGTCGTCGCGATCCTGGAGGACTGGTACGGCGGGCTGGTCGACGGGATCGTGCTGGCCGTGCGGACGACGTCCGGGACGACGAGGCGTTGGCGCGGCGTCGTGCGCTGCCGGGGGATCGCCGCCGCGGATGGCCTGAACGGGCTATGGCGGCGGCCTTGCGGCCGGAGGCCGGGGGACGGCGTCGCTCGTCCGCGCCGACATGGGACGTCGAGAGATGACATACACAGGACTGCGTCGGCCGACCTACGGGGCGTGTCGTCGGCACGCTGGCACTCGTGGTCGCGTGCGGAGGGACCGGTTACGCGGCGGGGCTCGCCAAGAACAGCGTGAAGTCGGAGACGATCGCGAACGGCAACGTGAGGACCGTCGACCTCGACGACGACGCGGTGACGAGCGACAAGGTCAAGAACGGCTCGATCAAGGCGGCCGACCTGAAGGAGGGCGTGGTGCCCCCCGCGGGGATCACGGGCTACCAGCTCACGACGCCGTACGACGACGGCGGCACCCTCACGTTCAGTGTCAACGCGGGGGAGGAGACGACCGGCACCCAGCTGTGTCCCGAGGGCAAGGACGCGCTGGGGGGTGGCGTCTACTCGGTGCTGGGCAACGTGACGGTGCTGCGGGACTTCCCCACGTACGAGGGCGACGGCTGGAGCGCGACCGTGAAGAACAACGACGACGCGGTCCGCGGCGCGACGATCTTCGTGGTCTGCGCCGTCGTCGACTGAGCATCGTCCCGGAGCGAGCCGGGGGTCAGGCCTTGCGGATGCCCTTGTAGATCCCGCGCCGCACGATCCACGGCTGCAGCACGCGCTCGACCGACCAGTGCGGGAACCGGAACGGCTTGCCGTTGGGGGCGAAGACCTGCAGGCCGTCGCGCTGCGGCCCGAGCACCGAGCCCCAGCGGGACTTGGGCGGCTTGAACGAGGTGAGGTGGCCGTCGTCCAGGACGGCGAGGATGTTGCGGGCGAGCATGCCGTCGGCGCGGTTGCGGGCGGTGGAGCGGAGCGGGTCGCTGGCGGCGACGTCGCCGATCGCGAAGACGTTGTCGTGGGCCGGGCGACTGCAGCGTCGAGCGGACCTTGACGAAGCCGTCGTCGTCGAGCAGCTCGCGCGGGCAGCCACGCGGTGTTGGGGCGTGACGCGCCCGATCGCCCAGAGCGACGGCGTCCGCGGCGGCCGGCTCCTGGCCGGTCGAGAACGCGACCGGGCCCGTGGTGATCGCGTCGCACGCGAACCCGTCGGGGACGACGGCGCGGTGGCCCGGGTGGAGCCGCACCCCGGCCGCCAGCAGCCGGCGGCGCACGTGGCTCCAGACCCGCGGGTGGTGCGCGGGGAGCGCCTCGTCGCCGGGGAAGTAGAGGTCGACCTGCTTGTCGGGCCAGGTGCGTGGCGAGGTTGAGCGCGCGTGCTGACCGCGGCCGCGCCGCCACCGAGCACGGCGACGACGCGGCAGCCGGCGAGCTGGGCGTGGGCGCGCTCGAGCTCGGCCGTCGACCTCGTCGCTGGTCTGCAGGTGCGGGCCGGCGCCAGAACCCGTTGCTGACGCCGGTCGAGATGACGAGGACGTCGTACGGCTCGGTGGTCTCGGTGCCGTCGGCCAGCGTGACGCCGACCGTGCGGGCGGCGAGGTCGAGCGCGGTGAGCGTGCCGTGGACCACGTGCGGCGCCGTCGAGCTTCCGGAAGCGGTCGAAGGCGACGCGGTAGTCGCGCGCCCAGCCGCTCGGGGCGCGGCGAGCCGCATGCCGAGCTCCTGGCCGCTGACGAGCTCGGGCTTGGAGGTGATGCCGACGACGTCGACGTAGTGGTTGGCGAGGTGGATCGCGGTCAGCAGCCCGCTGTCGCCGAGCCCCGCGATGACCACGCGGGGCCGGCTCACGCGGACGGCCTTCGCTGGCGCGGTGGGCGCGGCACGAACATCGGCACCCGGTCGATCACGTCCTGGTAGGACGGGCGCCGCTCGAGGCTGCGCTCCTCCATCATCGGGATGCTCGCGCCGAGGAACATCGCGCTCATCGCGACGGCGCCGACGAAGGCACAGCCACCAGTCGCCCGGCGAGGCCGCGAGGCCGAAGAGGCGCGAGGCGAGACCAGAAGCTGAACTCGCCGAAGTAGTTGGGGTGCCGCGCACCACGCCCACAGGCCCTGGTCCATCGCCTGGCCGGGCTGCTTGGTGCGCGCGAACCGGTACATCTGGCCGTCGGCGACGAAGCTGCAGCGTGGCCGCGCCGATGCCGACCACGACGGCGACGGTAGTCGAGCCAGCCGACGTCCGCGGCCGGTGACGGTGAGCGCGACGTAGGCCGGGACCAGCCCGAGGAACACCTGCAGCGTCGGGATCACGTGGATGCCGAACAGGTCGACGAGCGCCTCGGCCTTGCCGGCCTTCTCCTTGAGGAGCGGGTAGCGCCAGTCCTCGTGGTGCAGGCCGGGGAAGGCGTAGATCCAGTTGCCGGTCAGGCGGATCGCCCACACCAGGATCACGATGATGACCAGCCAGGCGCGGGTGTCGTTGCCGACCGGGTCGGCCGCGAGCCACCAGTAGATGGCCAGGTAGCGGCGGCAGCACGCTCCAGTAGGCGTCGTAGAAGCTGGAGTTCTTGTGCATCCGGCTGGCGGCGAAGACCACCAGCGTCGCGAGCAGGTCGGCGATCAGCCCGTCGAGCCAGAGGTGCGCGGTGTCGGGCCCGGCGACCAGCCAGACGGTCGCCACGCCGAACGCGACGACGTAGGCCGCGGCGACGCGCCCCAGGGACTCTGCCTTGCTCACGGGGAGTGACAGTACTGCTCCCGCCGGGGGTGTGAGTGCAACTCCACTGTCGGTGGTCGCGTCTAGCGTGTGTGGAGCAGGAGCTGGAACCGGGGTCGAGAGTGCAGGGGGCCGCATGAGAGACGAGCACGACCTGATCGCCGCCACCGAGGCGGCCTGGACGTCGTTCCGCGGGCGGCTGGCCGACCACGTCGCCGAGATGGCCGACGGCGACTGGCTGGAGGTCGAGCCGGCCGACGAGGAGGCCGAGCACTTCCTGGTCCAGCTCGGCGCGCACGGCGAGCTCCTGGTCGAGGCCGACGTGTTCGGGTTCCTCGTCGAGCAGGAGCCGGACCTGCAGGCCCTCGGCTGGTCGCCCCCGGTCGACGAGCCCGGCAACACGAGCTACTTCCGCTGCTTCGAGCGCCGCGAGGCCGACCGGGTCGCCTTTCTGGTGGTCCGCACGCTGCGCGAGGTCTACGGCGTGGTGCACCCCGCGTTCCTCGACGCCGGCGGGCTGGAGGTCGACCCCGCCGCCGCCGTCCCTCTGGTCACCGTTGCCGAGACGGAGGAGCCCGAGGGCCGCGACGACCCGACCTTCGCCGTCATGCCGCGGTCCCGCGACCACCTGCAGGAGCTCGTCGACGAGGCGATGGCCGAGGTGTTCCCCGAGCTCAAGCACGACGCCGACGGCGACATCCCGATCCACTGCGGCCTCAGCAGCGCCTTCGTGCGGGTCATCGACGACCGCCCGGCGGTCGAGATCTACGCCGAGGTGCTCGTCGACCCCGTCGACGAGGAGCGGCTGCTCGTCGAGCTCGCGCTCCTCAACGCCGCCCACCCCGTCTGGCAGTTCGTGCGCATCGACGAGCGCGTCGTGATGCGCCACGAGGTCGTGGCGGTGCCGTTCGCGCCGTTCCAGCTGCGGCTGATGGTCGACCGGTTCTGCGACGACGTCGACCGCCTCGCCCACGAGCTCCGGGCCAGGGTCGGCGGGCGGCTGTTCCTCGAGCCGCCGGTCGTGGCCGACGCGCCGAGCAGCAGCGGGGACGACGACAGCGCCGAGCTGGTGATGACCGGCCTGCTCGAGCTGTGCCACCTCGGGCGTCCACGCGCCGCGACCGTGGCCGGCCTGTTCGACCACGACCGGCTCGAGCTGATCCGGCAGATCGTGCGGATCCGCACCGGCGTCCAGTCGTGCGGCGAGCACGACACCGAGCTGGTCCTCGGCGCGCTGCGCCGTGCCCTGCGACTCGTCTCCGACGGCGAGCCCGCGAGGGCGGTGCCGCTACCGCCGAAGCCGCGGAGCGTGCAGCCGTCCCTGCTTCTCCGACTCCGAGCTCGACCCGGAGTCCCTCGACCTCGGTTGGAGCGGCTGACATGCTCGCGCCGTGACCGACACCCGCGACTCCCGCGACTACGACGTCGTGGTGCTCGGCGCGACGGGCTACACCGCCCGCCTCGCCGACGCCCACCTGGCCCGCCACCGACCCGAGGGGCTGCGCTGGGCCCTCGCCGGCCGCTCCCGCGAGCGCCTCGAGGCCGCCCGCGCCGACCTCGTCGCGATCGACCCGAGGCTGGCCGACCTGCCGATCGAGGTCGTCGAGCTCACCGACGCCGCCGGCCTGGCCGCCCTGGCCGCGCGCACGAGGGTGCTCGATCAACGCGACGGGGCCCTACCTGCTCCACGGCGAGCCGGTCGTGCGCGCCTGCGCCGAGGCCGGCACCGACTACGTCGACCTCACCGGTGAGCCCGAGTTCATGGACCGGATGTTCCTCGCCCACCACGAGACCGCCGTCCGCACCGGCGCGCGCCTGGTCCACGCGTGCGGGTTCGACTCCGTGCCCCACGACCTCGGCGCCCTGCACGCCGTCAACCAGCTCGACGCCGACGGGCCGGTCACGCTCTACGGCGTCGTGCAGGCCGGCGGTGGGGTCAGCGGCGGCACGCTCGCCACGATCCTGAACATGATGTCGCGCCTCCGCGCCCTGCGGCAGGCCGCCGACGAGCGCGCTGCCGCCGACCCGCCGCCCGCGGGCCGCCGCTCGCGTCAGCACACCGGACGGCCGCGACGCGACCCCGCCACCGGGCTCTGGTTGCTGCCGCTACCGACGATCGACCCGGCCGTCGTCGCGCACAGCGGCGCGGCCCTCGAGCAGTACGGCCCCGACTTCACCTACAGCCACTACGCCGGGCTGAAGAAGCTCCGGCTGCTCGCGGGCGCGCTCGCCGGGTTGCCCGTGGTGCTGGCGGCGGTCCAGGTGCCGCCGGTGCGCCGGTTCATCAGCTCCCGGCTGCCCCAGGGCGAGGGTCCGTCGGACGCCAAGCGCGCGTCGTCCGGCTTCACCATCGACTTCGTCGCCGAGCACGCCGGGCGGACCAGCCGGACCCGGGTCACCGGTCCCGATCCGTACGACCTCTCCGGCATCGCCCTCGCCGAGGCGGCCCTCAGCCTGGCCTTCGACGACAACCCGCCGACCGCCGGACAGGTCACCACGGCCACCGGTCTCGGAGCCGCCCTCACGGCGCGCCTGGAGAAGCACGGGACGACCTTCACCGCCCTGTGATGTCGCGAGATGTCACCTGATCCACGCTCCCGTCCACAGGTTCGCCGGGGCCGGTGGCGAGGGGCTTGCGCGACGGCGACGGTGGGGCCATGTCTCGGACCCGACGCCACCCACTCCGCCCCTCCGTCCTGCTCGTCCTCCTGGCCCTGCTCGCCGGCCTGCTGACGCCTCGCCCCACCCGGCGTGCCGGCCTCGGCGGCGACGCGCGTCGCCAAGGAGGACTGCCGCCGGATCGACCCGAACCTCGTCAACGGCGTCTGCCTGCGGTACCGGACCCCACGGGGCAGCGGCCTGACCTGGATCGGCAGCTACCGCGCGCCGAACGGCCGCGTGTTCTTCTGCATCGACTTCCTGTACGACTCCCGGCTGCCGCGCCGCGCCGTGCGGGTGACCACCGACGAGCTGGTCAACCAGCTGGGCGACGCGGTCGGCGACGACGAGGTGGCCGCGCTCAACTACGTCGTCTCGCGATGGGCGGGCGACGGCTCCACGGGCAGCGACGAGCGCGACGCCGCCATCGCGCTGCTCGTGCGTGAGGTGATGGGCGACGGCCGAGCGCCCGGCGGGGTGCAGGTGTACCCGGCCGGCTTGGAGGTCGACGAGCCCGTCCGGCCGCCGGTCGGCGGGCTCGACGGCAGGGTGGTCGACCTCGCCGGGACGATGTGGCGTGCCGCCTCGCGGTACCGCGGCCCCTACTCCCTCTCGCTGGCGCTCCGGCGCCCCGCACGACCGGTGCGCCTGGGCCAGGTGCGCGGCTTCAGGCTCGAGGTGCTCGCAGCCACCGGACGCCGGGTGCCCGGCGTCCGCGTCGAGCTCGACTGCACCGGACCGGTGCGGTGCCCGTCCTCGGTCACCACCCGCCGCCCGTCCGTCGCTGGTCTGGGTGCGCCCCTCGGACGTCGGCCGGTTCCGGCTGGTCGCGCGGGCCGAGGGACCGGCGTCCGACGGCCTGCTGCGGCAGCAGCGCGGCTGGCGCACCCACGGCGGCCGCGCCGCCCGACCGGTCGGCGTGCAGCGCGCCTGGATCGCCCGGCGCAACCAGACCGAGGCGACGGTCGCGGCACGCGCCCGCATCCGCCGGTCGGAGCCCGCGCTGACCACCGTCGCCTCCCGGCAGCAGGTGTTCGTCGGGCAGCGCCTGCACGACCGCGTGCTGGTCGAGGGGCTCGCGGGCCTGCCGACCGAGCTCAGCTGGACGCTGCTCGGTCCGGTCGCGCCGGTGGCCGGCGCCTGCGACGGACTCGACTGGACCTCCGCGCCCGTCGCCGACGGCGGCACGATGCCGGTCGCTGCCGACGGTGTGCACCTCACGCCCGCGACCGAGGTCGACCTGATCGGTTGCTACACGTACGCGCAGAGCCTCGCCGCGACCAGCCTCAGCCGCCCGGCGACCAGCCCGCCCGGCGTGGAGGCGGAGACGGCGCTGGCGACGCGTCGGCTGCCGGTGGTCACGACCGCTGTCTCGGACCGCCGCCTGCTGACGGGGGCACGGATGCACGACACGATCGCGGTCTCGGGCCTCGGCCGTTCGACCCCGGTGACGGTGCGCTGGTGGCTGCTCGGACCCGTGGCGCCGCGGTCGGGCAGCTCGTGCCGCGGCGTCGAGTGGACGGGGGCCCGACGGGTCGAGAGCGGCGAGCTGACGGCCCGCCACAACGGTCGCTTCCGCACCCGGGACGTCGAGGTGCGTGCGCCCGGCTGCTACACCTACCGCGCGCTGGTGCCGGCGACTGTCTCGACCGAGCGGCTCGAGCTGCCGCCGGGTGACCCCGCCGAGACCGCGCTGGTGACACGACCCGTGGTCCCGTACGTGCCGGAGGCGCCGACCGGCTGGGCGGGTCCGGAAGGGCGGCACGTGCCGACAGGTCCCCTCGTGCTCGCCCGGCTCGACCCGGTCGACGACGACGACGTCTCCTTCCGGCCGGCGGTGAAGGCGCTGCCCCGGTTCCTGTGGCGCGAGTACGTCGCGCCCCGGCGCGGCCCGAGGTCGGGCGAGCTGCGGGTCGACCGCGTCGGGGTGCGCGTCAGCGTGCGCTCGGTCGGCCTGGACGACGGTGTGATCGCCGTGCCGCGCGGCCGGCGGTCGGTGGGCTGGCTGAGCAGCACCGCGTCACCCGGCGACGTGACCGGAGCGAGCGTGCTCTCGGGGCACGTGTCCGACGTCCGCGGCGGCCTGGGCGGGCTGCGCCGGGTGCGCGCCGGCGACGTCGTGCGGTGGGGGAGCGAGCGGTTCGAGGTGACGGGCGTGCGGCGCTACCCGCGACGCAGCGGCCTGCCCGCCGAGCTGTTCCGCACCGACGGGCGCCGCGTGCTGCACCTGGTCACCTGCGCCGGGCTGCGGCGGGGCAGGAGCGGCCGGACCTACTACGCCGACAACCTCGTGGTGACGGCGAGGCTCGCCTCGGCCTGAGCGGCCTCGGGGGGATTGCGCACCCGGTCACCGACCGGCGCGTGGACGACGACGCACCCGTGCCGGGCCCGCGAGGGCCCGGCACGGGTGTTCACGTCGGCAGGGAGGCCTCGACGCGGCGGGCGATCTCCTCGAGCCAGCCGCGGTAGCCGCCGGGCTCGTCGGCCAGGTACACGCAGCTGCCCAGGTCCGTCGAGAAGCGCCGACAGGTCGTCCTCAGATCGTGTTGTTCTGCGACGGCCGCGATCTCATCCACCAGTGCCCGACGCTGCTCGGAGCTTGTCTGGCTGATGAACAGGTTCAACGAGCTCCCACAGGCCCGAGGTCGACCCAGTCCTCGTGGAAGTAGGCGCCCATCAGGGTCTCGAGCATCGGCGTCTCCTTCACGGCATTCAGGGTTCGCCATCGCGGTCAGGATGCGGTAGCCCTCAGGCATCGAGCGCATCCCGCACGAGGACGACGCGAATCCCGTATGCGTCGGTGACTGTCGCCGCTTCGCTCCATGACCTGACCGATCGGCGAGGCCGATCGACCCTGCAGAGGGAGTCCGACGTCGGCACCGCTGTCAAGCCATCGAGCGATCCTCGCCTCATTACCGCGCAGAACGGTCCTGACTGACGCCGCTGCTGTCGCCTCGTCGAAGAACGTCGAGTACCCGCGTCAGCTTCGGGAAGTAGTGAAGCCGAAGGTTCAGCCACTCGATCGACTTCCCCACGTGCTTCCCCAACGTGTGCGCCCCCATCGGCCCGCCCTCGTGCAACCGCAGGAACGTGGGCGACACCTTGGTCAGGCTGATCGTCGTCGAGCTGGTGGGCGCGGCGACCGAGGGCGCGAGCACGAACTTGCCGACCTTGCCCTGCACGGTCATCGCCATCGCCGCGGTGCCGTCGAGCCCCATCGCCGACACGGCCGCGCTGGCGCGGAGCGCCTCGATGAACGCGTGGAACTTGGGGACCTCCGAGGCGAGCTTGCCGGCGTTCAGCCAGGCCGCGACCGCGTTGCCCCCACCTCCGGTGAAGACGCCGAGCACGAAACCGGCCGCGGCGATGATGATCGCGTCGCGGATGAGGTCGGCGACCAGCTCGAGGATGGCCTCGCGCTGCCGCTCGACCGCCGCCGCGTACTCCTCGCAGAACGCGGCGAGCTCGTCGCAGGCCATCGCGAGGTCGTGGACGGTGCCCGACAGCTCGGTGAGGGCGTCGCGTGCCAGCGCGATCTCGGGCGAGCGCTCCTCGAGCAGGTCGACCACCGTGCCCATCACGACCATCGCGAGCTCGGCGAGCTGACCGCCCGCCGTCCGCCACGCCCCGGCGGCGGCATGCAGCCGGTCGAGGTCGGCGTCGGGCCAGACGAAGCCCTCGACGTGGTCGAGGATCACGTTGGCCCAGCCGGGCAGCGACGACGGGTCGCCTCCGAGCGAGGGCGGCGGCACGGGTGTCATCGACTCGTAGAGCGTGGCGGCGAAGACCGACGGTGCGCTCGAGACCGTGACCGTGGAGACGATCGACGACAGCTCGGCGTGCACGTGGTTCTCGAGGGAGAGGAACGCGAGCCGGCACATCGAGCCCAGGGCGCCGACGACGTCGTCGAACGTCGCGATGGTCGCGGCCGCCGCGGCGTCGTACGACCTCGCGAAGTCGGAGGCGAAGGAGGAGTCTCCCGCCATCGCGCCGGTGCCGGCCAGGGCGTCGCTGAGGGTCCGGACGTCGACCGCCGCCGAGCGGTTGCCGTCGCCGAGCCGGGCCGAGGTGGTGGCGTAGCCACGGCCGTCGACCTCGATCCGGCTCACAGCGACCACATCCGCACGTTGGCCTCGACGGCCGCGCTGTAGTTCGACTCGCGCGGTCGACGCTGCTCGGCGCATGTCGTCGAGCCCGTCGCGCATCTGCGCGAAGCCGGCTGCCCACCGCCGCTGGGCGTCGAGCTGCGCGTCGGCCGTCAGGCCCGACCAGGTGTCCTGCAGGCGGTCGACCCGGCCGGCCACGGCATCGAGCAGCTCGTCGCAGCGGGTGGCGCAGCGGTCGAGGGCGGCCACGGCCCCGGCGAGGAGGTCGAGGTCGACGGCGTACGGCGCGCTCCCGCTCATCCGAGCCGCCCCAGCAGCTGACGGTTCGTGGCGGCAACGACGCCGTCGACCTCCGTCTGCGTGACGCGCGCCTGCTCGACGAGCGAGGCCATCGTGTCGAGGGCGTCGAGGACCTCGTCGCAGCCGTGCCGCCACTCCTCCCACCCGCCGGCGAACACCGTCGCCGCGCGACCCGACCAGCCGCCGTCGAGCAGCACGTCGACGTCGCGCGCAGCCTCGCGGCGCGCGTCACCGAGGAGGGCGTGGACCCGGCGCAGCTCGACGACGGCGTCGACGAGCTCGGCGGGGATGAGCTGGAGGGTCACGGCGAGCTCCCGAGAAGAGGACCGGTTCGACGACGTCCAGCCTGCCCGCGCGGAACCCCTCGTGGCGGCGCGATCCGCGATCTGTGGATAAGTACTGTGACCACGTGCCGGACGACTTCGTCGTCGCCCTCAACCCCGATGGCGACTCGACGCTCCCCTACCTGTTGCGCATCCCGCTGGGGGAGCGCGGCATCATCCTGAAGTCGCGGGAGACCTGGCCGCGCACGGCCAAGGTCTACTGCCACCGCGTCGACGAGTGGCCCGACGACGTGGAGATCATCGAGCGGGTCAAGGTGCGCAGCTGTGTGCGACGCGGCGCCGCCATCGACCTGGTGCTCGACCGCGGGCGCGAGAACCGGTCGCAGCTGGTGATGACGCACGTCCGCGGCGGACGGCAGGCGATCTTCTGGCAGACCGCGCGGACGGCGAAGCAGGCACGGCCGGCCGTCGCGGTGCCCCACGCGCGGGCCAGCGGGTTGCGGGAGCTCGAGATCGTGGTCGACAGCCACGAGCGCTACGCGTTCACCTTCGCCGACCAGCAGGTCAGCACGCGCAAGGGCGCCCTGCCGGCCGGCGACTACGGCGTCCTGAGTGATGACCGCCTGGTGGCCACGGTGGAGCGCAAGGGCCTGCAGGACCTCGTGTCATCGCTGACCTCGGGCAAGCTCCGCTACCAGCTGGCCGAGCTCGCGGCCGTGCCGCGCGCAGCGGTGGTCGTGGAGGAGCGGTACTCCGAGGTCTTCAAGCTCAAGCACGTGCGGCCGGCGGTGGTGCTCGAGGCACTCGCGGAGTGCCAGGTGCGCTGGCCGCACGTGCCGATCCACTTCTGCGAGACCCGCAAGCTCGCCCAGGAGTGGACGTACCGGTTCCTCGCGGCCGCCTGGGTCGCCGCCCAGGAGGACGAGCACGGCATCGCCGTGGTGGGCTCCCTCGCGGACGCCGCCCCGCTGGCGCCGGCTCCCGCGACGCCGGCCGAGATAAGGGCCTGGGCGCTGCTCAACGGCCACGAGGTGAGCGACCGTGGCAAGATCCGCAAGACGGTCGTCGAGGCATTCGAGGCGGCGCGAGCCACCGGGGAGGAGTCCTGATGTTCGACGACGTCTCGGCCACGTCCTACCTGGGCTTCATGGGGCGGTTCTCCGTCCCGCTCTCACCCCTGTTCATCGAGCTGGGACTGCCCACCGACGCGACGAGCGCGGTCGACGTGGGGTGCGGTCCCGGCGTTCTCACCGCGGTGCTGGCCGAGCGCCTCGGCGCGACGAACGTGGCTGCGTGCGACCCCGCTCCCGACTTCGTGGCGGCCGCGACGGCTGCCCACCCGGGCGTCGACGTCCGAGTCGCCGGCGCCGAGGAGATGCCGTTCGAGGACGACGCCTACGACGCGGCCCTCGCCCAGCTGGTCGTGCAGTTCATGAGCGACCCGCTGGCCGGCGTGCAGGAGATGGCACGGGTGACCAGGCCGGGCGGCCGCGTGGCTGCGTGCGTCTGGGACCACGGCGGCGGCACCGGCCCCCTCTCGCCGTTCTGGCACGCGGTGCAGCGCCGCGACCCCTCGGTCGTCGGCGAGGGCCGCCGGACGGGCACGAGCACGGGCGACCTCGCCCGCCTCTTCAACGACGCCGGACTGCGCGACGTCGAGGAGTCGCGGCTGGTGGTGTCGGTCGCCTTCCCCACCTTCGACGACTGGTGGCTGCCCTACACCGACGGGGTCGGTCCGGCCGGCAGTCACTTCCGTGGCCTGCCGGAACCGGAGCGGGAGGGCCTGGTCGCCGACCTGCGGACCGACCTGGGTGACGGCCCCTTCACCATCGACGCCGCGGCGTGGGCGGCGGTCGGCACCGTCTGAGGCAGGGGATACCTGCCGAAGTGCTGAAGCAACGGGTCGCGAGGGGCTCGTCCCCCGCTCAGCGGCGCCGGTGCGGCACTCGTTGGTTCAGCACTTCGGCGAGCACGCCGGCTTGGGTTTCGTCCCGGGCCTGGTAAGCCAGAGGCATGGATACCGGGCGTCGTCTGCAGGAGGAGAGGCAGCGCGCCGTCGAGCGGCTCGCCCACCTGCGCGGCGACTTCGACGAGGTGGTCGCGGCGTCCCGCGACACCAACGCCGACGACGAGCACGACCCCGAGGGGGCAACCATCGCCTTCGAGCGCTCGCAGCTCGACACCCTCGTGCGCCTGGCCCGGCGCAACCTCGCCGAGGTCGAGGCGGCCATCGAGCGGCTCGACGAGGGCGGGTACGGCACCTGCGAGGTGTGCGGCCGGCCGATCCCGCCCGAGCGGCTGGAGGTGCGGCCGACGGCGCGCCGGTGCGTCGGCTGTCACTGACGACGCACGAGCGTCGCGACGAGGCCCCTCAGGCGCCGACCGGGATCTCGGCGCCCAACGACGCGCCCAGCTCGAGCTCGAGGTCGTCGCCCGACCAGAACGTGCCGGGGTCGTAGTAGTTGCTGGGCCGCTGCGGCGGAGAGCAGCCCCATCTCCTGGTACGTCGTCGCCACGACCTCGGCGCAGTACGTCATCTCCACGCCGGCCTGCCTGCGCACCCGGCCGCGCGCCCAGCGGCCCGCCAGGGCTGCGGTCGACGGGAACGGGGTCCCGTCGAGGCGCGCGATGGTCTGCAGCAGCCGGTTCTCCTGGTCCTGGGTGACGAACGCGTTCAGCTGGCGCAACCAGGCCCGCTGCTCGTAGCGGCCGCACCACTGCACGACGGCCTCGCGCAGGTCGTGCAGCTGGACGCCGCGGTGGTGGGTGCCGGTCCACAGGTCGAGGAGGCCCTTGCCCAGCTCGGCGTGCCACATCAGCGGCGGCAGGTCGTCGAGCACCACCGCCATGCCGACGTGGTTGACGGGGGAGTTGGTCAGGACCCGGATAGCGTGGTCGGCAGCCGAGCGGCCGCGGAACAGCCACAGGTCGCCGGTGCGGGTGAGATCGACGGCCGCGTCGAGGTCGAGGGTCTCCATGAGGTGAGGAGTCTCGCGCATGAAGCTCTGGAAGTGGCTCGGGCTGGCCGGGGTCGCGGGCGTCGCCGCGACCGGGGTGGTGGTCGCGCGCGACCAGCGCAAGCGCTCGCAGGTGACGCCCGACGAGGTGCGCGCCCGCCTCCACGAGCGACTCGCCGAGGCCGAGGGGCGCAGCGATGTCGGCGGTGGCTCCTAGGGTCGTCCGCGTGGACCTGCGTGACGCCTACGCCCTCGCCGAGGACCTGCTCGAGCACCACGGCCTGCCCGAGTGGACCGTGGCCTACGACAGCGCCAAGCGGCGCGCGGGCATCTGCCGGTTCGCCCAGAAGGAGATCGGGCTCAGTGCGCCGCTCACCGCCCTGCACTCCGAGGACGACGTCCGCGACACCGTGCTGCACGAGATCGCCCACGCGCTCGCCGGGCCGCGGCACGGCCACGACGCCACGTGGCGCGCCATCGCGGTGAAGATCGGGTGCAGCGGCGAGCGCTGCCTCTCGCCCGAGGCGCCGCGGGTCGAGGCGCCCTGGCTCGGGGTGTGCCCGGCCGGCCACACGGTCGACCGGCACCGCCGCCCCGAGCGCGTGATGACCTGCGCCCACTGCTCGCGCACCTTCGACCTCGCCCACCTCATCTCGCTGGACCCACCGCGGCCGGCCCGCCGTCCACCACCCCAACTACGACGCCGAGCTCGAGCGGCTGCGCTCGGGGCGCCGGCTCCGGCTGCTGCGCGTCGGGGCCAAGGTCCGGGTCATCGCGCCGGGCGAGTACCACGGCAAGGTCGGCAAGGTGGTCAAGCTGGGGCGGACCTCCTACCACCTGCGCGCCGGGCGCCAGGTCCTCCGCGTGCCGTTCGCCTGGGTCGAGGCGGCCTGAGCCTCCAGCGCACCCGGGCGACGCGTCAGGAGATAGTCACAACGGACCTTGCCCGGACCGGTGCCCGTGGCCCTAGGTTGACCCCCGTGACCGGTGACCAGCAGTGGCCGACCTACGACCCAGGCAACGACCAGGGCGGCTCCGGCCACGAGCCCGTGGACGACGCGGTGGTCGAGGGCAGCGTCGAGCCGGACCCGGACGAGACCGCTGAACCGAGCACGTGGCTGCCGGTGCCCATCCCGCCGTACGGCGCGGCCCAGGCGCTCGAGCCGGCGAGCCTCCCGAAGCTTCGCCGCCCTGGTGGCGGCGGCGGGATGGTGGGCGCGATCGTGGTCGGCGTCATCGCCCTCGCCGTGATCGGGGGCATCGCCGCCGGGATCGGCGGGATCGTCGCGGCCACCGGCGGAGACGTGCCGGGCTTCAGCAAGCCGGACGCCCAGTCCGCCGAGGGCCTCGCCGACCTGGTGGACGACGTCGAGGAGCGCACGGGCGGCTCCGAGCTGTTCCACGCCGTCATCTACCCCGAGTACGCCTCGGTGGACCTCCCCGTCGACGCCAGGAGCCAGCGGTACGAGACCTCGTACTGGGACGGCGACCTCTCCGAGGACGGCAGCAAGGGGACCTCGAGCTACGGGCGCTTCGACCTCGCCGACGTCGACGCCCAGGTGATGCAGGACGCGATCGACGTGGCGAAGTCGCTCGTCGAGGACCCCAACAGCTGGTACGCCTCGATCGGCACCGGCTTCGTGAGCTCCGGTGAGAAGGGCGGGCGACCCACGATCAGCGCCTACGCCAGCAACGAGTACAGCGAGTCGGTGTACGTCGAGGTGTACTTCAACGGCACCGAGGTGCGCCGGTACGTCGACGGCGAGGTCGTCGAGCCGGAGAAGGAGAAGTAGCGCGTGGGTGACCGGGACTGGCCGGCCTACCAGCCCGACGGCGGCAGCTCGCCGTGGGGCCAGGAGCCGTCGGTCTCGCCCGGGACGCCGATCCTGCCCGTCCCGTACCGCAGCCCGCAGGGACCGCCGCCCCCGCCACCACCGGGCGGCGGCCGGCGCCTGCTGACGCTCCTCATCGGCGTCCTGGTCGTCTCGGTGGTCGGCATCGTCGCGATCGTGGCCGTGCTCCTCGTCAGCGACGGCGACGACTCCTCCGACGAGGGCGTCGACCGCAGCAGCGACTCCGACGACCGGCTTCCCGACGTGCCCACGCCGGTCACCCCCGACCTGCCGACCGAGCCGGACGTCGACGTGCCGACGCCGCCGTCCGACGCGCCGACGGCGCAGGCCCCGGACAGCGCGCCGGTGCTGTCGGCCGAGGGCTTCGGGCTGCTCGTCGAGGCGGTCGAGGGGCGTGGCGGAGGCACCCAGGTGTTCTCGGCGGTCGTCTACCCCGAGTACGCCGTGGTCGACGTCCCGCTCGACCGGAGAGGTGCGTCGGAGCAGGGCCTGCGCTGGGACGGTGAGGGGTTCGACGACTTCGGTGCGCCCGACAGCGCGACGACCGAGCGGGTCGACCTCGCCGCGGTCGACGCGGACCTGCTGGTCCGGCTCGTGCGGCGGGCCGAGCGCCTGCTCGAGGGGCGGGCGACGACGACCTACGTCATCATCGAGGGCGCGTCGACGGTGTTCAGCGACGACGGGACCCGGATCCGGGCGTACGCGTCGAACCTGTCGGAGAGCGCCTACGTCGCGACGCGGCTGGACGGGACGTTGGTGCGGAAGTACGTGGGGTGAGTTCGGTGGTGGGGTTGGTCGAGCTGGTGCTCGGTGGTCTCGTGACGGTCGCTAGCGCGACCTCCTCGACCCCCACAGCGAGTCGAGCTGGTGCTCGGTGGTCTCGTGACGGTCGCTAGCGCGACCTCCTCGACCCCCACCGGCCGAGCGCGACCTCCTCGACCCCCTCACATCGGGCTAGAGCTCGTAGAGGTAGCGGCTGGTCGGCACCAGGTCGAGGTCGCGGTCGGCGCCGAAGCGGGCGACGCTGGTCATCAGCCGGGTCATCCGGTCGTTGAGCTCGGCGTCGTCGCCGCCGCTGCCGTAGAAGGCGTGGATGTCGGTCATGCCGGCGCATCGGGAAGAGCTCCTCGACCAGCGCGGCGACCGGCGCGAGGCCGTCGGGCAGGTCGGTGACGCGGTGCGACGACGACGTTCTGCAGGTAGCCGAAGGTGGCCTGGGTCGCGATCGCGACGGGGGTGTGGTCGACGAGCCAGCGGTGGCGCTACTCCTCGGTCCATGCTCGTCGGGGCGCCGCAGCACGGCGATGTTGGCGAGGGCGTCGGCGCGCGAGCCGTCCCAGGTCTCGGGCGGGTCGATCGGGCGGCGCTCCTCGACCTGCCAGCCGGCCACCCGGCCCTCGGCGCAGCGCCGACAGTGACCGCCGCGGCGACGTCGGCCGGGCGGGCACCCACACGCTCACGACGGCGCCGACGGCGCGGGTCCGGTGGGGATCCGCATCGCGGGGGCCACCGTGCTCGTCGTCGACGTTGACCTGCAGGCGGGTCGCGCCGGCGGCGGCGCAGGGCGGCGCGCAGGTCGGGGGAGTGCAGGGCCGGACAGGTCGGCGTCCCACAGCGAGCGTACATGAGCTTGCTGGTCACGGGTCGACAACCTAGCGGTCACGAGCTGCGACCAGTACGGGCGTATGACATGCCCGCGCGGCGGGTACGGAGCCAGGGCCACACCCCCACCACCCCTGCTCGGAGCTCACCCGTGCAGTCGGACGGTCCTGCCCTCCGGTGGCCGGTCGACCCGTCCGTCCGTCGACCCGCCGCTGGCGGGAGGTCGACTTCCTCGCGGCGTTCCCGTGAGCCAGGCCGAGGTCCGTCGCGTCTGGCCGGGCAGCCGCGGCCGCTGCCCGTGGCGCCCGAGCGGCGACGGGCGTCGGCTCGAGCTCGACGTCCCGCTGGCGCGGCGAAGCCCGACAGCGTGGCGGCCTGGCTGCGGTTCCTCTCGCGCGAGTTCCTCGCGCCCAGCACCGCGGCGTCGCTCGACGCGGCGCTCGCCGAGGGCCTGCGCGGCGGGCACCGGCTCACCGGCGAGGTCGTCGATCGGCGACGGCGCACGTCGTCCGCGTCGACGGCACGGCCGGGTCAGCGAGGTGCGCTGCCGCCGCCGGCGCGACGCCGTCGTGCTCGACATGGACCGCCGGCAGCATCACGACCGAGCGGTAGACCTCGACGGTCCGCTCGGCGATCGTCGTCCCAGCTGAACGACGCGATCGCGCGCTGCGCGCCCGGCCCGCCCGTACGCCGCCGCCCGGTCGGGGTCGGCGACGAGCTCGGTCAGCGCCGCGGCGAAGTCGGCGACGTACTGCTCGGGGTCGAGCGGGGTGCCGGTGCCGTCGGTGGCCTGCTCGATCGGCACGAGCAGCCCGGTCTCGCCGGGCACGACGACCTCGGGGATGCCGCCGGTGGCGGTGGCGACGACGGCGGTCTCGCAGGCCATCGCCTCGAGGTTGACGATGCCGAGCGGCTCGTAGATCGACGGGCAGGCGAAGACCGTGGCGGCGGTCAGCAGCGCGACCACGTCGGCGCGCGGCAGCATCTCGCGCGATCCACACGACGCCGGTGCGCGGTCGGCGGCCAGCGTCGTCGACCAGCGCCGCGCACCTCGGCCTCGATCTCGGGGGTGTCGGGCGCGCCGGCGCACAGCACGATCTGCACCTCGGGCGGCAGCGCGGCGACCGCGCGCAGGAACAGCGGCAGGCCCTTCTGCCGGGTGATCCGGCCGACGAAGACGACCGACGGCCGGTCGGGGTCGACGCCGAGCTCGCGCACCCGGTCGGGCGCGGCGACCGGGCGCCACAGCTCGGTGTCGATGCCGTTGTGCACGACCTGCACCCGGGCCGGGTCGATCGCGGGGTAGGACGCCAGCACGTCGTCGCGCATCGCCGCCGACACCGCGATGACCGCGGCCGCCGCCTCGTAGGACGTCCGCTCGACCCACGACGACACGGCGTAGCCGCCGCCGAGCTGCTCGGCCTTCCACGGCCGCAGCGGCTCGAGCGAGTGGGCGCTGACCACGTGCGGGCACGCCGTGCAGCAGCGCGGCGAGGTGGCCGGCGAGGTTGGCGTACCAGGTGTGGGAGTGCACCAGGTCGGTGCCGGCGCAGCCGTCGGCGATGGCGAGGTCGACGCCGAGGGTGCGCAGCGCGGCGTTGGCGCCGGCCAGCTCGGCCAGGTCGGCGTACGACGACGTGCCCGCCTCGTCGCGCGGGCCGCCGAAGGCGTGGACCCGCGTGTCGACGTCGTCGCGGGCGCGCAGCGCGCGCACCAGCTCGGCGACGTGGACCCCCGCGCCGCCGTAGATCGGACGGGGGGTACTCCTTGCTCAGCACGTCGACCCTCATGGCGCCAACCTAGTGCCCGGCGCGACGTGAGTAACGTGCGCTCACATGAGCGCCCGCAAGAAGGTCCTGGCCATCGTCCTCGCCGGCGGGGAGGGCAAGCGGCTGATGCCGCTGACCGCCGACCGGGCCAAGCCCGCGGTGCCGTTCGCCGGCATCTACCGGCTGATCGACTTCGCGCTCTCCAACGTCGTCAACTCCGGCTACCTGCAGGTCGTGGTGCTGACGCAGTACAAGTCGCACAGCCTCGACCGCCACGTCACCCAGACCTGGCGGATGTCGACGATGCTCGGCAACTACGTCGCCCCGGTGCCGGCCCAGCAGCGCGTCGGCAAGCACTGGTACCTCGGCAGCGCCGACGCGATCTACCAGTCGCTCAACCTGATCAAGGACGAGAAGCCCGACATCGTCGTGGTCGTCGGCGCCGACCACGTCTACCGGATGGACTTCTCGCCAGATGGTCGCCCAGCACGTCGAGTCCGGCGCCGCGTGCACGGTCGCCGCGATCCGCCAGCCGATCGGCGCTGGCCGACCAGTTCGGCGTGATCGACGTCGCAGCCCGACGACCCGCGCCGGATCCGCGAGTTCCTCGAGAAGCCGACCGACCCGGTCGGCCTGCCCGACAGCCCCGGCGAGGTGCTGGCCTCGATGGGCAACTACGTCTTCGACGCCGACGCGCTGGTCGAGGCCGTCACCCGCGACGCCACCACCGACGGCTCCAAGCACGACATGGGCGGCGACATCGTGCCCGGCGTTCGTGCGCCGCGACCAGGCCGGCGTCTACGACTACAAGGACAACGACGTGCCCGGCTCCACCGACCGCGACCGCGGCTACTGGCGCGACGTCGGGACCCTCGGCTCCTACTACGCCGCCCACATGGACGTCGTCTCGCCGCTGCCGGTCTTCAACCTCTACAACTTCGACTGGCCGATCTACACCTCCTACGGCCCGCAGCCGCCGGCCAAGGTCGTCGCAGGGCGGCGGCGCACGCGGCCACGCGTCGACGAGGCCGTGCTCTCCCCCGGCGTGGTCGTCACCGGCGGCACGGTGCTGCGCTCGGTGCTCTCGCCCGCCGGTGCGGCGTCGGGCCCGGCGCGACGGTCGAGGGCTCGGTGCTGATGAACGGCGTCCGCGTCGGCGCCGGCGCGACCGTGCGCAACGCGATCCTCGACAAGAACGTCGTCGTCCCCGACGGGCGCCCAGCATCGGCGTCGACCCCGAGGAGGACCGCGCCCGCGGCTTCGTCGTCGAGGACGGGCTGACCGTCCTCGGCAAGGACCAGGCCTTCCCCGCCTGACGGCTCGACCGCACCCGGCGCCGGGTCGAGCACCCCGGCCGCCCGGGCCGGCTCGGCGTACGCCGCGGCGAGGGTCTGCGACGGTCTCGTGCGCGTTGAGCCCGCTCGGGTTGGGCACGACCCACAGCTCGCGCGCCCCAGCGGCTCGGGCTGGCGGCCCATGACGCGCCTTCGGCACGCCCGAACGCCGTGCGGTACGCCGTGATCGCCGGCGACCGCGACGACCGCGCGGCCGGCGTCCGCGCGACGAGCGCGCGCAGCTGCGACCCCGCCCGCCCGCAGCTCCTCGGCGGTGAGCTCGGAGGCCTTGGCGGTGGCCCGCGGCGCACGACGTTGGTGATGCCGATGCCGCGCGAGCGCAGGTGGTCGCGGTCGTCGTCGGTCATGCCGGCGCGCGGGGTCGATGCGGCGCTCGAGGATCCCGGCGCGCAGCAGCGCCGGGTAGAAGCGGTTGCCCGGGTGGGCGAAGTGGGTCTGCGTCGCCGCGGTCCACAGGCCCGGGTTGATCCCGACGAACAGCAGCCGCAGCGGCTGCCCGCCGGCGGCAGCAGGTCGGGCACCTCGGCGTCGCGGTACGACTCGAGCTCGGCACGGGTGAACCCCACGCGCCGCAGCCTGCCGGAACCCCGGGCGGCGCAGTAACGTCGCACCACCATGCGACGACTTCTCGGAACCGTCCCCGCCCTCCTGCTCGCGCCCTGCTCGCGTCACCGCCTGCGGCGACGACGAGCGACGCCCACGGCGTCCGACCCGCGCCGGACGCGCCGAGCGCCGACCAGCACCCGGCCGAGCCCACCAGCGACCACGCCGCCGCGGTCCGACCCGGCGGACCGCCCGACCAAGAGCCCGCCGATCACCCGGGCGGCGTGCCGTTCGAGCTGGTCGAGCTGGTCAGCGGCACGGCCGGCGAGGGCGAGCTGTCGCCCGACGCCGTCGCGCTCGGCACCGACGCCGAGCGTGACGCCGTTCGTCGACCAGTTCAGCCGCGACGCTCGCCGCCGACGTGCGCGCCGCGGTCGACGCCGCCCGCGCGCCGGCGCGCGACAGCGTGCTACGGCGCCGTCGTGGTCGCATGGGCTGCGACGTGCCGCCGGGGGTCGCGCGTGACGCGCACCGGCACGGCGGCTACGCGATCGCCGGCCTCAAGGTGGCCGACCCGCTGCCGGAGTGCTTCGCGCCGGTCACCTCGGTGGCGGTCGTCGGCGATCAGCGGCTGAGCGTCAGCGCGGCTAGCGGCTCGTGTAGCGGATCGACCACCGCGTTGGCGACCGACCGCTCGAACCCGTCGGACGGCGAGTTGACGACCCGAGCGCGCCGCGCCGGCTTCTGCGCGACCATGCGTCGTCGAGCCGCCGCCGTCGAGGTTGAGCGCCTCGTCGGCGCCGAGGTCGATCATCTGCTCGGCCAGCTCGACCATCGTGTAGCCGCGGCTGAAGGACTGGCGCCCGTCGACGACCAGGAGCAGCAGCTGCGGGTGTCGCGGTCGATGCCGATCGCGGTGCGCGGGTGCATCTCGCGGTCGTCGACGACGCGTGATGAGCCCGTCGCGCACCAGGAACGTGTTGCCGGTGATGGCCATCCGCGGCTGCCCGTCGAGCGTACGACGACACGGTCGGCCCGGGTGCCGCGCTTGAGCACGCGCGAGCGGCCGGGCGCCGTCGCCGCGGCCGACGAGCAGCGTGCCGCTGGAACGGCCGGTCGTCGCGGCAGGCGGGTGCCGGTCGACACACCCGGCCGTCGAGCGACCTGCACGAGCGCGGACGTCGTCGCTGCTGGCCCTCGGTCCACGCGGTAGCCGGACGCGTCGCCCCAGGCGGGCGTGTAGACGCCGATCCGGCCGGGCTTGACGACGGGGCAGTTGAGAGTTGGTGACGCAGCTCGGGGTGCTGGCGCACGCGTCACGTGCGTGGCCAGCGGCGCCGATGTCGGGCCAGCCGCCCTTGCCGAGACGAGAACGCGGCGTTCCAGCCCTCGAGGCGGCCGTGCAGCAGGCCGCGCCGGCGGTCGCGGCCGAGGCCGAGCGGGGCGCCGGTGTCGCCGATGTCGAAGAAGTCGCCGTTGACGCCGGCGACCGCGCGCGTCGCGCGGCCAGGATGTCGCGCACCGTGGCGGTGCGGCGCGACCGGGCCCGGGTCGGCGTAGTCGACGCTCAGGCCCGGGCGTGCGCCAGCTCGACCGTCAGCAGGTGGGCGCGGACCGGCCCGCGGGCGTCGCGCTCGTCCCAGGTGGTGACGTCGACGCCGGGCACGACCTGGCGGTCCTGCGGATCGCCGAGCGCTGCGTCCGACGCCGCGCAGCAGCCGCGGCAGGTCGCGGGCGACGCGGCCCGACCACGCCGTCGCTGGTCTGCGGGCGGTGGGTGCCCTGCGACGTAGCCGTCGGGCCGCCCGGCGCCTGCGCCGTCGCGGTCGACCGGCCGCTCGGCGCCGGCGTCGGCGCCGCCGGGGCGACCGGCGACGGGGGCCGCCGAGCGCGAGCAGCGCCGGTCAGGACGACGAGGGGAAGGGCCGCACCGACCCAGGGTAAGGCGCTGTGACTCATGTGACTGGTGTTGTCTGCGGATGCGGAGTGTCGGGTCAGCGCACGACCGGCAGGTGCACCACGGTGCCGTCGAGCGTGATCAGCGCCGGGCGTCCGCGAGCCCATGCCGACGAACGTGTCGCTGATCGGCGAGACGAGCAGGTAGAGGTGCTGGCCCGGCCGGCACGTCGACGGCGACCGACGGCAGGGCGATGCGGCGGCGCTCGCCGGCGACCGGCGGTCGGCTCGCGCAGCGGCAGCACGTTGTTCTGCACCAGGTGGGCGTCGAGCGGGCGTGGTGCCGACGGCCAGGCCGTAGAACGCCCGGTTCTCGAGCGCCGAGCGGCGGTGACGCGCCGGTGAGGTACGGCGTGCCCGGCGATCCGGATCGGGCCGGCGGCGATCTCGTAGGGCAGCGGCACGCCGGCGGTCGTGGTGCTGACGACGGTCGCCGATCGGCGACGGTGCGGGTGGCGTCGGGGGAGTCGACGGTGGTGCAGGTGCGACGCCGGCGTGGCCAGGTGGATGCGGCCGTAGCCGCGCAGGCGCGGTCGCGGCCCTTGAGCTGCTCGTCGAAGAACCGGATCGACAGGCGCGCGGAAGTCGCCGCCGGCCGAGCTTCTTGCTGCACGGGTCGGAGGTGACGTTGACGCCCTGCGGGAAGACCTGCGGGCAGCACGTGGCCGCCGTTGTAGCCGACGAAGATGCTGCTGCTTGCGGGCCTTGGCGGTGATCGCGGTGCGCCAGTTGGTCAGGCCCTGCTCGAGCGGGAAGAGGCCGTCGGTGGTGCCCTGGCCGAAGAGCACCGGGATGTCGAGCTTGCGGCCGTGCGTCGACGTGCCACTTCGGGCCGTTCTTGCCGAAGAACGTCGTCGAGGTTCTCGGTGCCGGGGACCGACGCCGTCGGGCCACGTGCCGGTGGCGGCGCCCTCGAGCGAGGGCCTCGTAGACGCTGCGGCGGCAGGGCGTTGCTCGGCAGCGGCGGCGGCCGAGAGGGCCGCGGCCCACTCGGTGCGGACGACGCCGCTCGGGCGCGAGCGAGCCGCTCGAGGGAGTTCCAGGTGATCTCGGGGGCGAGCGCGTCGAAGACCGGCTTGCCGCGGAGCGCGCAGCTCCTCGAAGGCGCCGACGAACTGGTAGCCGCCGCCGTAGCTGCCGCCGATCGCGCCCAGGCGCGGGTCGCCGGCGGCCGTCCTGCTGCACCCACGGCGAGCCGGCTGACCAGGTCGACCAGGCGCGCGCACGTCGTGGCCCTCGAAGCGCGGGGTTCTCGACGTGGGCCTGGCCGCCGGACTCGCCGAAGCCGCGCTGGTCGAAGGACAGCACGCCGTAGCCGGCGCCGAGGAACTCGTGCTGAAGCTCGGCCGGGTCGGTCGTCGCGCGAGCCGCCCCAGCCGTGGCTGTGCATGATCATCGGCACCGGGCTGCTGGCGCGTGGCGCCGGCCGGCTTGAAGAGCGAGTAGCAGATCTTCACCGGCGCGGTCGCTGCCCGGCTCGGGGACGCTGGTGACGCAGCCGTCGATCTTCTGGACGGCGGGCGCGGCGGTCGCCGGTGCGGACGGCGCGGCAGGAGGCCGGCGGCGAGCGTCGGCGGCGGCCAGGGCGCCGAGCAGTGCAGCACGAGGTGAGGACATGCCGTGTTCAACGAGCGGCGGTGCCGGAGGTCACACCGCCGCGCGTGACTCCCGTCACGCCGACCGGTCAGCGCGAGCCGGGTCAGCCGCAGGGGATGGCGCCGAGCAGGGCGAGGCCCTCGCGGTCGCCGGGGCCGTAGGTCGCCGCGTGATGCCCTCGGGGTACATCAGCTCGCCCGGTCGTCGACGTGGTCGAGGCCCACGAGGTGGCCGAGCTCGTGCAGGAGCAGGGCGACCTGCAGCCGGTCGCCGCCGGCGGCTGCCGGACAGCCGGTCGGTGGTGTCGCGGTCGAGGACGACGGACCCGGTGACGTAGGCCCGCAGGCTGCCGAGCTCGACCATCGTGGGGCCGCCGATGCCGGCGACGTCGTCGGCGAGGTCGCCGACCTCGCTCCTCGTCGGCCCAGCCGATGAGCACGGGCTCGGCGCGCCGCCCGGCCACAGCGCTCGTCGAAGTCGCGGTCGGTGGTGGTGCCGTCGTAGGTCGAGCTCGAGGCCGGTGCGGTCGCCCACCTCGGTGATCGCCTCCTCGACGTAGGCCTCCCAGCCGACCGGCGCGCCGGCCGGGTTGACGACGTAGTGGATCTCGCGGCACGGGCTGAAGCCGACCGGCTCGTCGTCCCCGGCTGGGTGTTGAGGAACGCGACGGTCCCTCGGTGTCGGCGACCACGGCGGGGCGCAGCCGGTCGTCGACGCCGAGCGCGCTGCGCAGCCGACGTGCTGAGCGGGCTGTCGCTGAAGGCGAGGTAGGCCGTGAGCGGCGACGAGGGTGAGCATCAGCGACACGATCGTGACGGTGCGCTCGCGTGCGGCGCGCACACCGGCCTGGCCATGTCGTCCATGATGACGGCGTGGGACTGGCGTCCGGCGGACGGCCCGTGTGGAACCGGTTCGTCGAGGGCGACAACCTCGACGTGCTCGCCGGCCTGCCCGACGGCGCGTTCGACCTGGTCTACATCGACCCGCCGTACAACACCGGCAACGACTTCGCCTACGCCGACTCCTTCGCCTCCCACGCGCGCGTGGACGGCGATGATGCGCCCGCGGCTGGTCGAGGCGCGGCGGGTGCTGGCGGCGCGCGGGGCGATCTTCGTCTCGATCGACGACCACGAGGTCGCCCACCTGCGGCTGCTGCTCGACGAGGTGTTCGGCGAGCCGCAGCTCCTCGCCCAGGTGGTGGTGAACCTCAACCCGAAGGGCCGCCAGCTGGGCAAGGGCTTCGCGACCTCCCACGAGTACCTGCTGGTCTACGCCCGGGACGCCGCGGCGTGCGTGCTCGACGCGTCGACGTCCGACACGGTCGACCCGAGCGGACTTCCCGCTGGTCGACCCGGACGACCCGCGGCCGCTTCCGGCGGCTGCCGCTGCGCAACACCAACAAGAAGTTCAACCCGGTGACCGCCCGCGACCCTGCACTACCCGCTGTGGGGCGACCCGGACACCGGCGAGGTGCGCACCGCGCCGTTCGCCGGTGCGCGTCGAGGTGCTGCCGGTCTTCGGCGACGGCGCGCCGGCGGTGTGGCGGTGGAGCCCGCCGCGCGTCGACGAGCGCCCCGACGACCTGGTGTGCCGGCGGGTGCGCGGCCGGGACGGCGACCGGGTCGACGTCTTCCAGAAGGACTGGCTCGAGCCGGGCCGCCGCAAGAAGCTGCGCACGGTCTGGCTCTCCGAGGAGGTCGGCTCGACCGACACCGCGGTCGCCGAGCTCAAGGCGCTGGTGGGCCACGTCTTCGAGTCGCCCAAGCCGACCGGCCTGCTGCGGCGCGTCCTCGCGACCATGCCGGACGACGTCCGCGTGCTCGACTTCTTCGCCGGCTCGCGGCACCACCGGCCACGCCGTCGCGCTGGCCAACGCCGCCGACGGCGGCACCCGCACCTGCCTCTCGGTCGACACCGGGACGCCGGTGCGTCCGGGGTCGCGCGCCGCCCGGCCGGGTACGCCACGGTCGCCGACGTCACCCGCGCGCGGCTGCGGGCGGTCGCGGAGACGGTGGGCGGCGGGTTCGCGGACGACACTCCGCGAGGAGCGCCGTGGTTGAGGAGGTCGCTCTGCGACCGTGACCACACGGTGGTTGAGGAGGTCGCTCTGCGACCGTCCCACACGGTGGTGAGGAGGTCCTCTGCGACCGTTCGACGGTGGTTGAGGAGGTCGCCTGCGACCGTCTCGAAACCGCGGTGAGGTCAATGGCTTGACTCGCGGGGCCATTCCGGCTGCGGTTCGAGACGGTCGTGACCGACCTCCTCAACCACCGTGGTGTGGTTCGAGACGGTCGTGACCGACCTCCTCGACCTCCACGGTCTCGTGACGGTTGCTAGCGCAACCTCCTCGACCTCGACGGCGTCAGAGGCCGGCGGCCTTCTCCAGGTTCGCGACCTCGTCGTCGAGGTGGGTGAGCAGGCGCTGCAGGTGCGGGACCGTGCGGCGGCAGCCGGTCAGGCCGAAGGCCATGTTGCCGTCGTAGGAGCTGCAGGTGATGTTGAGCGCCATGCCGTTGATGGGGATCGACAGCGGGTAGGTGCCGAGCAGCTGCGCACCGTTCCAGTAGTGCGTCGTGCGCGGACCGGGGACGTTGCTGATGATCAGGTTGTAGGGCGGGCGGATGATGCCCTGCATCTTGAGCATCGGGCGTGAGGATCGCCGGGGCCTGGCCGATGGCGCTCATGGCGAGGATCTGCATCTGCGTCATCGACGACAGCGCCTCCTTGCCGTCCTTCATCGACTGGTGGATCGCCGCGAGGCGCTTGGCCGGGTCGGGGAGGTCGGTGGCCATCTGCACCATCACGGCGCCGACGGCGTTGCCGCCCTCGGCCGAGGCGACCTGCGACTGCTTGGCGTTGAGGCCGACCGGGACCATCGCCACGAGCGAGGTGTCGGGCAGCGCGTCGAGCTCGTGCAGGTAGGTGCGCATCGCGCCCGAGCACATCGCGAGGACGACGTCGTTGATCGTCGTCCCGGTGGACTTGCCGATGGCGCGGAGCCGCTCGATGGGCCAGTCGTCGGCGGCGAACCGGCGCGAGCCCGTGATGTCCTGGTTGAAGATCGTGCGGGGTGCGTAGAGCGACAGCGCCGAGGTCTCGTTGCGCAGGCCCTTGGTGATGGTCTTGATGAGGGCGCCGGGCATGCCGGCGGCCTCGGCGGTGATGCCCATGGCGCTGCGCAGGGCCGACAGCGGCACCTGCGCCAGGCTCTTCTCGGCGGCGTCCGAGGCCTTGCGGTCCTTGACCCGCGGGCGGGCGCCCCACGGCGGCGGCATGTCCCGCTCGTCGGGGTCGGTCGACAGCACGCTGGCGAGCAGCCGCATCGCCGAGATGCCGTCGACCAGGGCGTGGTGGGTCTTGGTGTACATCGCGACCCGGCCGTCGCGCATGCCCTCGATCAGGTGGGCCTCCCAGAGCGGGCGCTCCCAGGCGAGGCGGGTGCTGTGGAGCCGTGAGCACAGCTCGAGCAGCTCGCGGACCCGGCCCGGCTTGGGCAACGCGCTGTGGCGGACGTGGTGCTCGATGTCGAACTCCTCGTCGGGCTTCCACACCAGCTGGGCGCCGGTGCGCACGGAGCGGTGGGGGTGCTTGAGGAAGAGCGGCGAGATCTCCTCCACGTGCAGCATGTCCTCGTACATCTCCCGCATGAAGTTGCGGCCGGCCCCCTCCGGCTTCTTGAACAGCTGGAGGCCGCCGACGTGCATCGGCATGTTCCGGTTCTCGGCCAGCAGGAAGCCGGCGGAGGTCGGATCGATCGGAGTTGCCACGGGGAGCGCCCTTCAACGGGTGAAGCGGAGGTGCGGGGGTCGACGTCGCGATCCTTGCGTGCGGTGACGACTCCCACAAGCACCGCCAGGGGTCAGGAGTCCCGGTGGTGTCCGGCGCTCGCCGGGTGGGTCTCGGTCTCGACGACCGAGGAGCGCTCGAGGGTGCGGTGGACGGGGCACTTGTCGGCGATCTTGACGAGCGACGCGCGCTGCTCGTCGGTGAGGTCGCCGGTGAGGTGGAGGTGGCGCGTCCACCGGTCGATCTGGGGCGTCCTGCCGTCGGCGGTCTGGGTGCAGTCGCTGCAGTGGGTGGTCTCGTGGTGCACCTCCACCTCGACGCGCTCGAGCGGGATCCCCTTGCGCTCGGCGTACATGCGCAGGGTCATCGACGTGCACCCGCCGAGGGCCGCGGCGAGCAGCTCGTAGGGGTTGGGCCCGGCGTCGAACCCGCCGACGGACGTCGGCTCGTCCATCAGGAACCGGTGCCGGCCGGCGACCACCTGGTTGAGGAACGTGCCGTCGCCGGTCTCGGCGACCACGACGGCGTCCGACCGGCCGGCGAGGACGGGCTCGGCCTCCTCCTCGAGGTAGCGCTCGACCCAGGTGCCGATCATGGTGGCCACGAAGGCGGCGTCCCGTCGGTCGGTGAGCAGGTGGTCCGCGCCGTCGAGGGAGATGAAGCTCTTGGGGTGCCGGGCCGCCTGGTAGATGCGCGCGGCGTTGTCGATGCCGACGGTGCCGTCGGAGGGGGAGTGCATCACCAGCAGGGCGGCGTCGAGGCCGGCGATGCACTCCTCCGGGGTCTGCTGCTCGAGGTCGTCGAGGAAGTGCTGCTTGACGGTGAACGGACGGCCGCCGATGTCGACGGTGGCCTCGCCGTCGCGCACGATCGCCTCCTGGCCCTCCTCGCCGAGCAGGTGGCGGACGTGGCGCGGGTCGGCCGGGGCGCCGATCGTCACGACCGCCTTGACGGTGTGCAGGCGCGAGGCGGCGGCCAGCACCGCGGCGCCGCCGAGCGAGTGGCCCACGAGCAGGCCGGGGGCGCCGTACCGCTCGGTCAGGTGCTCCGAGGCCGCCACCAGGTCGGCGACGCTGGTGGAGAAGTTGGTGTCCTCGAAGTCGCCCTCGGAGGCGCCGAGCCCGGTGAAGTCGAAGCGCATGACGGCCAGACCCGCCTCGGCCAGCGCCGTCGAGACGCGCGAGGCGGCGGCCGAGCTCGAGGAGCAGGTGAAGCAGTGGGCGAACAGCGCGGTGGCCCGCACGGGTCCGGCCGGCAGCTCGATGCGGCCGGACAGGGTGCGGCCCTGGGAGCCGGGGAAGGTGATGTGCTCACGACGGGCGACCATGACCGGAACCTAGTCCTGGATCGCGCACCAGGCACGTGCTCGCGGTGACGGATCTGTGACGGCTCCGGGTGTGTACTGGGCCCATGGTCAGGCGGTCCGTCACGGCGCTCGTGCTCGTGGTCGCCCTGGTGACGGTGCCGGCCCCGCCGTCGCGCGCGGCCACGACCTACTCCGAGCCGCTCTCGCAGGCGGTCGCCGACCTGCCCGTGGCCGCCGAGGTGCGCACGGGCTACCTCCGCGCCAAGTTCAAGCACTGGGTCGACGCTGACTCCGACGGCTGCTCGACCCGGTCGGAGGTGCTGATCGCGGAGGCCGACGACCCGGTGACGGTCGGCTCGGGCTGCGCCCTCTCCGGCGGACGCTGGTGGAGCTACTACGACGCCGTCTCGCGGACGCCGTCCTCGGTGCTCGACGTCGACCACATGGTGCCGCTCGCCGAGGCCTGGGACTCCGGCGCGCGTCGCTGGAGCGCCGCGACCCGCGAGCGGTACGCCAACGACCTCGGCGACCGGCGCTCGCTGGTCGCCGTGAGCGCGTCGGTCAACCGCTCCAAGGGCGACCGGGACGTCGCGGAGTGGCTCCCCGACAACGCCCGGTGCCGGTACCTCCGCGAGTTCGTCGCGGTGAAGCACCGGTGGCGGCTCAGCGTCGACCAGGCCGAGAAGGACGCGATGACCTCCCTCGCCGCCACCTGCGACGACGTGACCGTCACCGTGACCCTCGCCCGCTGACCTGTCCCACGCGTGGGACAGGTCAGCGTGAGCTCGCCGTCGACCCGCCCCACATGTGGGGCGGGTCGGCGTGACGGTGCCCAGGAACCGTCCCCAGGGCGCGTCCGCGGGCCGTCGTCCACAGGTGCGGCGTCGGCGTGCCGGGGGACGTCGCTCGCCGCACCTAGCGTCGCGGTTGCTGTCGGACCCCTCCGGCACGACGACCCTCGGGAGACCGCATGACCCTGTTCCGCCCGCTCCTCGCGCTGCTCGCCGCCACCCTCCTCGCCGTCCTCGGCTACACCGCCGCCGGGGCCACCGGCCCCGACCGGGCGCCGCGTGAGGAGCGACCGGTGATCGTGGAGGTCACCGGTGACGCCCTCAACGGCTTCGAGATCACCCGCGCCGACGGCACCCAGCTGTTCCCGCCCACCGACTCCGAGGCGTCGGCCGAGTGCGGCGAGTACGACCGGATGCGGCAACGGGTGCGGTGCCGCACCGAGGTCCGCACCTGGTACCGCGACCTCGGCGACCTGCAGCGGTCGCTGGCGTGGGTGCGCGAGCACGGGTAGGGCGTCGGTACCGCGTGGCACGATCGCCGCATGCCGGCGACGCGGTGGGTGCTGCACGTCGACCTCGACCAGTTCCTGGCCGCGGTCGAGGTGCTCCGCCGCCCCGAGCTCGAGGGCCTGCCCGTCGTCGTGGGCGGCCGGGGCGACCCGACGGAGCGCGGGGTCGTGTCGACCTGCTCCTACGAGGCACGGGCGTTCGGGATCCGCTCGGGCATGCCGCTCAAGCTCGCCGTGCGCAAGTGCCCCGACGCGGTGTTCCTGCCGGTCGACTTCCCCGCGTACGAGGAGAAGTCGGCGGCGGTGATGGCGACGCTGCGCGACCTGCGGTGGGACGGCGACCCCGTGGCCGTGCAGGTGCTCGGCTGGGACGAGGCGTTCGTCGCCGCGTCGCCCGCGAACGGGTCCGCAGACCGGGAGCGCGACCCCCGGGCCTTCGCCCAGCAGATCCGCGACGAGGTGCTGGCCGCGACCGGCCTGCACTGCTCGGTCGGCATCGGCAACAACAAGCTGCAGGCCAAGATCGCCACCGACTTCGGCAAGCCGCGCGGCGTCTACTCGATCACCGACGACACGTGGGACGCCGAGATGGGCCACCGACCGACCCGGGCGCTGTGGGGAGTGGGGTCGCAGATCCAGAAGCGGCTCGCCGCACTCGGGATCCACACGGTCGCCGAGCTGGCGTCCTCCGACGCCCGCGTGCTCGTCGCCGAGATCGGGCCGACGATGGGCCCCTGGTACCACCGGCTCGGCCGCGGTGTCGACACCAGCGAGGTCGACCCCACGCCGTGGGTGGCCCGTGCTCACGGTCGTGAGGAGACGTTCCAGACCGACCTCGACGACGACGCCGAGATCGAGGCCGCGGTGCGGCGGATCACCGGGCGGGTGGTCGCCGACATCGAGGCGGAGGGCCGCGACGCGTGGCGGGTCGGGCTCAAGGTGCGCGACCGCGCGTTCCAGACGGTGCAGCGCAGCCGGAA
This sequence comes from uncultured Actinomycetota bacterium, assembly GCA_963830575.1. Classification (GTDB taxonomy): domain Bacteria; phylum Actinomycetota; class Actinomycetes; order Propionibacteriales; family Nocardioidaceae; genus Nocardioides. The sequence goes on from CAWHNR010000011.1 coordinate 40,093, forward strand.
GCTGCCGGAGCCGACGAGCGACCCCGCGGTGCTGGCCGACGCCGCGGTCGCGCTGCTGGCCAAGGTCGAGCGACGCCGTCCGCTGCGGTTGCTCGGGGTGCGCCTGGAGATGGTCGAGCCGGAGGGCGGCTACTGAGCGGCCGCCTCGGGCCACGCCGGGTGCCTGACCCTCAGAGCGACTCCCGCAGCTCCCGCACCACGTGGTCGACCACGGCGGCGAGGTTGCCGTCGGTGCGCTCGGCCACCGCGCGCTGGCGCTGGTACGACGCGCCGCGGTCGACGATGTCGGTCACCGAGGCGAGCTCGTCGCTGCACCCGAGGCGCTCGGCCACCGGGGCGAGACGCTCGACCAGGTCGACCAGGTCGTCGACGACGGGGCGCTCGTCGGAGGCGGCGTTCAGGATGATGATCGCGTCGAGCCCGTAGCGGGCCGAGCGCCACTTGTTCTCCTGCACGTGCCACGGCGGCATGCTCGGCAGCGTCTCGCCGGCGGCCATCCGGAGGTCGAGGTCGACCACGAGGCAGTGCATCAGCGCGGTGAGCGCGGCCAGGTCGTCGAGGCGGGAGACGCCGTCGCAGATCCGGTTCTCCAGCGTGCCGAGGTGCGCGGCGGGCCGCACGTCCCACCGGATCTCGCTCAGCCCGTCGATGACGCCGGTGGTGAGCTGGTCGTGGGCGAAGCCCTCGAACTCCTCCCACGTGCCGAACTGGAACGGCAGGCCGGCGGTCGGGAGCTGCTGGAACATCAGCGCCCGGTTGGAGGCGTACCCCGTGTCGAGCCCCGCCCACACCGGCGAGGACGCCGAGAGCGCCTGCAGGTGCGGGAAGAAGTCGAGCAGCGACGACAGCACCGGCATCACCCGCGACCGCTCGGGCAGTCCGACGTGCACGTGGACGCCCCAGATCAGCATCTGCCGCCCCCACCACTGGGTGCGCTTGATGAGCTCCTCGTAGCGGTGACCGGCACTGAGCTGCTGGCCGGTCCAGCTCGCGAAGGGATGGGTGCCGGCGCCGAACAGGTCGAGGTCGAGCTCCTCGCCGGCCGTGAGCACCCGCTCGAGGGTGGCGCGGAGGTCGGACATCGCCTCGCCCGTCGTCGCGCAGACACCGGTCACCAGCTCGACGGTGTTGCGCAGCAGCTCCCCGTGCAGCCGCTCGGGGTTCGTCAGGCGCGGTCGCGCACGGGCGAAGAGGTGGGCCGCGTCGTTGCGCAGGTCGCGCGACCGGCGGTCGACCAGCGCGAGCTCCCACTCCACGCCGAGCGTGTAGTCCGCCGAGGCGTGGAAGTCGATCCGCACGGGATCAGCGTTCCACACCGCGGGAGGTGACCGACGTCGCGTCGTCGCCGGGTTGGGTCGCCCGCCGGTGTGCGCCACGCTGGACTGATGCCCCCCAGCACCACCGACCCCCGCCCCACCCCCCACACCAGCACCGACACCAGCCCCGACACGAGCCCCGACACGAGCAGCATCACCGGCATCGGACCCGCCCGCGCACGCGAGCTGACCCGCGTCCTCGACTTCTGCCTGCGGATCGGGGAGCTGCTGCTCTCCTCGGGCGCCGGGGCCGCCGACGTCTCCGCGACGATGCTCACCGTGGCGCGCAGCCTCGGCGCCGCCGACGCGGAGGTCGACATCACCTTCACCTCGCTGACGATGAGCCACCGCACCGGCTCCGACCAGGTGCCGCTGCTCGCCACGCGCCACGTCCGCCACCGCGTCATCGACTACGCCGACCTCACCCACGTCGACCACCTCGTCCGGGACGTCGTCGGCGGCGCGTCTCGACCTCGACGCCGGCCGCGCCGCGTTGCGCCGGGTGGTCTCGACCGGCCACGACCGTCGCCGCTGGGCGGTCACCGCCGGCTGGGGCGTCATGTGCGCCGGGGTCGGGGTCCAGCTCGGCGGCGACGTGCTCGTCGCCCTGCTCGCGCTCGTCTCGGCGGTGCTGATCGACCGGTTGCAGCTGCGGATCGCCCGTCGCCGGCTGCCGTCGTTCTACCAGCAGGTCGCGGGCGGCGGCCTGGCCACCGTGGTCGCCGTCGGGGCCACCGCGGCGGGCCTCGACGTCGACGTCTCGCTCGTGGTGACCGCCAACATCGTCATGCTGCTCGCCGGGATCGGCTTCATGGGCGCCCTGCAGGACGCGCTCACCGGCTTCTACATCACCGCAGGCGCCCGCATCACCGAGGCGCTGCTGTCGACCGCCGGCATCATCGCCGGGGTCAGCGGCGGCCTGAGCCTGGCCGGTGCGGTCGGCGTCGACCTGCCCGACGTCGAGCCCGGCGTGACCGGCATCCAGCAGCTCGGTCTGGCCGCGCTCGGGGCGGCGGTCGCGGCCTCGGCGTTCGCCTACGCGTCGTACTCACCCGCGCGCGTGCTGGCGCCGATCGCGGTGGTCTCCGCCGTCGCGATGGTGGTCTCGCAGTCGGTCGCGGCGCCCGGCATCGCCCGCAGCTGGTCGGTGGCGATCGCCGCGCTGTTCGTCGGGCTCGTCGGGTTCGCCGTCGCGCGGCGGCTGCGCGTGCCGCCGCTCATCGTGGTGGTCTCGGCGGTGGTGCCGATGCTGCCGGGCATCGCGATCTACCGGGGCCTCGCGCTCCTCGGCGAGGGCAGCCGGGCCGACACCTCCGCCGGGCTCGTCGCGCTGATCGGCGCGGCCTCGGTCGCTCTCGCGATCGCGGCCGGCGTCATCCTCGGGGAGTACGCCGCCCAGCCGCTCGCCCGCGAGGCGCGCCGGGTCGAGAACCGGCTGGCCGGTCCGCGCCTGGTGGGCCCGGTGGCGGTGCTCGGACGCCGGGCCGCCCGGTCGGAGCGTGGGGCCGCGCGCCCGTAGCCGCACGGGTGGCGCGGAGCGGGTCGTCGCGCCGCGCTTGCGCCTACCAGCCCAGGTGCTCCCCAACGCGTGCGACCAGGACGTCGGCCGCGCGGGCGTGGCCCGCCGGGCCGGCCTCGTCGACGACGAGCGAGAACAGGTCCTCGTCGTCCGACACCTCTGCGTCGCCGCCGGCCCAGCGGGTGAGGGTGGTGGCCGAGTGGTACCGCACGAGGTAGTCGTCGGCCCGGACGCCCCGGGCGAGCGCGTCGACCAGCTCGGGAGCCGGGTCGAACGCTGCCAGCCGGCGCGCCGCGTCGAGGCGCACGCCCCAGTGCTGGGACCGGTCGAGCAGCACGGCGACGACCGGGGCGGCGGCGCCGGGGTCGCCCGGTGAGGGCGTGCAGCGAGGCCGCGACCTCGGTCTGCTGCGAGCCCGACGACCGCCCGAGCTGCGAGCGCAGCTCGGACTCCCAGGCCTGCGTCTGCTCCTCGGTCAGGGGGAGGTGGCGCACGGCCTGCGCCGCGAGGTCGTCGCCCTCGCCGAGGCCCAGGAGCAGCATCTGCGTCACCACCGCGGCGTCCGCCTCCCAGCGACGCGCGATCTCGGTGAACTCGGGGCCGTCGTGCCACACCAGGTACGGCTCCCCGAAGACCTCCTGGCGGTAGTCCGACCAGGTGCTCACGGCGCCGCGGCCGGGCCGGACAAGGCGGCCAGCCAGGGCAGGTGCTCGCCGCCGAAGGGCGCGCGCTCGTGCAGCACCGCGTCGTGCACCCACGCGCACGACTCCTCGGCCATCCTCGACCACCTCGGGCGGGTAGCCGAACGCCACCTGGTGCTCGGCGAACTCGTCCTCGTCGTCGACCAGCACGTCGCCCTCGGCGCTGCGGATGACGTCCAGGTCGAGGTCGACCGCGCGGCACACCGGCCGGGGGCCGCTGAGGTCCCAGTCGGGCACCGACGTCATGTCGACGTAGGTCGTCACCACGTAGCCGGGCGCGTGGAAGGTCGCCAGCCAGGGCAGGCCGCGCGGCACGAGCCCGACCTGGTCGAACCCCGTCACCAGGTCGACGCCCGGCCGCGACATCGGCGTCCCGGCGGGGATGCCGAGCCAGTCGCCGTGGCCGTCACTGCCGAGGTAGGTGGCGTCGAACGCCCAGTGCGGGCGGTCGACCCACTTGGTCATCTCGACGCGGACGGCGTCCCCGGGATGCATGTGCCCATCCAACCCGACCGGCCGCACCCACCCTTCGCGCGGCCGCGCCACGCCGGCCGTGACATGGTCGTGCCGTTGCCGGACACACTGACGTCGTGGGGACGACGGAGCGGTTCCAGGAGGTCTACGCGACGCACGCCCGGGCGGTGCTCGGGTACGCGTTGCGACGGGCCGACCCCGAGGACGCCGCCGACGTGGTGGCCGAGACGTTCCTGGTCGCGCTGCGCCGCCCCGGTGAGCTGCCTCCCGAGCCGGGCACGCTGCCGTGGCTCTACGGCGTGGCCCGCCGGGTGCTGGCCAACCAGCGCCGCGGCACCGCCCGTCGCAGCGACCTCGGGGCGCGGCTGCGCCACGACCTGGTCGCCGCCGCACCCGCGACCCCGGACCCCGCCGACGTCGTCGCCGTCGAGGAGGACGCCCGACGGCTGCTCGCCGGCCTGCACGACCGGGACCGGGAGATCCTCGAGCTCGCCGCCTGGGAGGGCCTCGAGCCACGCGAGATCGCCGAGGTCCTCGGCCTCACCCCCAACGCCGCCCGCCTGCGCCTGAGCCGCGCCCGCGCCGCCCTGTCCCAGATGGAGGACGCCCGATGAGCACCGTTCCCGCACTGCCCCCGCCCCGCATCAGCGACGACGAGGTCGCCCGGCTGCCCGTGGACGCCGCCCTCGCCGCCCTGCTCGACGAGCTGCTCGGCGTCGACGCCCCGAAGCAGCGCCGCCGCTGGCCCGTCGGCGTCTCGCTCGCGGCCGTCGCCGCCTCGGTGGCCGCCGCGCTCGCCGTCCCGGCCCTGCTCGCGGACGACGCCCGCTCGGGTCCGACCCCCGCCCCCCCGGCGAACTCGGGCCCGACCTCCCCGGCTGTCGAGCCCACCCCGCCGACGGACCCCGAGCCCACGGGCGAGGCCGGCCCCGAGGTGCTGGCCCCGCAGCGACCCGCCGTCGTCCCGTGGGACCCGCCGCCGAACCTCGCCCTGCTCGAGGCCGACGGGTGGACGATCGACCCGACGCTGGTGAACAGCAGCAGGAACGGCTTCGGCATCAGCTACGCCCGCGGCAACGAGACCTTCGAGCTGCAGTGGGAGCGGTCGCGGTTCTACGCGGGCCGGGTGCGCGACGCCGAGCGCGAGCCCGGCAGCGGCACGCTGCGGGTGCTCGGGGTCGACGCGGTGTACGTGACCTACGACTCGCAGCAGCAGATGGCCTACCTGCCGGAGCTCGACGGCTGGGGCCTGCGCGTCGCGGCGGCGTTCACGACGCCCGACGACGTTCCTCTCCCTCGTGACGCAGCTGCGCGACGTCGGCCCGGCCGGCATCCGCGCCGCCATGCCCGACTCGGTCGTCAGCGCCCGACGAGCTCGAGGCCACCGTCGAGCACCTGCTCGTCGGGCACCGAGGTGCCCGAGGGGTACGCGCCGCCGACGGTGACGGGGTGGATGGCGCCGTACCACGTCGCCGCGAGCATCGTCACGGACGTCGCCTGCGCCTGGGCCGCGGTCTACGCGACCGAGGTCCCCGCCGACCAGGCCCGCGCGCTCGCCGCCCTGGAGGGCAGTCCCCGCTGGCCGTTGCTGGTGGAGCCGCCCGTCGCGTGGCCCGAGTGGCTCGAGGACATGACGAAGGCGATGCGGCGGGGCGAGGAGCCGGGCGACGTCCTCAACTACGAGGGGTGCCCGGGCGGGACGACCCTGCCCCGCAGCATCAGCTGACCTCAGACCACCGTGGTCTTGGCCGGGAGCACCTTCTTGGAGGTCTTGGCGACGATGTCCTGGTAGCGGGAGCCGGTCAGCTTGGCGAAGTGGTGCAGGGCGTGGGCGTCGAGGCCGACCAGCACGCGGGCCTGGTTCTTGACGATGCCCTTGACGATGATCTCGGCCGCCCGCTCGGGGGTCATCTTCGCGAGCTTCTTGTCGAACAGCCGCGCCGTCGCCTCCTTGTCCTCCTTGGCGGAGACGCGCGCGTTGCGGGCGATCGCGGTCTTGATGCCGCCGGGGTGGACCGACGTCACGCCGACCGGGTGGCCGGCGATGAGCATCTCCTCGCGCACGGCCTCGGTCATGCCGCGCACGGCGTACTTGCTGGCGTTGTACATCGTCTGGCCGGGCATCGAGATGAGGCCGAACAGCGAGGAGAGGTTGACCAGGTGGCCGTCGCCGCTGGCGATCAGGTGGGGCAGGAACTCCTTGGTGCCGTGGACGACGCCCCAGAAGTTGATCCCGATGATCCAGTCCATGTCGTTGTACTCGAGGTCGGTGAGGTCGCCGGCCAGCGCGACGCCGGCGTTGTTGATGACGACGTTGACGCGACCGAAGTCCTCGACGACGTCGAGGGCGTAGCGGCTGAACGCGTCGCGGTCGGCGACGTCGAGCCGGTCGCTGCGCACCTTGGCGGCCGCCGGCCCCGGTGACCTGGGCGACGGTCTCGGCGAGGCCGGCCTCGTCGACGTCGGACAGGGCGAGCAGCGAGCCCTTGCCCGCCAGGTTGAGCGCCAGGGCGCGGCCGATGCCGGAACCGGCCCCGGTGATGACGACGACCTTGTCCTTCAGGGACTTCATGCGGAGGCGACCTCTCGGTTGGTGGTGCGGGTGCGTCGGGGCGTGGGCGGTGACGGTGTAGGCGGCGACGTCGAACTCGGCGGTCAGGCCGCGGAAGGCGAACGTCGACGCGGGGCCACAGGGTGGTGTTGTGGCCGTGCTTGTCGAGGTACCAGCTCGCGCAGCCGCCGGTGCTCCACACCGTGCGCTTCATGCGCCGCTGGACGTCGGCGTGGAACGCGCGCTCGACGTCGCGGTTGACCTCGACGCTGCCGTACTCGTGCAGCCGCATGGTGCGCACCGCGTCGACGATGTAGGTCACCTGCGACTCGATCATGAAGACCATGCTCGAGTGGCCGAGCCCGGTGTTGGGGCCGACGATCATGAACAGGTTCGGGAAGCCCGGCACGGTGGTGCCCTTGTACGCCGACATGCCGGTCTCCTCGAACTGCTGGGCCATCGTGTGACCCTCGCGGCCGGTGATCCGTTCGGTGATCGGCAGCTCGGTGGTGTGGAACCCGGTCGCGACCACGAGGACGTCGACCTCGCGCTCGGTGCCGTCGGCCGTGACGATCCCGGTGGGCGTGACCCGGGCGATCCGCTCGGTGACCAGCTCGGTGTTGTCGGCGTCGAGGGCGGGGTACCAGGTGTTGCTGATCAGGATCCGCTTGCAGCCGATCATGAAGTCCGGGGTGACCTTCTCGCGCAGCGCGGGGTCGGTGATGCCCTTCCGGATGTTGGCGAGCGCCATCTTCTGGGCCGGCATCGCCAGCTTGGGCATGCGCGTGAAGGCAGGCACGTAGCCCTCGCGGGCCCAGTAGATACCGGTGCGGTAGAGCGACTGGAGGCCGGGCACGTGCCGCAGCGCTGCCCGCTCGAGGGCGGGGTAGCGGCGGTCGTTCCGCGGGATCACGTAGGGCGCGGTGCGCTGGTAGACGTCGAGGTGGCCGACGACCTTCTGCAGCTCGGGCACGACCTGGATGGCGGAGGCGCCGGTCCCGATGACCGCTACCCGCTTGCCGGCGAGGTCGACGTCGTGGTTCCAGCGGGCGGTGTGGAACAGCTCGCCCGCGAAGGAGCCGATGCCCTCGATGTCGGGGAGCTTCGGCTCCGAGAGCCCGCCCGCGCCGCTGATGAGGGTCCGGGCCGCGTAGGTGGTGCCGGTGCCGGTGCCGGCTGGAGCGGAGGTGGAGGTGGTGACGAGCCAGCGCTGCCGGTCGGCGTCCCAGCGCGCGTCCTCGACGCTGGTGCCGAACACGAACCGGTCGAGCGTGCCCGACTCCTCGGCGACCCGGCGGATGTAGGCCTGGATCTCCGGCTGCGGCGAGAACGACATCGACCAGTCGGGGTTGGGCGCGAAGGAGAACGAGTAGAGCTGGCTCGGCACGTCGCACGCCGCGCCGGGGTAGGTGTTGTCGCGCCACGTGCCGCCCACGTCGGTCCCGCGCTCGACCACCACGAAGTCGCGCTCGCCGGCCTCCTGCAGCTTGACGGCGGTGCAGACGCCGGCGAAACCGGCGCCGATGACGAGGTGGTCGACGTCGACCACGGCCGTGCCGGGGGGAGTGGGACTCATGACGACGACGGTATTGCTCTTATTGAATAGGTGTCAATAGAATGGCCACGTGACCGCGAGCACCCGCATCAGGCTGAGCCCCGACGAGCGTCGGTCCCAGCTGCTCGACCTCGGTGTGCGGCTCCTGGCCCACCGGTCGCTCGACGAGCTCTCGATCGACCTGCTGGCCGAGGAGGCCGGCATCTCCCGCGGGCTGCTCTACCACTACTTCGGCAACAAGCACGCCTTCCACGAGGCCGTCGTCCGCCGCGCCGCCGACGACCTCATCGCCCAGACCGCGCCGCCGCTCGACGGCGACCCCCTCGAGCGGCTCGCGGCCTCGATGGCGGGCTACCTCGACTACGTCGAGAGCAACTACGCGGGCTACCTCTCGCTGGTGAAGGGCGCCCAGGGCGGCAACGAGACGCTGCGCGCGATCTACGACGACGCCCGATCGGCGCTCATCGAGCGCATCTTCACCGAGCAGGCCCAGGCCGAGCTGATCGCCGACACCCCCGCCCTGCGGCTGGTGGTGCGCGGCTGGTCGGCCATGGCCGAGGAGGTCGTGCTCGCCTGGGTGGCCGAGCCCGGGGTCGTCACGCGCGACGAGGTGCTCGCGATCCTCGGAGCATCACTGCCCGCGCTCGTCGAGACCATCAGCGGCCGGTAGCCCACCGAGCCCGGCGAGGAAGGCCAGGGCCCGGTCGACACGCTCGTCGACCGACCCGGTGACCTCCAGCCACGGGACGCCGTCGACCTGCTCCGACAGCTCGAGGGTGTCCCGGAACCGTTGCTGCATGCCGTGCCGGACGTGCTCGCCGTCGCGCATGCCGTCCTGCACGAACGGGATCTCGTCGCCGGTGAGGATCCGGGCGAACGGCCGCACCTGGGCCTCGGCCGCCGCGGCGACCGCGGGGGAGAGGTGGCCGACGTAGCGCTCGTGCCACAGCGTCGTCGCCTGGGCGTCGGTGTCGCAGACCAGCCACGGCACGGGCGTCGCGCGGGCCGCGGCCTCCTCCTGGGCGCACTGCTGCTCGACGACGTGGACGAACTCCGCGGTGCGCCACGGGGCGGCGAGCCCGCCCGGCCGGATCTCCGACCACAGCCGGCCGTACTCCGGGACCCAGGGGCACCCGAGCCGACCGGCCAGCGCCTGGGCGAGGGTGGTCGAGCCGGTCGACTCGGCGCCGGTGACCACCACCCGGCGGACGTACCAGGACCGCACAGGCGGCGCGAGCCGGTGCCAGTACGCGCCGGGGTCGGCCCGCACGGCCGTGCCGGAGACCGGGACGTCGACCCGGCCCGGGTCGACCTGCACCCACGCCGCCTCGAGCCGGCGCGCCAGCTCGGCCCCGTAGGCGTCGGAGGTGAGGACGGCGTCGACGGGGGCGTCGAGGTGGCTGCGGATCGTGACCAGGTGGAGGTCCCAGGTCGCGGGGTCGTCGAAGTCGACGGGCGTCTCGTCGTAGGCGGCTACCAGGTGCACCGACGGGTACAGCTCGCGGATCCAGGCCGCGCGGACGTCGAGGGGCACGTCCTCGTCGTGCCGTGCCAGCAGCTGGACCGTCACCCGGTCGCAGCGGGCGAGCGCCTCCTCGACGAGGTGCTGGTGGCCGGCGTGCAGGGGCCAGAACTTGCCCAGCACCAGGCCGTGGCCGAACCTCCGCGCACCGTTCACGCGGCCACCGGTTCGGCGTCCTGGCGCTCGAGCTCGCGCCGTGCGGCCCGCCACTGCACGAGCCCCGCGACGCACAGCGCGAGGAACAGCACGTAGAGCGCGGCGGTGAGCCAGAGCTCCTTGTGGGCGTAGAGGGGGACGTAGACGAGGTCCGCCGCGATCCAGAACCACCAGTTGGCGATCCACTTGCGCGACAGCATGAACTGGGCGACCAGCGAGAGCGCGGTCGTCAGTGCGTCCCACCCGGCCACGCTCGAGTCGGTGCAGGTGAGCAGCACCCACTGCAGCAGGGCCGTGATGACGGCGACCGCCGCGACGCAGCCGAACAGCGCGGTGCGGGAGGGGTCGTGCACCGCGACGCCGGTGCGCCGCTCCCCGCCGCGGAGCCACCAGTACCAGCCCAGCCCGGCCAGCCCGATGTAGACGACCTGCAGGCCGGCGTCGGCGTACAGGCCGGCGCCGAGGAACAACCAGATGAAGAAGACGTTGTTGGCGATGCCGACCGGGAAGTTCCACACGTGCTGGCGCACCACCAGGTAGACGCACAACGCTCCGGTCGCGAACCCCGCGATCTCTTGCCAGCTCATGGGCGGCTCCTTTTATTGTCGGTGTGACAAGCGTGCGCGCGCTACTTGTTTCTTGTCAATTCGACAACTAATGTCGTGGTCATGGCGACAGCACCCGGTGAGCTACGTCGCCGTCGACGTCGTGGCGTTCACGCTCGTCGAGGGCGAGCTCGCGGTGCTGCACCATCGAGCGGGGCGAGCGGCCCTTCGCCGGCGCGGTCGCCCTGCCCGGGGGCTTCGTGCGACCCGACGAGGACCTCGAGGACGCCGCCCGGCGCGAGCTGCGCGAGGAGACCGGTGTCGACGACGTCGTCCTCGAGCAGCTGCGCTCCTACGGCGCGCCCGGCCGCGACCCACGGGCCCGCACCGTGTCGGTGGCCTACCTGGCCGTGCTGCCCGAGCCGGTGACGCCGGTCGCGGGGACGGACGCGTCGGCCGCGGCGTGGCGGGAGGTCGCCGACGTCCGGCGGGAGGGCTTGGCGTTCGACCACGACGAGATCCTCGCCGACGCCGTCGAACGGCTGGCCTCCAAGCTCGAGTACACCGCCCTGGCTGCCTCGTTCCTGCCCGAGGAGTTCACCCTCGCCGAGCTGCGGGCGGTCTACGAGGTCGTGTGGGGCCGCCCGCTCGACGCGGGCAACTTCCAGCGCAAGGTGCGGGCCAGCCCCGACTTCGCCGAGCCGACCGGCGAGCTGCGGGCCGCCGGCCGCGGCCGGCCGGCCGCGCTGTGGCGGGCGCTCAAGGCCGGGACCGCGCCCCTGGACAACCCCCTGGTCAGGGCCACCGTCTGAGCGTCAGGCACCGACGTCGCCCACGGTCCTGCACGGTGGTCGAGGTGCGAGGAGCGAGGCACGAGCGACGAGCCTCGGACCCCCGCAGTGCCTCACGGCCCCACGAGCCCGACCTCTGACCGCGCGTGGTCGTGACGGTCGTGACCGACCTCCTCGACCCTCACGGGGTGGTGGCGCTCCATCGGCGTCAGGTGGTGAGGTCGTAGACCGTGACGCCATCGACGGTCCGCGCGGTGAAGGTCTGGCTGACCCAGGTGGAGATCTCGGAGTCCTGGGCGGCCCCACCGGGTCCGCCGAACCCGCCGCCGCCGAGGCCGCCGCCACCGGCGATGAAGTAGTGGATCCGGCCGTCGGCCACGTAGGCCTGGAACTGCTCGAGCGTCGGGCTCGGGTCGCTGCCGTTGAAGCCGCCGATCGGCATCACCGAGCGCTCGGTGGCCAGCTGGTAGCCGGCGGCCGAGTTGGCGCCGATCGTCGCGGCGACCCAGTCGTAGGAGTCGGCGTCCTCGAGCAGCAGCGAGGTCAGCGTCGACGTCGAGGTGCTGGCGTCGAGCAGCCCGCCGACCCCGGCGTTGCCGCCGCGGGACCGCCCGGGCCCCCCCCGGGCCCGCCGAAGCCGCCGCCAGGCGTCGGGCCGGTGGACGGGCCGGCCGTGGGGATCGAACCGGTGTGGGGCGTGGCAGCGGTGTCCACGCGTACGACGTGGGTCCGGCGAGCGCCGTGGTGAGGGCGACCGCCGCCACGACCAGGCCGACCCGGCGCGGGAGGCGGCCGGCGGCGACGACCGCGAGCGAGGCCGCGGAGACCGAGCGCGAGGATCGTCCAGCGCAGCCACGGCAGGTGGTCGGGCGTGCGCGTCGAGCAGCACGAACGACCAGACCGCGGTGAGCGAGACCGTGAAGCCGAGCACGCCGAGGCGACCAGCGAGCTGCGCCGCTGCCAGGTGGCCCAGGCGCCGAGGGCGACGCAGCCGGCGATCGCCGGCGCGAGGGCGACGGTGTAGTAGGCGTGGTAGATGCCGGCCATGAAGCTGAAGGTGGCCGCGGTGACCACCAGCCAGCCGAGCAGCAGCGTCGCGGCGGCCCGCACCTGACGGGTGCCCCAGACGAGGGCGGCGACGCCGAGCACGAGCGCGGCCGGCAGCAGCCAGCGCGACCTGGCCGCCGTTCTCGGAGCCGAGCAGGCGGAACAGCCCGGTCGTGCCCCAGCCGCCAGCCGCCGCCGACCGAGCCGGTCTCGTCGCCGGTGAGGCGGCCGAAGCCGTTGTAGCCGAAGGTGAGCTCGAGGAAGTCGTTGGTCTGCGACCCGCCGATGTAGGGCCGGGGCCCCCACCAGCCGGTGGGCCACAGCTCGACGATCGCGACCCACCAACCCGCGCCGGCGACCATCGCGCCGAACGCCGCGAGCAGGTGACCGACCCGTCGTGCGCCAAGGCACGTCCGCGAACACCGCGTAGGTCAGCGCGAAGCCCGGGCAGCACGAGGAACGCCTGCAGGGTCTTGGTGAGGAACGCCGAGCCCGAGCAGCCCGCCGCCGAGCACGCAGCCAGCGCAGCGCGCGCTCCGAGCCGATGGCCCGCAGAGCGTCGCGTACGCAGCGCCGAGCATCAGCAGCGTGAGCAGCGCGTCGGGGTTGTTGAAGCGGAACATCAGCACCGCGACCGGCGTCACCGCCAGCGCGAGGCCGGCGAGCAGGCCGGCCCACGCGCTGCCGGTCGCCCGGCGCACCAGGGCGACGAGGACGGCCACCGACGCGACGCCCATCAGGGCCTGCGGCACGAGGATGCTCCACGACGACAGGCCGAAGACGCGCACCGACAGGGCCATCGGCCACAGCGCCAGCGGCGGCTTGTCGACCGTGATCGAGCCGGCGGCGTCCGAGGCGCCGAAGAAGAACGCCTTCCACGACTCCGAGCCCGGCCTGGGCGGCTGCGGAGTAGAACGAGTTGGCCCAGCCCGACGTCGCCGAGGCTCCAGAGGTAGAGCGCCGCGGTGCCGACGAGCAGCGCGACGTACGCCGTCCGCTCGGCCGACGGTCGGCGCCGGCGGACCGGCGTCGGCGGCCAGGGGAGTGGGGTCGGAGCGTGTGCTCGGCGGGCCGGTCGGTGGCGAGGGTCGTCATGCGACCCACCGTGCAGCCGGCGGCCTCGCAGCCCGGTGGGACCGGCCTGTCAGGCTCCTGTGAGGGCGCCGATGCCCGCGCCGATGGGCATCGCCCGCCGGTGGGCCGACCCCAGCGCCACGGCGACCAGGGCGGCCACGACCAGCACCGGCCACGCCGGCAGCCACGGCAGGACGCCGGTCGGCCGCAGCAGCACCATCGCGCTCGTGAGCGTGGCGGCCACCGCCAGGGCGTGCACCGCCGACCGGGACACGCGGTGCTGCCAGACCACGACGCCGCCGGGGATCGCCAGCACGGGCACGGCCGCGGCGAGGGCGACCGGGCCGAGGTCGGCCACCCAGGCGGACGCCGTCCACGTGAGACCGGCGGCGAGCGCGAGCCGGGCGCGGGTGTGGTCGCCCGGGTGGTGCCGGGTCAGCAGCAGGGCGGCGACGGCGAGCACGACCGCGGCCGGGAGCAGGGTGGTGGTCATGTCGCCGAGGGTCGCCGCCGCAGGCGTGCGCCCGGCGACCCCACGGCGTCGAACGCGCGAGACGTCGTTCTGCCGAACTCAGCCCTGGACGACGGCCCGCAGCTGGTCGAGGCCCCAGGCGAGGTCGTCCTCGGAGACCACGAGCGGGGGAGCGAGGCGGATCGTGGAGCCGTGGGTGTCCTTGGCCAGGACGCCGCGCGCCATCAGCGCCTCGCAGACCTCGCGGCCGGTGCCGACGGCCGGGTCGATGTCGACGCCGGCCCACAGGCCGCGCACGCGGACGCCGACGACGCCGCTGGCCGATCATCGCCTCGAGCTGCTCGCGCAGCAGGACGCCGAGGTCGGTCGGCGCGGCGCTGGAAGTCGCCGGTGGCGAGCATGCCGACGACGGCGCGAGCCGACGGCGCAGGCCAGCGGGTTGCCGCCGAAGGTCGAGCCGTGCTGGCCGGGCTTGAGCACGCCGAGCACGTCGCGGTCGGCGACGACGGCCGAGACGGGGACGATGCCGCCGCCGAGGGCCTTGCCGAGCACGTAGAGGTCGGGGACGACGTCCTCGTGGTCGCAGGCGAAGGTGCGGCCGGTGCGGCCGAGGCCGGCCTGGATCTCGTCGGCGGCGAAGAGCACGTTCTCGCGGGTGCAGACCTCGCGGACGCCGCGCAGGTAGCCGGCCGGCGGGATGACGACGCCGCCCTCGCCCTGGATCGGCTCGACGAGCACGGCCACGGTGTGCGGGCGTGATCGCGGCCTCGAGCGCGGCGAGGTCGCCGTAGGGGACGGTGACGAAGCCGGGCGTGAACGGACCGAAGCCGTCGCGGGCGTCGGGGTCGTCGGAGAAGCCGACGATGGTGGTGGTGCGGCCGTGGAAGTTGCCGCTGGCCACGATGATCTCGGCCTGGTCGGCCGGCACGCCCTTGACCTCGTAGCCCCACTTGCGCGTGACCTTGATGGCGGTCTCGACGGCCTCGGCGCCGGTGTTCATCGGCAGCACGAGGTCCTTGCCGCACAGGTCGCCGAGCTTGGCGGTGAAGTCGGCGAACTGGTCGTGCACGAACGCGCGGCTGGTCAGGGTGAGCTTGTCGAGCTGGGCGTGCGCGGCCTCGAGCAGCCGCGGGTGCGAGTGGCCGAAGTTGAGGGCGCGTGTAGCCGGCGAGCAGGTCGAGGTAGCGGCGTGCCGTCGACGTCGGTCATCCAGGCGCCCTCGGCGTGGGCGACCACCACCGGCAGCGGGTGGTAGTTGTGCGCGGTGCGCTCCTCGGCGCGGTCGAACTCGCCCGTGCTGGTCGCGTTCGCCTGGTTCGTCGTGTCGATCGTCGACGCGGTCATGAGATCCCTCCCTTCGGGTCCGTCCCCACTGTAGGGGCACCCCTAGCAGATTGTCAGACAATCGTGGTCGCCACCAAATCCGAGCGGCACCGGGCGACACTCAGGGACCGCCGGACCAGGCCGCCGCTGCGTAGGGACAGGTATGGCATCGACACGGGACCAGGAGTTCGAGGAGTTCGTCCTCGCGGCCTGGCCGCGGCTGCGGCGCGCGGCCTACCTGCTCGCGCCACGACACCCACGAGGCCGAGGACCTGGTGCAGACGGCGCTGACCCGCAGCTATGCGCGCTGGTCGCTCCGTGCGCCGCGAGGGCGCCTACTCCTACGTGCACCGCGCCCTGGTCAACGCCTACATCGACACCACCCGTCGCCGGCGTCCGGTGCCGGTCGACCGCTCCTCGACGGACGCGTCGAGGCGCGACGCCTCGGTCGAGGACCGCAGCGAGCTGCGTCGACCTGCTCGCCCCGCTGACGCCCGCGGGAGCGCGCGATCGTCGTGTGGCGCTACTACCTCGACACCCCGGAGCAGGAGGTCGCCGAGCGCCTCGGCGTCGCGCCCGGCACCGTCCGCAGCACCGCCTCGCGCGCCCTGGCCCGGCTGCGCGCCGAGCACCACCGACCACGAAGGGAACGCCTGATGACCGACCCCGACGAGCGCAGCTGCTCACCCTGGTCGCCGCCGACCCCGGCCCGCCCTCGCGCGCCCGACGTCGCCGCGCTGCGGGCCGGCGGACGCCGGTTGCTGCTGCGGCGGCGCCGACGCGTCGTGGGCGCCGCCGCCGTCGTGGTCGCCCTCGCGGTCCCGGTCTCGCTGCTCGCCGGCGGCGGCGACGCCACGGAGTGGTCCGCCCGTGGCGCCGACCACCTCGACCGACCCGCCGACGTCCCAGCCGTCACCGACGCAGCCGTCGGCGACGGAGCCGGTCACCGACCGAGCCGTCGGCCTCGGCGTCCGACGACGGGCCGCGGTACGACCGTGGCACGCTGCCGATCGCCGGAGGTGGCTCGATGGTGGGCACCTGGGAGGACCAGGAACCGCTCGGCGAGACCATCGTCGCCGGAAGCGTCTTCGGGCTACGAGCGCCTCGTCTACGCCACCACGGTCGACGCGACCAGCTACGTGAACATCGGCGCGCGGGCCCGGAACGGGCGGCTGCTGCGGCTCGCCGCGGTGCTCTGCCGGACGCCGTCACCGAGCCGACGGCGTCGACCTGTGGAACGGCTACCGCGAGGAGGACGGCACCTACCTGCTGGTCGGGACGGTCCCGGGCGCCCCCGAGCTGGCCGTCGGCAGCGGCGGCGAGCGTCGCGCGGTGACCACGCGACGAGCACGACGTGCTGCCGGGCTACACGGTCTTCTACGACACCGCGCCGTTCCTCGACGCCTGGGACCCCCTGGTGGCCGCGCCCCTGACGCTCTTCGTCGACGGCCACCGGGTCGACGTCCAGGGGCGCACCTACGTCTCCTGACGCTGACCCGCCTGACATGTGAGGCGGGTCGACGGTGACCCGCCTGACATGTGCGACGGGTCGCTGACCCGCCTCACATGTGGGGCGGGTCGGGCAGGGTGACGTCGACGCGGGTGTCGCCGGGGGCGCTGGTGAGCGCGACCCTGCCGCCGTGGGCGGTGACGATCGCCTCGACCAGGGCCAGGCCGAGGCCGACGCCGCCCTCGCGCTGAGCGGGCGGCGTCGGCGCGGGCGAACCGCTCGAACGCGTGCGGCACGCAGCTCGGGCGGGAAGCCCGGGCCGTCGTCGTGCACCGAGAAGCCGTCGGCCCGGGCGGTGACGGTGACGGTCGTGCCGGCGGGGTGTACTTGCGGGCGTTGGTCAGCAGGTTGGTCACCACCTGGTGCAGCCGCTGCTCGTCGCCGGTGACCTCGACGGCCTCGTCGGGCAGGTCGAGGCGCCAGTGGTGGTCGGGGGCGACGACGCGGGCGTCGGAGACCGCCTCGAGCAGCAGCCGGGTCAGGTCGACCGGGGTGCGCTCGAGCGGGCGGCCGGAGTCGAGGCGGGCGAGCAGCAGCAGGTCCTCGACCAGCGCGGTCATCCGCCTCGACTCGTCGGCGACCTTGGCCAGCGCGGTCGCGGCGGTCTCGGGCGTCGTCGGGACGCCGGCGGGCGAGCTCGGTGTAGCCGGCGATCGTCGTCAGCGGCGTGCGCAGCTCGTGCGAGGCGTCGGCGACGAACTGCCGCACCCGCTGCTCGCTCGCGTGGCGGGCGTCGAGCGAGGTCTCCACGTGCGCCAGCAGGGTGTTGAGCGCCGCGCCGACCTGGCCGACCTCGGTCCGCTCGTCGGTCAGGTGCGCCGGCACCCGCTCGGTGACGCCGATCTCGCCGGAGTCGAGCGGCAGCTCGGCGACGGCTGTGGGCGGTCTCGGCGACCTCGCGCAGCGGCCGCAGCTGGCGGCGTACGACGGCGCGCGCGGCGATCGCCGGCGAGGATCAGCGCCGAGAGCGCCAGGAGCAGCTCGAGCAGGAGCAGCGAGTCGACGATCTCGTCGGCGTCGTCGGTCGGGAGGCCGGTGACGAGGGTGCCGCCCTGGGTGGTGACCGCGGCGACCCGGTAGGTGCCGTGGCCCGTGAGGTCGACGGCGTGGAGCGCGCCGTCGACCGGCACCTGGGCCAGCAGGGCCAGTGCCGCGCCGTCGAGGCGCTCGTCGTCGTCGCCCCGGCGGTCGTCGAGGATCCGCGCGTCGCCGAGGTCGACGAGGGCGAGCAGGGTGCCCGGTGCCTGGTTGCCGACGAACGGCGTGTCGAGCGGGTCGTCGGGGAACGACGGCCGCCCGCCCCCGGGGCCCCCGTCGACCGGACCGCCCGCACGCCGGACCGAGGCGGCCACGTCGTCGTCGAGCTGGGCGTAGAGGTAGCTGCGCATCGCGAGCGTCGTCACGGCGCCGAGCGCGAGCGACACCAGCGCCACGAGCGCCACCGCGGTGACGACGAGGCGCGAGGTGAGCGAGGTCGGGAGCCTCACGACGCCGACGACACCGGGGCCGGCTTGAGGACGTAGCCGGCGCCGCGCATGGTGTGGATCATCGGCTCGCGGCCGGCGTCGATCTTCTTGCGCAGGTAGGAGATGTAGAGCTCGACGACGTTGGCCTGGCCGCCGAAGTCGTAGTTCCAGACGCGGTCGAGGATCTGCGCCTTGCTCAGCACCCGCCTCGGGTTGCGCATGAGGAACCGCAGCAGCTCGAACTCGGTCGCGGTCAGCGAGAGCTCCTCGCCGTCGCGCGCCACCTCGTGGCTGTCCTCGTCGAGGGTGAGGTCGCCGACGGTGAGCACCGACGACGTCGCGGCCTGCTGGGCGCCGCTGCGCCGCATCAGGGCGCGCAGCCGGGCGACGACCTCCTCGAGCGAGA
The DNA here is from genome assembly GCA_963830575.1 of uncultured Actinomycetota bacterium. Lineage (GTDB taxonomy): Bacteria > Actinomycetota > Actinomycetes > Propionibacteriales > Nocardioidaceae > Nocardioides. The sequence goes on from CAWHNR010000011.1 coordinate 58,521, forward strand.
ACGGCTTGGTCACGTAGTCGTCGCCGCCGGCGGTCAGTCCGGCGATCCGGTCCTCGACGGCGTCGCGTGCGGTCAGGAACAGCACGGGGACGTCGGGGTCGGTGCCGCGCATCCGCCGCATCACCTCGAGGCCGTCGAAGTCGGGCAGCATCATGTCGAGCACGACGGCGTCGGGCTTGAGCTCCTTGGCCGCGGCGACGGCCTTGGTGCCGGTGTGCGCGGCCTCGACCTGCCAGCCCTCGTAGCGCAGCGCCATCGAGATCAGCTCGGCGATGTTGACCTCGTCGTCGACGACGAGGACCCGCACGGGCGAGCCGTCGGGGCGGGTGAGCAGCGGGGAGTCGGTTGCGGCCATGAGCCCACTGTGCCGCTGCTGTCTGTGCGTTGCCTGTGAGCCGGTCCTCAGCCCCCTGAGCGGTAGTCGCTCGGGGCGACGCCGACCAGCGCGGTGAAGTCGCGGCCGAAGTGGGCCTGGTCGTACCAGCCGTGCTCGGCGGCGAGGTCGGCCAGCGAGCCGTCGTAGCCGGCGTCGAGAGCGGTGACGACGTCGTGCATCCGGTAGCGCGCGAGCACGCACTTGGGCCCGACGCCGACGTAGCGGGCGAAGAGCCGCTCGACGGCGCGCTCGCGACAGCCCGTGCCGGGCCGGCGACGTCGGTCGACGCGCAGCAGGGTGCGGTCGCCCAGCATGTCGGCGACCACGTGGAGCAGCTGGTCGTAGGCGGGGTCGGGCTCCGCGGGCACGAGCGGCGTCAGCGCCTCGCCGGCGGCCAGGGTGGCGTCGGCCGGGGTGGTGCCCGGCCCGATGGTGGCCAGCGCGGTCACGACGTCGGGAGGCAGGACCTCGCGCGCGGGGACGGTGCGGTCGGTGAGCCCGCGCATCTCGGCGCCGGTGAGGGCGGCGAGCCCGCCCGGGCGCAGCTTGACCCCGTGCACCCACCCGACGCCCTCGGCCACGGTGTCGAAGCGTCGGGTGGTGACGCCGGTGACGACCACGGTCTCGCCGCCGGCCTCGGGACGCGTCGGTGCCGTGCTCGACGGAGATGTTGCACGCCGGGTGCGGGATCACCGAGCTCGCGTACGACGTGCCGTCGGGCAGGTCCCAGCGCAGCGTCCAGTGGTACTCGACCCACGGCGTCAGGACGTCGGCCGCCTCGGTGCGCTCGACCTGCACGTAGCGCGCGAACTCGTCGGGTCGCAGGATGCCCGCGGTCGTCGACGTCGCGTTTCTCCTAGTCGCCACGTCCCGATCCTAGGAAGGATGGCCGACATGACTGCCGCTACCGCCAAGGCCGCCCTCAAGATGGTCACCCTCGACTGCGCCGACGTCGGCGCCGAGGCCACGTTCTGGTCGACGCTGCTCGGGTGGGAGGTGGCGCACCTGCAGGACGAGTACGCGATGCTCACCGGGCCCGACGGGAGCCCCGCCCTCGGTTTCGGGCAGGTGCCCGGCTACCAGCCGCCGGCCTGGCCCGAACGAGGGCGGCACCAAGCAGTTCCACTTCGACCTCGCCTGCGACGACGTCGACGCCGCCGAGCGGCAGGCCCTCGAGCTGGGTGCGACGCTCGCCGACCCCCAGCCGGGGGAGACCTGGCGGGTGCTGCTCGACCCCGCCGGCCACCCGTTCTGCCTCACCGAGGCCGCGAACTGGTAGCCGCTCCACGCCCGGCGCACAGGTCCGCCACAGGTCCGCCCTCGACGCTCGGGGCATGAACGACACCCACGACCAGGACCCCACGCCCGTCACGGCGTCCGACCCGGCACCGGCCGCGCCGGTCGCCACCGCTCCCGTCGCGGCACCCGTCGCCGCCGCGCCCGCCGACCCGCCCGCCGTCCCGTTCAGGGACCGCGTGCTCGGCATGCGCGGCGTCGCCGCCGTCGCCCTCGCCTCGCTGGTCCTCGGCGGCCTGGGCGGACTCGCGCTCGGCGCCGTGAGCGACGGCGACGACGAGCGGCGCGGCCCCGGTGGACGCGGCGGCTTCGGCCCGGCGGCCAGTTCCAGGGCGGCCAGCTTCCAGGACGGCCAGCTCGGCGGACCGGGCGGGCAGCGTGGCTTCCCCGGCGGCCGGCCCGGCGGGCTCCAGCAGGGCCCGGGCGGCGTGCCCGGAGGCGGCCTGCCTCCCGGGACCGCGCCCCAGGACGACGTCGTGCCCGACGCCCCGAGCAGCTCCGCTGCACCGAGCGACACGAACACCTGACCCAGCGCCGAGAGCCGACCCGCCCCACATGTGCGACGGGTCACCGCGCCCGACACTGACCCGCCTCACATGTGCGACGGGTCACCGCGCCCGACACTGACCCGCCTCACATGTGCGACGGGTCACCGCGCCTGACACTGACCCGCCTCACATGTGCGACGGGTCAGCGCGGCTGACACTGACCCGCCTCACATGTGCGACGGGTCAGCGGGCCTAACACTGACCTGCCTCACATGTGCGACGGGTCACCCGGGACGACGTCGTCGGGGACGGGCCGAGGCGCCCGGTCAGCCCTCGACCATGTCCCGGACCGCGAGGCTCGCGAACACCATCGCCGAGCCGAGCGGGGCGCCAGGGCCGGGGTAGACCCCGCCGAACATCGACGCCGTCGAGTTGCTCGCGGCGTAGAGACCCTCGATGACCGAGCCGTCGGCGCGCAGCACGCGGCCGCTGGCGTCGGTGACGAGGCCGCCCTTGGTGCCGAGGTCGGAGAGCACGAACCGCGCGGCGTAGAACGGGCCCTGGGTGACGCCGGTGAGCGCCTTGTTCGGCCCGGTGCCGCCGGTGAAGAAGGTGTCGTACTCGTCGGTGCCGCGGCCGAAGTCCTCGTCGACGCCGGACTCGCAGAAGCCGTTGAAGCGCTCGACGCTGGCGAGGAGCGCATCGGTCGGGACGCCGGTCGCGGCGGCGAGCTCGGCGATCGAGTCGGCCCTCACCCACGTGCCTGCGGCGAGGTGGGCCTCGGGATCTCCCTCGGGCATCGCGATGCCCGGCAGCCGCCCGCCCTCGGCGGAGTCGAAGACGAACCACGACGGGACGCGTTCGGGGGCCTTCGCCATCTCGCGCCCGAACCGGTCGTAGGGGAGCGACTCGTTGGCGTAGCGGTGGCCGAGCTGGTCGACCATGAGGCCGCTGCGGAAGCCGAGCGTGAACGAGCCGCCGCCGTCGACCTGCTCGAGGCCCGGGCAGAACCAGCCGAGGGCGCTGAAGTCGGTGGCCGCGCCGAGGGTCATCGCCGCCTCGAGCGGCTCGCCCTGGTTGGTGCCCTGCGGCGCCATGCTCCACGCCACGTCGCCCGGGCACGCCGTGCTCCTCGCGCAGCGCCGCGTTGCCCTCGAAGCCGCCGGCCGCGACGAGCACCCCGCGGGTGGCGCGCAGCTCGACGTCGCCCTCGGTCTCGCCGTCGTCGATGTTGCACCCGACGCCGACCACGCGGCCGCCGTCGGTCAGCAGGCGCACCACGCGGTGGCCGGTGAGGATCGAGCCGCCCTCGCGCACCACGATCGTCGCGAGGCGGGCGATGAGCGACTGGCCGCCGCTGAGGGTGCGCCGGCCCGGGGCGCCCGACGCGGTCGAGCTCGACGGGCGGCCGGACCAGCTCGGCGATCGGCGGCAGCAGCTGGTCGCGCTTGAGGTTGGTCGGCTGGATCGAGCGGCCGAACGGCACCCGGCCGGGCGCGTCGTAGTACTCGGGGAACGGCAGCCACTCGAAGTCGATCGCCGGGTCGGCCTCGAGCTCGGCGACCAGCTCGGGGGCGTGGGCGAGGAAGGCGTCGACCTTGCTCGGGTCGGGGTCGACCAGGATCGCCTCGAGGTAGGCCCGGGCGCCCTCGGTGGAGTCCGGGATGCCGGCGCGCTGCTGCACCTGGCTCCCGGGCAGCCAGCACGCGCCGCCCGAGTACGCCGACGTGCCCCCGATGAGCGGCGTCCGCTCCAGGACGGCGACCTTCAGGCCCGCCTTGGCCGCCAGGGCCGCGCCGGTCAGGGCGCCGCCCCCGGAGCCGACCACGATGACGTCGTACTGCTGCTCGTCGCTCACGCCCGGATACTAGAACACGTTCTAGGCGCTGTGGTGCAGCCTTCGCTCGTCCGGCCGTCGACCTCACCAGATCTCGAGGCCACGCCCTCGTTCCTCGGGCGAGGCACCTCGATCACCGTCAGGTCCGGGCGTCGACCTCACTGATCTCGAGGCCCCGCCCTCGTTCCTCGGGCGAGGCACCTCGATCACCGTCAGGTCCGGCCGTCGACCTCACCAGGTCTCGAGGCCCCGCCCTCGTTCCTCGGGCGAGGCACCTCGATCACCGTCAGGTCCGGCCGTCGACCTCACCAGGTCTCGAGGCCCCGCCCTCGTTCCTCGGGCGAGGCACCTCGGTCACCGTCATCTGTTCAGGAGGACGAGGGTGACGATCACGGCGATCAGCACCAGGACGGCGGCCACGGCCGCCGCGATCTTGTACGGCGCTGTAGGGGCGCTCGCCGACGACCTTGCCGGTGTTGGCGTTGACCAGCACCTGGAAGGTCTTGCCGGCGTAGATGTAGCTCGCGATCCACAGCGGCATCAGCATCAGCTTGAACATGGCGCGCGAGTAGGTGACGTCCATGTCGGAGACCCGCTGCTCGTCGCCGCCGATGTCGCCGCGGACGTCGCCCTCGATGACGCCGCGCATCACGCCGCGCGCCTCCTCGGAGCCGGCCTGCGGGTCGACGTCGTAGCGCAGCGCCGAGTAGCCGGTCAGGTAGTCGGGCTGGAACGGGCGCGCCTCGGCGAGGGTCCAGGGCCCCATCTTGGCGAGCTTCTCGCGCTCGAGGTGGTTCGTGGCCACCACGACGACGTCGTCGAAGTCGCGGCGCACGTGGCCGGAGGCGTGGCTCCAGCGCGTGCGGCGCTCCTGGTAGGTCTCGGTCCGGGTGCCGCCCTTGCCGTCGGAGACCGTGCGCGTCCTGGTGACGTAGTAGTAGTCGCCGCGCTGGCCGACGTAGTCGGTCTCGGTGTGGGCGTCGTAGGTCCAGTGCGGCAGGTAGGTGCCGCGCAGCGCCTCGGTGGAGCCGACCTTCTTGAGCGCGTTCGGGGCGAACCGGCGCGAGCGCACCCACTCGCCGACGTTGCTCTTGGCGGCGCTCTTGTCGACGTGGAAGGGCAGCACGGCCTCGGGCTGCACGAGCCCCTCCTGCTGCTCGACGGCCGCGAGCGCCCCGCCGCAGAACTGGCAGGCCGTCGCCAGGTCGGTGGTCTCCGACCGGGCCCCGCACTGCTGGCACTGCAGCTCGACCGCGGCGAGGCTGGCCACGGCGACGCCGCTGTGGCGGGCGACCCAGGCGTCGTAGTCGTGCTCGCGGACCTGCAGGCCGCTGTCGGCGATCGGGACGGTGGTGCCGCACGAGCCGCACTGCAGCGACGTCGTCCCCGGTGCGTAGGCCGACCTGGGCGCCGCAGGTGGGACACACCGCGCTCAGCGGCTGGGGCGGGGCAGGGGCCGCGGCGGGCTCGGGTGCGTCTGCCGGCACGGGGGTGCCGGCGTCCTCGGGCAGCACGTCAGGCGGTGGGGGTCGGCGCAGCCGGTGGCAGCGGGGGCGGCGTGGCGGGGAACAGTGCCTTGACCTCGGCGACCTCACCGGCCGGCGTCCAGGCAGCCATGCCGTCGCGCCACACCAGGGTCGCCGGGGTGACCTCGCCCGCGGCGATGCGCGCCGAGATCTCGGCGGGCTCGAGCGGGCCGACCTGCGCGCCGTTGATGCCCACGAAGAAGGCGGCCGAGGTCTGCGGCAGCGGCGGCGGCCCGGCCGGGGCCGCGGGCGCGGCCTGCGGCGTGGTCGTGGCGGCGGGCGGCTGCGGGGCGAGCGCGTTGGCCATCTGCTGCCCGAGGACGACGCCCGCACCGATCCCGATGCCGGCACCGGCCGCACCGCCCGGGTTGTTGGCGGCGTCGCCGATGGCCTCGGCGGCCTGGAACTTGGCGTACTGGTCGAGGTCGCCGAGCACGCCCATCGAGGTGCGCTTGTCGAGCGCCTCCTCGACCTCGGGCGGCAGCGAGATGTTCTCGATGATGAACCGCGGGATCTCGATGCCCATGCCGCCGAGCTGCTCGGTGAGGGTCACGGCCAGGCCGGTCGGCGATCCGCTGCTGGTTGGCGGCGAGGTCGAGCATCGGCACGCTTGGCCTCGGCGAGCGCCGTGCCGATCTGGGAGACGATCTGCTGGCGCAGGAACTCCGAGACCTCCTCGGTGCGGAACTGCGGGTCGGTGCCGACGAGCTCCTTGAGCAGCTTGGCGGCGTCGACGACGCGGAAGCGAGTAGGTGCCGAACGCGCGCAGCCGGACCATGCCGAACTCGGCGTCGCGGATCGTGACGGGGTTCTGGGTGCCCCACTTGGAGTCGGTGAACTGCCGCGTGGCGACGAAGTAGACCTCGGCCTTGAACGGCGAGTCGAAGCCGTACTTCCAGCCCTTGAGCGTCGAGAGGATCGGCAGGTTCTTGGTCTCGAGGGTGTACGTGCCGGGGCCGAAGACGTCGGCGATCTGGCCCTCGTTGACGAAGACCGCGGTCTGGCCCTCGCGCACGACGAGCTTGGCGCCGTTCTTGATCTCGTTGTCGTGCCGCGGGAACCGCCAGACGATGGTGTCGCGACTGTCGTCGAGGAACTCGATGATGTCGATGAACTCGCCGCGGATGCTGTCCATGAAACCCATGGGCTGCCTCCTCGAGACGGGTCGTAACGGACGCTGTCACCGACGCCGCCTGCTTATTCGGTTCGACACGACCGGCAGAATGGTGAGGTCATGTCCGACGCCGACCGATCTCCGCATCAGCTACCCCCCGGACCTGCCGGTCAGCCAGCGGCGCGACGACATCGCCGCCGCGATCCGCGACCACCAGGTGGTGGTGGTCGCCGGCGAGACCGGCTCGGGCAAGACCACGCAGCTGCCCAAGATCTGTCTCGAGCTCGGTCGCGGCCCGGGCGGGCAGGGCGGCCGCGGGGGGCTCATCGGTCACACCCAGCCGCGCCGGATCGCGGCCCGGTCGGTCGCCGAGCGGATCGCCTCCGAGCTGGGCACCACCGTCGGCGACCCCGACAGCATCGTGGGCTACCAGGTGCGGTTCACCGACCGGACGTCGCGGGCGAGCCGCGTGAAGGTGATGACCGACGGCATCCTGCTCGCCGAGCTGCAGCGCGACCGGCAGCTCAAGAAGTACGACACGATCATCATCGACGAGGCCCACGAGCGCAGCCTCAACATCGACTTCCTGCTGGGCTACCTCAAGCGGCTGCTGCCGAGGCGCCCCGACCTGAAGCTGGTCATCACCTCGGCCACGATCGACGTCGAGCGGTTCTCCCAGCACTTCGCCGACGCGGCGGGCCGGCCGGCTCCGGTGGTCGAGGTGTCGGGGCGCACCTACCCCGTCGAGATCCGGTACCGGCCGCTCGTCGACGTCCTGGAGGACGACGACGAGGGCGAGGCGATCGTCCGCGACCAGACCGAGGCGATCGTCGACGCCGTCAAGGAGCTCGGCCGCGAGGGCGACGGCGACGTGCTGGTGTTCCTGCCCGGCGAGCGCGAGATCCGCGACACGGCCGACGCCCTCGAGGGCGCGCTGCCGTCGACCGGCGGCCGGGCGACCGAGATCGTGCCGCTCTACTCGCGGCTCTCGGCGGCCGAGCAGCACCGGGTCTTCGCCTCGCACAGCGGCCGCCGCGTGGTGCTGGCCACCAACGTCGCCGAGACCTCGCTCACGGTCCCGGGGATCCGCTACGTCGTCGACACCGGCGTGGCGCGGATCTCGCGCTACTCGGTCCGGACCAAGGTGCAGCGGCTGCCGATCGAGCCCGTGAGCCAGGCCTCGGCCAACCAGCGCTCCGGCCGCTGCGGCCGCGTCGCGCCCGGCATCGCGATCCGGCTCTACTCGCAAGGTGACTTCGAGGCGCGGCCGGAGTTCACCGAGCCCGAGATCCTCCGCACCAACCTGGCCTCGGTGATCCTGCAGATGGCCTCGCTCGGGCTGGGCGACGTCGCCCGGTTCCCGTTCGTCGAGCCGCCCGACAAGCGCAACGTCCAGGCCGGCGTCCAGCTGCTCGAGGAGCTCAACGCGGTCACGACCGGTGGGGTAGTCCCGGCCGACATGGCCCCTCAGGGCGCCGGTCGTGGGCGGAATCGGCCGGGACTATCGCAGCAGGGGCGCCGCCACGAGGGGCCGCAGCTCACGCAGGTCGGACGGCGGCTGGCCCGGCTGCCGATCGACCCGCGGCTGGCGCGGATGATCCTCGAGGCCGAGCGGCTGGGGTGCGTGCGCGAGGTGATCGTCATCGCGGCCGCCCTGAGCCTGCAGGACCCGCGCGAACGGCCCGCCGAGCAGCGTCCGCAGGCCGACCAGCAGCACGCCCGGTTCACCGTCGAGGGCAGCGACTTCCTCACCTGGCTCGAGCTGTGGCGCTACCTCAGGCAGCAGCAGAAGGAGCTCAGCAGCAGCGCGTTCCGGCGGATGTGCAAGCGCGAGTACCTCAACTACCTGCGGGTGCGGGAGTGGCAGGACTTCGAGAGCCAGCTGCGCCAGGTGTGCAAGGAGATGGGGATCGAGCTCGGCCGGCCGGCGGACAAGCCGGACGCCGACGGGATCCACCAGGCCCTGCTGTCGGGGCTGCTGTCCCACGTCGGGCTGCTCGAGGAGCGCGAGGAGACGCGCGGCGGCAAGCCGGGTGGACGACGTCCGATGCGGGAGTACCTGGGCGCGCGCGGCGCGAAGTTCGCGATCTTCCCCGGGAGCGGGCTGCACAGGAAGAACCCGCCGTTCCTGATGGCGGGTGAGCTCGTCGAGACCGGCCGGCTGTGGGCGCGGCAGAACGCCGCGATCGAGCCGGAGTGGGCCGAGCGGCTCGGGGCGCACCTGGTCAAGCGCACCTACAGCGAGCCGCACTGGTCGAAGAAGCGCGCCGCGGTGATGGCCCACGAGCGGGTGACGCTCTACGGCGTGCCGCTCGTCGCCGACCGCCTGGTCAACTTCGGCAAGGTCGCCCCCTCGGTGGCGCGCGAGCTGTTCATCCGGCACGCGCTGGTGCAGGGGGAGTGGCACACCCGGCAGAAGTTCTTCACCAAGAACCTCGAGCTGCTCGCCGAGGCCGCCGAGCTCGAGCACCGGGCCCGGCGCCGCGACATCGTGGTCGACGAGCACACGCTCTTCGACTTCTACGACGCCCGCGTCGGTGCCGAGGTGGTGAGCGGGGCCCACTTCGACACGTGGTGGAAGACCGAGCGGCAGCGCAACCCCGAGCTGCTCACCTTCGACCTCGACATGCTCACCCACGACTCCGCCGAGGCCGTCCGCGAGAGCGACTTCCCGACGGCGTGGCACGCCAGCAGCCGGCAGAGCGACGAGGGGCTGACGTTCCCGATCAGCTACCACTTCGAGCCGGGCTCGGACGACGACGGCCTGACGATCGACGTCCCGGTCGCGACGCTCAACCGGGTCGGCGACGACGACTTCTCCTGGAACGTGCCCGGCCTGCGGGAGGAGCTCGTCACCTCGCTGATCCGCAGCCTGCCGAAGAACCTGCGGGTCTCGCTCGTGCCGGCACCCGACCGCGCGCGCTCCTTCCTGGCGCGAGGTGCCCGCGGGGGAGGAGCCGCTGCTCGACGCGCTCGAGCGCTGGGTCCGCTCGACCACCGGCGTCGTCGTCCCGCGCGACGCCTGGGACTGGAGCAAGGTCGCCGACCACCTGCGCCCGACCTACCGCGTGGTCGACGACGCCGGCAGCGAGCAGGCGCGCGGCAAGGACCTCGAGGCGCTCAAGGCGCCGCTGCGCCCCCAGTTCGCGGCGGCGCTCGACGAGGTGGCCGCCCACAGCGGGTACGCCGCGACCGGCCGGACGGCGTGGACCTTCGACACCATCCCGGCGACCATCACCGAGCGCCGCGCCGGCCACGAGGTGACGGCGCACCCGGCCCTGGTCGACGAGGGCACGACGGTGGGACTCGCGGTCTTCGGGTCGCCCGACGAGGCCGCTGCCCGCCACCGGCTCGGCGTCCGCCGCCTGCTGGCGCTCGTCGTGCCCGACCCGACGTCGCGCGTCGTCGACGGGCTCGACAACCTCGAGAAGCTGGGGCTCGCGGGTTCGCCGTACCCGACCGTGGCCGAGCTGCTCACCGACGCCAGGCTGGCCGTGCTCGGCGACCTCGTCGACGCGCGCCCGCCGGTGCGTGACGAGGCGGCCTTCGCGGCGCTGGTCGCGGCGGCGTCGGCCGAGCACGAGGCGGCGGTCCGGGCGATCGCGACCGACCTGGTCGGCGTCCTCGACCGGTGGCGCACGGCCGAGAGGGCCCTCAGCGGCCGAGCCGACATGGCCCAGCTGCCGGCGCTCACCGACATGAAGTCGCAGCTCGGCCGGCTGGTCGAGCGCGGCTTCGTGGGCGAGGCCGGCGCCGCCCGCCTGCGCCGCTACCGCACCTACCTGACGGCGCTCGAGCTGCGCCGGGCGCGCCTCGACGAGAGCGGCGCCGCCGTCGTCCGCGACCGGCAGCTGATGGACCAGGTGGCCCAGCTGCAGGACGCCTACCTGCACCGCCTCGACGCCCTCCCCGCCGGCCGCCCGCCCGACGACCGGCTGCGCGCCGTCCGGTGGATGCTGGAGGAGCTGCGGGTCTCGCTCTGGGCCCAGCAGCTGGGCACCGACGGGCCGGTGTCGGACCAGCGGATCCGCAAGGCCCTCGCCTGACCCCACGACGGTGGGGGTCGAGGAGGTCGCTCTGCGACCGTCACGAGACCACGTAGGTCGTGAGGTGGGGGTCGAGGAGGTCGCTCTGCGACCGTCACGAGACCGCGGACGTCGGAGGTGGGGGTCGAGGAGGTCGCTCTGCGACCGTCACGAGACCACGTACGTGGCATGGCTTCTGTCGCGGCGCCGTGGACCTGCGGGGGTCTCGTGACGGCCGTGGCCGGCCTCCTCGACCTGCACGGGGTGGGGGTCGAGGAGGTCGCTCTGCGACCGTCACGAGACCACGTACGTGGCATGGCTTCTGTCGCGGCGTCGTGGACTGCGGGGGTCTCGTGACGGCCGTGGCCGGCCTCCTCGACCTGCACGGGGTGGGGGTCGAGGAGGTCGCTCTGCGACCGTCACGAGACCACGTAGTGGCATGGCTTCTGTCGCGGCGCCGTGGACCTGCGGGGGTCTCGTGACGGCCGTGGCCGGCCTCCTCGACCTCCACGGGGTCGAGTCGAGCCTGGCGTTGCGGGGGTCTCGTGGCGGCCGTGGCCGGCCTCCTCGACCTTCACGGGGTGGGGGTCGAGGAGGTCGCTCTGCGACCGTCACGAGACCACGTACGTGGCATGGCTTCTGTCGCGGGGCCGTGGACCTGCGGGGGTCTCGTGACGGCCGTGGCCGGCCTCCTCGACCTTCACGGGGCGAGGTCGAGCGTGACGGCCGTGGCCGGCATCCTCGACCACCACGCGCGGCCTACCCTGGCTCGGTGACCGAGGAACGCCGCCACCACCGGCCGATGCCCCGCTGGTCGGGCTTCTTCGACGCGGTCGAGGGCGGGGCCGACCCCGCGAGGGTGAGCGAGGCCGCCGATCGAGCAGCCACCCTGCTGGTGCGGGGCGCCGGAGGCACGGGCGACGAGGCGGTCGCCGAGCGGCTGCTGCACCTGGCCGACACCGAGGGCATCGAGACCATCGCCGAGGTGTGGGCGGGCTCGCCGGCCGACTCGCTGGCCGGCTGCCTGTGGCGGCTCTACCTGCTGCGCTCGTGGGTGCACCGCGAGCCCGTGCGGGTGGCGCGCGAGTTCGACGCCGGACGCTCGCGGGCGCCGGTCGCGGAGGTCGTCGCCGGGGTCGCCGACCCGCCCGGCCCCGACGAGCTGCGGGCGATGGTCGACCAGGTGCTGCGCGGGATCGCCGGCGGCGACTTCGCCGACGTCCTGCTGCGCGCCGCGGCGTTCGCGCGGGTGCTGGCCACCGGCCGGGCCGTGCTCGAGGACCCGAGCCACGACGACGTGCGGCGGATGCTCGGGTTGGCCGAGCAGCTGGAGGAGGCCGGGCACCTGGAGCTGGCGGGTCGGTTGGCGTAGCCCGCCCGCGCCTCCGCCCGCGGCTCGCGTCCGCTGCCCAGGTGCTCGGCCGCTCGCTGCGGGCTCGTTCCTCGCCCGCGGCTCGCGTCCTCGCGACCGTAGATCGGCTGCGGTGGTCTCGACACGCCCGTTGCGGCCTCGTTCCTCGGCCGCACGGCTGCTCGACCTTCGCACGCCACGTCGGCAGCTCGTTCCTCGCTGCCGACTGTGTGCTCGAGCACGCCGGACCGGGAGCGCCTCACGGCGCATGGCCGCTCGTAGCGGCTTATTGTGGGACCCGGGGCTGCCACAGCCCGGCGTGCTCGAACGACACAACTCTAGCGGTGGTGCGGGCATTCCCGACGGATCCTCCGTCGGTAGGGTGCAACCCCATGAGCCGCCGCCCGAGACCCGCCCTGCGCGTGGTCCTGGCGTGCCTGGTGCCGCTCGTCGTGCTGGTGGCGTGCGAGCAGGAGTCGCCCGAGCCCGACCCGAGCGGTCCGGTGAAGCTCAGCCTCGGGGTGTTCGGGTCGGACGCCGAGGTCGCCGCCTACCAGGAGATGGTCGACGGCTACAACGCCAAGGCGAGCGCCACCCAGGTCGACCTCGTGGCGTGGGCCGACGGGTCCTCGATGCGGGCCGACTTCGACCGGGGCGTCGCGCAGCCCGACGTGTTCCTCATCACGCGGCGCGACCTGGCCTCGGTGGTCGAGAACCAGCGCAACACGCCGCTGTTCGACCTGCTCGACGCCCGCAACATCAGCTTCGGCGACGACTACGCCTCGCGCGCGATCGAGGCGTTCTCGGCCGACGACGACCTGCAGTGCATGCCCTACTCGGTCTCGCCGATGGTCATCTACTACAACACCGACCTCATCGACTTCGAGCGCATGCGCGAGCTCGGGCTGCCGGCTCCCGTCGACGAGCTCGAGGGGTGGACGTTCGAGGAGTTCCGCGCCGCTGCCGAGTTCGCGACCGGACGCCGGACGCGCGGGGTGAGCATCGACGCCACGCTGCGGAGCATCGCCCCGTTCATCTACGCCGGGGGCGGTCAGCTGTTCGACGACAGCAGCAACCCGACGTCGACCGCCCTCGCCTCCGACGGCAGCCGCGACGCCCTCACCACCACGCTCGAGCTGCTGCGCGACTCCTCGGTCACGCTGTCGCCAGGAGCAGCTGGCCGAGGCGACGCCGCAGGAGTGGTTCGAGCGCGGGCGGCTCGGCATGATCGAGGGCTTCCGCGACCTGACCCCCGAGCTGCGTCAGGTCGACGGACTGGACTTCGACGTGATGCCGATGCCCGAGCTCGGCGGAGCGGCCACCATCGGCGACCTCACCGGGCTCTGCATCGCCCCGAGCGACCACGTCCAGCAGGCGGCCGACTTCCTCGTGCACGCGATCTCCGACGAGGGCGTCGAGCCGCTCGCGAGGTCGGGCTACGTCGTGCCGGCGAACCTCACGGTGGCACGCTCGCCGGCGTTCCTGCAGCCGCAGCTGCAGCCCGCGCACGCAGGCGTGTTCAACGCCAGCGTCGACGACATGGTGCTGCTGCCGCTCATCGACGACGCCGACGACCTGGCCGACCGCGGTGGCGCCGCTGCCTCGACGAGCTGATCAACGCCCGGTCATCGACCTCGCCGCCGTCACGGCCGCGATCGACGAGGCGTCGCGCTCGGTGCTCGACCCCGACTACGTCGCGCCGTCGCCCACCGGAGTCGCTCGTCCTGACCTGACTCGGTCTCGTCGACGGCCGCGACCACATCGTCGGTCTCGACCGCCTCGGCCGCCGGGCGGTTCCTCGGCTCCGGCGGTGGACGCCGGTCGGCCTGGAGCACCGCGTCGACGATCATCGGCGCGGTGAGCGCGACCTGCCACGGCCGAGCGCCCAGGCCCGTCAGCTGGTCGACCACGCCGTCGAGCAGGTCGCCGGGGTCGCGGGTCGCGGGCGGCGCCCACAGGGTGCGGCGCAGGACGTCGGGGGTCAGCAGGTTCTCGACCGGCATTGAGTGCTCGGTCGCGAGGGCGAGCATCGCGTCGCGCGCCAGCTGCAGGCGCGTGGCGGCGACCGGGTCCTTCTCGCCCCAGGCGCGGGGCGCCGGGGGGCCGTCGCCGCGCGGGGTGCGGGCCGGCAGCTCGTCGTCCTCGAGCCCGGCCGCCTCCTCGAGCGCCTCGACCCAGCGGGCGCGCGTAGCGCTCGGCGCCGCGCCCGTGGAAGCCCTTGACGGCCTGCAGGGCGGCGCGGTCGAGCGGCATCGCGACGGCTGCGGCGACGATGGCCGAGTCGGGGATGATCCGGCCCGGGGTGACGTCGCGCCGGGCGGCGAGCTCGTCGCGGGTCTCCCACAGCGCCTTGACGGCGCCGAGGGCGCGGCGTCCGCGGACCCGGTGCAGGCCGGAGGTACGGCGCCAGGCGTCGGTGCGCGGGGTCGGCTCGAAGGAGCGCAGCGCGTCGAACTCCTGCCGCGCCCACTCGGCCTTGCCGCTGTCCTCGAGCTCGGCGGCCAGCCGGTCGCGCAGCTCGACGAGCACCTCGACGTCGAGGGCGGCGTACTCGAGCCAGGCGGCCGGGAGCGGACGCGTCGACCAGTCGGCGGCCGAGTGCTCCTTCTTCATCCGGAAGCCGAGCAGCGTCTCGACCAGCGTGGCCAGCCCGACGCGGGGGTAGCCGAGGAGGCGGCCGGCGAGCTCGGTGTCGAAGAGCGCGGCGGGGTACAGGCCGATCTCGTTGAGGCAGGGCAGGTCCTGGGTGGCCGCGTGCAGGATCCACTCGGTGCCCTCGAGCACCTCGGCCAGCGGGGCGAGGGAGTCGAACGCGATCGGGTCGATCAGGGCGGTGCCGCTGCCCTCGCGGCGCAGCTGGATCAGGTAGGCGCGCCCGGAGTAGCGGTAGCCCGAGGCGCGCTCGGCGTCGATGGCGACGGGCCGGTGCCGGCGGCGAGGCCGCGCGCAGACGTCGGCGAGGCCGGCCTCGGTCTCGGTGAGCGGGGGCAGGCCGTCGCGCGAGGACGAGCAGCTCGGCGAGCGGCTTCTCGGGCTCGGCCGGCTCGCGGGCTCGGCAGGCTCAGCGACCTCGGCAGGCTCAGCGACCTCGGCCGGGTGGACGGTGTCGACGGGCTCGGCGAGACCGTCGGGCTCGAGGCGACCAGGTGACTCGGAGGACGAGGTCATCTGCCCGGCGTGCCCCGCTGGCCACGCCGGCTGGGCAGGACCGCGACGCCCTCGGGCACCGGCTCGAGCCCGGAGGCCGTGCACAGCAGCTCGCCCCAGGCCTCGACGTGCGGGCCGATGTCGAGCCCGTCGGGCCCGACGACCGGCGTCCACGAGGCGCGGACCTCGACCTGGGCGGTGCCGCCGTCCTCGGCCATGCCGCCGAAGCACTCGGTGGCGACCCGGGTGACGGTGCCGGAGGCGGCGACGTGCTCGGCGCCGTGGCCCTCGAGGGCGTCGGTGAGCCACGACCAGCCGACGCCGGCCATCATCGGGTCGGTGACGAGCTCGAGCTCGACCTCGGCGCGGCAGTAGGCCACGCAGCGGAAGGTGCCGTCCCAGGCGTCGTTGCCGTCGGGGTCGTGCAGCAGGATGATGCGCCCCGTGCCGATGTCGATGTCGTCGACGGTGACGTCGGCCGACAGCGCGGACGGCGTAGGGGGCGATGCGCTGCGGGGCCGGCATCTCCTCGCAGAACACCTCGGGTCGCAGGGTGGCGGCGCGCATCGCAGCCACTGCCGCGCGGAACTCCGCGGGCGCAGCGCTGGACTCCTGGCGCACGACCATGGGCTCACAGTAGGACTGCCCCCGCCGATCCGATATCGGGACACGCGGTATCGGGTGCGAGGCTTGCCCCGTGCAGACCGACCGCGACCCCCGACTCGCCGACAGCGCCTTCCTCAAGGCGGCCCGCGGCGAGCCCGTGCCGCACACGCCCGTCTGGTACCTGCGGCAGGCGGGACGGTCGCTGCCGGAGTACCTGAAGCTGCGCGAGGGCGTCGGGATGCTCGAGTCCTGCATGAAAGCCGAGCTCGTCGTCGAGATCACGTTGCAGCCGGTGCGTCGCTACGGCGTCGACGCCGCGATCTTCTTCTCCGACATCGTGCTGCCGCTGAAGGCCGTGGGGGTCGACCTCGACATCAAGCCCGGGGTGGGCCCCGTCGTGGCGCACCCGGTGCGCACCATGGCCGACGTCGAGGCGATCCCCGACCTCACCCCCGAGCACGTCCCGTTCATCACCGAGGCCGTGCGTGGCCTCGTCGCCGAGCTCGGCGGGACGCCGCTCATCGGGTTCGCCGGCGCGCCGTTCACCGTGGCCTCCTACCTGGTCGAGGGAGGACCGTCGAAGGAGCACGCCCGTACCAAGGCCATGATGTTCGGCGCCCCCGACGTGTGGGACGCCCTGATGCGCAAGATCGGCGGCATCGCCTCGGCCTACCTCGAGGTGCAGGTCGCCGCCGGGGCCTCCGCCGTCCAGCTGTTCGACTCCTGGGCGGGTGCGCTGACGCCGGAGGACTACCGCGCCTCGGTGATGCCGCACTCGGCCCGCGTGCTCGAGCGGGCGGGCGCCCTCGGCGTGCCGCGGACCCACTTCGGGGTCGGCACCTCGAACCTGCTCACGCTGATGGGCGAGGCCGGCGCCGACATGGTCGGCGTCGACTGGCGGACGCCGCTCGCGCACGCCGTCCCGCTCGTCGGCGACCGCTCGGTCCAGGGCAACCTCGACCCGACGCTGGTCTTCGCGCCGACCGAGGTGATGCTCGACCGGGCGGCCGCGGTGATCGAGGCGGGGCGGGCGGCTCGCGGCCACGTGTTCAACCTGGGCCACGGCGTCCTGCCCTCGACCGACCCCGACCAGCTCAAGCGGCTGACGGAGTTCGTGCAGGCTTACCCGCTCCCGTAGCCCGACGGAAGCGTCCGGGGAGGGCAGGAGCGTCGGTCAGGGCGTCGCGTCGGCCGTCGCGGCGGCGGGGTGCGTCGCCGGCGTCCGGCGACGGAGGAAGATCCACAGCGGGACGCCGACCAGCAGGCCGAGCAGGGCGAAGGGCAGCACGGCGCCGGTGGCCGTCAACAGGCCGGTGGTCACGCTCGTGAACGCGTCCCAGCCGCCCTTCAGGCCCGCGACGAACCCGGTCTCGTCCTTCTCCTTCTTCTTGACGACCTGCTTCTCCTTCTCCGCCGGCGGCCGCTCGATCGAGATGCTGATCGTGCCCATGGAGGTCTGGTCGGCGAGGAAGGCCTGGCGCTTCTCGAGCGACCCGAGGTCGGCCTCGCGGCGGGCGAGCTCGCGCTCGATGCTCACGATGTCGCGGATGCTGCGCGCCTGGTCGAGCAGGATGCTGATGCGCTCGAGGCTCCGGCGCTGCAGCTGGACGCGCACGTCGTTGTCGATCACGGCGGTGGTGACGTCCTCGGTCGTGCTCGAGCTGTCGATCAGCTCGGCGCCGTCGGCCCCCTTCAGCTCGTCGAGCACCGCCTCGAAGGAGTCGACCGGCACCCGCACGGTCAGGAAGGCGCGCTTGGCCTCGCCGTCGTCGTCGGCCTCGGTGCGGTCCTCGGCGACCTCGCCGCCCGCGCCCGAGACGACCCCGCGGACCTTGTTGAGCACGTTGCCGACGTCGTCGGCCCGCAGCGCCACGTTGCCGCGCTTGATGAGGGCCCGGGAGTCGCCCGGCTCCTCCGGTTGCTGCTCCTGCGGCGCCGAGCCGGTCGACCCCGACGTGGTCTGAGCGTCGTAGGCGGCGCCCTCGTCGAGCGCCGCCATGTCGGCCAGAGGCGCGTCGGCGGGAGCCTCGGCCTCGGCCCTGGCCCCGTCCCCGGAGCTGCGGTCGAGGTCCGTGCCGCCCTCGGGCATGGCGGCTGCGGGCGCGGCGCCGCTGTCGGCGGAGCTCCCGCTGTCGTCGGACCCGGCGCAGGCGGAGAGCCCGAGGCCCAGGAGCAGGAGCGTGGCAACGGCGGCGATGCGCGGCGCGCGAGCAGGTGTCATGACTCAATGACGGACGTCACCGCCGTCCGGTTCCCTCCGTGACCAGACGCTGACCTGTCCCGTTCTCGGGACAGGTCACCGTGCGGTGGACCTCGTGGACCTCACCAGACGCTGACCTGTCCCGTTCTTGGGACAGGTCACCGTGCGGCGGACTACGTGGAGCTCACCAGACGCTGACCTGTCCCGTTCTTGGGACAGGTCAGCGTGCGGTGGTCCTCGTGGAGGTCGAGGACTTCTTCTTCGCGGGCGACTTCCGGGCCGCCGTCGGCTTGAGGCGGACGCGGGTGACGTTGCCGCCCGACTGCTCGACCTCGAGGTAGTCCTGCGCCCGGGCGAGGGTGATCAGGCGCGAGTAGCCGTAGTTGCGGGGGTCGAAGGAGGTGTCGCGCTTGGTGAGGAAGTTGCCGATCGCGCCGAGGTGGGCCCAGCCGTCCTCCTGGGAGGCGGACTCGACGGCGGCGACCATGGTCGTGCGCAGGTCGGGCAGCGGGTTGACCTCCTCGGCCTCGGGGTCGTTCCCGGCGTCGCCCTCGTTGTCGGCGCCGCCGTCGGCCAGCACCTCGAGGAAGATGAACTTGTCGCACGCGGCGATGAGCGACGCCGGGGTCTTGCGTCGCCCGATGCCGTAGACGGTCCGGGCCGACTCGCGGAGCCGGTGGGCCAGCCGGGTGAAGTCGCTGTCGCTCGAGACGAGGGCGAACGCGTCGAGGTTGCCGGCGTACAGCAGGTCCATCGCGTCGATGATCAGCGCGGAGTCGGTGGAGTTCTTGCCCTTGGTGTTGGCGAACTGCTGGATGGGCTGGATCGCGTGGCGCACGAGAGCGTCCTTCCAGCCGCCCAGCTGCGACGTCGTCCAGTCGCCGTACGCGCGCTTGACCGTCGTCACGCCGTAGGACGCGAGCTCGTCGAGGATCGCCTTCGCGTGGGTGCCGGAGGTGTTGTCGGCGTCGATCAGCACACCGATGCGGACGTCGGGGGAGTGAGGTGAGGAGGCCACCCGCCCAACCTAGGGCTCCGGCGGCGCCCCGGGCGGCAGGAGGCCGCCGACAGCCACGACCGCACCGGACCAAATCGCATAATGTCACTGCACATAAGGTGGGATGGACGGAGCCGCTCCCGACCGCAGGCTCCCCACTTGCCCTCCATGGCCGCGCGACCCGAAGGACACCGCATGACCGACCTGACGTTCCACTGGTTCCTCCCCACGAACGGTGGCGACGGCCGACAGGTGGTGAGCGGCGGTCACGGCGTCGACCCCGCCGGCGGTGGCAGGCCAGCGTCGGTGCCCTACCTCGGGCAGGTCGCGCGCAGCGCCGAGCAGCTCGGCTTCGAGGCCGCGCTCACGCCGACCGGCGCCTGGTGCGAGGACGCCTGGCTCACCACCGCGATGCTGAGCCAGGTCTCCGAGCGGCTCAAGTTCCTCGTCGCCTTCCGGCCCGGGCTGACCGCGCCCTTCCTGTCGGCGCAGATGGCCGGCACGTTCCAGAACCTCACGGGCGGCCGGCTCCTGCTCAACGTCGTGACCGGCGGCGAGAGCGCCGAGCAGCGGATGTTCGGTGACTTCCTCGACAAGGACGGCCGCTACGCGCGGTGCGACGAGTTCCTCGAGATCGTCCGCCGGCTCTGGACCGGCGAGTCCGTGACGTTCGAGGGCCAGCACTACCGGCTCGAGGACGCCGTCCTCGCGCAGGTCCCCGACCCCCTGCCCGCCATCTACTTCGGCGGCTCCTCGCCGGCTGCCGGCACGGTCGCGGCGAAGCACGCCGACGTCTACCTGACGTGGGGCGAGCCGCCGGCCGCCGTCCGCGAGAAGGTGGAGTGGATCCGCAAGCTCGCCGCGGACGCCGGGCGCGAGGTGCGGTTCGGCATCCGGCTGCACACCATCGCCCGCGACACCGCCGAGGAGGCGTGGGCCGAGGCCGACCGGTTGCTCGCCGGCATCTCCGAGGAGGAGATCGCGAGGGTCCAGTCCGGCCTGGCCCGCAGCGAGTCCGTCGGCCAGCGGCGGATGCTCGACCTCAACGGCGGCAGCAAGGACGGGCTCGAGGTGCACCCGAACCTGTGGGCCGGCATCGGCCTCGTGCGCGGCGGCGCCGGCACCGCGATGGTCGGCAGCCACACCGACGTCGCCGACCTGGTCGAGCAGTACGCCGAGGTCGGCATCGAGGAGTTCGTGCTCTCCGGCTACCCGCACCTCGAGGAGGCGTACCGGTTCGGCGAGGGCGTGCTGCCCGAGCTCGAGCGCCGCGGCCGCTGGACCCACCCCGCCCCGCCCCGCCACCACACCTCCGCCGTGCCGTTCAGCGGCGCGCGACCCTGACCGCACCCGAAAGGCCCCCCTCCATGACCTCGTTCCGCACCGCCGTCGTCGTCGGCAACCCCAAGCCCGCCTCGCGCACCCTCGACGCCGCGACCTACGTCGCCCGTGAGCTCACCGGGCGCGAGCCCGACGTGGTCGTCGACCTCGCCACGGTCGGCGCGGGACTCCTCGACCACTCCGACGAAGGAGTCAAGGCGCTGGTCGCCGAGGTGGCCGCCGCCGACCTCGTCGTGGTGGCCTGCCCCACCTACAAGGCCACCTACACCGGGCTGCTCAAGCTGTTCCTCGACCGGTTCGCGCCGCAGTACGGCACCGGGCTGACGGGCCTGGCCGTGCCGCTGATGCTCGGCGGCGGACCGGCCCACACGCTCGCCGTCCACGACCTGGTGCCGGTGCTCACCGAGATCGGCGGCACCGTGCCGGTGCGCGGCCACTACGTCCTGGACTCCGCCCACGACGACCCCGCGGCCTACGCCGAGTGGCTCGCCGCCGCCCGGCCCGTCGTCGCCGCGCTCCTCGGCGTGACCGTGGGGACGACGTCAGCAACCGCGTGACAGGCTGACGCCGTGCGCGTCGTCGTCGTGGGAGCCGGGATCTCCGGGCTGGTCGCCGCCCACGACCTGCGGGCGGCCGGGGCCGACGTGCTGGTGCTCGAGGCGACCGACCGGCCCGGCGGGAAGCTGCGCAGCGCCGAGGTGGCCGGGGTGAGCGTCGACGTCGGTGCGGAGGCGATGGTCAACCGCCGGCCCGAGGGGGTCGGCCTCGCGCGCGAGCTCGGGCTCGCCCTCGTGCACCCGGCCGTCACCTCCTCCCGGGTCTGGACCCGCGACGCCCTCCGCCCCCTCCCGCGCACCATGCTCGGGCGCGCCCCTCGACCTCGAGCAGCTCGAGGCGAGCGGGATCCTCTCCGAGGAGGGCATGAGGCGGGCCCGTCGCCAGCCGCCCGACCGGGTGGTCGACCACGACGTGTCCGTGGGCGAGCTCGTGGGCCGACGGTTCGGCGACGAGGTCGTCGACCGGCTCGTCGAGCCGCTGCTCGGCGGGGTCTACGCCGGGCACGCGCGCGCGACGTCGGCCCTGGCGGCGGCGCCCCAGCTGGTGGCGCTCGAGGCCAACGGCTACCGGCCGCCACCCGACCCGGGCACCCCCGTCTTCGCCGCGACCGCCGGCGGCATGCACGCGCTCGTCACGCGCCTGACCGCCGGGCTCGACGTCCGCACCGCGACGACGGTGACCACGCTCGAGCGCGACGGAGCCGGGTACCTCGTCGGCGGGGAGCGTGCGGACGCCGTCGTCCTCGCCACCCCCGCCGCGCCCACCGCCCGGCTCCTCGCCGACCTCGCACCGGAGGCGGCCGCCGAGCTCGCCGCCTACCGCTACGCCTCCCCGGTCGTCGTGACCCTCGCCTTCGCGCCCGGCGACGTGCCCGGCGAGGTGCGGGAGGCGTCGGGCTTCCTGGTGCCGCCGGTCGACGGCCGGTCGGTCAAGGCCTCGACGTTCACCTCGAGCAAGTGGGGTCGCTCCGAGGCCGCCGACGGCGTCGTCCTGCTGCGGACGTCGCTCGGTCGGGCGGGGGAGGAAGGGACGCTCCAGCGCCCCGACGCCGAGCTGGTCGCCCGCTCGCTCGCCGACCTGCGGGAGGCGGTCGGCATCGGCGCCGACCCGGTCGACACCCACGTGCAGCGCTGGGGCGGGGGGCTGCCCCAGTACGACGTCGGCCACCTCGACCGGGTGGCCCGCATCCGCGCCGGTCTCGCCCACCTGCCCGGGCTCGCCGTCTGCGGTGCCGCCTACGACGGCGTCGGGATCGCCGCGTGCGTGGGCTCGGGACGGTCCGCGGCGGCCCGGGTGCTGGTGCCGCGGCCCGCGGGGTACCGGGAGCCATGACCAGCACCCCGCACGAGCAGGACCCGGAGCTCGACCCGGAGCACGACCCGGAGCTCGACCCAGGGCACGACCAGGACGAGGAGCCACCCCTCACCGACGGCGAGGTGCCCGGGCCCCACCCCGACCCGGACCCCGGCGCCGACCGGTAGCGCAGGCACAATGGGCCCATGGCCGAGCACCAGTCCAACGCCTCCCGGGTCCGCGAGATCAACGACTCCATCCGCTACACGATGTGGTCGGTCTTCCGGCTCGACAGCGTGCTCGGCGACGACGCCGACCGCACCGCCGAGGGGGCCGAGGTCGAGAAGCTGTTCGCCGAGCTCGCGGAGGCCGACGTGGTGGTGCGCGGCACCTACGACGTCAGCGGCCTGCGGGCGGACGCCGACGTCATGCTCTGGGTGCACGCGCAGACCTCCGAGGAGCTGCAGCTGGCCTACCACCGGTTCCGCCGCACGGCGTTCGGTCGCCGGTTCGCGCCGGTGTGGTCGCAGATGGCGCTGCACCGCCCGGCCGAGTTCAACAAGAGCCACGTGCCGGCGTTCCTCAACGACGAGGAGCCCAAGGCGCACGTCTGCGTCTACCCGTTCGTCCGCTCCTACGAGTGGTACCTGCTCGACGACGCCGAGCGCCGCCGGATGCTCGCCGAGCACGGCAAGATGGCGCGCGACTACGGCGACGTCCGCGCCAACACGGTCGCCAGCTTCGCGCTGGGTGACTACGAGTGGATCCTGGCCTTCGAGGCCGACGAGCTGTACCGGATCGTCGACCTGATGCGGCACCTCCGCGCGTCGGACGCCCGGCGCCACGTCCGCGAGGAGGTGCCGTTCTACACCGGCTCGCTCACCCCGGTCGCCGAGCTGGTCGACCGGCTGCCCTGAGACAGGGCTCGGCCACGGCGCTCAGCGCACCCGGATCGTCGGCGACTGGTCGGCCTTGCAGGTCGTGCCCTTGGCCCCGACGCGCACGAAGTAGCTTGCCGCGCGGGATCCCGGTGTCGCCGGGCTCGCCCTGCACCCACGCGCCGCTGGTGCTCGTCCTCGGCGAGCGGACGACGTTGAACCCGGTGTCGCCGGGGCCCTTGTAGAAGAGCTTCACGGTCCGCTGCGACTTGCAGGCCTTGCGCGGGGTCTTGAGCTGCCCCTGCAGCTTCTCCTTGGCGCCGCTGCCGTCGAAGCGGATGGTGGCGGTGACCTTGGCGGCGGCGGGGCGGTGCGCGGCGTCCGCTGCGTCGGCCGAGCTGGCGGTGACGGCACCGCGAACGCGAGGCCCGAGGCCGCGAGGGCGAGGCCGGCCAGGGCGGACGCCGTCCGGCGCGCGGCCTGCGAGGTGGAGGTCGAGCGGGTGGTGGAGCCGGTGGGTGTCCATGGCCGGACCGTAACAGCGGCGCGCCGCGCCGGAGGACGCCGGCGAGGGCCGGGCGGGAACCGGTCCGACGCGCGTAGCGTCCGACCCACCATGAAGACCACCCTCGCCACCGCCGCCGTCCTTCTCGTCCTGGCGCCGGGTCTCGCCGCCTGCAGCGGCGACGACGACGGACCCGACACCGTGACCGACCCGGCAGGCGCGGGCAGCGCGGCCCAGGACCCGCCCGCCGTCCCGACGCGCGGTCCCGGCGGCCCTGGGCGACGTCCGCTCGCGGAACCTGCCCACCGTCATGGACACCGGCGACGGGCCGCAGCTGTGCCTCGGCGCGATCGCCGAGTCCTACCCGCCGCAGTGCGGGGGCCCCGTCGTCCGCGGCTGGGACTGGGAGGCGCAGAAGCCGAACTTCGAGAAGCAGGGCGACATCCGCTGGGGCACGTTCGCGGTCACCGGCACCTGGGACGGCACGACCTTCACCGTGACCGACGCGATTCCCGGTGCGCTCTACGACCCGATGCCCGTCGAGCCCGAGCCGCTGCCCGAGCCGACCCGCGACTACACCCAGGCCGAGCTGCAGGGCATCGCCGACGACCTCGGCTCCACGCTCCCCGGCGCCCAGGGCGGGTACCCGGACGAGGAGGGCCACGTGCTGGTCGACGTCACCTACGACGACGGGTCGCTGCAGGACTACGCCGACGCCACCTACGGCGAGGGCGTGGTCGTGGTCACCGGAGCCCTGGTCGACGCCTGAGCCGGCCGGCGCGGCCGTGGCTCAGGCGCCGTCGACCGGCTCGAGGGTGAGGCTGACCGAGTTGATGCAGTACCGGTCGCCGGTCGGCGTGCCGTAGCCGTCGGGGAAGACGTGGCCGAGGTGCGAGCCGCAGTTGGCGCAGCGCACCTCGACCCGCTTCATGCCGAGCGTGCTGTCGTCGATGTACTCGATCGTGTCGGTGATCGGCTGGTAGAAGCTCGGCCAGCCGCAGCCCGAGTGGAACTTGGTGTCGGACTCGAAGAGCCTGGCGTGGCAGGCCTTGCAGCTGTAGACGCCCTTGGTCTCGGTGTCGGTGTACTCACCGGTGAACGCCCGCTCGGTGCCGGCCTGGCGCAGCACCTGGTACTCCTGCGGCGACAGCTCGGCGCGCCACTCCTCGTCGGTCTTCTCCACGTTGTAAGCCATGCCGTCGAGCCTACGGCGCTCGGCCCAGCGCTGTGGCCGGCGTCGGTTACGGAACAGTGACACGGGCCCTCGCCCTCCACCCTCAGCTCGTCTCGCACTCGACCGTCGTCTCGGCCGCGCACAGGTCGCGGCCCGGGCCACCGTCGGCCCGGTCGGATCCTGGCCCACCGATCAGGACGTCGTCCAGCCCGGAACCCCAGAGCTTGTCGTCGCCGGCCTGGCCCGCGAGTCGCTGGCCCTCGCCGTCGCGGCCGGGGCACTCGCTCCTCGGCGCCGCGCCGACCCGGATCCGGTCGTCACCGGCGCCGCCGAACACCTCGACGACGCAGGTGGCGACGTAGACGTGGTTGGCAGCGGCGTTGCCGCGGAGGTCGAGCCTGCGGAAGTGGACGAGGGCGAAGTCCTCGACGCCCGCGAGGTCGAGCCGGCCGCCGGCCGCCCGGAGCTCGCCGGTGAGCGCACCCGCGACGGCGCCGGTGAACGGGCTCCTGCCCGACGAGAAGCCCTTCCCGCTGTCGAGGGTGAGCTCGTCGCGGACGCCGGCCCCGAGGTCGACCGACCCGCGAGCCCCACCGACCCCGTTCAGGGTCAGGTCGTCGTCGCCGGCCCCGAGGTCGACGTCGAGCACGGTGCGGCCGGGAGCCCGCCGTCGCTCGACGGCGACCCGGTCCGGCCCCTCGGTGCCCGAGACCGCGATGCTCCGCGCGTCGCCGGGCAGCGTCACGGCGGTGAAGCCCGAGAGCACGACCTCGTCCAGGCCGATGGACGCCGTACCCGCGGCCAGGTCGAGGTCGTAGCGCACCTCGCGGGTGTCGATCAGGACGAGGTCGTCGTCGTCGGCGCCCATCCCGGTCCCGCCCTCGACCGGCCCGACCACGCGGCCCCGGAGCCGGGCGCTGTCGTGCCCGCCGCCCAGGCGGACGACGTCGAGGTTGGTGGCACCGACGCGTCCGCTGATCACGATGTCGTCGCCCTCACCAGTCTCGATCTCGTCCTGGCCGACGGCGGCGCGGTCGCCGTCGGTGACGGTGTCGAGGCCCGCGCCGCCGTCGAAGGTGTCGTCGCCGCTGCCGAGCCGCACGAAGAAGTAGGCGTCGTCGGCCGGCCCGGACGTGCTCGTCTCGACCTCGTCGTCACCGGCACCGGCGTCGATGCTGGTCTCGTGGCCACCCGGAGCCGACGCGCACACGACGTCGTGGCCGCCACCGGACTCGATCCGGTCGACGCTGCGGGCGACGATCACGTCGTCACCGTCGGTGCCGGTGACCAGCTGCTCGTCGGCGGCCTCGATCGTGGCCACCTGGCCGCGGCACTCGGACGGCGGAACCCCGGGTGCGGCCACGACCGGCGCGGCGTGGCCGAGCAGGGGGACGAGGAGCAGGGCCGTCGCGAACCGGGTCGCGGTCCGGGCGTACGTGCTGGGCGCTGCGTCGGGCGAGAGGGACATGCAGGGACCTCCTGAAGGTCGTCGGATTTTCAGGAGCAACGCGGCGGCGGCCCGTCGCGTTGACACGCCCGGGCGCTCGCTCGGCCGATTCCCCGAGCGTCAGGAGCGGGGGGAGGGTGACGGCGCAGGGGAGGGGTCGGACGAGAGGCCGGGGTCCGGCGTCGGCTCCGGGTCGGACGTGGGATCCGGCTCCGGCTCCGGGTCGGGCTCCGGGTCGGACGGGGTGCCCCCACCGTTGCCGGGTCCGTGACCCGGTCCGTGACCCGGGCCGTCCGTGACCCGGGCCGTGCGGGCCGTGCGGGCCGGGGGCGTCGCCGTGCGAGGGGCCGTGCCCGCCACCGGGACCACCGAGGTGTCCGGGTGGCCCGTCGTGGTCGTCCTCGTCCTCGTCCTTGTCCTTGCCGGGGCGGACCTTGTCGGGCTTGTCGCGGTCGGGCTTGCCGCCGCCCTCGTCGGCGTCGCGGTCCCGGTCGGCCTTGCGGTCCTTGTCGTCGTCCTGGTCGGCGTCCTCCTCGAACGCCGGCGCGGTCGGGAGGGAGAAGACGCCGGTCTGGTAGCCGGTGGTGAAGGCCATGACCAGGTCGACGTAGTAGTCGGAGTGGTTGTAGCCGAAGATGCTGGCGCGCATCGTCGCCTCGTCGCGGATGCTGCCGGTCGCCGGGCAGAGGTAGGCGGCGGTCGCGAGGGCGGCGTCGTCGAGGTCGTTCGGGTCCTCGACGCCGTCGCCGTCGCCGTCGCGTCCGGCGGAGGCCCAGGTCGACGGGATGAACTGCATGGGGCCGACGGCGCGGTCCCAGACCCTGTCGCCGTCGAGCCTGCCGTGGTCGGTGTCGTGGATCGCCGCGACCGGCCCGACGCCGTTGAGCGGCACGCCGCGGATCAGCGGTGACGACACCCCGTCGACGCCGAGGGTTGCGCCCCCGAAGCGTCCGTGGTCGGTCTCGACGCGGCCGATGCCGGCGACGAGCTGCCACGGGAGGTCGCAGCCGGGGCTCTCCTCGAGGACCTCCTGGGCGGCGTGCTCGTAGGCGGTGCGGGCGGCGAGGGGCAGCCCGGTGTCGTCCTCGGCGCTGACCGCGACCGCGCGCACCGCGCGGGTCGGGGTCGCCGACGGGGCCGGCAGGTCCTTCGGCCCGTTGTCGGTGCCGCGGGCCGGGCCGAACGCGGCGCGGGCCCGCGGGGCCGAGGTGGAGACCGGGACGACGGTCGGTCCGGCCACGACGCCCCCGGGCGCCCGTGCGTCGAGGGCGTCGGGTGCGTGAGTGGGGGTGCCCGGGGGGCTGAGGTGAGGACGGGGCCGCCGATCACGCCGGCCGCGACGAACGCGGCCGTGGTGAGGGTCGCGCCGACGGCGGCGACGACGTGGCGGTGGGGCACGTCTGAAGGGTCGGCACGTGGTGGCTCGCACTTGACCCGCGGGGGTCTCGAGGCCGCTCCCTCGTCCCTCGGTCGCAGCACCTCGACCACCGTGGTGCGCGGTCTCGATGCCGCTCCCTCGTCCCTCGGTCGCAGCACCTCGACCACCGTGGCGCGGGGGTCTCGATGCCGCTCCCTCGTCCCTCGGTCGCAGCACCTCGACCACCGTGGCGCGCGGGTCTCGAGGCCGCTCGGCCACCGTAGGGTGGTCGGCATGGCGAAGACCCCGGCGGCCGAGGTCGAGGCCGGCGGCCGCTCGGTGCGCGTCTCGAGCCCGGACCGCGTCATCTACGAGGCGACCGACTCGCACGCCCGAGGTCACCAAGCTGATGGTGGCGCAGTACTTCGCCAGCGTCGAGGACGGGCTGATGCGCGCGCTGCGCGACCGGCCCACCGCGCTCGAGCGGTGGACGTCGGGGGTGCGGCCGGGGCATGAAGCTGGCGACCGGCCCGCAGGACAAGGACGCCGACGCGTTCTACCAGAAGCGGGTGCCCAAGGGGGCGCCCGACTACCTCGAGAGCGTGCAGATCACCTTCCCGAGCGGGCGCACCGCCGAGGAGATCTGCCCGACCGAGATCGCCGTCCCGGTGTGGTGCGCGCACATGGGCACGCTGACCTTCCACCCGTGGCCCGTGCGCCGCGGCGACGTCGACCGCCCCGACGAGCTCCGCATCGACCTCGACCCGCAGCCCGGCACCACCTTCGCCGACGCCGTCCGCGTGGCCGGGCGTGGCCGACGAGCTGCTGCGCGAGCTCGGGCTCGTGGGCTACCCCAAGACCAGCGGCAACCGCGGCGTCCACGTCTACGTGCGGATCGGCCGCGAGTGGGAGTTCACCGACGTCCGCCACGCCGCGATCGGGTTCGGTCGCGAGCTCGCCCGAGCGCGACGACGGCGTCACCGTCGACTGGTGGAAGGAGGAGCGCGGTGAGCGGATCTTCGTCGACTTCAACCAGAACAACCGCGACCGCACCATCGCCTCGGCGTACTCGCTGCGGCCGATCCCGGGCGCCCCGGTCTCGACGCCGGTCACCTGGGCCGAGCTCGCCGGCCTCGACTGACCCGGCGGCGTTCAACCTCTTCACCGTGCCCGACCGGCGTCGCCGACGGCGACCCGTGGGCGGGCATCGACGACACGGCCTACTCGCTGCAGCCGCTGCTCGACCTGTGGGAGGAGCAGGGCGCGGTCGAGCTCAACTTCCCGCCCGACTACCCCAAGATGCCGGGCGAGCCGCCGCGGGTGCAGCCCAGCAAGAAGGTCGCCGAGCACTGGGACGCCGAGGGTCGCTACATCGGGTCCTGATTCCCGTCCGGCCTCCCGCGGGGTGGGTTGCGCCCGGACGGCCCGACCGACAGGGTGGGGCCGGCGGCGCCTTCCCCCCGGTGGTGCCGTTCCGTCTGCCCGGCTCCGTCGTTCCGTGGGGGGACTGACGGGCCGGGCGGATCTCGACGTTCGCCGGAGGATGCAGCCATGGGGTTCAAGGATCGGCTCAAGGCGGCCAAGCAGTACCTGCGCGCGCCGCTGACGCTCAGCATGCTCGAGCAGGGCTCCGACGTGCGCGCGTTCGTCGGGCAACCGGCCCGGGTGGTCGTCGATGGTCGAGGGCGAGGACGACGGCACCGTCGAGCGCATCGACCTGATGCTGCGGCGCTCCGCCACGGGCGGCGACGCCGGCGGGTACCTCGACATCGGTGCTCGGCACCGGTGCCGACCGTGGCCGGACGCCACGAGCTCATGGTCACGGTCCCGCCGGGCACGATGCCGTCGGCGATCGGCTTCGGCAACGACTACTTCAGGGCGGCCCTGGTCCGCACCAACGGGCGTCGAGAGCGACGCCTACTCGCCGGTCGCCGTGGTCGGGCCGGGCCGAGGACCTCTACTGGCCCGACGGCCACCACGCCGGCGTCGAGGGGCCGACCGACGTGCGGATCGACCTGGCCGTCGGGTCGAGGACGGCCGACGTCGGGGGAGCGGTGGCCGGCGAGGTGACCGTGCAGGCGCTGGCCGACCTGCCCCAGGCGGCGGTCGAGATCGAGCTGGTCGCCGTGGTCACGGCCTTCGCCAAGGCCGTCGTGAGCAACAACCGGCTGGAGCTGCGCACCGCTGAGCAGGTCGCGGTGAGCCAGCCGCTGTCGACGCCGGTGCCGCTCGGCACCGGGCAGCGGCTCGACCTGCCCGTTCACGGTCGCCGTCCCGCCGGGGCTGCCGCCGACGCTGCGCATCGGCGAGACGTCCGTCGTCTGGAAGGTGCGCGTGCGCCGCGGCGCGTCGAGCGCCTGGGCGATCGTCGGCGTGCTCGACCCCGACAGCCTCTCGGCGCCAGCCGAAGGAGCAGGCGCAGTCGCTCGACCGTCGCCTGTTCTTCTGACGCTGTGCTTCTGGGCCGGCTCCGGGCTGCGCTACCGGACCTCCGCTGTGACTGAGTCGTACCTGCGGGTGGTTGACGTCCCGAGTCAACAGCTGTTCACTGAACCCGTGACCAGCGCCACCAAGCCTCCCGACCAGCAAGCTCTCGTGGGAGCGGGTCCGCAAGGCGCCGACAAGCTCACGACGCCGCTGCTCCCCGACGACTACCTGACCCTGCTCAACCCGCTGTGGAGCTCGCGCGAGCTGCGCGGCCGGGTCGAGGAGGTCATCCCCGAGACCGAGGACGCCGCGACCCTGGTGATCCGGCCCGGCTGGGGCTGGCGCTACGAGCACCGGCCCGGCCAGTACGTCGGCATCGGGGTCCAGGTCGACGGCAAGTTCCACTGGCGCTCCTACTCGGTGAGCTCGCCGCCGGTGAAGTCCGGCCGCAACCTGGCCATCACCGTGCGCGCGATGCCCGAGGGCTTCCTCTCCACCCACCTGGTCAACGGCCTCGCAGCCCGGCACGATCGTGCGGCTGGCCACGCCCAACGGCGACTTCGTGCTGCCCGACCCGCCGCCGGCCAAGTCGCTGTTCCTCGTCGGCGGCAGCGGCATCACCCCGGTGATGTCGATGCTGCGCACCCTCGACCGCCGCGGCACGATGGGCGACGTCGTCCTGCACTACGCCTCGACGACGCCGGAGCGGATGATCTTCCGCGACGAGCTGCGTCGCGCTGCACGAGAAGCACCCCTCGCTCACCGTGCACCAGTGGTTCTCCGACGAGCAGGGCATCTTCGACCTGACAGCCCTCGAGGACGTCGTCCCCGACTGGCGCGAGCGCGAGACCTGGGCCTGCGGCCCGGCGCCGATGCTCGACGCCGTCGAGGGGCACTGGGAGGAGGCCGACCTCGAGGACCGGCTGCACCTCGAGCGCTTCTCCCTGCAGCTCGGCGGCGACGGCGGCGAGGGCGGCACGATCACCTTCCAGAACTCCGGCAAGGAGGTCGAGGTCGACGGTGCGACCACCGTGCTCGAGGCCGGCGAGGAGGCCGGGGTCGGCATGCCCTACGGCTGCCGCATGGGCATCTGCCACACCTGCACCGTCACCAAGATCTCCGGCACCGTGCGCGACCTGCGCAACGGTGACGAGTACGACCAGCCCAACGAGCAGGTGCAGACCTGCGTGACCGTCCCGGTCGGCCCCTGCACCCTCAACATCTGACCGCCCACCGCCGACCAGCGAACGAAGGGACACCGTGGCCATCGCGGACGTCAAGGAGTACAGCCACCTCACCGAGGCGGACGTGGAGGCGATCGGACGCGAGCTCGACGCGATCCGCGAGCGCGTCGAGGCAGGCCCGCGGCGCCGAGGACGCGGCCTACATCCGCCGGGTGATCAGGACCCAGCGCTGGATGGCGGCCGCCGGCCGCATCGGCATGATCGTCGAGCTCGCCGCTCGAGGCGAAGTACCGTCGCCCGATCCTCGCGGCCAGCACGATCTCGCTCGGCCTGGCCAAGATCCTCGAGAACATGGAGATCGGCCACAACGTCATGCACGGCCAGTGGGACTGGATGAACGACCCGGAGATCCACTCCTCGTCGTGGGAGTGGGACACCGCCCAGCCGGCCGAGCAGTGGAAGCACAGCCACAACTACATCCACCACCAGTTCACCAACGTGCTCGGCTTCGACAACGACATCGGCTACGGCGTCCTGCGGATGGCGCGCGAGCAGAAGTGGCACCCGCACTACCTGGGCCAGCCGGTCTACAACGCGCTGCTGGCCGGGCTGTTCCAGTGGGGGGTGGCCCTGCACGACCTCGACCTCGAGGCGATCCGCAAGGGCAAGAAGGACCCGGCAGGAGATGAAGCGCCAGCTCAAGCAGATCGCCAAGAAGGGCCGCAACCAGGTCTTCAAGGACTACGTCCTCTACCCCGCGCTGAGCGGCAAGGAGTGGAAGTCGACGATGAAGGCCAACGTCGCGTCCAACTTCATGCGCAACGTGTGGTCCTACATGATCATCTTCTGCGGCCACTTCCCCGACGGTGCCCTGCACTTCACCGAGGAGGAGCTCGAGGACGAGACCCGCGCCGAGTGGTACCTGCGCCAGATCCTCGGCACCGCCAACTTCGAGGGCGGCAAGCTGCTGCACATCATGAGCGGCAACCTCGGCTACCAGATCGAGCACCACCTGTTCCCCGACCTGGTCAGCAACCACTACGGCGAGATCTCCCCCGAGATCCGGGCGCTGTGCGACAAGTACGGCATCCCCTACACCACCGGTCCGCTGCACAAGCAGTACGGCCAGGTGCTGCGCACGATCCACAAGCTGTCGCTGCCCAACAAGTTCACCAAGGACGACCGTCCGCCGACCGGCGAGGGCGTCACCATCGAGCAGCACGAGCGCGTGCGCCACGAGGACACCCACAGCCGTCGCCCCGAGCTGGGCGGCTGGTCGCGCTCCAAGGCCGACGCGCGGGCGTGACGCGACGAGCCCTTCGCCTGGGAGGAGGGCGCGCTGGTCCGCCGCAAGGTGACCCAGTGCGCCCTGTCCCGGGTCTGCGGCGGGTGCGGGACGCCGCTGGGCCGGCCGATCGCCTTCGTCGGCACCGCCGACGAGGTCGCGCGCAACGAGTTCCACGCCCCGCCGCTGCACACGACCTGCGCCGACGACGTACGCCGCGCGCTCGGCGCCGACCTGGGAGGTCGTGCTGACCTCGGGCTTCGAGTTCGTGCGCCCGGCCGCCGACGACCTCGACCCGCGGGCCCGGTTCGTGCCCAACTCGCTGCTCTGAGCGACGGTCCGGCCTGCCACCGCGCCGTCGAGCGCGCTCCGATAGCCTCGCCTGCGTGAAGAAGGTCCTCGTCGTCACCGGCTCCGGCCGCAGCGGCACCAGCAGCGCGGCGGGCACGCTCAAGCGGCTCGGGTTCCACATCCCGCAGCCCGAGGTCGAGACCGACGAGCGCAACCCGCGCGGCTACTACGAGCCGCTGTGGGTCGCGGAGTTCCACAAGCACTGGCTCAACGCGCATCCCGGTGCGCACGATCGACAGCCGTCCGCACGCCGGCGACGTCGCGATGGCCGACGTGACGCCCGAGCGCGAGGACGAGCTGCGCTCGTGGCTGGCCGACGAGCTGGCCGCGCGGGCCGACGGCGACGTCGCTGGTCATCAAGGAGACCCGCGCCTACTGGGTCTACCCGCTGTGGCAGCGCGTCGTCGCGCGACGCCGGCGCCGAGCTGGCCAGCCTGACGATGCTGCGCCACCCCGCCCAGGTCGTCCGCTCGCGCGACTCGGCCTACCTCACCGGCCGCACCGACGAGCTGCGCCGTCGAGCGCGAGACGACCAACGTCGCGGCCTGGATGAACTCGGTCTTCGTCACCGAGCGCGCGACCCGCGACAACCCGCGGGCCTTCGTGCCCTACTACGACCTGATCGGCGACTGGCGCGCCGCGATGACCCGGGCCTGCGCGCAGGTCGGCGTCGACCCCGGCGACCTCACCGCGCCGCACCCCGTCGACGACTTCGTGACCACCTCGCTCAACCGCTCGGCCGCCACCTGGGACGGGCTGACCGTGCCCGACGTGCTGGTCGACCTCGCCGAGCGCACCTGGGCCGCCGCCCACGCGCTGGTCGAGCAGCCCGACGACGCCGACGCGATGGCCGAGCTCGACGCGCTGCACGGCGACGTACGTCGAGCTCTACCGCACCTCCGCCGCGATCGCCTCCGACGAGACCGCCGTCGCCGTGCTCGCCGCTGCGCACCGAGCTCGAGGCCCGGCTGGCGGTCAAGAACCAGCGCCTCGACAAGCTGCGGCGCAAGCTGCGCGAGGCCGAGGCCCGGCTCGGCGAGCGGAGCGGGGGACGGCGCGTGAGCCGGGTCGTCGTCGTCGCCGGCGCCGGACGCAGCGGCACCAGCACGGTCGCCGGGGCGCTGAGCATGCTCGGGCCTGCACCTGCCCGAGCCCGCAGGTGCCGGCCGACGAGACCAACCCGCGCGGCTTCTACGAGTCGCAGTGGGTCGTCGACTTCCACAAGGCGATGCTGCGCCGCACCCCCGTCGTCCGCACCCTCGACTCGCGGCCCGAGGCCGCCGAGCTCGCGCAGAGCCTGGCCGACCGCCGACGACGCCGAGCGAGCTCGACGAGTGGCTGGCCGAGGCGCTGGCCGCAGCCGGCGGGCCAGGTCGTGGTCAAGGACCCGCGGGTGTTCTGGTTCCACGACCTGTGGCGCGCGCGCCGCCACCGCGCGCGGCGCCGAGATCGGGTTCCTCACGATGCTGCGCCACCCGGTCGAGGTCGCGAAGTCGCGCGACACCCACTACACGCCGACCGACCGCGGCGAGAGCTTCCGCCGGCAGCGCGCGACCGCCAACATCGCCGGCTGGGTGCACGCCTGCCTGGTGACCGAGCAGGTCACCCGCCCCGACCCGCGGGTGTTCGTCCGCTACGCCGACCTGCTCGCCGAGTGGCGCCCGGTGCTCGCGAGGTCGCCGAGCGGCTCGGCCTCGACGCTCGACCTCGACCGCGCGGGCCACCTGGTCGACGC
>CAWHNR010000012.1:0-47605 GCA_963830575.1 uncultured Actinomycetota bacterium
CCATGCTCCTGTCGCTGCCGGGCTCCCCCGTCCTCTACTACGGCGACGAGATCGGCATGGGCGACAACATCTGGCTCGGCGACCGGGACGGCGTCCGCACGCCGATGCAGTGGACGCCGGACCGCAACGCGGGCTTCTCGGCGGCGACGCCGGGCAAGCTCTTCCTGCCGGCCATCCAGGACCCGGTCTACGGCTACCAGAGCGTCAACGTCGAGGCGCAGCTGGAGAACCCGTCCTCGCTGCTCCACTGGACCCGGCGGATGATCCACGCCCGCCGCCAGCACGCCGCGTTCGGGCTCGGCACCTTCCACGACCTCGGCGGCTCGAACTCGAGCGTGCTGTCCTACGCCCGCGAGCACGAGGACGACGTCATCCTGTGCGTCAACAACCTCTCCCGGTTCCCGCAGCCGGTCGAGCTCGACCTGCGGCGGTTCGAGGGGCTCGTGCCCGTCGAGCTGCTCGGCGGCGTGCAGTTCCCGCCGATCGGCGAGCTGCCCTACCTGCTGACCCTGAGCGGGTACGGGTTCTACTGGTTCCGGCTCGTTCCCGGTGAGCACCCGGCCGACGAGGGGCAGCTGCTGTGACCACCCTGCGACCGGGGCCTCGCCCCTCGCCGACCTCTCGGTCCTCCCGCCCTACCTGGAGCGGACGCGATGGTTCGGCGGCAAGGGCCGTGCGTTCGAGGTGGCCGGCGTCCAGCGGCTCGGGCTCCTGGGCGACGGCGACCCGACCGTCGACCTGCTGCTCGTCACCCTCGAGTACGCCGACGGCGGCACCGAGCGCTACCAGGTGCCGCTCGCCTACTACACCGACCCCCAGCACCGGCTCGACCACGCCTTCGTCGGGTGGTGGGAGGACGCCCAGCTCGGCTGGGTGCACGCCTACGACGCGCTCCACGACCGCGAGTCGACGGGCCTGTGGCTGCGGGCCTTCGGGGACGGGTCGCCCGACAGCGGTCTCACCTTCCACCGGGTCGAGGGCCACGAGCTCGACCTCGAGGCGCCGGGCACCCTCTTCGCCGGCGAGCAGTCGAACTCCTCGGTCGCCTTCGGCGAGGACTCCGTGCTCAAGCTGTTCCGCAAGGTGACCCCCGGGCTCAACCCCGACATCACCACCCACCAGGCACTGACGGCGGCCGGGTCCGAGCACGTCGCCCACCTCTACGGCTGGGTCGAGTGCGAGCTCGACGGCGAGCCGACCCACCTCGGCATGCTCCAGCAGTTCCTGCGCACCGCCACCGACGGCTGGGACCTCGCCCTCACCAGCGTCCGCAACCTCTTCGCCGACCCCGACCTGGCGGCCCGCGACGCGGGCGGCGACTTCTCCGGCGAGGCCGGGAGGCTGGGCGAGGCCCTGCGGGCGGTGCACGACGACCTCGCCGCGCTCGGCACCAGCACCGTCGACGCCGGCGACCTCGCCGCCCAGATGACCGCCCGGCTCGACGCCGCGGCCGACGTCGTCCCGGCCCTCGCCGAGCACGCACCCAGGCTGCGGAGCCTCTTCGACCGGGTCGCCGGCCTCGGCGAGGTCACCGTCCAGACGGTCCACGGCGACCTGCACCTCGGCCAGACGCTCCGGACCGCGGCCGGGTGGAAGATCGTGGACTTCGAGGGCGAGCCCGCCAAGACGCTCGCCGAGCGCGTGCTCCCGGACTCCCCGTGGCGCGACGTGGCGGGGATGCTCCGCTCCCTGGACTACGCGGCCCCGGTGGTGGAGCGCCAGCGCTCCGAGACCGACGACGAGGGCACCGACGACCGGCACCGCGCCGCCGCCGAGTGGGCCGAGCGCAACCAGCGCTACTTCCTGGCCGCCTACGCCGGCGAGACCCTCACCCCCGAGCAGCGGACCCTGGTCGACGCCTACGTCGCCGACAAGGCCGTCTACGAGACCGTGTACGAGACCCGCAACCGGCCCGACTGGGTGGAGATCCCACTCGCAGCCGTGGCCAGGATCGGAATGTCATGAAGTCCAAGAACCGCACCCCTTCCACCCCCGCCACCCCCGCCACCCCTGAGACCCCTGCTCCCCCGGCGCCGCCGCCGAGCCCTCGCGAGGTCCCGCGCGGCGAGCTCGACCAGCTCGTGCGCGGCGAGCACGGCAGCCCGCACTCGGTCCTCGGGGCCCACGCCCACGACGGGCAGGTCACCTTCCGCGCCATGAAGCCGCTCGCGCAGCGGGTCGTGGTGCGGTACGGCGACACCGACGTCGAGCTCACCCACGAGCACGCCGGCATCTGGGCCGGGGCCGTCGCCGCCCCGGACGTGCCCGGGTACCGGCTGGCGGTCGACTACGGCCAGGGCGAGGTCGTCGTCGACGACCCGTACCGGTTCCTGCCGACGCTCGGCGAGGTCGACCTCCACCTCGTCAACGAGGGTCGTCACGAGAACCTCTGGCAGGTGCTGGGCGCCCGGGTCCACCGGTACGCCGAGCCGCTCGGCGGCACCGTCGTGGGCACCTCGTTCGCCGTGTGGGCCCCGAACGCCCACGCCGTCCGGCTCAAGGGCGACTTCAACAGCTGGGACGGTCGCGAGCACCCGATGCGCCAGCTCGGCCAGTCGGGTGTCTGGGAGCTGTTCGTGCCCGGCGCCGGCGCCGGGGCGGCGTACAAGTACGTGGTGCTCGGAGCCGACGGCGCCTGGCGAGAGAAGGCCGACCCCATGGCCTTCTTCGCCGAGGTCGCGCCCGACACCGCCTCGCGCGTCTTCGAGTCCAGCCACGAGTGGGCCGACGACGAGTGGATGACGGCGCGGGCGACGCGCAGCCCCGTCGACGAACCGATGTCGGTCTACGAGATGCACCTCGGCTCGTGGAAGCGGCACCCCGGCGGTCGGTTCTGGTCCTACGACGAGATGGCCGACGACCTCGTGCCCTACCTGAGCGACCTCGGGTTCACCCACGTCGAGCTCATGCCCGTGATGCAGCACCCGTTCGGCGGGTCGTGGGGCTACCACGTCACCTCCTACTTCGCCCCCGACTCCCGCTTCGGCGACCCCGACGGGTTCCGGCGGCTCGTCGACCGCCTCCACCAGGCCGGCATCGGCGTCATCCTCGACTGGGTGCCCGGCCACTTCGCGACCGACGAGTGGGCGCTCGCGCGCTTCGACGGCACCCCGCTCTACGAGGACCCCAACCCGCAGCGCGGGTGGCACCAGGAGTGGGGCTCCCACATCTTCAACTTCGGTCGTCCCGAGGTGCGCAACTTCCTCTACGCCAACGCGCTCTACTGGCTCGAGGAGTTCCACTGCGACGGGCTGCGCGTCGACGGCGTCGCCTCGATGCTCTACCTCGACTACGCCCGCAAGGAGGGCGAGTGGACGCCGAACAAGAACGGCGGCCGCGAGAACCTCGAGGCCGTGCAGTTCCTCCAGGAGATGAACGCCACCGTCTACAAGCGCGTCCCGGGCGTGTGCACCATCGCCGAGGAGTCGACGTCGTGGCCGGGCGTCACCGGACCGACGTCGGCCGGCGGGCTCGGCTTCGGCTTCAAGTGGAACATGGGCTGGATGCACGACACCCTCGACTACCTGGCGCGGGAGCCGGTCTACCGGCAGTGGCACCACCACGACCTGACGTTCGCCATCACCTACGCCTGGACCGAGAACTTCGTGCTGCCGCTCTCGCACGACGAGGTCGTGCACGGCAAGGGGTCGCTGCTGCGCAAGATGCCCGGTGACCGGTGGCAGCAGCTCGCCAACCTCCGGGCCTACTACGCGTTCATGTGGGCGCACCCCGGCAAGCAGCTGCTCTTCATGGGCGGCGAGATCGGGCAGGAGTCGGAGTGGGCGGAGTCCCGCGAGCTCGACTGGTGGCTCCTCGAGCACCCGGAGCACCGCGGCCTCAGCCACCTGGTGCGCGACCTCAACCACGCCTACCGGGCCACCCCGGCGGCGTGGTCGGCCGACGTGTCACCCGCCGGGTTCGAGTGGGTCGACGCCGACGACGCCGGGCACAACGTCTACTCGTTCCTCCGCCGCGCGGCGGAGCGCCCCGACGGCACGGTCGACCCCGACCTCGTCTGCATCGCCAACTTCGCCTCGGTCCCCCACCACGGGTACCGCGTCGGCCTGCCGGCCGCCGGGGTCTGGACCGAGGCGCTCAACACCGACGCCGACGTCTACGGCGGGTCCGGCGTCGGCAACCTGGGCTCGGTGCTGGCGGTCGACGGCCACCACGGCTCGATGCCCGCCCACGCCGACGTCGTCCTGCCGCCGCTCGGGACGCTCTGGCTGCGTCGCGACCCCGCCCCGGGGCGTCACCTGGCCGACCCCGGACTGGCACCGGCTGACTAGGCTGGCCGCGTGACCGAACCGACCTCTGTGACCACCGTCGCCGAGGGGGTCGCCCGCATCAGCTGGGACGCCCGGGAGAACGTCGACGTGGTGCGCCGCGAGGTCGCCGCGGCCCTGCTCACCCACCACCGCGTCGAGGCGCACGTCGCCGTCGACGACGTCGACGGTCAGCGCACGGCCACCTGGTCGGGCATGCAGCGCGAGGGCGTCATGCGCGGCGGCGCCACGGGCGACCGGGTCGTCTACGCCCGGCTCGTCGACGACGTGCCCGTCAACGAGCCCGGTGGGTTCCGGGCGCTCCTCAACTCCTTCCTGCCCCGCAAGCGGGCCATCAGCCAGATGCTGGTCCGCGACGAGGACCGGCGCGTGCTGCTCTGCAACCTCACCTACAAGCAGGACTGGGACCTGCCGGGCGGCGTGGTCGAGGTCGGCGAGTCGCCGCAGCTGGCGGTCGCCCGGGAGGTCTCCGAGGAGCTCGCCCTCGACATCCCCGCGGGCCGCCTCCTCCTCACCGACTGGCTGCCCCCGTGGGGCGGCTGGGACGACGCCCTCTGCCTGGTCTTCGACGGCGGCGTGCACCCGGCGACGATCGCCGGGCAGATCGTGCCGCAGGCCCGCGAGATCCGCGGGGCGGAGTTCTGCACGGCCGAGCAGGTCGCCGAGCGGTGCGCGGACTTCACCGCGCGCCGCGTCGCCTCAGCTCTCGCCAACCTCGACGGCGGTCCGGCCTACACCGAGTCCGGGCGCTGAGCCTGCCGGTCCGGGTCGCGGCGCGCGCAGCGCGACCAGCACGCCCACGACCATCACGGCACCTCCGGCGGCCTCGGCCGCGTTGGGCACCTCGTCGAGGAGCAGGGCGGCCGACAGCATCGCGACGACGGGTGCCAGCAGCACCCACGGGACGACGGCGGCCGAGGGGTTGCGGCCGAGCAGCGTGTTGAAGATCCCGTAGCCGACGAGCGAGGCCAGGCCCGCCGTGTAGAGGCTCGACACGCCGGCCTGCCACCCGAAGGCGCCCAGCCCGTCGGCGACGGCGTGGGGGCCGTCGAGCAGCAGCGACAGCGCGAGCAGCGGCACGGGCACGACGACCGCCGACCACACGGTGAGCGCGAGCCCGCCCGTCGCGCCCGAGGCGCGCGAGACGACGTTGCCGATGCCCCACGACAGGGCACCGAGCAGGCAGAGCACCAGGGCGACGAGCGGGACGGCGCCGCCGCGGCCGAGGGCGACCACGACCAGACCCCCGGTGCCGAGGAGCGCGCCGGCCACCTGGGCCGGCGTCGGCAGCTCGCGCAGCACCCCCGCGGCGATCAGGATCGTGAAGATCACCTGAGCCTGCAGCACGAGCGCCGCGAGACCGGGCGGGAGGCCGGCGTCCATCGCCACGTAGAGCAGCCCGAACTGTCCGAGCGACATGAAGGCCCCGACCGCGGCGAGCGTGCGCCAGGGCACGTCCGGGCGCGGGAGCAGGAACACCGCCGGGAGCACGACCAGGGTGAACCTGACCGCCGCGAACAGCAGGGGCGGGACGCCGTCCATCCCCCAGTCGATCACCACGAAGTTGAAGCCCCAGATGCTCGCGACCAGGGCGGCGAGGAGGCAGTCGCGGCGGGACACGGCCCCACCATCGCGGCTCGCGCGGGCGAGCACCAGCGAGTTCCGGCCAGCCTGGCCGGACCCGCTGCCAACTGTGCTGGTGACCGCCTACCGGAAGGCGGGGCCGCGCTCGTCGGGCAGCACGTCGCGGGCCAGCACCGTGGCGCCGGCGACGGCGACGGGCATCACCAGCACGGCTCCGAACGGCACGAAGAAGCAGGCCTGCGTCGCGACGCCGAACCCGAGCACCTTGCGGCGGTGAGGGGCGAGCAGGGCGGTCTGGGCGGCGGCGTCCATGCCGCGCGCCTCGAGCGGCCGGCTCACCAGCTCGCGGGCCAGCGACCGGCCCGCGAACACCAGCCCGAGGGTGATGCCCAGGACCGGGCCGACCAGCGGGATGAACCCGCTGACCAGCACCAGCACCGAGGTGAGCACCCCGAAGCCGGCCAGCCTCAGGGCGTCGGCGGCCGAGCGCCAGAAGCCGAGCCCGTCGCCGAGCTTGACCGGCCCGATCATGTCCTCGGTCGCGCGCCAGATCCGCTCGTAGAACGGGTCGCCCACGGTCAGCGTGATGCCGGTGAACGTCGCCGCCCACAGCAGCACGCCACCGACCACGAGCGCCACCGCGAGGCAGAAGCGCACGAACGAGCGGAGCCCGTCACCCCAGTCGTCGGCGAACGGCGTGAGCCAGCCGGCCAGGTCACCGGCGTGGAGCACGAGCAGCACGAAGAGCGTCGCCAGGACGCACCACACGACGAACGCCGGCACCATGCCGAGCAGCAGCAGGCCCGGCCGCTGCTTGACCAGGGCCCATCCCCGCGTCAGGCAGCGGGCACCCGCTGCGAGGTCGCCCATCCTCAGAACAACGCCGAGGCCAGGTTGCGGCGCGCCTGGACGACGAGCGGGTCGTCGTTCCCGACGGCGGCGAACAACCCGACGAGGTGCTCGCGGGCGCGGTCGCGCTCCTTGTCGGACGTCACCCGTACCAGCTGCACCAGCCGGTCGAAGGCTGCCTCGACGCGCCCCTCGCTGAGGTCGAGGTCGGCGGCCAGGGTCTGCGCCTCGACGTCGGCGGGTGCGGCGTCCGCGGCCGCCCGGGCCTGCGCGGCGTCCACGCCGGCGGTGCGCTGCAGCACCCTGGCCATGGCCAGGCCGGCGGCGGCCTCGACGTCGGCGGGGTTGGCGGCGACCAGCTTCTCGTACTCGGCGACGGCACCGTCGACGTCGTCACGGGCGAGGGCGTCCTCCGCGGCGGCGTAGCGCGGGTCGGCCACGGGCTCGCCGTCGCCGTCGTCGGGAGCGGGCGCGGCGCTGAGCGGCTGGTGGCGGTCGGTGACGCCCTGGGCCGTGAGCTGCTGGCCGAGCTGGTTCAGCAGGGCGCTCAGCTCGTCGGCCGGGACGACGCCCGGGATCGGCTGGGTGACCGGGCGGCCGTCGAGCAGCACGAGCAGCACGGGGATCTGCTGCACCTGCAGGGCCTGCCCCACCTCGGGCGAGGTGTCGAGGTCGACCAGGCCGGCGAGGAACCGCCCCTCGTAGCGCTCGACGAGGGCGGCGACCTCCTGGGCGTAGGTCGCGCTCTCGGGCGAGCGGGACGCCGAGTAGATCACCATGAGGACGGGTGCCGTCAGCGACGCCTCGACGACCGACTGCATCGTCTGGGTCGTCACCTGGACCGAGTAGGCGCCCGAGGGCCCGGCTGCCCCGGCCGCTCCCGCTCCCCCGGCGGCCGGTGCTGCACCCGGCGGCGGTGCCGCGGGTCGCTTCAGGGCCGACAGGTCGATGGCGCCACGACGGGTGAACGGCTGCTGCGTCATGCCGCCAATCCTAGGGATCGGCCCGCGCAGCCCGTGCCCCCGGTCAGCGTGACCACCGGTAGAGCTGCCCGTCGCGCACCTCGACCGACGTGGGCGGCCTGGGCGTGGGGTGGTCCGCCAGGTGGGCCAGCACGCGGGTCCGCCCCCGCACCTCGACGGCCCCGTCGCCGAGGCGGACGTCGGGGTGCAGCAACGGCCGGACCTCGCCCCACTCCTGCTGCTCGACCAGCCCCCACACCCGCGCCGCCGGCGGGGACAGGTCGGGGAGGTCGTGCAGCATCCGTGGCACGCACATCCGCCAGGCGTCCGTGACGAGCTCGCGCATCTCGTCGTCGGGCAGCCGCGCGACGTGCGCGCAGACCCAGTGGTAGCGCAGGTCGGCCGTGCCCGGGAGGAAGAACACGTCGGGATCGGAGGCGACGAGGCCGTCCCGCGCGTCCTTCGGGAACCCGAACCCGAGGAGCGACTCGTCGCCGGAGAACGCCGCGAACACGATCTGCTTCACGCGGAGCTTCGCGCGGCCCCGGACCTCGCGCTCGTAGGCGCGCGGCAGAGCCAGCGCCACGTCGCGGACGGCGCCGGGCGTGGTCATGTCAGCCGTTCTTGACCGACTCGTAGAACTCCTTGATCGCCGGGCCGAGCCGGGCGAGCTCGACGAAGGGCACCCCGGACGCCGAGCCGTCGACGTAGGCGAACTCGATCTCGCCGCCCATCATCGAGCCGCGCATCAGCACCGGGACCCCGGCCGCCTCGGAGGCGGCGCAGGCGGCGTCCATGTCGTCGACCTCGAAGCAGAGGTGGTGCAGCCCGGGCCCCGCGGCCCGGAGGAACTCGGCGTGGATGGTCTCGCCCGAGACCGGCTGGATCAGCTCGAGCTGCAGGTCGCCGGCGTAGGCCAGCGAGACGTGGGCGACGAACTCGGTCGGCTCGCCGCGCAGCGTGGTCTCCTCGGGCCCGAACCGGACGTCGTCGAGCCGGGTCCAGGCCCCGCACCCGAACTGCTCGCGGAGCAGCGTCTCGGTGGCGGCGATGTCGTCGGTGACCCAGGCGAGCTGGATGACGGGACCGGATGCGATCGGCATGGCGGCACCGTAGCGGCCTACGGCGACAGCAGGCGGTCGGCGGCGGCGTAGGGGTCGGTCTCGCCGGCCACCACCGCGGCGGCGAGCTCGTCGAGCTCCCCGCGGTCACCGAGGCTCGCCCAGCGCGACCGCAGCGCGGCGACGGCGATCGCCTCGACCTCGGCCCGCGCCCGCCGCTCGCGGCGGCGCGTCAGCTCGCCGGAGGACTCCGACCAGGCCCGGTGCTCCTCGAGCGCGGCGACGACCTCGGGCACGCCCTCGCCCGTCTGTGCGACGGTCCTCAGGATCGGAGGCTTCCAGGCGCCCTCGCGCCGGTCGGCGAGGCCGAGCATGGAGCGGAGGTCGCGGGCGACCTGGGCGGCGCCGTCGCGGTCGGACTTGTTGACGACGTAGACGTCGCCGACCTCGAGGATGCCCGCCTTGGCGGCCTGGATGCCGTCGCCCATGCCGGGGGCGAGGAGCACGACGGTCGAGTCGGCCAGCCCGGCCACCTCGACCTCGCTCTGGCCCACCCCGACGGTCTCGACGAGCACGACGTCGAAGCCCGCGGCGTCGAGCACGCGCATCGCCTGGGGCGTCGACCACGACAGACCGCCGAGGTGGCCGCGCGCGGCCATGGAGCGGATGTACACGCCGTCGTCGGTGGCGTGGTCGCCCATCCGCACCCGGTCGCCGAGCAGCGCCCCGCCCGAGAACGGCGACGAGGGGTCGATCGCGAGGACGCCGACCCGCTTGCCGGCGTCGCGGAGCGTGCGGACGAGCGCGCTGGTCGAGGTCGACTTGCCGACGCCGGGGGCGCCGGTGATGCCCACGACCTGGGCGCGGCCGGTGTGCGGCGCGAGCGCGGCCATGACCTCGCGCAGCGCCGGCGACTCGTCCTCGACGAGCGAGATCAGCCGCGCGACGGCCCGGGACTCGCCGTCCCGGGCCCTCGCGACGAGATCGGGTACGTCGGCCCGACTAGCTCTTGGGGACACGCACGATCAGGGCGTCGCCCTGCCCGCCGCCGCCGCAGAGCGCGGCGGCGCCGATGCCTCCGCCGCGGCGCTTGAGCTCGAGGGCGAGGTGCAGCACGACGCGGGCGCCCGACATCCCGACCGGGTGGCCGAGCGCGATGGCGCCGCCGTTGACGTTGACCTTCTCGTCGGGCAGGCCCAGCTCGCGGGCCGAGGAGATGCCGACGGCGGCGAAGGCCTCGTTGAACTCGACCAGGTCGAGGTCGGTGGGCTCGATGCCCTCCTTGCGGCAGGCCAGCGCCGTGGCGTTGGCCGGCTGCAGCTGCAGGGAGGAGTCGGGGCCGGCGACCATGCCGTGGGCGCCGATCTCGGCGAGCCACTCGAGCCCGAGCTCCTCGGCCTTGGCCTTGCTCATCACGACGACCGCGGCAGCGCCGTCGGAGATCTGCGAGGACGAGCCGGCGGTGACGGTGCCCGTCTTCGAGAACGCCGGGCGCAGCGCGGCCAGCGACTCGGCGGTGGTGTCGCCGCGGACGCCCTCGTCCTGGCTCACCACGACCGGGTCGCCCTTGCGCTGCGGGATCGAGACCGGGACGACCTCGTCGTCGAAGACGCCGTTCTTCCACGCGGCGGCCGCCTTCTGGTGCGACAGCGCGGCGAACTCGTCCTGCTCCTCGCGGGTCAGGTTGGCGCCGGCGGCGTTGATCTCCTCGGTGAGGACGCCCATCGCCTGCTGCGTGACCTGGTCGAAC
Source organism: uncultured Actinomycetota bacterium (assembly GCA_963830575.1). Lineage (GTDB taxonomy): Bacteria > Actinomycetota > Actinomycetes > Propionibacteriales > Nocardioidaceae > Nocardioides. The sequence goes on from CAWHNR010000012.1 coordinate 10,493, forward strand.
AGTGCGTCGTAGGCCATCGAGTCGACGAGCGTGGTGTCGCCGAACTTCGTGCCCTCGCGCGAGCCCATCAGGAGGTGCGGGGCGTTGGTCATCGACTCCATGCCGCCGGCGACGACGATCTCGCACTCGCCGGCGCGGATGAGCTGGTCGGCCATCGCGATGGCGTTGAGGCCCGAGAGGCACACCTTGTTGATGGTGATCGAGGGCACGTCCATCGGCACGCCGCCGGCCACCGCGGCCTCACGGGCCGGGTTCTGCCCGGCGCCGGCGAGGATGACCTGGCCCATCACCACGTAGTCGACCTGGTCGCCGGACACGCCGGCCTTCTCGAGGGCGCCCCGGATGGCGACGCCACCGAGGTCCACGGCCCGCTGGCTCTTCAGGCCGCCGAGCAGGCGGCCGATGGGGGTACGTGCCCCGGCGACGATGACGGACGTGGACATGTGGGCCTCCGCGATGACGAGCGAGTGAGTGGTGAACGGTTGCTAACCGGCTCGTGGCGACGATACCCACCGGCGCGGGTCGAGCGGGAGGGTGTCCGCGCCCCGGGTGGGGAGGCGCATGTCACACCGGACGGCGTCGGCCCCACCTGCGCCAGTGGTGACAATGGCCCGCATGACCCTCGAGCTCCCCGAGCACCTGTTCACCGCGATCGACCACGTGGGCATGGCCGTGCCCGACCTCGACGAGGCCATCGCCTTCTACCGCGACACCTTCGGCATGCGCCTGGCGCACGAGGAGGTCAACGAGGAGCAGGGTGTCCGCGAGGCGATGATGGCGGTCGGCGACTCGGGCTCGCACGTCCAGCTGCTCGCTCCCCTGAGCGAGGAGTCGACGATCGCCAAGTTCATCGGCCGCAGCGGGCCCGGTTGCCAGCAGGTCGCCTACCGCGTGACCGACGTCGAGGCCGTGAGCGCGGTCCTCCGCGAGCGTGGCGTCCGCCTCCTCTACGACGCCCCCCGGCGCGGCACCTCCGACTCGCGCATCAACTTCGTGCACCCCAAGGACGCCGGCGGCGTGCTGGTCGAGCTCGTGGAGCCGGCCGCCGCCGGGCACTGAGCGCCCGCACGGCTACATGGCCCGTTCGGGCCATGGCACGCCGTTCTTTACCTTTCGTACCGTGGAGCGGTCCTCACGCCGAGCCCCGGAGGCCGCCATGCGCCGACTCTCGCTGTCCGTCGCAGCACTCACCCTGCTCTCGCTGACGCCGGTCGCGTCGCCAGCGGCGTCCTCCTCTCCACCACCGAGGGCCGTCGGGACCGACCAGCTGCTGTCGGTGGCCGGTGGCACCGACGACGTCGCGCTCGGCATCGACCCGACCGGCACGGCCACCGCGGTGTGGTCGGAGACCTACGACGTCCGCGTCGCGCTGCGGCAGGCCGGCGGACGGTTCGGTCCGGGCGTCGCCGTGCCCGGGGTCGGGACGCCGGGCGAGCTCGCCTACGCCGAGTCGCCCGGCGGCACCGCAGCCATCGCCTGGGTCGACCTCGGGGGCGCCCAGCCCCAGGTGAGGATCTCGGTCCGGCGCAAGCGCGGCCAGGGGTTCTCCCCCGCGCGCTCGGTCTCGGGTCCCTTCACCACGCCCTCCGGGGTCGACGTCGCGGTGTCGGACTCGGGTCGGGTCGCCGTCGCGTGGCACCAGGGCGGCGCCATGCCGTCGGTGGTCGCCGCCCTGGTCGACGGGCCGACCGTCCGCATCCGCGCGCTCGAGTCCGGCGGGGCCGCCGACCGCCCGCGCGTGGGTCTCTCGGCCGACGGCACGGCCCTCGCGGTCTGGGACCACGACGAGGCCGAGTCCGACTCCGTCCAGGGTGCCCGGGCGTTGCCGGGCCAGGACTTCGGTGCCTCGTTCCTCGTCGAGGCGCTCGACCAGGGCCCGGGCTCCCCCGAGCTGGCGGTCAACGGCGACGGTCTGGCCCTGCTCGCCTACGAGGACGCCGTCCCCGACACGACGGACTGCTCCGGCGGGTGCTCGCCGTTCCGGGTCGAGGCGCGGCGGGGTCCGGTGACGGGCGCGCTCGCCCCGCTGGACGGCTCACCGACGGGCGACGTCGCGGGCTACGGGCCGGCGAACCACCAGGTCGCCCTCGGCGAGGACGGCAGCGGCGCGCTCCTGCTCTCGTGGGTGGTGGACAGCCAGGCGACCGTCGCGGTGCGCACGCTCACCGCGGCCGGAGCGCTCCTGCCCGTCCAGACGCTGAGCGCGCACGCCGCGGTCGCCGGCCCCACCGTCGGGGTCGACGGGATGGAGGTCGCGAGCGAGGCCGGCACGACCGTCGCGACGTGGATCAACGACCACGACGAGGACGGGTCCAACGACGTGTGGGAGTCGGTGAGCACGGGCGGGTCCTTCTCCTCGCCCGTGCGGCTCTCGGCGTCGGGCGAGGACGACCCCGAGGACGTCGTCACCGCTCTCGACCCGGCCGGCCGGCACGTCGCGCTGTGGAACCGCTACCGCGCGGGATCCGGACAGGTCCCGTGGGCCACGCCGACGAGCGGGACGACGGCGCTCACCATCGGCACCTCGGCGCGGGACGTCGTCGTGGCGACCGGCTACGCCGACCACGCCCGGACGGGAGGCGGCAACGACTCGTTCACCGCGGGCGGCGGACCCGACGTCGTCTCGGGTGAGGGCGGCGACGACACGCTGCTGGGAGGGGGCGGTCCCGACCGGCTGCTGGGTGGCGCGGGCGACGACACCCTCAAGGCGGGGACGGGCGGACGCGACGTCCTCGACGGCGGCCCGGGGCGCGACGTGTGTCACCTGGGACCGGGCGACGTCGCCCGACGGTGCGAGCGCGTCGTCCGCGGGTGACCTCGGGTAGGGCAGGGTGTTCTGAGACGTCCACCACAACCTCGCCGACGCGAGGCTACTCGCCGGTATCTTGCGGCGTGGTCCTGCCCCGAGACTCCTAGGAGAGCCACCCGTGCAGCACATCCTCGACGCCGTCCAGGCTGCCAGCGACGACCCGTCCAGCATCACCAGCGACGACTTCGCGAACCTGTCCCTGCCCGAGTCCTACCGCGCGGTGACCGTGCACAAGGACGAGGTCGACATGTTCGAGGGGCTCGAGTCCCGCGACAAGGACCCGCGCAAGTCGCTGCACGTCGACGACGTGCCGCTCCCCGAGCTCGGTCCCGGCGAGGCGTTCGTGGCGGTCATGGCCTCCGCGATCAACTACAACACCGTGTGGACCTCGATCTTCGAGCCCGTCTCCACGTTCGGCTTCCTCGAGCGCTACGGCCGGCTCTCACCGCTGACCAAGCGGCACGACCTGCCGTACCACATCGTGGGGTCCGACCTGTCCGGCGTGGTGCTGGCCACCGGCCCCGGGGTCACGAAGTGGAAGGCCGGCGACCGGGTCGTCGCGCACTGCCTCAGCGTCGAGCTGGAGGCCTCCGACGGCCACGACGACACGATGATGGACCCCGAGCAGCGCATCTGGGGCTTCGAGACGAACTTCGGCGGCCTGGCCGAGATCGCCATGGTCAAGGCCAACCAGCTCATGCCCAAGCCGGAGCACCTCACCTGGGAGGAGGCCGCCTCGCCCGGCCTGGTCAACTGCACGGCCTACCGCCAGCTGGTCTCCAAGAACGGCGGCAACATGAAGCAGGGCGACAACGTCCTGATCTGGGGCGCCTCCGGGGGCCTGGGTGGCTTCGCCACGCAGTACGCCCTCAACGGCGGCGCCAACCCCGTCTGCGTGGTCTCCAACGAGGAGAAGGCCGACATCGTCCGCAGCATGGGCGCCACGATGGTGATCAACCGCTCCGAGCTCGCCCCGAAGTTCTGGAACGACGAGGGCACCCAGCAGGACCCCAAGGAGTGGCAGCGCTTCGGCAAGGCCATCCGCGAGCTCACCGGCGGCGAGGACATCGACATCGTCTTCGAGCACCCCGGCCGCGAGACCTTCGGCGCCTCGGTCTACGTGACCCGCAAGGGCGGCACCATCACCACCTGCGCCTCGACCACGGGGTACATGCACGAGTACGACAACCGGTACCTGTGGATGAACCTCAAGCGGATCGTCTCCTCCCACTTCGCCAACTACCGCGAGTCCTGGGAGGCCAACCGCCTCGTCGCGAAGGCCAAGATCCACCCGACGCTCTCACGCACCTACGGGCTCGAGGAGGTCGGACAGGCCTCGCTCGACGTCCACCGCAACGCCCACCAGGGCAAGGTCGGCGTGCTCTGCCTCGCTCCCACCGAGGGCCTCGGCGTGCTGAACCACGAGCTCCGATCCGAGCACCTCGAGGCCATCAACCGGTTCCGCGGGGTCTGACCCGACGCCGGTCCGGGGTAGGACGAGTCTCATCCCGACCCACGCCGGGTCGGGGTGGGACGAACCTCCTCGATGGGTGAGGATGGTGTCGCCACCCCCGACCCCCGAACGAGGTTTCCTTGATGAACGACCAGGGCCTGTCCATCTTCGACGAGGAGCCGGACGACGTCGAAGCCCCCGAGGTGCCGGCGGCGCTGAAGAAGACCGCGCCGACGACCGGTTTCGACAGCGAGCGCACCCAGGTGATCCCCGTCCCCGCGCCCTCGGCAGCCGTCCCGCCGCCGTCCGCCGCTCCGCCGTCCGGCCGCCCCTCCGGTCCCCCCGTGGTGCCGCCGGCGGCGCCGCCGGCCGGAGCCACGACGGCCGCGACCAGCACGTTCCCCGTCGTCCGCCGCAACGGCTACGACCGGGCCGCCGTCGACGCCCGCATCCGCCAGCTGAGCAGCGAGAGGTCCGGCCTCGGCGCGAGCCTCGCGGACTCCGAGCGGCGGGTGGCCGAGCTCGAGAAGCAGGTGGCCCAGCTCCGCAGCGACCTCGAGGAGCAGAAGTCGCCGTCCTACGCCGGGCTCGGCGGCCGGGCGAGCACCATGCTGCGCCTCGCCGAGGAGGAGGCCGACGAGATCCGCGAGGTCGCCCAGCGCGACGCCGGCGAGATCCGCGCCCAGGCCGAGCGCGACGCCGCGGCCACCCGTGCCGACGCCTCCCGCGAGGTCGAGGACATGAAGCTGGTGCAGCTCAAGGAGCTCGAGGAGACCCGCACCCGCCTCAACGCCGACGCCGAGCAGGAGCGGGCCCACGCCCAGGCCGAGGCCGCCGACCTCCTGGCCGCCGCCCGGCGCGAGGCCGACCAGCTGCGACTGGCCGCCCAGCAGGAGACCAACGAGATGCGCGTCGGCGCGACGCGCGAGGTCGAGCAGGCCCGCGCCGCGGCCGACCGCGAGGTGCAGGAGGCCAGGCGCACCCTGGCGGTCGAGAAGGAGCGCCTCGCCCGCGAGGCCACCGACCACCACAACACCGCCGTCGCCGAGACCAAGCGTCTGGTCGAGGAGGCCGAGCGCCGGGCGCAGGCCGCGGAGGAGCGGGCCACCGCCGCCGCGCAGCAGGCCACCGAGGCACGGGCCGCCGCGGCCGGGGAGGCCGAGGCGACGCTGCAGCGCGCCCGTCGCGAGGGCGAGCAGGTCGTCAAGGCCGCGCACCAGAAGGCCGCCGCGATCACCACCAGCAGCGACGACGCGGCCCAGCGTGAGATCGCCGCGACGCGTGCCGAGCTGACCCGCCTGGTCAAGCGGCGCGACGCGATCACGGCCCAGCTGGCCTCGCTCCGCGACGTCGTGGCCGGGTTCGTCGACGACAGCGACGACAGCAGCAGCGCCGGCACCGCCGGCACCGCCGGCGACGAGAAGTCCGAGGCCTGAGTTGAGGTCCGACCCGGACGCGCCCGACGAGGCGGCGGACCGGGCCGAGGACGCCGCCGACCGCGCCGAGGCCTCCGCCCAGGACGCCGAGGCAGCGGTGCGCGCGACCGAGGCCGCGGGCGACGAGGCCGAGTTCGGCGAGCAGGGTGCGCCGTTCGAGAAGCGCAACCCCTTCTACCTGGGGTTCGTCGGTGGCCTCGGCGCCCTGACGGCGTGGTTCCTGTTCAACGCGATCGTCGGCATCGGCTCGGTGCTGATGCTCGTCGTGGTCTCCTTCTTCCTCGCGGCCGGGCTGAACCCGGCCGTGATGTTCCTCGAGCGTCGCGGCATGCGGCGCTCGCTCGCCTGCGGTGCGGTGATCGTGGCCGCGCTCGGGGCCGTGGCCCTCTTCGTCGTCGCCATCGTCCCCGTGATCACCGACCAGGTGACCGCCCTCACCGACAACGTGCCGGGCTGGCTCGACGAGCTCGAGAAGAACAAGAAGGTGCAGGAGCTCAACGACGAGTACGACGTGATCGACAAGATCAAGGACTACGTCGCCGACGGCAACTTCATCAGCGGCATCTTCGGCGGCGCGCTGGGCTTCGGCCTCAAGGTCCTCTCGGCGTTGTTCAACGCCTTCATCGTCATCGTGCTGACGCTGTACTTCCTCGCCTCGCTCGAGACCACCACCCACGCGATGTACAACCTCGCCCCGGCCTCGCGCCGCCGCCGGGTCCAGCTGCTCGGCGACCGGGTGATCCGCAACATCGGGGGCTACGTCTCAGGGGCCTTCATCGTCGCGCTGTGCGCCGGCCTCAGCTCGCTCGTCTTCCTGTTCGCCGTCGGCCTCGGCGAGTACGCCGTCGCCCTGGCCTTCGTGGTGGCGCTGCTCGACGTCATCCCCATGATCGGCGCCACCATCGGCGCCGTGGTGGTCACCGCGATCGCGTTCGCCACCGACGTCCAGGCCGGCATCGCCTGCATCGTCTTCTACGTGATCTACCAGCAGGTCGAGAACTACATCGTCTACCCACGGGTGATGAAGAAGTCGGTCGACGTGCCCGGCGCGGTCACGGTGATCGCGGCCCTCGTCGGCACCGCCCTCCTCGGCGTGGTGGGCGCCCTGCTCGCCATCCCGACCGCCGCCGCGATCCTCCTCATCATGCGCGAGGTCGTCGTCAAGCGACAGGACCAGCGCTAGCACGTGGAGGTCGAGGAGCTCGACCACCGGTGGTTGAGGAGGTCGCGCTACGACGTCTCGAAACCCGTGGAGGTCGAGGAGCTCGCGCTAGCGAGCGTCTCGAGACCCCCGCAGCCGGAAGATCGACTCAACCCTGGATCCCGATGAAGCGCCCGTACGCCCACGGCGCCGGCGGCCCGACGAGCAGGACCCGGTACTGGGGACCGGCCCACGGCACCGTGCTCTGCGTGATCGTGTGGTCGGTGATCCGGTCCATCGTGAACGGCTCCTGCTGCTGGACCGTGCCGCAGGAGAGCTGGTACACGTCCTGGTGGACCAGCGGCTCGTCACCGAAGGCGTCCTCGTACTCGGCGCTCACCAGGACGACCTCGTAGGGCGACGGCGGGCAGGGGTCCTCCGGTGCTCCCTCGGCCGTGCGCACAGCGTCCTCGGTCCGCTCAGCCTCCTTGCGGCTGAGGGGCTCGGCGTAGACGAGCTCGTACGCCGGCCCCCGCAGGGCGTACGCACAGACACGCGCACCGAGGAACGCCCCGCGACCCTCGTCGCTGTAGCCGGCCGTCGGGCCAGGCACCCGCGAGAGAGCCGGTTCGCACAAGTCGCCGGGGCGCACCGATGCGAGGACCTCCGTCCGCATCGTGGCGTCGGTGGTCGCCACGGCGACCACGACTCCTCCCACCTCGGTCGTCTCCCGCACCCAGCCGTCCCCCAGCTCGACCGTGCCCGGCTCGACACCGATCGCGTCGAACCAGAGGTAGGGCGCAGTGGGCACCGCGTCGACGTCGACCTGCGCGCACAGGTCGCTGGTCCCGATCGGCCGGCCGACGTACGCCTCGTCGGTCGGGAGCTCCCCGCACACGAGACCCGACTCGGCCGGTGCCGGCCCGAACCCCCAGTCCGCCGGCACGTCGACCTGCACGCCACGCCAGTACTCGGTCCGGACGTCGCCCCCGACCTCCGGCGGAGGAGGTCGTCGCCGTCGCCGACGGCGTCCGGTCGGCGGGCGCCGCATCGGACCCACCGTCCCGCGCCAGGACCGACCCGACCACCGCGACCGCCGCCACCGCTGCGGCAGCCGCCCCGACCGCCACCCACCGCGCGGCACGGCGTCCGCGCGCCGCCGCCCGGGCCTGGGCGACGAGCGCGTCCTGCACCTCGGCCAGGGCCGCGCGACGCTCGAGCCCGAGCCTCATCTGCCGGGCGAGCCCGGCGTCCTCCGGGTCCTGGTCGATGTCGTTCATGCGTGCTCCTCCTCGGCGAGCGTCTGGCGCAGGGCGGTGAGCCCGCGGTGCACGTGGGAGCGGGCGGTGGCCTCGGTGACGTCGAGGACACGCGCGATCTCGCCGTAGTCGAGGTCCTCGTAGAACCGCAGCACGACGGCAGCCCGCTGCTGGGGCGGCAGGGCCTCGCAGACCCGCCAGACCACGTCGTCACGCACCACGCCGTCGGCCAGGTCGGACGACGTCCGCTCGAGCGGCTCGGCGACCGTGACCTCACGGCGTCCGGCACGCCGCCAGGCCGACACGTGGGCGTTCACGACCATGCGGCGCACGTACACGTCGGGGTCGTCGGTGCGGCTGACGCGGTCCCACCTCGCGCAGGCCGAGGTGAGCGCGGTCTGCACCGCGTCGTCAGCGGCGTGCTGCGAGCCCGTCACCAGGTAGGCGAACCGCACCAGCGACGCGAGCCGGGCGGTCGCCCACTGCTCGAAGTCGGCGGCGCCCCGGTCCACTCCCCCATTCACGCACGACTCACGCCGCGGGGAGCTCCGGTGTGGCACCGGTGGCCGACATTTCTCCGACCATCTCCTGCTCGCCCAGCCGGACGGCGACGACGCCGAGCACGACCAGCGCACCGCCGACCAGCTGCAGGGCAGCCGGCAGCTGGTCGAGCAGCAGCCATGCCCACAGCACACCCATCACGACCTCGCTGAGGGCGACGAACGACGCGAGCCGGGAGCCGAGGAGGCGGCCCGCCATGATCCCGGTCGAGTACGCGAACCCGGCGGTGACGAGCCCGAGCACCAGCAGCGGCACCCACCAGCCCACCTCGACGCCGCCGTAGGTCACGTCGGCCGACGCGGCACGGACCGGCATCACGCCGACCAGCGCGGCGAGGCCCAGCACGACCGCGCCCACGACCATGCCGCCGGCGCCCAGGGCCAGCGGCGGCAGCCCGGTCGAGTCGTCGCCGATGATGATGAAGTAGGCCGCGCAGCCGACCATCGCCGCGAGCGCCCAGAGGACGCCGATGCCACTGAGGTCGGCGCCCGAGAGCAGGTCGAGGACGAGGACCAGCCCGACGGCGCAGACCGCCGCACCGCCGAGCGTCACCAGGCCCGGTCGCTGGCCGCGTCGCAGCCACATCCAGACGACGACCGCGGCGGGCGCGGTGTACTCGATCAGCAGGGCCGGACCGACCTCCATGTAGGAGACCGCGGTGAAGTAGCAGAGCTGGGCGCCGGCGACCGCGAGCAGTCCGTAGAGCACCACGATCCCCCGCGCCCGCCAGAGCAGGTGCCAGCGGCCGTGCAGCGACACGAGGCCGAACGGCACGATGACGACCGAGCCGAGCGCGATGCGCACGAGGACGACGGCACCCGGCGTCCACCCGGCGTCGAGGAGCGGACGGGCCAGGGCGCCGGAGAGGCCGAAGGCGACGGCCGAGGCGAGCGCGAGGAGCAGGCCCGACGCCGCCGGCGCACGGCCCGCCGACTGCCCGAGGTCGTCATGAGCCAAAGCCGTCATGGCTCATGACCGTACGGAGGATGTTGTAATCTGTCAACGTGGTATTCGCTCATGACGTGGAGATCTCCCTCCAGGCCGCGACCGTGCTGGCCAACAGCGCGCTCGAGCCGCAGACGATGACGACGACCGAGGAGCTGTCGGCCTTCTTCGACGAGTTCTCCTACAGCGGGCGCCACGAGCACGACGCCGCCGAGCTCGCGGCCGTGCTGGCGCTGCGGACCGAGCTGCGCGAGCTGCTGACCGCCGACCGCGACGAGGCGGTCGTCCTGGTCAACCGGATGCTGGCCGAGGAGGGCGCGCTCCCGCAGCTCGTGCGCCACGACGACTTCGACTGGCACCTGCACGCCATCACGACCGACGCCCCCTGGGCCAACCGGATCCGCGTGGAGACCGCCATGGCCATGATCGACGTGATCCGCGCCGACGAGATGTCGCGCCTCGGGCTGTGCGCCGACGACGACTGCGAGGGCGTCGTCCTCGACCTCTCGCGCAACCGCTCGCGGCGGTTCTGCTCCACCACGTGCGGCAACCGCAACGCCGTCGCGGCCTACCGCGCGCGACAGGCAGCCGGCTGACGCTCAGCCCTTCAGGTCGACGTCCGCCCACCGCGGGTCGAGGGCGATCTCGCGGACGACGTCGAGGCTCACCGGTGGCGCGTTGCGGGTGACGCCCTGCTTCTCCCCCGGCCCGTTGAAGACGTAGACCGTGACGAGCAGGCCGCTGGCGCGGTGGACGACGGCGGTGTGGGAGTACTCGCCCTGGTCGCGCTCGTCGGTGTAGGTGTACTCCCTTCCCCAGCGCACGGTGCCACCCTCGTCGGGCAGCTGCGCGCACGGCCAGCCCTCGTAGAGCCTCGCCTGGCAGCGCATCTCGCTCGGAAGCAGCGCCGCGCACGCCTCGATCCGGCTCTCGTCCTCGAGGTCCTGCGGGTCGTCGAAGTCCCCGCACTCCGCGGGCAGCTCGTCGAGCGAGAAGCTCCCCCGGGTGGTGGGGTCGTCGGTGGTGACGGCGACCTTGACCTCGACCGACCCGTTCTCGTCGGTGAGGGTGGCGTGCACCGAGCGGATGCCGCCGTAGCCGTACGGGTAGGAGGTGACGTCGCTCAGCACGCCCGTTCCCTCGACCGCGGGTCCGACGACGTCGGCGAAGACCGCCGTGTCGCGACGCGTGCCGCGCGCCGGCGGCGTCCAGGGCTCGGGCTCCGGCTCGGCGCTCGTCGTCGGCTCCTCCGTGGTCGGCGCGACCGACGGGCTCGGGTCCGTGGCGACCTCGGCGCGCGACGTCGGCCGGTCACCGGTCGTGGTCAGCACGACGCCGACGGCGGCGAGCGCAGCGACCGAGGTGACGACGGCCGCGACGGAGGCCCGCCGGCGCCGGGTGCCGGCGCGCACGCTGGTGGCCACGAGCGCGCCGCCCGGCAGGGGGGCCTCCTGGGCGGCGGCGTGCAGGAGGGTGCTCAGGTCGTGGTCGGTCATGGTGTCACCTCTGGCTCGGTGGGACGTCGGACGGCGTGCTGCGGGGCGACGCAGGCACCAGGAAGTCGGGGCCCAGCCGCTCGCGGAGCCGGGCCGTCGCCCGGCTGGCGCGGGTACGGACGGCGGACTCGGTCAGCCGGAGCTCGGCCGCCGTCTCCGCGACGGTGAGGTCGCAGAAGTACCGGAGCACCAGCACCGCCTGGTCCCGCGGGTCGAGTCCGGAGATCGCGGCACGCACCGCCAGGGTCGCGGTCGGGTCGGGGTGGTGCGGCGTCTCGGGCAGGTCGGCCGTGACCACCTCGCCCGCGCTGCGGCGCTTGCGGCCGCTGACGTACAACCGGACCAGGACGGTGCGGGCGTAGCCGGCGGGGTTGTCGATCCGCTGGCGGCGACCCCACCGCACGAACACCCGGGTGAGGGTCTCCTGCACGAGGTCCTCGGCGGCGGCCCGCTCGCCGGTGAGGAGCCACGCCGTCCGCATCAGCATCGGGGACGCCGACGTGGCGAACTCCTCGAACGGTCCAGCGGTGGTCATCGGTCTCCTCGCGGCAGGTCTCACCCATGATGAGCGGCTGGACGCCGCCGATGTTGCAGACGACCTCCGTGCGAGGTCTGTGTCCCGACCCCCGTCGGGGTGGAACACCTTCGTCCGGCGTCTGCCTACCGTCGAGGCATGGCCACCGTGACCCGCACCTTCGCCGTGCACCCGTCCCCCGACACCGTGATCGACTACCTCAAGGACTTCGGCAACGCCGAGGAGTGGGACCCGGGCACGGAGTCGTGCACCCGGCTCGACCAGGGCGACCTCCGCGTCGGGTCGCGCTGGCGCAACGTCTCCAAGATCGCGGGCGTGACCACCGAGCTCGAGTACCGGCTCGAGGAGCTCACCGCAGGACGCATCGTGCTCAAGGGCGAGAACGACTCGGCGACCTCGACCGACACCATCACCGTCCGCGCGCTGGCCCAGGGGTCGGAGCTCACGTACGAGGCCGTCATCGAGCCCAAGGGGGTCGGCAAGCTCGCCGACCCGCTGCTCAAGCTCGTCTTCGAGCGGGTCGGGACCAAGACCGAGGAGCAGATGACCGAGGTGCTCAACCGCCTCACCGTGTGACGTGGGACGATGCGTCCATCGACAGGACAGTAGGCGCCGAGCTGGGGATCACCGCTCACAGCCGGTGCGACCTCGAGCTGCAGGTCGCCGTGGCGCGCACGCCGGGGCTCGACGTCACCGAGACCCTGACGCTCGTGCACGAGAGCGGACCTCTCGGCACGGTCGAGGTGGACACGGTGCACGACGGTCGCATCCACCTGGTCACCCTGCCGCCCGGCTTCACGAGGGTCACCTACGAGGCGCGGGTCCGCGGGGCGGCCGCCGTGCCACCGACGTCACTCTCCGACCTCTCGCTCTACCGTCGTCCGAGCCGCTACATCGAGTCCGACATCTTCGGCGGGTTCGCGGTCTCGGAGTTCGCCGGCCTGCAGGACGCCGCGCTGCTCGAGGCGGTCTCCTCCTGGGTGGGCACGCGGCTGGTGTACGTGCCCGGCAGCAGCGGCGCGACCGACGGGGCGACCGACACCCTCCTCAGCGGCGCCGGGGTCTGCCGTGACTACGCCCACCTGGTGATCGCGCTCCTGCGCGCCCTCCGGGTCCCGGCCCGGCTCACGGCGGTCTACGCACCCGGCTGCGACCCGATGGACTTCCACGCCGTGGTCGAGGCCTTCGTCTCCGACGGCTGGTACGTCGTCGACGCCACCGCCCTGGCGCCGCGCTCCTCGCTCGTGCGGATCGCGACGGGCCGCGACGCCGCCGACACCGCGTACATGACCACCGTCAGCGGCAACGCGACGCTCGAGTACGCGGCCGTCCACGCCGTCGCCGACGACGGGCTGCCCACCGACGACCTCGACCAGCTGGTCGCGCTGCAGTGAGACGGTGCCCGGTCCCACCTGCGCAGGTGACCCGGTAGGCCCTGGCGTCGAGCACGATCGGAGCATGGATCCCGACAAGCTCACCGCTGTGCAGGCCGTCGTCGACCGCGTCTCGTCGTGGCAGGACGGCGCCACCGAGGGCACCGTCGACGGCGAGGTCCGCAAGGGCCTCGACGAGGTCGGCGTGTCGTTGACCGACGACGAGATCGGCAAGCTCGTCGCCGCGATCGAGAGCGAGCAGGGCGCCGCCGACGCCGGTGACGTCCTTGCCTGAGAACTGGCTCCTGATCCTGGTCATCGTGGTCGGGATCCCGCTCGCCGCCTGGCTCGGCGTCCGGATGCTTCGCGACCCGCACCGCAAGGACTGACCTCATCGCCGGCTCGGTCCGGTCAACCTGACGACCGCAGCACCTTCACCATCGCCTTGCCCGTGCGCGAGCTCGTCGACGAGCTTGTCGAGGTAGCGGATCTTCTGCATGAGCGGGTCCTCGACGTCCTGGACCCTGACCCCGCACACCGAGCCGGTGATGAGCGACGCACCAGGGTTGAGGGTGGCCTCCTCGAAGAAGTCGAGGAACGTCGTGCCGGCGTCGAGGTGCCTCTCGAGAGCGGACCGGTCGAAGCCGGTGAGCCACTCGATCACCTCGTCGAGCTCGGCCCTGGTCCGGCCCTTCTTCTCGACCTTGGCCACGTAGTGCGGGTAGACCGACGCGACGCTGGTGGTGAAGATCCGGTGCACCGGGCCAGGCTATCCGCCTTCGGACGCCGTTCGCCGGGCGTGCAACCGCTCCTGCGCCTCGCCGAGGAACTCCAGGCACGGGGCCTCGGTGCCGCGGTGCTGCTCGTGGAGGTGGAAGATCCAGCGGTCCATGGCGGCCATGAAGCCGTTGTCGCCACCGGGCCGGTACGCCGACCACTTCCGGTGGCCCTTGGCGACGCACTCGGTGCACGCGATCTTGTAGACGAACTGCTGGGCGTCGTCGAGGTCGATCCTGACCGTCGCCAACGGGCCCGCCTGGGCGGCCGCCTTCTTCTCGCGCGCCGCGCGGCTGGCGGTCACGTCTGCGCCGGCCCGGGCACCGGCACGTCCTTGAAGGCGGCCAGGCTGCGGGCGTTGTAGGCCGAGGTGTCGGCGGTCTCCATCGGGCCGTCCCACTCCCGCGGCAGGGGCAGCGGGACGGCGGGCGCGACCCGGCGCACCACCTCGTCGAGCACGCGCTCGGCGTCCCCGACCCAGAGGTGCTTCGAGCCCTCGAAGGGCACGACCTCGGCCTGCGGGACCACCGCGAACCTCTCGCGCGCGGCCGGGGGCTGCAGGTAGTCGTCGTGCTCGGGCACGAACGCGTGGAGAGCCTTGCCCGAGTCGGCCCAGGCGGCGAGGTGCTCGGGCGCCGAGAACCGCAGCGGCGGGCTCAGCAGGATCGCGCCCACGACGCCCGGATCGAGGCCGTGCATCAGGGCGAGGTCGGTGCCGAACGACCAGCCGAGGAGCCAGACCGAGGGCAGGTCGGCGAACTCGGCGTACTCGATCGCCGCCGCGACGTCGAACCGCTCGCCGACGGCGTTGTCGAAGCTGCCCTCGCTGGTGCCCTGCTCGCTCCAGGTGCCGCGGGTGTTGAAGCGCAGCACGGCGACGCCGGCGAGGGCGGGCAGCCTGAAGGCCGCCTTGCGGAAGACGTGGCTGTCCATCATGCCGCCGTGCGTCGGCAGCGGGTGCAGGCAGACGAGGGTCGCGACGGGCGTCCCCTCGAGCGGCACGGCCAGCTCGCCGACGAGCGACAGCCCGTCGGCCGTCTCGAGGGTGAGGGGCCGGCGCCGGGCGGGAAGCACCGAGTTGGCCCGGATCGGTTGGGTCACCAGCCCACGCTACCGACCGCGCCGACGACGCGGTGCGGCACCGTGGGTCAGCAGAACTCCGGCGTGAACGACGGGCTCAGGTCGAGGTCGCGCAGGACGATCGCGTGGGTGTCGCCGTACCGGTCGCAGGCCCGGTCGAAGTCGCGGCGGCGGTACTCGACCATGATCACCTGGTCGCCGAAGTCCTGGACGTAGCGGCTGCACTCGTCGTACTGGGCGCAGGACTCGGAGACAGCGAAGTCGTACCCCACCGTGGTGCCGTCGAAGCCCGCGAGGTTCTTCTGGCCGACGGCGAGGCCGGCGCGGTGGGCCCGCGCGGTCAGCAGCCGCGCGAAGGCGAGGGCGTCGGCGCGCCGGAGCAGCCGGTGGCTGCGCGTGAAGGAGTCGAGGTTGTCGAGCTCGACGGCCTGGAACCCGTCCTCGGCGCACCCGTCGACCCAGCGCCCCAGGATCGCGGCGAGCCGGCGGCGCTTGGCCGGCGTCCCGACGTCGAGGAGCCACTCGCCCCAGTTCTCGTCGGCGACCGCCCTGCCGTCGTCCTTGAGCACGAGGTCCCAGTGGTGCCGGCGCCAGAACCGCTTCTCGTTCGGCTGTGTCTGGTAGCCGTTGACGTAGCAGATGTTGTAGGCGCCCTCGACGGTGCGCGCCGTGCGGTCGCGCGCCACGATGCCCACGTGGTCGGGGACGTCGTCCTCGCCGCCGAGCTGGTAGTCGACGTCGGTGTCGGTCGGCAGGGGCGCCACGCCGGCATGGGCGGGCGCGCCCGTCAGCAGCAGGACCGCGGTGGCCACCGTCGTCACGAGTCGTCGCACCCGACGACGGTACGCGCACGGCGGGCCGGCCGCACTCACACGGCGGCCAGCTCACCGCCCGGCGTGCGGTGCACGAGGCCGTCGGCGACGGCGAGGGCCAGGGCCCGGTCGAAGCGGTCGTGCTCCCACCAGGTCGCCCCGACGGTCGCGCGCAGCTCGTCCGGCGCGAGCGGGCCGCTCGCCTCGAGGGCCCTGACGATCTGCCCCATCTCGTGGAAGACCTGACGGTCGCGGCGACCCTCGGTCGTCGGCTTCGGCGGCGGCATGGGCATGGGTGGTGTCCTCTCGCTCGGGTGGTCAGGACGCGGTGCGGGCGCCGTCGTCCTCGACGGTCAGGGGCTGGGCGATGCTCTCCAACGACTGGCCCTCGGCCTTGACCCCCAGGAAGGCCTCGACGATGCCGCCGCCGATCATCAGCACCGCGCCGAGGTAGTAGCCGGCGGCGATGACGGTGACGTCGGTCTCGGCGACCCCCTTCTCGATCAGCCAGCCGAACAGGAGCGGTCCGGAGATCCCGCCGACCGCGGTGCCGATGGCGTAGAAGAACGCGATGCACAGGGCTCGCGTCTCCATCGGGAAGATCTCGCTCGCGGTGAGGTAGGCCGCACTCGCACCGGCGGAGGCGAAGAAGAAGATCACGGCGCCGAAGACGGTCAGGGTCGTCGCGTTGAGGTCGGTGAGCATGAAGCCGGCCACCGCGAGCAGCACGCCGGACAGGACGTAGGTGCCCGTGATCATCCGCACCCGGCCGACGCTGTCGAAGAGCGGGCTCAGCAGCAGCGCCCCGGCGAAGTTCGAGGCCGCGAAGATCGCGAGGTAGTAGCCCGTCTGCGTGACGCCGAAGAACTCGGTGAGGGTGTCGCCGTAGGTGAAGAAGAACGCGTTGTAGAGGAACGCCTGCCCGACGAACAGCGAGAAGCAGAGGATCGTGCGGCGGGGGTAGAGCGTGAACACGGTGCGCGCGATCGAGGCCGACCCCGATCGACTTGCGCTGGCGCACCGTGATCGTCTCGTCGACGTCGTGCAGCTTCTTGCCCGTGTCGGACTCGACGTGGCCCTCGATCTCGCGCACGATCCGCTCGGCCTCGTCCTCCTGGCCGTGGATGAACAGCCACCGGGGGCTCTCCGGGACGTTGCGGCGCACCAGCAGGATGCCGACGGCCAGGACGGCGCCGAGGCCGAACGCCAGGCGCCAGCCCCACCGTTCGTCGACCACGTTCGGGTCGAGCAGCGGGATGGTGAGCAGGGCGCCGCCGGCGGCGCCGATCCAGAACGAGCCGTTGATGGCGACGTCGACCCGGCCGCGGTACTGGGCGGGGATCAGCTCGTCGATCGCGGAGTTGATGGCGGCGTACTCGCCACCGATGCCGGTGCCGGTGAAGAACCGGGCCGCGAAGTACCACATCGGGCTGGGCGCGAACGCGGTGGCGACGGTCGCGACGGTGTAGACGCCCAGGGTCAGCAGGAACAGCTTCTTGCGGCCGAACCGGTCGGTGAGCTGGCCGAAGAACAGCGCGCCGACGCAGGCGCCCGCCACGTAGGCCGACCCGGCGACAGCCGATGTCGAAGTTGCTCATGCCGAGGCCGGTGCCCTCGGGCTTGAGCGCGTCGGACATCGAGCCGACGATCGTGACCTCGAGCCCGTCGAGGATCCAGACCGTGCCGAGGCCGATCACGACGAGCCAGTGCCAGCGTGCCCAGGGCAAGCGGTCGAGCCTGGCGGGGATGTCGGTGGTGATCCGACCGGTCTCGACAGTGGTCATGCCACTCTGTCCTATGCCTGCCGCGCGTACGGCGACCCCACCCCTCCGGGCGACCTCGGTGCGGCTCCGGCCCCGGACCGTGCCGGCAGGACCGGGCCCATGAGCGACACCCGCATCGAGACCAGCCGCGTCGTCGCGGCTCCCGCCGCCGAGGTCTTCGCCGTGCTGTGCGACCCGCACGGCCACGTCGCGATCGACTCCTCCGGGCATGCTGCAGGACGCCGACGGGCGAGGTGGTCACGGCCGCCGGCGACACGTTCGTCGGTGCACATGGACCGCGAGTCGCTCAACGACTACCCCGAGATGGGCCGGTACGACGTCACGGTCACCATCGGCGACGACTTCGAGCCGGACCGGCACGATCTCCTGGACGATCCTCGGGCCGCGTCCGCCCGCAGATCGGCCACGTCTTCGGCTACCACCTCGAGCCGCACGACGACCGGCGGCACCGTCGTCACGAGCTACTACGACTGGAGCGACATCCACCCCGACTGGGCGGCCATGGGCATCTTCCCGGTGCTGTCGGAGAACGCCCTGCGCGCGCACGCTCGGCATCCTCGACCGCACCGTGCGGCGCGGCTACGCGCGGCCCTGAGAGCGGTGCGCGTCGACTGGCCGCCGTGCGGCCGCTGCGCTTCCCCGACGGCGACCCCGGTGCGGGCGGCCTCGGCGCTCGCCCGCCTCGGCGACGGCTGGCTCGTCGCCCAGGACGACGCCACCCACGGCTGCCTGGTGGCGCCGACGGCGCGGCACGCCGCGGTGCGGCTGCTGCCCGCCGGTCGACGGGCTCGACCTCTTCGCCGAGGCCGACGGGCACCAAGCACCTCAAGCCCGACCTCGAGGCCGCGTGCGCGGTGCCGACGGCGGGGTGCTGCTGCTGGGCTCGGGCTCGACGCCGGCCCGGATGCGCTGCGGTCCTGCGTCCGCCGTCGACGCTGACGCGACCGACGGTCGCCACGACCTCGGCGCGACCTACGCCGCGGTCGCCGAGGCCCTCGACGTCGCCGCCCGAGCAGCTCAACCTCGAGGGCGCGTGCGTGGTCGACGGCCGGCTGCGGTGGTTCCAGCGCGGCGCCCGGCGGCCGGCCTGCCGACCGCGAGCGTCGACCTCGAGTCGCCGAGCTGCTGGAGCCTCGGACCGTGGCGTGCGGCCGGGCGTGACCGGTCTGCGCCGTACGACCTCGGGGTCGTCGACGGCGTCGGCCTCGGGATCACCGACGCGGTGGCGGTCGGCGACGGCGTGCTGGTCTCGGCCGCCGCCGAGGACACCCCCAACGCCTACGACGACGGCCCGGTCGTCGCCTCGGCCCTGGCGCTGCTGCGCGACGGACGCGGACCCCGACGTCGGTCGTCGCTGCCCGCGGTCGGCGGCGCGGGTGGCCAAGGTCGAGGGCCTGGCGGTGCTCGAGTGGTACGCCACCGGCGGCCGGCTGCTCGCGGTCGTCGACGCCGACGACCCGGCCGAGCCGTCGGCGCTGCTCACGCTCGACGTGGCGCTGGGCTGGGACTCAGCGGCGCGAGTAGTCGCGGAAGCCGCGCTTGGTCTTGCGACCGAGGTAGCCGGCGGTGACCAGGTGCTCGAGCAGCGGCGCCGGCGCGAAGCCCGGGCTCGCGGAACTCCTGGTAGAGCTCGCGCTGGATCGCCAGCGACACGTCGTTGCCGACCACGTCGAGCAGCTCGAACGGACCCATCGGCAGCGCGCAGCCCTGCTTCATCGCCAGGTCGATGTCGTCGGCGGTGGCGTAGTGCGCCTCGAGCATCTTCACCGCGTCGTTGAGGTAGGGGAACAGCAGCGCGTTGACGATGAAGCCGGCCCGGTCGCCGCACGAGACGGCGACCTTGCCGACCTTGGCGCACAGCGCCCGCGTGGTCTCGGTGACGTCGTCGTCGGTGGAGACGGTCGAGACGACCTCGACGAGCTTCATGATCGTGGCGGGGTTGAAGAAGTGCATGCCGATGACGTCCTGCGGGCCGGCTGGTCGACCTTGGCCATCGCGATGATCGGCAGCGAGGAGGTCGTGGTGGCCAGGATCGCGCCGGGCTTGCAGATCTCGTCGAGGTTCTCGAACAGCGTGGTCTTGATCGCGAGGTCCTCGGCGATCGCCTCGACCACGATGTCGACGTCCGCGAGGTCGTCGAGCGACGTGGTGCCGCGTGACCCGGGCGAGCACCTCGGCCTTCGTCGTCCTCGGTGGACTTGCCGCGCTGGATCTGCTTGTCGAAGTTCTTGGTGATCGCCGCGACGACGCCGTCGACCTTGTCCTGGCTGCGGCCGACGTAGAGCACGTCGTAGCCGGCCTTGGCGAAGACCTCGACGATGCCCGAGGCCATCGTGCCGGTGCCGACGACGCCGACCTGCTTGATGTCGTGCTTGAGCTGCGGCGCCTCGTCGGCCGACGGCGTCTTGTCGTCGGCGACGACGACCGGGCTGTCGGGCGCCTCGTAGGTGTAGAAGCCGCGGCCGGTCTTGCGGCCGAGCAGGCCGGCGGTGACCATCTGCTTGAGGATCGGCGTCGGGCGCGTGCAGGCGGTCGCGGCCCTGGCGGTACATCGTCTCGAGGATCTCGTAGGCGGTGTCGAGGCCGATCAGGTCGAGCAGCGCGAGCGGGCCCATCGGGTAGCCGCAGCCGAAGCGCATGCCGGCGTCGATGTCCTCGCGGGTGGCGTAGCGGCCCTCGAACATCGAGGCGGCGTGGTTGAGGTAGCCGAACAGCAGGGTGTTGGCGATGAAGCCGGCCTTGTCGCCGCAGACGACCGGGCTCTTGCCGAGGGTGCCGAGCAGCGCCTGGACGTCGTCGAGCACCGACGGCTCGGTGACGACGGTGCGCACGACCTCGACGAGGTCCTGCACCGGCGCCGGGTTGAAGAAGTGGACGCCGATGACGCGGCCCGGGGCCGAGGTGGCCGTGGACAGCTCGGTGACCGAGAGCGAGGAGGTGTTGGTGGCCAGCACGGTGCTCGGCGCCGACGATGCCGTCGAGCTCCTGGAAGATCGCCTTCTTGGTCGCCATCGACTCCACGACGGCCTCGACCACGAGGTCGGCGTCGGCGAGGTCCTTGAGCGCGGTGGAGAAGGTGATCCGGCCCAGCAGCTCGGCCTGCTCGGCCTCGGTCATCTTCTCGCGCTTGACCGCGCGGCCGGTGGAGTTGGTCAGGTGCTGGCGGCCGCGCTCGACGCCCTCGTCGTTGAGCTCGACGCCGACCACGGCGTAGCCGTTGCGGGCGAAGACCTCGGCGATGCCGGCACCCATGGTGCCGAGACCGACGACGCCGATCGTGGTGAAGGTGCGGGCGGCGGGCGCGGGTCGCGTCAGGTGCGGTGCTCGTCATGGCGCGCATCATTCCACGCGCGATCGCGGCCCGTCTCAGCGCATGTTCACTCACCGGTAACTTGGCGCTCGCGGCAGCGCTCGCAGCGGCGCTCCATCACCACCCGCGACGCCGGCTCGTCGAGGCCCAGCGCCCGCTCGTGCGGCGCGCAGGTCGCGCTGGAACGGCTCGAGCCGCTCGACCTCGACGAAGCCCAGCGCGGCGTAGAACGGCCCGTTCCACGGCACGTCGCGGTAGGTGCTCAGCGACATCCGGTCGTAGCCGGCCCAGCGCGCCTCCTCCATCGCCGCGCGCACCAGCGCGGTACCGATGCCCCGGCGGTGGTGCGCCGGCAGCACCGACGAGCTGCTCGAGGTGGGCGTGCAGGTCGTGCGGCACGACGTGGGCGAAGCCGACCAGGCGGCGGTCGTCGACGGCGACCAGCAGGAAGCCCGTGGCCGTCGCGCTCGGCCCCGCTCGGCGCCTTCGACGTCAGGCGCCGGCACGATCCGGTCGCCGAAGTGCTCGGCGAACATCGGCCCGCCGGCGTCCTCGATCGGCGGCGATCCGGCGCAGGTCGGACGGCCTGGCCGTGGCGGATCGTCGATGCGTCACGCGCGCCACTGTAGATTCACCGCCCGTGAGACTCGTCGTGGCCCGCTGCCAGGTCGACTACGCCGGACGGCTCACCGCCCACCTGCCGATGGCGACCCGGGTGCTGATGATCAAGGCCGACGGCTCGGTGCTGGTGCACTCCGACGGCGGCTCCTACAAGCCGCTGAACTGGATGAGCCCGCCGTGCACCCTGCGCGAGGGCACCACCGAGGACGGCCAGGTCGAGTGGACGGTGACCAGCCCAAGACCGACGACACCCTGCGGATCCTGATCGAGGAGGTCGTCCAGCGACTCCTCCCACGACCTCGGCATCGACCCCGGCCTGCAGAAGGACGGCGTCGAGAAGCACCTGCAGGAGCTGCTCGCCGAGCACCCCGCGACCCTGGCCGACGGGCTGACGCTGGTGCGCCGCGAGTTCCCGACCGCGATCGGCCCGGTCGACCTGATGTGCCGCGACGCCGCCGGCGCCAGCGTCGCCGTCGAGATCAAGCGCCGCGGCGACATCGACGGCGTCGAGCAGCTCACCCGCTACCTCGAGCTCCTCAACCGCGACCCGCTGCTCACCGGCAACGGCGCCGTGCGCGGCATCTTCGCCGCCCAGGAGATCAAGCCCCAGGCCCGGGTGCTCGCCACCGACCGCGGCATCGCCTGCGCCGTCGTCGACTACGACGCCCTGCGCGGCATCGACGACCCGAGCCACCGGCTGTTCTGATGCGTCGCATCTTCCACATGGCCACCGTCGCCGACTGGGACGGCGGCCCGGTCGAGCGGGCGCTACACCACCTCGACCCGCGGCCGCGACCCTCGCCGAGGAGGGCTTCATCCACGCCAGCCGCGGCGACCAGTGGCAGGCCGTGCGCGAGCGCTGGTACGCCGACGTCACCGAGCCGCTCGTGCTGCTGGTCATCGACACCGACCTGCTGACCTCGCCGGTCGTCGACGAGCCGGTCCCCGGGCCGGCGAGACCTTCCCCCACGTCTACGGCCCGATCGAGGTCGACGCGGTCGTCCAGACCATCCCGCTCGAGCCGACGGCGACCCGCCGGCGCCCGCCGCGCCGGTCGAGCCCGCCGCGCCGGTGGTCGCGCGCCCCGCGGCGAGGTCCCGACCGAGGCGTCGTTCAGCCGGGTCTACCTCGAGGAGATGTTCCGCAACGTCCGCATGCGCCAGCCTCGTGCTGGCCGTCGTCGTCGCCGCGACCCTCGCCGGCCGGGCGCTGGCGACCGACTGGGGCCCGCTCACCGGGGCCCTGGTCGGCCTGGTCGTCGGCGTGCTCGTCGTACGCCGCGACCGGTACCTCGGCCCGGCGCGACCCGCGCGCGAGCGGTGCAGACGCTAGACCGCGGCCCGGCGGGGTTTCCTCAGGCATTCCTCAGGATAGGTTCCGACCCGTGACCCTCACCAACACACTCCCCCTGACCACCACCCGCTCGCGTCGCACCGCCCTCGGGCTGGTCTTCGCCTCCGTCGTCCTCGGCGGCACCCTCACCGCCTGCGGCTCCGAGGCCGAGCAACACCACCTGCGGCGAGCTCAAGGACATGTCGACCGACGAGGTCATCGAGCTGTTCAAGGACGCGCCGCCGAGGACGAGCGACGACGAGGCGGCCAGGCCGCCGTCGACGCGGTCGACGACTCGAGCGACACGCAGCAAGGACGCCTTCGCCGACGCCGCTCAAGGCCGAGTGCGAGGGCGAGGACGACGACACCAAGCTCGGCGACCTCTGACCCGCTCCTCCACGCACCCGACGACCCGCTCGGCCACCCGGCCGGGCGGGTCGTCCGCGTCCGGGCGGCTCACGTTAGGTTTGCGCGGCGTGAACACCTCCGCCACCCGCACCCTGCGCGCCGGCCTCACCGCCGCCGCCTTCCTCGGCCTGGCGGCGTGCGGCGGCATCGCCGACGACGCGCCCACCGACGCCGACCCGACCGCGTTCTGCCACGCCTACTACGACGAGGAGGCCACCGCCCAGGACGTCGCCGACCGCGCTCGCCGACATCGGCACCCCCGACGACATCAGCGACGACGAGCGCAACGGCTTCGAGGTCTACGTCGAGGGCCTCGCACGACGAGGGCGACATGCGCCAACAAGGACGTCAGCACCGTGCAGATCCCGGCCGACGACCAGGCCGACGGCAAGGCGTTCGTCGACCTACGCCCCGACCTGTGCACGCCGCTGCTCGCCGCCGACCGAGCGCCCCCGCGACGCCGTCGGAGTCCGGCGAGCCCGTCGACCGAGCCGCCACCGAGCCGACCTCGACCCGCGTCGCCGTCGGAGTCGCCGACGTCCTAGGGTCCGCGAGCGCGGCCACGTCGTCGGCGCAGCCCCACGACAGCGTGACCCCGGCGCCGCCGTGGCCGTAGCAGTGCACGACGCGCCCCACCCGCTCCAGCCGCACGTCGGGCCGCGCCGGCCGCAGCCCGACCTTGTGCCGCAGCACCCGGGCGTCGGCGAGGGCCGGCACCAGCGCCGAGGCGCGGCGCAGGATGTCGGCCGCGACCTCGGGTGACGGCGTACGGCTCCACTCGCCCTCGTCGGCCGGTGCCGCCGACGACGACCTCGTCGCTCGCGCGGCACGACGTAGGTCGGGCCCGCGTCCGCCGTCGAGCCACCAGCGGTCGAGCCCGACCTGCTCGACGCACGACCACCTGGCCCGGCGACCGGCACGACCGATGCGGTCGGCGCCGAGCAGCCGGGCGCCGAGGCCCGGAGCAGTTGACCACCACGTCGCCGTGGTCGGGCAGCGCGCTGAGGTTGAGCCGGGTGAGCGTGCCGCCGAGCGCCTCGACCTGCGCGCGTCAGCCAGGCGCAGGTAGACGCGGCATGTCGACGACCGGAGCGCGTCGACTCTCGCCGCGCTCGACGTCGGTGCCCGGCGAGCACCCGCACGCCGTGCTCGTCGGCGTCGCCCTGCGCGGCGAGGTCCGTCGAGCACCTCGGTCGAGCGCGCCGTCCAGCGCTCGACGAGGTCGGCCGGGCCGGCACGGTAGGGGTGCACGAGCGCGGCGGCGACCGCCGAGGTCGTCTCGAGCGGCAGGTCGCGCGCGACGACGTCGACGCGGTGGCCGGCCTCGAGCAGGCGCACGGCGCAGGACAGGCCGACGACCCCGGCCCCGACGACGATCACCCGGCTCATCGGGGTGCCGACGGGCTCAGGCGGCCGGCTCAGCCGCCGCCGGCGATCCGGGGCGCGGTCGGCGTCGGCGCCCTCGCCGCCCTGCTCGCGGGCGACGTAGTCCTCGATGTCGTCGATGTCGTCGGCGTTGCGGCGTCACGACGGCGAGCAGGTCGCTCATCGTGGCGACCTCCTCGACCTGCTCCTTGATGAACCACTGCATGAACTGCTCGGAGGCGAAGTCGTACTCCTCGCGCGCGGTGCGCAGCAGGCGCGTTGATCTGCTCGGTGACCCGCTTCTCCTGGGCCAGCGCCAGCTCGACCGGGGCGACGACGCCGTCGAAGGTCGGCGACCGGGGCGTCGACGCCGGGGATGACGACGTCGACGTCGGTGTCGAGGAGGTACTGCACCATCATCATCGCGTGGTCGCGCTCCTCGAGCGCCTGGCCGTAGAAGAGCGCCGCCATCTGCGGCATCGTCAGGGCGTCGTAGTGCACCGCGATGGCGACGTACTGGTTGTGGGCGGCGAGCTCGTTGCCGATCTGGGCGTTGAGCTGCTCGGCGAAGCGGGTTCCGGGCACGGGGCGTCTCCTGCTCGAGCGGCGGCGGCGTCGGCCGGTCAGGCAGCCTTGGCCAGCTTCTTCTTGGTGACCTTCGTGCCGTCGAGGCGCACGAGCTGGCGGCGCTTGACGGTATACCCGGCGGGCAGCGTGCCTTCCTTCAGCATGCGCAGCGGGCAGCGGCCGCACTTCTTGCGCGACTCGCAGCACTTCGTCTTCGGCAGCTTGGCGACCTTGCCCTTGCCGCTCTTGCCCTTGCCCATGTAGGCAAGGCTAACAGCAGTGAGGGCAGCCTGACCTGACGCCACGTCACAGCGTCGACGCGGTCACCATCGTCGAGCTCGTTGGCCGCGCCGGATGACGTCGACGATGCCGCCCATGATCTCGGTGAGCCCGAAGTCCTTGGGCGTGTAGACCGCGGCGACGCCGGCCTCCATCAGCCGGCGGCCGTCGGAGTCGGGGATGATCCCGCCGACGATGACCGGTACGTCGTCGAGCCCGGCCTCGCGCAGGCCCTCGAGGACGGCGGGCACGAGCTCCATGTGGCTGCCGGACAGGATCGAGAGCCCGACGCAGTGCACGTCCTCGGCCACGGCGGCCGACACGATCTGCTCGGGCGTCAGCCGGATGCCCTGGTAGATCACCTCGAAGCCGGCGTCGCGGGCGCGCACGGCGACCTGCTCGGCGCCGTTGCTGTGCCCGTCGAGACCGGGCTTGCCGACCAGCAGCCGCAGCCGCCCGCCGAGCTCCTCGCCGGTCGGCCCGGACCCGCTCGCGCACCTCGGTCAGCTCGGCACCGGCCTCGGCCACGCCGACGGCGCCGCTGACCCCGGTGGGGGCGCGGAACTCGCCGAACACCTCGCGCAGCGTGCCGGCCCACTCCCCCGTGGTCGCGCCGGCGCGGGCGGCGACCAGGGTGGCGGCCATCAGGTTGTCGTCGGTCTTGGCGGCCTCGGCCAGGGCGCCGAGCGCGGCGGCGACCTCGGCCTCGTCGCGCTGCTCCTTCCACGCCTTCATCGACGCCAGCGCCGAGGCCTCGGCCTGCGGGTCGGCGGCCATGATGGCGTCGTCGAGGTTGGCGGTCAGCGGCGACGGCTCGGTGGTCTCGTAGCGGTTGACGCCGACGATGATCTCCTCGCCGTTCTCGATCCGGCCGCGGCGCGCGGCGTGGGCCGAGACCAGCTCCTGCTTCATGTAGCCGGACTCGACGGCGGCGATCGCGCCGCCCATCGCCTGGACCCGGTCGATCTCGGCCCGGGCGCCCTCGACGAGCTCGGCGACCTTGGCCTCGATGACGTGGCTGCCGTCGAAGATGTCGTCGTACTCGAGCAGGTCGGACTCGAAGGCCAGCACCTGCTGCAGGCGCAGCGACCACTGCTGGTCCCACGGGCGCGGCAGGCCGAGCGCCTCGTTCCAGGCGGGCAGCTGCAGGGCGCGGGCGCGGGCGTTCTTGCGACAGCGTGACGCCGAGCATCTCCAGCACGATGCGCTGCACGTTGTTCTCGGGCTGCGCCTCGGTCAGGCCGAGCGAGTTGACCTGGACGCCGTAGCGGAAGCGGCGCATCTTGGGGTCCTGGACGCCGTAGCGCTCGCGGGTGATCTCGTCCCACAGCTGGTTGAAGGCCCGCATCTTGCAGGTCTCCTCGATGAACCGGACGCCGGCGTTGACGAAGAACGAGATCCGGCCGACGACCTTCTCGAAGTCGTCCTCGTCGACCTGGCCGGACGCCTTGACCTCGTCGAGCACGGCGATCGCGGTGCACAGCGCGTAGGCGAGCTCCTGCGTCGGCGTCGCGCCCGGCCTCCTGCAGGTGGTAGCTGCAGATGTTGATCGGGTTCCACTTCGGGATCTGGTGGACCGTGTAGGCGATCATGTCGCTGATCAGCCGCAGGGAGTGCTCGGGCGGGAACACGTAGGTGCCCGCGCGAGAGGTACTCCTTGATGATGTCGTTCTGGGTGGTGCCGGCCAGCTGGCGCGCGACCTCGTCGGGGTCGAGGTCGGGGTTCTGCTCCTCCGCGGCGACCTGGTACATCGCGAGCATCCACATCGCGACCGCGTTGATCGTCATCGAGGTGTTCATCTCGGTGAGCGGGATCTGGTCGAACAGCTTGCGCATCTCGCCCAGGTGCGGCACCGGCACGCCGACCTTGCCGACCTCGCCGCGCGACATCACCGAGTCGGGGTCGTAGCCGGTCTGCGTCGGCAGGTCGAAGGCGACCGAGAGCCCGGTCTGCCCCTTGGCCAGGTTGCCGCGGTAGAGCGCGTTGGACGCCTCGGCGGTCGAGTGCCCGGCGTAGGTCCGCATCACCCAGGGCTTGTCCTTGGTCATGCGCGCAGCCTAGAACGGCGGTTACGCGTTGGTAACCGCTGTCCGAGTGGGATATCCGACAGGTCCCGCGCTGGCGTCAGGAGGCGCTCGACCCCGGCGCGAGACTGGTCGAGGAGCTTGCGCGATCTCACCCAGGTGCGGGACGGTACGCCGACCTTGCCGACCTCGCCGCGCGACATGATCGAGCCGGGGTCGTAGCCGGTCTGCGTCGGGAGGTCGAAGGCCACCGACAGCCCGGTCTGACGCAGGTTGCCGCGGTAGAGCTCGTGCGACGCCTTCACGGACGAGCGCCCGCTAGGTCGATCGCCCACGGCTTGTCCTTGGTCATGCGGGCAGCCTAGGACCGCGGTTACCGTTGGTAACCACGGTCGAGTGGCATATCCAAGTCAGGCGGTGGCGGCGTGCCGCTCGACCTCGACGACCCGGATCAGGTGGGTCATGTGCAGCAGCCGGCGCACGGCGCCGTTGCAGCCGCGCAGCGTGAGGTGGTGGCCCTCGCGGGCGGCCTGGCGCGAGGCGGCGGCGAGGACCTTGAGGGCGGTGACGTCGACCGAGGCGACGTCGGTCAGGTCGACGACGACGTGGTCGTGGACGGCGAGCGCGTCGTAGACGGCGGTGCGGACCTCCCAGGTGCTGCGCACGTCGAAGTCGCCGGCGAGCAGCAGCACGGGTCCGTCGGTGATGATGTCCACGTCGGCCTCCTCGCGGGTGATGACCAGGGGGTCGCGCCCTGTACCCACTATGACGCGCCGGAGGGCCCCGAGGTTGCATCCGATGTCCCGCGAGTTCCGGGAAGGTTCCGGGCGAGCAGGCCCGGTCGCGAGCGCCGATGAGCAGCATCCCGACGCACGCCGCCGGGCGCTGAAGATGTGGTCGGTGTGCACCAGCCAGGCCCCGGGCAGCAGGGCCACGGCCGGCAGGCCGCGCGGCCCGGTGGCGGCCGCAGCTGGTCGACCACGAGCGCCGACGCCGCAGGCCAGCAGCGACCACGACGCCGACCTCGCCGAGGTCGACGCCGACGCGGAGCATCGCGCTGAAGTCGGCGCTGCGCCGGTAGCCCTCCTCCATCTGCGGGTGACGTCGCCGGCCGCGACGCCGTAGACGACGTCGAGCGCGGTGTAGAAGGTCGCGTAGCCGAACGCCGTCAGCCGCACGACCCAGGCCAGCGGGTCCGCGCGCCCGCGCACGAGCACCATGAGCGGCGACCCCGACCAGCGGGAAGACGACGAGCCCGGCCAGGTGCAGGACGTACCACCGCTCGGCGGTGTCGGGGACCAGGCGCGTGCGGGTGGAAGCAGCCCGGACAGGCCAGGGCGACCCCGGGCAGGGCGAGCGAGCGACCGGGCAGGGCGAGGTCGGACGTGGCGTTCACCTCGCTACTGTGCCCGCATGGTCAACCTCACCCGCATCTACACCCGCACCGGCGACGGCGGCGAGACCCGCCTCGGCGACATGAGCGTGACCACCAAGAACGACCTGCGGCTGCACGCCTACGCCGACGTCGACGAGGCCAACGCCCACCTCGGGCTGGCCGTCGCCGCGGGCGGGCTCGACGACGACGTCGTCGCGGTGCTGACCCACGTGCAGAACGACCTCTTCGACGTCGGCGCCGACTTCTGCACCCCGGTCGTGCCCGACCCGGAGTATCCCGCCGCTGCGCATCACCCAGGACTACGTCGACCGCCTCGAGGGCTGGTGCGACCACTACAACGAGCCGCTGGAGACGCTGCGCTCCTTCATCCTCAACGGCGGCACCGCCGGCGCGGCCCACCTGCACGTGCGCCGCACCGTCGTACGCCGCGCCGAGCGGTCGGCCTGGGCGGCCCACGAGGTGCACGGCGAGACGATGAACCCGCTGGCCATCACCTACCTCAACCGGCTCTCCGACCTGGTCTTCATCCTGGCCCGCCACGCCAACCGCGAGCGCGGCGACGTGCTGTGGGTGCCGGGCGGCGAGCGCTGAGTCCCCGGCCGCCGTGGGCCCTGTGGAGAACTCCCGGGACCGTCGGCGGCGCGTGCCACGATGGCGGGGTCATGAACATCCTGCGCCGTCTCTCCCCCGCCGAGGTCGCCGCGGCACTTCTCCCGCGAGACGCTGCAGCGCGCCCAGGACTACGTCGACGACGGCCGGGTCGACCGACCGCGAGATCGGCGACCTGACGCCGACCACCGTCTCGGCCTCGGCCGAGGTGCGGGGCACCGCCTACCGCCCCTACGTCGTCCACCTGCGCGCCTCGCTGCACGGCGAGGTCGCTGTCGCTGGCCTCGACCTGCACGTGCCCGGTCCACTTCCAGTGCAAGCACGGCGCCGCGCTGGCGCTCGACCTCGGCGCGATGTTCAGCGCGCCCGGCCGAGCTGACGCTGGGAGCAGCAGCTCGACGCGCTGGCCGACGACCTGGCCGACCTCGCCCCGCCCGAGGCCGACCCGGTGCCGCTGGCGCTGCAGCTGAGCTGGGACGAGGGCCGCGGCCACCGCGTCTACTACCAGTCCGGCCCGCTGCTGCGGCTGCGGCCGATGCGCCCGGGCAAGAAGCACGGCTGGATCAAGTCCGGCATCACCTGGACCAACGTCCCCGCCGCGTCGCAGAGCCACGTCTACGAGCCGGCCCAGCTCGAGGTGGTCAAGGCCCTGCACGCCGCGCTCGAGCGCCACGGCGGCTACTGGTACGCCGGCCGCGAGCCCACCGTGGGCGACTTCGGCCCCGACGTGGTGCCCGCTGCTCCTCGAGGCGCGGGCGGCCGGGCTCCCGCTGCTGCTGCGAGCACCTCACCGCGCTCCACCTGGTCGAGAAGCCGGTCCAGCTCGCCGCCGACGTCCGCACCGACCGACGACGGGCCCGCAGGTCGTCGTCGGCCTCGACCACGACGGCCGGCTGTGGCGCGGCGACGAGGTCGGGCTGTGGGGCGACCCGGCCCACACCGCCCTGCTCGACCACGGCGACGGCGAGCTGACCCTGGCCCGGCTGGCGCGCCGGCTGCCCCGCGGCCCCGTGCGCGTGCTGGCCGCGCCCGCCGCTGCGGCTGCCGCCCGAGGCCGCCGACCGGCTGCCCGACGAGCTGGCCCGGCTGCGCCGGCTGCTGCCGCTGGGCTCGCGCGACGGCACGGTCGACCGTGCCCGAGGCCGGTCGCGCCGCGGCTGCGGCTCACCGTGCGCTGGAGCACCGCCGACGCGGCGACGCTCGTCTGGGAGTGGCGCTACGGCGACGCACGTCGTCGGCTGGGACGGCACGCGACCCGCTGCGCGACCGTCGCGCCGAGCGCGACCTGCTCGACCGGCTCCCCCAGCCCCCGACGCCCGAGCGGCGCGAGGTCAGCGGGCGTCGACGTCCTCGCACCTCGCGCTGCTCGAGCTGCCGGTGTGGCGCGCCTGCGACGACGTCGACGTCGTCGAGGTCGACGCGCCCGAGTTCCGCGAGACCGAGGCGAGCCCGGTGATCGGCTTCGAGGCGCCCGCCCGAGTCCGACGACCGCACGAGCAGGCCACCGACTGGCTCGACCTCTGGGTCACGATCACGCGTCGACGGCGAGGCGGTGCCGCTGGCCGACGTGCTCGCCGCGATCACCCTCGAGCAGGAGCACGTCGTGCTGCCCAGCGGGCTGTTCTTCCGCACCGACCGCCCCGAGTTCGACGCAGCTGCACGCGCTGGTGCGCGCCGCCGGCGAGCTGCGCGAGCCCGACGGCGACCGGATCAGCGTCGGGCACCCACGACCTCGGGCTGTGGGCCCAGCTCGCCGAGCTCGGCATCGTCGACGCCCAGGCCGCCGAGTGGGTACGCCGCGCCCAGGCGCTGCGCGACCTGACCGACATCCCCCGCCCGAGCCGACCGGGGTGGTCTCCGAGCTGCGCTCCTACCAGCGCGACGGCTTCCACTGGCTGGCGTTCCTGTGGCAGCACGGCCTCGGCGGCATCCTCGCCGACGACATGGGCCTCGGCAAGACGCTGCAGGTGCTGAGCCCTGGTCGCCCACACCCGGGCACCGACCGACCGGCCGTTCCTGGTCGTCGCCCCGACCAGCGTGGTGTCGGCCTGGGTGAGCGAGGCCGCGCGGCACACCCCGGGCCTGCGGGTCGCGACCGTCACCGCCTCGCGCGCGCCGCCGCGACCGAGCGATCGCCGAGATCGCCGCCGACGCCGACGTCGTGGTCACCAGCTACACGCTGCAGCGGCTCGAGACCGACGGCCTACGCCGACGTCGAGTGGGCCGGGCTGGTGCTCGACGAGGCCCACCAGGTCAAGAACCACCAGAGCAAGGCCTACTCCTCGGTGCGCAAGATCGACGCCCCGTTCCGCCTCGCCGTCACCGGCACCCCCTTCGAGAACCGGCTCCTCGAGCTCTGGTCGCTGCTCTCGATCGTCGCGCCCGGGCATCTACCCCCAGCCCCGGTCCTTCATCGACAACGTCGTCACGCCCGGTCGAGAAGCAGGGCGACGACAAGGCGCTGCGCCGCTTCACCCAGCGGATCAGGCCGTTCCTGCTGCGCCGCACCAAGGAGCTCGTCGCCGCCGACCTGCCGCCCAAGCAGGAGCAGACCCTCGCCGTCGACCTCCACCCCCGGCACCGCAGGCTCTACGACACCCACCTGGCCAAGGAGCGCCAGCGCATCCTGGGCCTGGTCGACGACTTCGACAGCAACCGGGTCGCGATCCTGGCCGCCCTGACCAAGCTGCGCCAGCTCGCGCTCGACCCCGCCCTGGTCGACGCCGAGCCACGACGAGGTCGGCTCGGCCAAGCTCGACGTCCTCGTCGAGCACGTCGCTCGAGCTCGCCGCCGAGGGCCACCGCGCCCTGGTCTTCAGCACCTTCACCGGGTTCCTGCGCCGGGTGCGCGACCGGCTCGACGCCGAGGGGGTCGCGACCGCCTACCTCGACGGCTCGCACCACGCCGCGGGCCGAGGTGATCCAGCAGTTCCGCGACGGCGAGCGCCGGTGTTCCTGATCAGCCTCAAGGCCGGCGGGGTCGGGCTCACCCTGACCGAGGCCGACTACGTGTTCGTGCTCGACCCCTGGTGGAACCCCGCCGCCGAGGCCCAGGCCGTCGACCGCGCCCACCGGATCGGCCAGACCCGGCCGGTGATGGTCTACCGGCTGGTGTCGACCGACACGATCGAGGACAAGGTGATGGAGCTCAAGGCCCGCAAGGCCGCCCTGTTCGCCCAGGTCATCGACGGCGACGGGGCGACGTCGCAGTCGATCACGGCCGACGACATCCGGGCCCTGTTCGGGTGAGGATGGCCTCAGCGACCGACTCCACGCCGGGTCCGCATACTCACGCGGTGTCCCACGGGCACAGGCCAGGGTAGGGACATGACCATGATCGCGCCGCTCGCCGCCGACCGGTTCCAGGCCTTCAGCACCGAGCACCTGCTGCTCATGGCGCTCGTGCGTCCTCGGCTGCGTCGGCCGCCGTCCTGCTCGGCCGCCGTCTGCGCCGGGCCGACGCCGACGACCGAGCAGCGCGTGCGCCGCGTGCATGGCCCTGGCTGATCCTGTCGTTCACGGTCCCGCTGCAGATCCTGCAGCTGCTGCCCGGCGACTTCGACATGGGCACCTCGCTGCCGCTGCAGGTCTGCGACCTGAGCTGGATGCTCGCGGCCTTCGCCCTGTGGACCCGCAACAGCGGCGCGTGCGCGCTGCTCTACTTCTGGGCCACGACGCTGGTCACCCAGGCGATCGTCGACGCCGTCGCTGCAGGAGGCCTTCCCCGACCCGCGGTGGTGGATGTTCTGGGGCATGCACATCGCGAGCGTGTGGGCCATGTGCCTGGTGCTCGGCGCTCGGCGAGCGGCCGACCTGGCGCGGCTTCCGGGTCGCGGTCGCGGTCACGCTGGGCTGGGTCGCGACGATGATGGTCTTCAACGCCCTCACCGACACCAACTACGGCTACCTCAACCGCAAGCCGTCGGTGAGCTCGCCGCTCGACCTGCTCGGCCCCTGGCCCGGCTACGTCGTCGTCGAGATCGCCGTGATCGCGACGTCTGGGCGCTGCTGACCCTGCCCTGGGTGCTCGGGCGCGGGTCGTCGCACGGGCCGGCGGACGACAGCAGCGCGGCGGGCACCATGAGGAGCCGCGACGACCTGCAGCGAGTCGAGGGTCCCGACCCGGTCACCGAGCGCGCCGAGGAGCGGCGGGCCGGCCAGGAACGCGCGCGTACCCGATCGTCGACACGACGCCGACCCGGGCGGCGGCGCGGGCCGGGTCGTCGGCGGCGGCGCTCATCCCGACCGGGAAGCCGAGCGACGGCGCCCAGGCCCCACGCCACGCAGCCCGAGCCCGACCAACGGCCAGACCGTCGCCGTGCACGACCAGCAGCACCCCGCCGGCCACCAGCGACCGCGCAGCCCCACAGCGACGGGCGCGCGGCCCCAGCGGTCCAGCGACGGCCGGGCCGACCACGCGGCCGAGCGTCATCGCGGCTGACGAACAGCCGAGTAGCCCGCCACCCCGACCCACGCCGCCGCGTCGTGGCCGTCGACGAGCGGCGAGCGCGATCCAGTCGTTGGCCGAGCCCTCGCCGACGGCGAAGGTCAGCACCAGGAGGCCGACCAGCGAGCGTGCGCGGCTCGAGCCAGGCCCGCGCCGACTGCCGGCGCCACCGCGTCGACCGGCTCGACCGGCAGGAACCCGCGGCTGGCCAGCGACGACGACCGGCAGCGACCAGCGCCGCGACGCACAGCCAGGTGCACCGCCAACGGCACGTCGAGCGCGGACGACGAGCACGCCGAGGAGCGCGCCGGCGACGGTCCCGAGGCTGAAGCCGGCGTGGAAGCGCGGCATCACCGTGCGGCCCAGCCGCCGCTCGACCTCGGCGGCCTCGACGTTCATCGCGACGTCCCAGATGCCGACGCCGGCGCCGTAGACGAGCAGCCCGGCGGCGGCGAGCGGGCACCGAGCCGACGGGCCGGCGCCGACGGCGGCCAGCACGAGGCCGGCCAGCGTCGAGCAGCACGCCCGGCGCGCGACCACGGCGCCGGCACCCCACCGGGCCACCAGCGCGCCCGCGCGTCGGCAGGGCGACCAGGGAGCCGACGGCGATCGCGAGCAGGAGCAGCCCGAGGCCGCCGTTGTCGAGGTCGAGCGCCGGCCCGCAGGTCGGGGACCCGCGAGACCAGGCTCGCGAACAGCAGCCCGTTGAGGGCGAAGACGACGCCGACCCGAGCGGTGATGCGCGCGTCATCGCGGTCGTCCGTTCAGCGGTTCCAGTCGGTGCCGGGCGGTCGGGCCTCGAGCCAGGACTGGAAGCCGGTCAGCGAGCCGGCACTCATCGCGAGCTCGACCTCGCCCGCCGCCGGTCAGGCAGCAGATGACCACGTGGTCGGGGTAGAGCGACATCTGCTCGGCGCCCAGCGCCTCACGACGCCCGTCGTAGCTGAGCGCCTCGCGGGCCCACGACCGCTTGGGCCGGGGCGCCAGCGAGAACAGCCGGAACCACTCGAGCCGCTCGCCGGAGTAGCGGCCGACCCCGAGAACCCAACCGCGCCCGGACTCGGAGGTCCGGACGCGGTGGCTGAGCTCGAAGGTGCCGCCGTGGCGGGTGATCAGGCGACGGCGTACGACGAGCGCGAGACCGTAGAGGAGGCCAGGAGCAGGAACGCACCGGCAGCGTCGAGCGTCCACTCCCACCACGCCATCTGGTCCGCTCGCTCCTTGCCTCGGGAGCGCTCACCCTAGCGGGGCGTTGACACCGAGCTGTCAGCGGGCCTTCTCGGCCGCGCGGATGCGCGCCTCGGCGCGACGGATACGGCGCTCGCTCGTCGTCCTCGGCGACCTCGCCGTCGGGCGCCCGCTCGAGCTCGGCACGGGCGGCGTCGACGTCGATCTCCTCGGCCAGCACGGCACGCTCGGAGAGGATGGAGACGCGGTCGGCCGCGACCGACAGGAAACCCCCGTCGACGGCCGCGACGATGACGTCGCCCTCCTCGCCGGTGATCTCGACGACCGCGTCGGTGAGCAGCGACAGCAGCGGCGCGTGACCGCGCAGGATGCCGACGTCGCCCTCGACCGTGCGGGCGATCACCATCGTGGCCTGACCGGACCACACGGTCCGGTCGGCCGCGACCAGCTCGACCTGCAGAGCGTCAGCCATGTCAGAGGTTCTTCTGGATCTCGGCCCACTTGGCCTCGACGTCGTCGAGACCGCCGCACATGAAGAACGCCTGCTCGGCCACGTGGTCGTAGTCGCCGTCGGCGATCTTGTTGAACGCCACGATCGTGTCGGCGACCGGGACCGTCGAGCCCTCGATGCCGGTGAACTGCTTGGCCACGTAGGTGTTCTGCGACAGGAAGCGCTGGATGCGGCGCGCCCGGCGACACGATGACCTTGTCCTCCTCGGACAGCTCGTCGACACCGAGGATCGCGATGATGTCCTGGAGCTCCTTGTTGCGCTGCAGGAGCTGCTTGATCCGGATCGCGCAGTCGTAGTGCTCCTGGCCGATGTACTCGGCCGAGAGGATCCGCGAGGTCGAGGTCAGCGGGTCGACGGCCGGGTAGATGCCGAGCGAGGCGATCTCGCGCGACAGCTCGGTGGTGGCGTCGAGGTGGGCGAACGTCGTCGCCGGCGCCGGGTCGGTGTAGTCGTCGGCCGGCACGTAGATCGCCTGCAGCGAGGTGATCGAGTGACCACGCGTCGAGGTGATCCGCTCCTGGAGCGTGCCCATCTCGTCGGCGAGGTTGGGCTGGTAGCCCACCGCGGACGGCATCCGGCCCAGCAGGGTCGACACCTCGGAACCGGCCTGCGTGAACCGGAAGATGTTGTCGATGAAGAGCAGCACGTCCTGGCCCTGCACGTCGCGGAAGTACTCCGCCATCGTGAGCGCCGACAGCGCGACGCGCAGGCGCGTGCCCGGCGGCTCGTCCATCTGGCCGAAGACGAGGGCGGTCTGACCGAGGACGCCGGCCTCCTCCATCTCGACGATGAGGTCGTTGCCCTCACGGGTGCGCTCGCCGACACCGGCGAACACCGACACACCACCGTGGTCCTTGGCGACGCGGGCGATCATCTCCTGGATCAGCACGGTCTTGCCGACGCCGGCGCCACCGAACAGGCCGATCTTGCCGCCCTGCACGTAGGGCGTCAGCAGGTCGATGACCTTGATGCCGGTCTCGAACATCTGGGTCTTGGACTCCAGCTGGTCGAAGGCCGGCGCCTTGCGGTGGATGCCCCAGTAGTCGGCGGGCTCGAAGCTCTGGCCCTCCTCGAGGTTGAGGACGTCGCCGGTGGCGTTGAACACCTTGCCGAGGGTGGCGTCACCGACGGGCACCATGATCGGCTTGCCGGTGTCGGACACCAGCCCGCCGCGGACCAGGCCGTCGGTCGGCTTGAGCGAGATGGCGCGGATCATGCCGTCACCGATGTGCTGGGCGACCTCGAGCGGCAGCGTCGTGGTCTCGCCGCCGAGGGTGACGTCGACAGCAGCTTGTTGTAGATCTCGGGCATCGTGTCGACGGGGAACTCGACGTCCACCACCGGGCCGATGACGCGTGCGATCCGACCGATGCCTGCGGCGCCGGTCTCTTCGGTCTCTTCGATCGTCGCGGTCATGGTCTACTCACTCCCTGCGTTCGCGTCGGCGAGCGCGTTGACGCCACCGACGATCTCGCTGATCTCCTGGGTGATGCCGGCCTGGCGGGCCTGGTTGGCGATACGGGTGTACTTCTTGATCAGCTCGGTCGGCGTTGTCGGTCGCCGACTTCATCGCCCGCTGGCGCGCGGCCAGCT